>JANPMK010000055.1:0-100937 GCA_031422775.1 Akkermansiaceae bacterium | reverse complement strand
TTCGCGTCCATTCGCGTCCATTCGCGTCCATTCGCGTCCATTCGCGTCCATTCGCGTCCATTCGCGTCCATTCGCGTCCATTCGCGTCCATTCGCGTCCATTCGCGTCCATTCGCGTCCATTCGCGTCCATTCGCGGTTTTCTTTTCCCTAACTTGATCGCTCACGGCTTCAAAGCCATTTCATCCTCTTGAAGATAATCAACTGAACCACAGCGATAACTGCCATGATGACCATCAGACCAATATATCCATATGGCGAATAGAGTTCAGGCATGTTGAGAGGAAGTTTTGCCCCCGAGGGACTGGTGGGAGAGAAATTCATTCCGTAAACACCGACAATGAAAGTCAGGGGAATGAAAATGGAGGTAATAACGGTGAGCACCCGCATGATATCGTTCGTGCGAAGGGCAACGCTGGAGTGATAGAGCTCCATGAGTCCCGTGGTGAGCTCTTTGTAACTTTCAACCAAGTCCATCAGTTGCACGGTGTGGTCGTAGCAATCGCGCAGGAAGACCTTGGGCTGATTCGATATGAATCCTGAGGAATCGTGGAGCAGCGAGTTGATGACATCCCGCAGTGGCCAGACGAAACGGCGAACTTGGGTGAGATTGCGCTTGTATTCATGCAGTGTCACCACCATTTCGCGGGATGGTTTTTCTAACAATTTTTCCTCAAGTTCCTCGATGGCGGTGCCAATTTCCTCTAGCACGGGGTAGTAGTGGTCGATGATCGTATCCAGCAAAGCATAGGCGAGATAATCCGCCTTGGAGATCCGCATCATGCCATGACCGCTCCGTATCCGTTCGCGTACGGGATCAAAAACATCATACTCAGCCTCTTCCTGAACGGTGATGAGAAAATTCTTACCTAAAAACATACTGACCTGTTCGCCACAAATTTCCGCATCAGCGTTCTGATAGACCATTTGCGCGACGATGAAGATATACTCAGGAAAGCTTTCGGTCTTCGGACGCTGGCCCGTGTTCCAAATATCCTCAAGTGCGAGAGGATGAAGATCAAATTGCGCTCCCAGGGTCTTGAGGGCTTCCAAATCACTCAAGCCATCGATGTTGATCCACGTCACTCCGCGCTTGTCGAGGTGTTTGCTAAGTTCGGCGATGTCGGTGACTTCATGTTCTTCGAGGTGATCCTTGTCATACTTGATGAGATGTATCTTCGGAGCGCCGACCTTTTCACCATTGGTGCGAGGAACCAATGCGGCGGGAGATGTGCCAGGAACGGAGTGACGGACTTTGAACATACTGGAATTAAAGCTGGAATATGATTTGCTGGAAAATTAATTGCATTACTGCATACGAACTAACCCTAAGCAATCATCCTTTTGGGGGGGCTTTTGGGGTCAGCCCCGCTATTCATTAAGTATTCACCTTTTACCATTGGGCTTTGAAATCGGCTTTCGAATGGAGCGGTTCGGCAGGACATCGGCTTTCCACGTCCAAGCTTTGGCTTTCGCATCGGCAATCATCGTTGGCCAATTGCGGTCTAGTTGAATTTGGCCATTGATGTTCCACATACTCCAGCCGAGCCCAAGTCGCTCACAAGTCTGGTTGACGTAGATGTCGTCGTCGAACTGAGCAGAACGCCCGTTATCGGTGATGCCGAGAGTATCGCTTGTGACCGACGATGGAAAATTATTTTCAGATGGCCATGCGGGAAACCGTGAGTGAAGATTGCGAAGGTTTGCTGCCTTTGTTGCAGCTCCATAGGCACTATCATTATTGTAGAGGTGATAAGCGACGGAAGTTTTCGTCCAATCCACATTACCGGGCATAGCAGCAAAGGCGGCAGCAAGGTTACCGAGTCCCGTGCCAGTCGCGTAATCGTTAATGCCTGATGGCGTCAAGATCATGATGTGTGTGTTAGGTGCCGCTTTGCGAATGATGTTGTAAGTGGTTTTGAGAGCTTTTATCCGCGGCGAGTCTGCGGGTTTGTCCGAGGCATTAGCGGTCATGCTGCCGTTGTTGCCGATGCCATCCATCGGTTCGTTTGCAGCTTCATAAAGGACGTGAGTGCGGCCAGCGAAGTAAGGTGCGACGTGTGTCCAAAGTGCGTCATTATAAGTAGCGTTGTAATTTGGTATTTTGTTATGAGAGTTAATGATGACATACATGCCATGGGCTGAAGCATAGTTCACAGCGCGTTCCATTCTCGCGAGTTGGCGTTTGCGGTAGATAGGATCGTTCCAATCGGTTGGCGTGAAAGTAGCAGAAGGTTCGTAAGCCTCTATCTCCCAGGTATCGAATAGGATCATGCGCACAGCATTCAACCCTTTGGATTGCATCGAGGCGTAGTAAGATTCTGGTTCTTCCTTGCGATCTTTCTCCCATATCCACGCGGTGCCTGCGCGAAGCGGCGAGTTGGCATCGGTTCGGAGCACTTTAAGTGCAGGTGATTTTGCATCATAGGCATCGGGTATACTAACAACCTGCACGCGAGTCCGGTCTGTAGGAAGTGAGCGCGATTGAGCTGTTGAAATCTGAGGCCAGAAACAGGCAATGATCGATAAGACGAGTGAGGCGTGGAATACAGGATGAGGCATATTTTAAGTATGGTGGATCCGGTTTTTGATCGCTGCATTCGCTGGCGTCCAGTCAATTGAGTTACTTCGCAGACCCCTTCATAACTAGTCACTGCGTTTTTAAACCGATTATATTTCTAGCACTTTCACTGATGAACTAGGATCCGAACCGTATTTCGCTCTTCTCGATCCAGCTCCGAGCCAAATTCGATGGTCATTTGACGACCTCTCTCGGTCGGGCCGGTGCATTAAAGGGATTTTTTCCTACCTACATACTCATTCTTCTAGGTTGAGCGCGACCCGATTGCAGTACATGCTCCCCCCATGTCCCGCCCACGCGATCCAGATGAGCCGAAGATTTACTTCCTCCCGAACCTCATGACTGCCTGCAATCTTGCGTGCGGTTTCTTCGCTGTGCTGATGATTCTGAAAGGACAAATCGAAGTCCAGAAAGCAACGGGTGACGGAGTCATCGCCGCCAAAGAATATTATGAAATCTCCCGCCACTACTACCAATATGCCATCCTGCTCATTTTCGGTTCGTGTTTGTTTGATCTGCTCGACGGTCGTCTCGCCAGACTCGGTGGACAAGAATCCCCTTTCGGCCAGGAGTTTGATTCGTTAGCCGATATCATCTCCTTCGGTATGGCTCCCGCGATGCTGCTTTCCCGCGCGGTGCTTTTCCCTCTCGGAAATATCGGTTGGTCCATCGCTCTCATTTACCTCATCTGCGGCGCGATGCGACTCGCCCGCTTCAACTGCCTCGCCTCATTGCCGAAAAAACCCGGCGATAAAAACGATTTTCGCGGCATTCCCATTCCCATGGCCGCAGGCTTCATCGCCTCTCTAACATTCCTCATCATCGACCTTTATAAAAACGACCATGAGGTCGGCGTCTGGAAATACGTGCTCGCTGGCGTCATGCTCGGCTTGTCCTGGTTGATGATCAGCGATGTCCGCTATCCTTCTTTCAAATCGGTCGATTGGAAAACCCGCGGCAGCTTCACCGCTATCGTTGGGGCGGTAATTTTGGTCAGCCTGACCATTCACTTCCGATACATCATGCCGGTCGTTCTTTTTAGCGCATACCTGATTTATGGTTTTTTCAGACCTTTGATTTCCCAGCGCTTAAGAAAAGGGATCGAGGATTTTTCCGAAACCGAAGAAGCGAATTCCGAAGCCAAGGCAACCATTTCCGAAACCCCGGATAAGCCAAACGAATCCTAACAGATCATGGAGGAAAAAAGAAAATCCCGAATCCTTCCGTGGTTGCTTGTGCTTCTTCCGATGTGGCTGATCGCATCCGGAGCTTTCGCCTTGATGCAATATTTCAAAAGCGAGGAGACTGAAAAAATAGAGGCCGAAAAGCGTTTCGCAAAAAGCGTATCAGCGGAATCCATCGCGGATGATTTGAAAAAAATCATCACCGTGATCGGCGAGCGCAACACCTCCAAACCCGCTCAACTCTCCGCCACCGCCTCGATGATCGAAGGCACGCTCGGCCCATCGAACACCGGTTACGATGTAGCCACGATCAAAAGTCCTTCTGATTTCCCCATCCTGAAAGTCACCATCCCCTCTCTCAAAAAAGACATCCCGCCACTTTGGATCATCACTTCCTACGATTCACCTAACAGCTCACGCGGCGCGGAAAAAAACGCCACCGGCCTCGTCGCCACTCTAGCTGCCGCGCAGGCTTTGGCCGATCACTCACCCGCCCAATCCATCCATTTCCTCTTCATCCCCCACGCCAATGAAGATGACGCCCCCATCCTTGAAACCGCTACCCTCGTTTCTCAACTCATCCAAGCCGAAACCAAACCCCGCACCATTCTCTGCATCGAGGCGATGGGTGATGCAGAATCCATCATTCTCTCCTCACGCGACACCACCGCATTACCCAACGTCGATTTCGAAGATCTTGGAAAAATCCTCGGCGCGGAAATCGTCTGCCTCGGGGACGATTTCGACATCGCATCCACCCTGACCGAAATGAACCTCCCCGCCATCCGCATCGCCACCCGCCCCATGCTTTTACCCGACGAAGCCGACGAAAAAATCCCCTTCGCCCCCACCCTCGCCGCCTCAACCGGACGGGTGATCGAACTTATTCGTAGGCTTTCTCGATGACTCCTCTTGTTTATAAATTTTAACATCCCTGCATTGACAAAACCTTTAATGCTGGCAAATTGCCATCATGGTAAAAACGCAAGTCCAAATCCCCGACGCACTCTATCGGGAAGCAAAACGCATCGCTACGGAGAATGAAATGAGCTTCGCGGAAGTTGTGCGCAGGGGCCTAGAAGAAATCATTGTCCACCACCCACCTGGTAGACAACGTCCTGACCAATGGGAACCACCTCAAGCTTTCGACCTTGGCGAGACTCTCGCCCCAGAATCCGAGTGGAGCAGCCTCTGTCACGACTGAACCATTATGATCAGCTTCGACACCAACATAGCAGTTCACGCCGCAAATACGACTTCACCGCATCATGCATCTGCCATCGCATTTCTCCGTTCTCTTGCAGCGCGCAAGGATGTAGCGATCTGCGAACTGGTTCTGGTTGAATTGTATCTCAAACTCCGAAACGAGAAAATTTTCTCAAAACCACTCTCTGCTAACAGCGCCGCGTCCATCTGCCAGTCCTATCGAAACAATCGCTCCTGGATGCTGATTGAATCGGCACCCATCATGAAAGAAGTCTGGACTCACGCCGAAAAACACCAATTTGCATATCGGCGCATCATCGATACCCGTCTCGCTCTAACCCTCCTACATCACGGCGTTACAGAATTCGCCACCTCCAACATCAAAGACTTCAAAAATCTGGGTTTTAACAAAGTCTGGAACCCCTTAGAGTAATTATCCGAAAATCCCCACTTGACCCTTTCTGCATCCTGCCCGACCCATTGCACCCAACTATACGCGATGATTTCCCCAAGCGAACCCGATACCACCTTCACTTCCCACGCTCCCGGATACTGGCCGGATTGCGAGGCGAAGGATTGGAACGATCCCAAATGGCAACTCCGCAACCGCATCGATTCGCTAGCGGAGCTCGAAGCTCTCATCAAACTCACCGATGAAGAACGCGCTGGAGTACTGCTCGCAGGTCACAAACTCGCGATGTCGATCACCCCGCACTTTTTCAATTTAATCGATAAAAACGATCCGGACTGCCCGATCCGTCGGCAAGTCATTCCGCGCATCGAAGAAGCATGGACCGCCCCCGAAGAACTCGCAGATCCCTGTGGTGAAGATTCTCACATGCCCGTCCCCGGTCTAGTGCATCGCTATCCAGATCGCGTGTTGTTTCTCGTCACCGATCGCTGCGCATCCTACTGCCGCTACTGCACCCGCTCACGCGTCGTCTCCGGTGTCGGCGAGCAACACCTCGAAACCCAATGGGAGGCCGCCTTCCAGTATTTAGAAAAACATACGGAAGTGCGCGATGTCCTGCTTTCCGGCGGAGATCCGCTTTTGTTTTCCGATGCGAAACTCGATAAAATTCTCACCCGCCTCCGCGCGATCCCGCACATCCAGTTTCTTCGTATCGGTTCCCGCATCCCGATTTTCCTTCCCCAACGCATCACACCGGAACTTTGCGACATGTTGAAAAAGCACCATCCGCTTTTCATCTCCATCCATTCCAATCATCCGAAAGAACTCACCACCGAAGTCCGCGACGGCCTCATCCGCCTCGCAGAAGCCGGCATCCCGCTCGGCAACCAATCGGTTCTTCTTCGTGGCGTGAACGATTCCCCGGAAATCCAAAAAGCCCTGGTCCACAAACTGTTGATGACCCGCGTCCGCCCTTACTATCTCTATCAGTGCGACCTCATCACCGGTTCTTCGCACCTCCGCACCTCCGTTGCCGAAGGCGTGAACATCATCGAAAAACTCCGCGGCCACACCACCGGATACGCCGTCCCACAATTCGTCGTCGATGGCCCTGGCGGCGGCGGGAAAATCCCCATCAACCCGAACTACGTCGTCGATAGTAGTTCAAACAAAGTCACTCTCCGTAACTTCGAGGGTGAGATCTTTGAATACCCAGATCCAACTCCTATCCCACCTGCGGATATGAAAGCGCTGCACGAGAAGGCGATGTGTAGTTAGTCTTTTTCCTGCGTGATTGGTACGGTCGTTTTGATAAAACGACCGGAGCGATATTAGAGCGTTTCTTCATATATTTATCGGTGCGCAAGCAGGCGATCGTTTTATCAAAACGACCCTACCAAATTCATGATATTATTTCACAGAATATTTCCGCTCCGTCAGCCAACCCACCATCATCTCGTCTGAGAGAATTTTTCCGAAGACACGATACTGCGAATCGCTGAGCGGGCTTTTAGAATCGATTTTCTCGGATTTCACAAATGACTCCGGCTCGTAATACGAAGAATGGATAAACGCCATGTCCTCGCCCGATACCGATATAAAACCCACATGCGAGTCCAAGCCGACGATGTAGATTCCATCTCCTTCTTTCCGTAAATATTCACGGACTGCTTTCATTGATTTACCACCTGCGAGAATATCCCGATCCGCCTTTGCCAAAAAAGTCTCGATAATCGTTTGGGATACCTGCTGCGCGAGCTTAATGCGTTCAACTTTGAACCCAGCATGCAACAGACATGTCGAAATAAAATAGCCGCAAGCGATAGCTCCTTCTCCAGGTTTGGTAGTCGTTCCATGAAACGCCCAATCCGTTCCATACCAGGCAGGAAATATATCGTGAAGTAGTTTAGTCTCTAGATACTTCTCGTTTCGGCGAGAATCACCGCCTTCGAAGTCGCATCCGCAACACGATAGCGCTCCGCCTGCTTTTTCCGATACTCATCAAGTGCTGTTAGATTAGCGTGATAATCCTTCCTTTTCTGTTCGATGATTTTCTCCGTTACCTCAGCTTGAGTGAAGCCTGAAGCTAAGACGCCGAATAAAATGAGAATAGATAAGACTTTGTGATTTTTCATATTAGGAAACGTTTAGCGTAACATTGCCTACCGCATAGGAATGGCATTTCTGTCGAACAAACCCTCTACTCTTCAGTCGGTGCCTCCACCGCTGGAGGATCAATCACTTCGATCTCTGTGTAATGCGTCACCATGTTTTGCATGGTATTACAGGCATCAATATCGCCTGACCAAAATCCCAGTTCTTTTGCTTTAAGTTTAAAGATAAGTTCGTGTCTCTTACCCGGCGCGAGGTTTTTGTTTATGTTATAGGAATGATAACCCCATAACCTTTCTGTCGAACTAGGTTTTGGAGTTACATCGATTATTTCAAAACCATCAATCAATTCATCGTAAATATCCACGTTAGCTAAACTAACATCATCAGATCCTGTGTTCTCCACCGAGACTTTCACTTCAAACTCCTCACCCAGCTCCACTACCTCTGGATAATCCACCTCAATCTGAAAACTCGGCGGTTCACGATATACCATCCAGTACCCAGTCGCACCAATTCCAATCCATGCAACCGACGTGACCACCAGCGTGATCACCGCTGTAATCAAGATCAACTTATTGCGATACGAAGATGGAGTTGGTGGATACATATGAGTTTATTTCACGATGATTTGGAATTCTGGCAATCATTAAACGTTAGACGAAAAATCCTCTCTCCGCCACATACTTCAACCACGGCACAAAATCCAACTCGGGTGACACCTCTTTCGCATAGCTAGACAAAGCCATCACCGAACGACTGCCATCTATCGCCGCCAGCACTTTGAGTTGGGAAAATGGAAACACGCATGATTTGAGTTTTAAATCTACCAGAGGCAAACATTCCTGCGCACAAACCAAACGCCAAGCATCTAGCTTGGGAAAATTCGGCACGGTGAATTCACTTTCAGGCTTTTTGGGAATAGTTACTGATTCACCCAGCAAAGCATCCTTGCGACAAAATATCTCAGAACGAAAAGTCGTTAATAACTTCGCATCCGTGGCGTCATCGCCCCTCTCACCCGTCACGGAATCGCCCAACCAGCGCAGGCCACTCATCTCTGCAAGTTTCACCACCGCCCCGAGAGACCAAGGATCCATTACCGGAGCAAAATCATCAAAAGTTAAAACCTCCACGCCCTTCGCCAGCATATCATCCACGATCACCCCCTCCCGCGCATCTGCAACATCTTTGAAAACCGCTAGCGCCGTCAGTTCATTCACCCCGCCCGCCGCTTGAATCGCCCGCACTTTTTCCACCACCAGCATCCGCTCCTTCCATCCCGCCGCAACATTGAAACTCACCGTCGCGATCCCATCTTTCGAGAGTCGTTTACCGATAAAATCCATCATCCCGACTTTCACCTCGTTCGGCACCCAGGAAAAAACTCCGTGCGCGATGATGAAATCAAACTCCCCCTCGGGATCGAATTCCAAAATCGAACTCTCACAAAAACTCACATTCTTCAGTCCTGTCTGCCGCGCCAAGTTCTTCGCCGTGGAAATATACTTTTTAGAAACATCCACCCCCAAACACTCCGCGCTCCGCAACCGATTCGCCACAGAAAGCAAATGATGACCCGTCCCGCAGCCAATTTCCAAAATCCGCGCACCTTCAACCTTGCTCCCACCCAACCCTAAAAACCTCGCAACCTCCGCATTCAGTATCGGATCAGCACTCGGATGACTCATCGGCGGATATGCCTCTGCCTGATATAACTCTGCAAAGGTGCGCTGCATCTCGCTATTTCCAATATGCAGAAGGGCTTTGCAACCCCTTTCATCCATAGAATCACCGAGAATCCAAATTCCGCAGATTTCCCTGAAATTTTGTGTTCCCTCCCGAGCAAGAGGTGCATAACCTCCCGCCCCGTGCCCACGACCGCTATACTTGCCCTCGAAGACGGACGCTGCTTTTCTGGAATTTCTTTCGGAGCCAGCGGAACCACCACCGGAGAAATTTGCTTCAATACCTCCATGACAGGTTATCAAGAAGTGATCACTGATCCTTCTTACCGCGGCCAAATCGTCGCGATGACTTATCCAATGATAGGCAACTACGGAGTGAACGCTGAAGACAACGAATCCGCAGGTCCTCATATCCGTGCGTTTGTCATCGGCGAGCTTTGCGAAATCCCATCTAACTGGCGCTCACAAGAAAGCCTTTCCTCTTACCTCGAGCGCCACGACATCCTCGGTATCGAAGGGATTGATACACGCGCTCTAACCATTCATCTCCGCTCTCTCGGCGCCATGCGCGCCTGTGTCACCACCGAACTCTCCGAAGCCGATGCCATCGCTGCCGCGAAAAACTCCGCTCCCATGGAAGGTTCAGATTTCGTCAAAGAAGTCACCACCAAGGAGTCTTACATCTGGTCCGAAGAATCCCGCAAATGGACCCTGCCTAACGCATCCATCGGCGAAACCGAAACTTACCAAGAACTTCCCCCAGTCAAATACCGCGTTGTCGCCATCGACTTCGGTTTGAAATACAACCAACTCCGCATGCTTCGCCAAGCGGGATTCGAAGTTGAGGTCGTGCCCGCCACCACTTCTGCTGAGGAAATCCTCGCGAAAAAACCCGATGGCTTGTTCCTAACAAACGGCCCCGGAGATCCAGCCGCGCTAAACTATATCCACGCAGAACTCAAACAGCTCATCACCAAACTCCCAACATTTGGAATCTGCCTCGGTAACCAACTGCTCGCCCACGCATACGGCGGAAAAACCTTTAAACTCAAATTCGGACATCGCGGCGGCAACCAACCGGTCAAAGATCTCCGCACCGGAAGAATTTCCATCACCTCGCAGAACCACGGTTTCGCAGTCGATCCCGATTCGCTACCAGACGACATCGAGGTCACCCACATCAACCTCAACGACAACACCGTCGAAGGCATGCGGCACAAAACCCTACCTATCTTCTCCGTACAATACCACCCAGAAGCCGCCCCCGGCCCGAACGACGCCGCCCACTTCTTCACCGACTTCGCAGAACTCATCGAAGCGAGTAAACGCTAAATGCAACTCGAGAAACTGCGCACCACAACAACTCTTCCTTGAGAGTTGAAATTTAAAATTTGAAATTTATGAACACAGTAATCACTGGCCTCCAATGGGGCGACGAAGGCAAAGGCAAGATCGTTGACTATCTCACAGAATCCGCAGACGTGGTCATCCGCGGTCAAGGCGGCAACAACGCCGGCCACACCGTTATCGCCAAAGGCACCAAATACGTCCTTCACCTCCTTCCTTCCGGAATTCTCTGGGACAACAAAATCAACGTCATCGGCAACGGCGTCGTCGTCGATCCCATCGGCCTCTGCATCGAAATCGAACGCATTGAAGGTCAAGGCGTCAAAATTTGCCCAGAAAAACTTCTCATCTCAGACCGCGCTCACGTCGTGTTGCCTTTCCATAAAGAACTCGATGCCGCTCGCGAAATCTCACTCGGTGATCAAAAAATCGGCACCACCAAACGCGGCATCGGCCCGGCATACGCAGATAAAGTCAACCGCTGCGGCCTGCGCATGGCGGATCTGTTAGACCGTCCTTTTACCGAAGCGCAAATCACCCGCCGCGTTTCCGAAGTGAACGAGATTCTAACAAAATACGATCTCCCTACTTTCCATGCCGACGCCGTTATCGCCGATACCTACGCGGCCTTCGAGCGCCTCCGTCCGCACGTAACCAACACGATTCCAATCCTGCACAAAGCATGGAAAGCGAAGAAAAACCTGCTTTTCGAAGGCGCACAAGGCACCTTGCTCGACATCGATTTCGGAACGTATCCCTTCGTCACCTCATCTAACACCACCGCCGGCGGAGCCACCACCGGCACCGGCTTACCACCGACAGCCATCGAGGCAGTCATCGGTGTTTGCAAAGCCTACACCACCCGCGTCGGCTCCGGTCCTTTCCCGACAGTTGACGAGGGACTTTCCAAATACCTCCACGATCTCGGCCGCGAGTTTGGCGCCACCACCGGACGCCCCCGCGGCTGCGGCTGGCTCGATACCGTCCTGCTCCGCTTCGCTTGCATGGTCAACGGCGTCACCGGACTCGCCGTCACCAACGTCGATGGGCTCGACGAATACGAGCATCTGAAAATCTGCGTCGCCTATGACATTGACGGCCATCGCCACGATCTCCCACCAGCGGATCGCTCTTTCTGGGATCGCGCGAAACCCATTTACGAAACTCTCCCCGGCTGGAAACAAGACACCACCAAGTGCACCAGCTACGATCAACTCCCGCCAAACGCCCAAGCTTACCTCACCCGCCTCTCCCAACTCTGCGATGCACCCATCGCATTCGTCGGCGTCGGCCCGGATCGCAAGCAGACTTTGAAAGCATAAATCCTCATTTTTCATCATTTTTACTCTTTAAATGATGAAATTTGATGCTAATTTTCTTCCATGAGAATCACGGTAGACATCGATGAAGCCATTTTAGCAGACCTTTTGGAGATCACCGGAGACAAAAACAAGAGTCCAGCGGTCGCACGAGCCGTGACAGAATTTGTCCGCCGCACCCGTGCAAGGGAATTCGGTCGTTTGATCCGTGAAAGCGCATTCGACTATCCCGATCCCATCAATGAGGACGGAGAAGACCCCGGCAATCCAATCCCTCCTTACACCCCTGACTGAAATGGTTCTGGTCGATTCTTCTGTGTGGATTGAGGGCTTCCGAAAGAAAGGACGCATCGAAGTCAAACGTGGTCTCGATGGTCTTCTTGAGGCTTTCGAAGCTCAGTGGTGTTCTCCCGTCCGGCTAGAAGTTCTCGGCGGTTCTAAAATAAACGAGCGCAAGCACCTTTCTTATTATTTTTCCCTAATTCCCTACCGCCAATGTCGGGAATCTGACTGGGAAAACGCGCGCTCTCTTGCCTGGCGTTTGCGCGAAAACGGATATTCTCTTCCATGGATGGATATCCTCATCGCCTCCATCGCCATTCAAGACGATGTCCGTCTCTACACCGTCGATAAACACTTCGAAATCATCGCCCAACACTCCTCTCTCTTCCTCTACAAGCCTGGCTACGGTGGAATGTTCAAACCAGAAAACGAACAATGACCTCATCTAACCATCATCACGTCTCCCACATCGCCATCATCATGGACGGCAACGGCCGCTGGGCGAAAGAACGCGGCCTTCCTCGCGCCGAAGGCCATCGCGCCGGCGCCGAATCCATCCGCGAAGTCACTGAGGCCTGCATCGAACTCGGCGTCAAATATCTCACGCTCTACGCGTTTTCCTCGGAAAATTGGAACCGACCCAAAACCGAAGTCGATGCCCTGATGAAATTGTTGGATCGGTTCCTCGATGATAAAGCCGCTGAGCTCGATAAACAAAAGATCCGCCTCCAAGCCATCGGCGATTTGGATCGGCTTCCCGCTGCCACGCGCAAACGCCTGGATCGCATCCAAGAACGAACCAAAAACCATCAAACCATGACCTTGGTGCTCGCGCTCTCTTACGGAGCCCGCGAAGAAATCACCGCCGCCGTCCGCGCGATCGCCAAAGCCGCCGTCGCAGGTGAAATTTCCCCAGACCAGATCGATGGCGAACTCATCGCCCAACATCTTTACACCAAAGACATCCCCGACCCCGATCTACTGATCCGCACCTCTGGTGAAATGCGCGTTTCCAATTTCCTCCTCTGGCAGATCTCCTACTCCGAAATCGTCATCGTCAAAAAAATGTGGCCAGACTTCCGCCAAGCCGACCTCTTCGCCGCCGTCGAAGAATACAATAAGCGCCACCGAAGATTCGGGGCGCTGTGAAGCGTGGCGGCAATCTTCTGCTTGCCCCGACAAAGTCCGGGGTCGCCGTCTTCATCTCACCTACCACACCCAATTCCGCCATACTAGGGCTGATTTCCTTTTAATTTTTAACCTAAAAAAAGCATAACTAAGCTCGGATTTCAGAATTTCAACCCAACTTTTCCCAAACTGACCCATCGAAGTTCTTGCCAACCCCCTCCCGACCCGATAATCCCCTCTTCACCCCTAATTAAATTAATATGAGTAACAACGACGCAATCGCACCAAACGCTAGCCGGCTCTTCTGGGCCGGATTCATCGCCATCCTCGCTGCAGGCGTAGGTTTCGCCATCCGTGGCGGTATCTTCGACAACTGGTCCAAAGAATTCGGTTTCACCGCCTCTCAGCTTGGTGCCATCGGTGGCGCTGGCTTCTCTGGATTCTGCTTCGGCATCATCATCGGCGGCGTCATCGTCGACAAAATCGGATACGGCAAACTGGTTATCGTTGCCCTTCTCTGCCACATCCTTTCCGCTTTCGTTACATTCGGTGCAAGCACACCGCAAAACGCCTATGACTTCCTTTTCTGGGGCATGTTCATTTTCGCCCTTGCTAACGGCATCCTTGAAGCCGTCGCAAACCCGCTCGTTGCAACACTTTACCCAAAACAACGGACTCACTACCTCAACATGCTCCACGCAGCATGGCCTGCAGGTATGATCCTTGGTGTAACCGCTGGATGGCTTCTCGATGATAAAATGGCTATCAACTGGAAAATCCAACTCGCTCTCTACCTCATTCCTACAGCTATCTACGGTCTCATGTTCCTCGGCCAGAAATATCCTAAATCTGAAGCCGCTGAAAAAGGCGCAAGCTTTGTGGAGATGTTCAAATCTGTAGGTATTCTTGGAGCGCTTGTTGCTTGCTATCTGCTCGCACTCTTCTTCGGCGATATCTTCAAAGCCGTTTCGCCAGAATATTCCAACCTGATCGGTTACGGCATCGGAGGCGTTCTCCTCATCGTCGTCGCTGTGATGACAAAATTCTCCATCGGTTCGATTCTCCTATTCGCTCTTTTCGTTACTCACGCCCTCGTCGGTGCTGTGGAGCTCGGAACAGACGGATGGATTCAGAATATCACCGGAAACCTCTTTACCTCCGAACAAGGTAAATACCTCTTCCTTTGGACCTCCGCTATCATGTTCGGCCTCCGCTTCTGCGCTCATTGGCTCGAAACCAAACTCAAGCTTTCCCCTATCGGATTGCTCCTAGCGTGCTCGGTGATTGCCTGCGTCGGCCTGACTATGGCCAGCACGATGGACACCTTCATTATGGCACTCGTCGCACTCGGTATCTACGCAGTCGGCAAAACCTTCTTCTGGCCAACCATGTTGGCTGTTGTCGGTGACCGTTTCCCACACACCGGTGCTGTTGCAATGTCCATCATGGGTGGAATCGGAATGCTCTCTGCCGGCCTCATCGGCGGCCCTGGCCTAGGCTATGCGAAAGATCGTTTTGCTGGCGAAGAATTGAAAAAATCCGATGCTGCGCTTTATCAGGAATACAAAGCCGAGAAGCCTTCAACCTTCCTTAACATCCCTGCCACCGCAGCCTTTGGCCTCGACGGCAAAAAACTAGCCGAAGCTAAAGAATCTAAAGAAAAATCCGATAGCCAAAAAGCTGTGGTCTTAGCTGACCAAAAAGGAGACCGCGCCACCCTCAAGGCCGATTCCTTTATCCCAATGGCAATGGCCATCATCTACCTCTTGATGTTGCTTTACTTTAAAACTATCGGCGGCTACAAACCCCTGACTGTCGAAGAGTCTTCAGGCAAAGCTTAACAAACTCATCTAAATCCTCAAAACGGCGCACCCCACAAAGGTGCGCCGTTTTTCTTTTCTCTTGCCCGACCTTCCCTCCACAGGCTCAACTAAGCGCAGATGAGAAGACTCCTCAGAAATGTTCAAATTTTGCATAGCCGGATTCGGCGACCCGCGGCGCTCGGTTTTTTCCTCATTCTGATTCTTGTCATTTTCACCCCAACCACCGCGCACGCCGCGCCCAAGGTAAATATCGCCGATGGCTTTGACTACCCTGTCGGCAAGCCCGATGCGAAAAACTATTACAAATCCCGTGGCCTGCGCCTGCGCTCGCCTTCCCACTTCGGCGAGGACTGGAACGGACGCGGCGGCGGCAACACCGATCTTGGCGATCCCGTTTACTCGTGCGCCGATGGAATCGTCACCTTTGCTCATGACGTCAAAACGGGTTGGGGAAATGTCGTTCTCATCCGTCATGCCTATCGCGATCCATCAAGTGGCTCAGTTAAATTCATCGATTCTCTCTATGGTCACCTTGATAAAATGAGTGTGAAAGACGGACAATCCGTAAAGCGCGGCCAACAGATCGGAACGATAGGCACGAACCGCGGCATGTATCCCGCGCACCTTCATTTTGAAATGCGCCACAACATCAACATCGGCATGCACCGAAGCGGCGTACCTTCTACCATGGATAACTGGGCAGACCCAAGTCAGTTCATCACCAAATACCGCCGCCTGAGCCGTGAATGGCGCCCCGTCGCCGTCCCCACTGGCACCTATAAAGAATTTGCCGGTTTCAAAGGTCTCTAATATTTTAATACCATGCGCATCGCAGTCTACGCCGGTTCCTTCGATCCTCCAACCAATGGCCACCTCTGGATGATCCAGAAAGGACTGGAAATGTTTGATCGCCTGATTGTCGCCATCGGCAGCAATTCCGCAAAATCCTACTCCTACACCGTCGAGGAGCGACTGGAAATGCTACGCGCTTCCGTCCCCAACAGCGACCGACTTGAAATCGATTACTTCGACAACCGTTACCTCGTCGATTACGCGAAAAAGAAAAACGCCACCTACATCCTGCGCGGCATCCGTTCCCCGAACGATTACGAGTACGAACGCGTCATGCGACACATCAATGCGGACATGGCTCCAGAAATCACCACCGCTTTCCTCATGCCGCCACGAGACGTCGCCGAACTCTCCTCCAGCATGATCAAATCCCTAACCGGCCCAGACGGCTGGGAAGAAACCGTAAAACGCTACGTCCCCCCGGAGGTCTTCAAAGTTCTGAAGCAAGGGAAGAAGCTAAGAGCTAAGAGCTAAGAGCATAGAAAATGCTCTGCACCTCTTTCTCTCTCCTCTCCGCTCTCTGCTACTCATGCTCAGAAAGATACCGCTCCGCTTCTAGCGCAGCAGCACATCCTTGACCCGCAGCCGTAATCGCTTGGCGGTAATAATGATCCGCTACATCGCCTGCGGCGAAAAGCCCCGGAGTCTTCGTCGCGGTCCGGCCCGGCACTTGAAGGATGTAACCGTTTTCATCGAGATCCACCAAGCCACTCACGAAACTGCTGTTAGGCACATGACCGATCGCTACGAAAACGCAATCGACTTCCAGCTCACTCTCCGAACCATCCACGAGATTTTTTAATTTGATCGCGCGCATCTCGCCTTTTTCATTCGTAAGATATTCGCTCACGCCGCTGTTCCATACCGGCTCGATTTTAGGATTTGCCAACGCGCGATCCGCCATGATTTTCGAAGCACGTAATTCTTCACGACGGTGAATGAGATACACCTTGCTCGCGAAACGAGTGAGGAAGCCCGCTTCTTCGCAGGCACTGTCGCCACCGCCGATGACGGCCACTGGCACATCGCGGTAGAACGCACCATCACAAGTCGCGCATGAAGTCAGACCACGGCCGATGAGATCTTTTTCATTCGGTAAACCGAGATGTCTTGGAGCGGCACCGGTCGCGATGATCACGGTCTTCGATTGTAAAGTTTCGCCACTCAAATTCACGCTGAACGTGCCATCCGCATTTTTCGAAATCGACTCCACCGTCGCATACTGAATGCGCGTGCCGAATTTCTCCGCCTGCTTTTGCATGTTCATCATCATTTCCGGCCCCATGATCCCCTCGGGAAATCCCGGGAAGTTCTCCACCTCAGTCGTGGTCGTCAACTGACCTCCCGGCTGTGTGCCAGAAATCATCAACGGGGTCAGATTTGCGCGGGCGGTATAGATGGCTGCTGTGTATCCGGCACAGCCGGTTCCGATGATAATGACGTTTTCCATATAGATGAGTGGTTTAGAGTGTGACTGCGGCGGATTATTCCGACCCCACACCGCAAGAGTCAACCGCAGTCATCAAACAAATTTCAAATAAATGAGAAGATTTCGAAAGAACTCGGATCATGTGTCGTAATTGTCAGTCGAAATTGCTCAAGCAAGCTTAAGTAATTTCGATAAAAACCCATCAAGCCTTAACCCCCAATTGCACGATGAAAATGATTTTAGACAAACCAAGCCTTCCGAAGTTCAACTCACACACGCACGCAGCAGATCCTGTTAGAAACTGGGACACCCTCGCCGTTGCTCGTTTGATACGGGAAAACTCCACCGCAGAAATCTCTCCTGCCTTCCTCTACCTCGGCCACATCGAGACACAACTCCTCCGCGATCACCTCGCTCAAGCCTTCGGCGCAGCCTCCGTCGTCACCCTGAACGAAACCTATTACATGGGTCTCAAAGTCGTCAGCGTAGATGCCGATAGCTACCTCCAAACCGGCGGCAGAAAAATCATCCGCAGCTCATATTTGCCAAGTTTGTTGAACGCTTCGTGAGTAGCAAGGAGCGGCTGCATCCTGCTGCCGATATTTTGTAGCTGGAACATGCTGTTCCAGTCCGTCGCGGGGACATCCTGTCCCCGTTCGTCATCAGCAAAATTATAAGCCAAACCTACCCCGATCTCCATTCACTGAAAATTAATGGGGTTTTTCGAAATACGATGTGTGCTTGGAGAGAATTCGGTAAATTTTCAACCTTCCTTCTAGAGTAATTTCCAATCTCAAGATCTCACAATCCCTCAGGAGGTAATAGACCGTATCCCCATCGTTAATAATACACATCCCGTCGGGAGGTGAAATCAGTGCGTTTCGCGGGACTTCTGGATATGATTCAGGAGCGGCGTCTGGTGCTGTTTCAATGATTGAACGTAGTTCCGTGACTTCATCCCCACGAAGTTTGACTTCAGGATAAGACTCGGACGGATAAAATGCGTCGAGTTCTATGGTGATCTCTTTCTGCTTGGGTTTGGCATTAATCATACCATGATCCTCAACCTTTTGAGGAATGCCCTGACAACTCATGCATGCAAGAGTTAAGCATAGGAACGCAATGTGTTTCATGATTTAATTCAAATTATCCGTCCCTATTTGCTCAGGTATTCTTCGTTTTCTTTGTTCGTAAACTCCCTGGCGAGCTGGAGGGGTGTTTTGCCATCGGTAGTTTTGGCCTTTGGATTTCCGCCATTCGCGATAACGGCTTTTAGGATTTTGAGGTCACCGTGGGCGGCGGCGAGATGGACGAGTTGCCAGCCTTCGCCTGTTAGGGCGTCGATCTTTGCGCCTTTTTTAATGAGGTAAGGAATGATCTCGGGATTGGATCCAGCCAAGTGGATGGGCTGAATATCGGTGTAAACCACGGGTGGATCCACATCCTCATCGCGAAAGGTGCCTTTGGAATTGATCGGTTGTCCGGCGGTGAGAAAATATTCAATGACCTCTATTTTATCGGACATGACGGCATAATGAATGGGCAGTAATCCTCCCCAAGGTTGATCGAGTTTTGCGCCAAGTGATACGAGGTCGCGAATGAGATCCAGATCGCCGGCTTCCGATGCATCGGCGATTTGTTCCACTGCTTGCGCGAGGAGATCGGCCTTGGCTTGCTGATCGAGAAGCGGGAGCAGGGCTTTCCTATCCTTGTTTAAACTCAGAAACATATCGGCACTCACCCTGCCTCCGTGTTGATGGAGTAAGCTGACGATTTTGATGGGGTTATCATCAAAGCGCCGAGCGTTCTTCATGGTGCGCTCAGTAGGTTTGGCTCCACGCTCAAGCAGGAATTTCACCGCATCTACTCTTCCCCAGAAAGCGGCGGTGTCTAGAGGGGTGGATTGTTCATCGCGCGCAGAACTGGCTTCGATGTCAGCGTCATGTTCGAGCAACATTTTCAGGGACTCTACGTCACCATGCATGGCGAAGTGGTGGATGGGCTGCTCTTGGATCGAACCAGTGCTCACGATGTCGATCTTGGCTTTGTGGGATAGAAGGAGCTTCGTCATTGCGGGTAGCTTTGAGAGATGAAGAGGGGTTTTGCCCTCCGCAGTGGTGGCGTTGATATTGGCTCCTTTGCTGAGGAGTAGCTCGGCGATTTTTAGAGCTTCATTTTCATCGTCCCGTTGGGCAGCGAAATGAATGAGCTGCCAGCCGTTGCGGAAGTAGTCTTCTTTGTGTTGGATTGTGGCATCAATCTTAGCGTTGAGGTTTAGAAAAAGCGAGACCGCCTCCGCAGAGTTGTTACTGACAGCGAAATGGATTGGCTGTGTTTTTATATCATCTTCGGCCAGAGGATCTGCACCCTTTTCGATCAAGAACTTGATCAAGGCGACGCTGTTAGCAGCAGCTTGTTCGTGCCCGTTTTCGATGTAGCCTGGTATGGCGGCATGATGAATGGGCTGACAGCCCTCGCTTTCGCGGGCATTGACATCCGCTCCACGGGAGATGAGCAGCTTGGCGATTTCTAAGTCGTTTGCTTGGTGCAGTGGAGTGGTGTCAACTTCATAACCCTTTGATTTGGGGTCTGCACCGCGATCTAGCAGGAGGCGGACGATTTCGATGTGCCCTTGGCGGACGGCGAGGATAATGGGGTAATCTGTGGGAGGAATACCTTCCCATTCGGCTGCAGACACGGGCATGGGAACGGAAACAGGGCAACCTTCGTCCAGTAGTTTCGTCACTTTTTTAGCATCGCCGTCTTCGATGGCCTTTTTGAGTTCCTTGACGGGATGCAAGGCTGCAATGCGGACGTTCTCTTCGTATTGCTTTTGTGCTTTTTCCCATCTGTCTTCTTCGCTCCATCCCGGAACGGAAAGCGCCGCGGCAAGCAACATGACCAAAGAGCTGGCTGAAAATTTCATTGGGATTCTCATATAATTTCGGTTGCAGACAGTAAAGATCGGTTTGTAAATGCTAGAAATTTGCCTCTTCAATTCATCGTGAGCTCTTTGCAATGAGAGAAGCTTTTTGCTTGTTGTAATCAGATGCGAATCCTGTCGCAGCGAAAACATAGTTAGCATGAGAGCGACCTTCCAATGCATCGCTTGTCCCTGAAAGCATCATTTCTCCATGTTCTCTAGCAATCCGCTCTCCAACGTCAGGATCAAGGCCGGGATAGTAGTGCCCAACTCCCATGGCCGAATAAATCTTATAGTTATGCGCACGGTAATCCGATTCAGCTTCGGACATCGGTGATCTCTTTCGGAAATCTGCCGCTTGACGATTATACTCGAATGACGTGCACGCTGGGAAAGACAGCAAGGAAAATAAAATAGCAACGGCTCGGAGGGGTTTCATTTCTTAGCACAACGAGTAGGCCATCCATGGCGCGAATGGAAGCTCGGTTTTAAATGATCCATCGTCTTTGCTATTGGCTGTCAGCGCTTCACTTCAAGCTTCGCCGCGCTCCAAGATAAGCTCTCTTTCTTTCCTGATGCTGCCGTGATAACAACTGTCGAGTGATCATTGGAGAAGTCTACCTTCTTCGGAGATTGTGCCCACTCCGGAACGGCTTTATCTGTTATGTCCGTCCAGCCTGCATCTCCCGTGCGGCGAAGCACTTCCAGCTTGGCGGGGTAACCTTCATCTAATTGAAAATACTCACTGTAGATCAAAAGGTGCCGCTGATCCAAAAGCAGGAAGTGTCGCTTTGGGGCAAGGGCATCCTCCTCCAAAACAAGATACTTCTCCTGTTCAATTACGGGTTTCGGCGATCCAGTCTGTATAATCTTTTGCGCAAATATCAGTCTATGTGGGGTCGCTTCGTAGTAGCCGATAGGAAGCGACAAAACAAAATCTCCAACGGAGTAATCGTATCGATCAGGGAAAAATACGCGCTGAGCGCCTTCGAGAGATTTGGTGTCTTGTGTGACAGATGAGGCACATCCTCCAAGGAAGAGCAATGATAGGAGTATAAGGCTTTTCATATTTTCTTGGCGATTGAGGTTCGATGGCGCGATTAAGAGATTTATTCCTAATCAGAAGAGCTAGTCCTGTAATGTGTGCATACCTGTCGCGGAACTCATAATGGGAGTGCCGGATGGATCAAAGCCGAGGAATACAGGATCCGTTACTCCTCCACCCTGTGAATATTTGAAGTAATGCTCCTTATGGATTCGCTCCATTTCGACTGACTTCCGCAATTCACCATGAGTCAGCTTATAGGCAGTGACTTTAGGGTATGAGTCACCACCGCAACCATCCTCTACCACTAGCCAAGTCTGCGTAGAATTGAGATACCCACACATTTTAGATTGGCTGCGCTGTTTCTTGTGTATTCCCATCGGCTTTCCGCCGATCTTTACCATGTATTCGCCAGGTCCATTTGTTTCGACAAATCGAACAGAATTTCCCGACCCTTTTATTATCTCACCCAACTTAGGATTGAGATCTTGAGTTGATGTGGCGGGAATGTGATTCCTGTCATAGCAGGAATTGCAGACAATAGTCAGAAAAGCTATGATCAGAAGTGAGCTGAATTTCATGGAAGTTGTCTTACTGGTTTGACATTTAATTACCAGACTTCTGATCCTTCTTCATCTGCTCCCACCTCTCCTTGTTGTGCACGCAGCTTGTGCAGACCCAAGCGTGAGTTGTAGGCCTATCCAGATCAACACAGCAACCGCCCAACACCATCCCCGTATTTGGAAATTCGGTATTTTCCACTTTGAGATACTCCGGATCAAACATCGGATACCCATAAGAAATCGGTACCGCCTTCCTCTCCATTACTCCCCCATGCACAGCGCAAACCGATGCATCATAGAGCAAGCGTTTGCCATCGCTGAGTCGGAATAACTCTGGAGACCAAGTGCTAGTCGAACTGTCACCCATCGTCATCTTATGCTCTTCCTCAATAAGCTCTACGCTATAGCTTCTTTTTTTATTAAGCGAAGCCGGATTCGGCGCATCATGTGGCCAATAGACAGAACGTGAGTCATCGCCCTGCCCCATTTCGAGCGTGTAATAAACATCCTTACCGCTGAATGGATGCTTCTTAAAATTCGCCTTCGCTTGAATTGTGACGTTGCGCTCTTTGGAAATTTTGGATGTAGCGCAAGACGTGAATCCGATTGCGATGATGAGTAAAGTGATGATTGCGGGTTTCATGAATGACTTGAACTCTTGTAATTGGTGCTCGGCTTAAATTGTCTTTGCCAATTTACTAGTGGTTGCTAATTCCGAACAACAGTTCTTCCCCCACTCGGGATAGTGGCATGGTCAAATGATTCGCCACTAAAATAAAACTTGGCTGCGTATGAACCTGCACCATCGCTGCCGGCATAGCGCATCAGCAGCTTATCTCCCTCCGTAAAAAGCTGTATACGCCATTGCTGCGGCTCGCATGGAATGTCAGCAAAATCCGAATAAACTCGTTCTGGTATAGTCATTTCCTGTCCATCCCGCTCTACTCTTATACTTTCTACAACACGCCTCGGCAAATCACCGTCGACACCAAACCAATACTTATGATCTTGGACGTCGTGTTGCGTGAATGCTCTAAGTCGCAGAACTGCTTTGTATTGATGTCCATTTGACTTTGCTGTGACCGTCTCGGTATCGTTTTTAATATCAACCTTTCTCACCACCTCTAATTCACGAAGCGTATCCTCTGTATAATCCGTGACACATGAACCCAGTAGCGCTGTAACTACAAAAAGAATAAGCATGCGTGGTTTCATTGTTCTTATCTAGTCTAGGACTTCCGCCGCACCAAGAGGAAAACAGGCATTACTTGAGAGTCACTAAGATCACTTATCACTGCTAACTGCCTTGTCCGCCATAGCTTCATGCGACGGCGGATCACTCGGCACTTCTCTCACTCCACATAAATCACCACCAGCGTCGTGTCATCGACTCCGGAGTTTTCGATGGCGCGTTTTAGCAAAACCTCTGAAGTTTCCTCTGGAGTTTTACTTTCATGCAAAGCCTCAGTGATATGACGTTCCCAGACGCCATCGATCAATCCATCAGAGCAAACGAGAAACCGATCTCCCTTGGAGTACGGAATTGCTGCGAAATAAGGACACAGTGACGGATGTCCACCTCCCACAACTTCGTAAAGTGCCGCGCGGCGCGGATGTTGGCGGTACTCGATTTCAGAAATCTCACCTCGTTTCCAAGACGACCACGCAGCGGTATGATCTCGAGTCAACTGCTCAGTCTTACCGTCGCGACATAAATAAATCCGCGAATCGCCCACGTTCGCCAAATACATATTGTCAGGAGTGAACCAAGCGAGTGCAAGAGTCGCAGCCATGCCTTTGACGTTCTCCGCTTGCGATCCGGCTTGATTGATATGTTTGTGAACTTCTTTCAGCGCTAACCCCAAATGCGCAATTGAATCTGGAAAAAATCCAGACGCTGCCGCTTTAAATGTTTCAGGAATCATTAACGCCATCTGCTCGATGATCAGCGACGACGCGAGATCGCCCGCGTTTCCTCCGCCCATGCCGTCCGATATAGCAAACACCATGTCCTGATTCGTAACCGAACTCTCACCTGTCGCATCTAACACTTTCGCTCCATTGAGATTTGAGGAAAAGACGATCCATGAATCGTCATTACGTTCTTTACGCGTGCCACTGACGGTTGCGCCCGCCCAGCGAATGATGGGTTGTTGAGACACTGCCTAAGAGGGTTCTTTTGGATGTGGTTCTGGTAAAATTTCCGCAAGCTCGAAGTCGATGATACAGAACCGCCCTAACTTATCTGAGTATGTAATATTTCTCGGCTCCGCATCCAAATGCCGCACGCCGTAATCTTTCTCCAACGCAGCATACAATGAATCCGCCTTTTCCTTGGTGATCTGCGGGGCGGGGCGACCACAGTTGGTCGATACAAAATAAAACTCATCGGGATGCTCTTCCAAAACTTTCGGCACATACGGACAACCGCGTTCCTCGAGAACTTTCAAAACTTTCACCTCCGTCGCGTAACGATTCTCCACATCGCTGCCTCGCATCCGCTTGTGCACGTTTCCATAGAAATCAATCCTCACAATGGATCTCAATCCGTCTTTGATGGGTTCAATTGACATCGCCGCCACCTTACACCGATTCCCCAACTTGAAAACCTTTTAGAAAAATTCTCGGAAAGCAGGGAGAATCAACCGCGAGTGAACGCGAATGGACGCTAATGAAGAGGAAATAATCACAAAAACATCTCCGTCTTCATCTGCGTTCACCCCGTCATTTGCCGGATTTATTCTGATGATACACTCCGGCCATCTCCGCTTCGCTGCGATTGTGGTCAAAAAAACTTCTCACAATCACCTTCTTCATTAGCGTCCATTCGCGTTCATTCGCGGTAAAAAAAATTCACATTCGTGGTAAAAAATCCCCCCTCTCGTTCTTCCTTGAACTTTGAGCTTTGAAAATTGAGATTTACGCCAGTGAGAATCATCGCAGGAAAAGCCGGCCGCATCGCCATCAAAGTCCCATCGGCCGTCGCGCGCCCGACCACGGATTTTGTCCGGCAAGCAATTTTTTCCATTCTCGGCGAACATGTCTTTGATGCCCGCGTCCTAGATCTTTTCTGTGGTTCCGGCGCGCTCGGACTGGAAGCCCTCAGCCGTGGCGCGGCCTCGTGCGTGTTTGTCGACGAACACCGCCAAGCCATCGCCGTCACTGATGAAAACCTGAAAAAGGCCAAACTCGATGGCGGACGCACCGTGAAAGCTGATGTCTTTTCTTTCCTTCAACGCGATCCCACCACCTACGACCTCATCCTCGCCGATCCGCCTTATTGGAAAGGCTACGGCGATACGGATCTGGTCGCGAAACTCCTCCAACTCCCCAACCTTCCCGAGCGACTCAGCCCGAAAGGTCACTTGATCGCGGAAATTTCCTCAAACCAGCCCACACCGGCTTTTGCGCATTTCAAACTGTTAGACCGCCGCGAATACGGCAGCAGCGCCATCCTGATCTTCGCTCATCCCGACGCATGAAACCTTTCTTCACCCTCCTCATCTACCGCGCGATCCTGCCGCTGCTTTTCCTCATCGCCTTTCCCGGATGGATCGTGAAAATGCTGCGCCGCGGTGGTTTTGGAACCGCCCTCAATGAACGTATCGGCTTGTATTTCGAGCCAGCCGACTTCGAACCCTCCCGCGCGATCCACCTCCACGCGATCAGCGTCGGCGAAACGATCACCGCCCTGAAACTCCTGCGTGAATGGCAAAATACCTATCCCGAAGCCCGCTTCGTGCTAGCCACCGGCACCGCCACCGGCCACCAAACCGCCACCGACGCCGCTATTCCCGATCTCCGCGTGACCTACGCCCCGCTGGATTTTCCTTGGATGATCCGGAGTTACCTCAATCGCTTCCAACCCTCCCAAATCATCCTCATCGAAGGCGAAACCTGGCCGAGCCTCCTGCGCATCGCACAAAAACGCCACATCCCCGTCTCCCTCGCCAACGCCCGCGTCTCACCCCGCTCAGCCAAGCGCTTCAATTTCTTCGCCCCATACCTGCGCCCGTTCTTTTCACGCCTCACCTGCGTTTGCATCCAAGAAGAAACTCACCGACAACTCTGGCAAAACCTCGGGATCGCCCCGGAAAACATCCATCTAACCGGCAGCATCAAATTCGATCCACTATCCTCCGCTATCCCCGAACAACGCCCCGATTTCCGCGAAATGTTAGCCGCCTTCGGAAAAGGCCGACCCATCATCCTCGCCGCCTCCACCTTTCCCGGCGAGGAAGTTCTCATTGCATCCGCCATCCGCGATGCCGATCCCAACGCTCTCCCCGTCATCGTCCCCCGCCACGCCGAGCGACGCCAGGAAGTTTCCCAAGCCCTCACCCAGTCCGGATTTCAAGTCACTTTGAGATCGGCTTTTGAAACGCCGCTCCAAACCGAAAACGCCGTCTTCGTCATCGATACCACCGGCGAACTCGCCACCTGGACAGCCCATGCAGATGTCGTCATCATCGGAAAATCCTTCCTTTCCACCGGCGGCCAAAACCCAGCCGAGGCCATTTTAGCCAATAAACCCCTCATTCTTGGGCCACACATGGAAAATTTCCAACCCCTCGTCCGCCACCTCCACGCCGCCGAAGCCGCCTTACTCGCCCGCAACAGCGAGGAAATCTCCTCCTCCATCCGCCGCGCACTCAACCCAGTGATCGCCGAAAAGCTCACCAAACACGCCACCGCCATCCTTTCCACCCACCACGGCGCCACCCAACGTCACCTCAAGGTCTTGCATCCCCAGCCTAAAACTGCCTGAATCCCCAAAACCTTGTTTGTCTTTTCAATTTCTACCTAATAATTTCCGCACGTGAGCGACTCTCCAAATAATCCGTTAGAAGGCCTTCTCGACCAATTTGCACTCGGTCCAGCATGGGCGCGCGCAAAACCCGCTGGCACGGAAAAGAAATTTCGCGAACCCAAAGAAAGCGATTTCACTCCACGTAGCCGAGATGATCGTGGCGGCCGCGACAACCGCAACCAACGCGATACTCGCCAAGGCGACAGACGCGATGACCGTCGCCAAGGCGGTGGGGCAGGTGGCGGCAACCGTCGCAATTTCGATAACGGCGGCCCACGCCCGGAACTTCAACGTGAAGAAATCACCCCCGCAGAAGGCGTCAACGTCACACTCGTTCCAGACAAAACCGCCATCCAACTCGTCTGCAAAGAAATCCATCACGTCGCCCGCGTTTATCCGCTCTTCGACGTCGCGGAAATCATCCTCGCCGAGCGCGCTCGCTGCCGCGCCCAGTTTGAAATTTCAGAAAAACACCCCGCCTTCTATCGCTGCAAATTCGAAGAAGCGATCTTCCTCACCAAAGAAGAAGCCCTGCAATTTTTCCTCAAAGCCGATTGGAGGAATCAATTCATCGAGGAATCCACCGTCGAGATCGATCCACCGAAAGGAAATTTCCAATCGGTTGCCAAATGCGGCATCTCCGGCGAATGGCTCGGACCTCCGAACTACCACGCCTACCAATCGGAAATCCGCCGCATCCACCGCGAGCGTTTCTCCCACATGCCTCTCGAATCCTACATGGCGAAAATCCGCACCGAGCGCTCCGAAGAAGCGGTCAACGCTTGGTTGGATAGCATGAAACTCCAAACCCGCTGGCGGATTCTAACAGCAGATGACATTCAAGCTAGGGACAACCCGCCGCAGCCGGCCGATTCCGCAGCACCTCTTCCAGAGCCAACTCCCGAACCAACTGAAGAATCAGACGAATCTGTCCAATCGGACGGATCGGAAGAATCTCCTGAAGCCCTAGAGGAATCAACAGAAGCCCCAGAGGAAACAGCCGCCCCAGAAGAAACTCCTGCGCCAGAGGAAACCTCCGCTCCCGCCTCCGACATCAAATGGTTCATCGACCGCGCGGAATTCGAACGCGCGATCGCTTCCGAGCTTTTGGATAAAGCCTTCAAACTCATCCGCAAAGCGAACGTCTCCGCTGCCATTTCTGCAAAAAACCTATCACCCGGTTTGCTTGCCCGGCTCAAAGGCACCGGCAACCACATCCGTAAACACGCGGCCATCCTCATTCCCGCCGTTTGCAAAGCCCTCGAAGCCGAGCACATGGCCGTCTTCAAACGCAAAGGCAAACTTTTCACCGGCCCAGCCCGCCCGAGTGCATTAGCACTCGATGCCGTGCTCGCACCACGTCCCGGCGAGATGGTGAAATGGATTCGCGAAAACCCTCCCGCAAAATTGGAAGGCCTCTGGAAAGCCGTCCTCCCAGAAGGCGCAACCGCCCCACCCGCCGAATACGCCGCCGATCTTTTCTGGCTCCTCCAACAAGGCCACATCCTACTCTACACGGATGACACCCTCGTTGTTCAAGAACCACCCAAACCCCCAGAACCCAAAAAGCCAAAAGCGCCCAAGAAAAAGGCCAAGCCTGCTCCTGAGCAACCAACAACCGAGGCAACTCCAGAAGCTACAGCAGAAGTAGTAGTGCCGGAAGCACCCGCTGAGGAAGCTTCAGAACCAGCCGAAGATCAGACAAATCCGTCAGATCAGCCTGACCAGTCAGATCTAACAGAAAACCCAGAGCCCACTCCTGAAGAGCCAGACACCTCTTCCACTTCCCACTGATCACTGCTCACTCTGCACTTCCCACTCTCCACCATGTCACGCCAACAAACGCTCGCCAGTTCCGCCACTCTCGAAGGAACCTCTCTCCACACCGGAGAAAAAGTTTCCCTCACTCTCAAACCCGCTCCAGAAAATCACGGCTTCAAATTCCGCCGCGTCGATCTTCCCGATCAACCTTTCATCAACGCCGACGTCGATAAAGTCCAAACCGTCGAGCGCGCCACCACCCTTGCGGAAGGTTCAGTCAAAGTTCACACCGTCGAGCACGTGATCTCCGCTCTAACAGGAATGGGCATCGATAACGCCCTTATCGAAATGGATGCGAACGAGCCACCTATCGGCGATGGTTCATCCCGCCCCTTCGTCGAGCTTATCAAAAAAGCCGGCATAAAAGAACAAACCGCAGCCCGTAAAGTTTGGGAAATCCGCGAGCCCATCCACCAAGAAATGGGCGACGGCACGATCATCACCATCGTCCCTAGCAAAACCTTCCGCGTATCCGTCACCAATGTCGGACCCGATGATCGCTTCACCCAATATTTCTCCTGCGAGGTAAATCCCGAAACCTACGAAAAGGAAATCGCAGCAGCACGCACCTTCGTTTATTATGAAGACGTCAAACCGCTTCTCGAAAAAGGTCTCATCAAAGGTGGCTCACTCGAAAGCGCCGTCGTCATTCGTGGTAATGAGGTCATGTCCAAAGAACCTGTTAGATTTTCTAACGAATTCGCACGCCACAAAGCCCTCGACCTCATCGGCGATCTCATGCTCTCCGGCAAACGCATCCTCGGCCACGTTATCGCCGTAAAACCCGGCCACGGACCTAACACCCAAATGGCTGCCACTTTGAAAAAGGAATACGCCCGCATGCGCGCCATGGTTCCCGCACCCATCTCCATCCCCGATGGAGAGAGCGTCCTCGATGTCAACGAAGTCATGCGCATCCTGCCGCATCGCTACCCTTTCCTCATGGTCGATCGAGTCGTCGACTTCGCAGAACATTCCTGCACCGGCCTGAAAAACGTTTCAATCAACGAGCCCTATTTCCAAGGCCACTTCCCCGGCCACCCCATCATGCCCGGCGTTCTCCAACTCGAAGGCATGGCGCAAGTCTCATCCATCCTCATGCTGCGCAAACCCGAGAACCTCGGAAAAATCGGCTACTTTCTCTCCGCTGATAACGTAAAATGGCGCAAACCTGTCATGCCCGGCGACACTCTAATCACCGAAGCAACGATCACCAAAGTCCGTGGCAACATCGGCCAAACCTCTTGCCGCTGCCTCGTCAACGGCGAAGTCGTCTCAGAAGCCGATCTCAAATTCGCGCTCTTCGATCGATAATACTGGAGAGCCGCGCCTCCGGCCGGCTGTAATTTTCTAACAAAAATTGCCTTTAACTACGGGATTACCCGCTGGGGTGTACACCTCATAGCGGAACTTGTTCACATGTCGCTTAATAACGCCGTCATGAATTCGCTCCATCTCTGATTGAGCATTTCATGATGACGAACAACAACACAACATGAAACATATCACTACAATCAACAAGCTGGTAGCAATCTCTATTGCCGGACTCATCTCGACTGGTGCTGCTTTTGCCGCAACCACTTCAGGTAAAGACGGCATGGTCACCACCAACAACACCCAACAAAACCAATACGCCAGCAATGGACTACCCATGCTCGATACCGGTGTGCAAGAACTGAGCCTCGGCGGTCATCTCAACTGGGAAGACAATACCGACTACTCATTTGACATCAGCTACGGCCGCTTCGTCACCCCAAACTGGCTCCTCGGTGTTGACGCTGGGATTACCGGCATCAATAGCAACAAAGATTACCGTGTCGGGGTCTTCGCGGAATACAATTTCCTAACAGGAACCAAGTGGGTTCCTTTCGTCCGTGGTGGCCTCGGTTATTCAAACCCAGATATAGGTGATGGCGGTTTAACACTCGGAATGGATGCAGGTATCAAATACTTCATGCGCTCAAACCTCGCCATCTACGCCTCCATTGGCGGTGACTGGAATGTGACCGGCGACGGCAGCAGCGATGGCATTGCCAAGCAAGTCGACTTAGGTCTTAAGTTCTACTTCTAGTTTTCCTAGTTAGTAAGTATAGTTAAGGACAGCACGGATATTTTTCGTGCTGTCTTTTTTATTTTTAACTTCCTGGAGAGCCGCGCCTCCGGCCGACTTTATCAACATCCCATCTAGTAACCAATTAGGTAAACCCAACGGACTTCGAAACGAAACCCCTCGACTAACCTAAACAAATAGTAGCTAGTTACTACATTCGAAAAACCGTGCATCTACGAATTCGCACATAAGTTTACAATAAAAGATTCACCTCACCCACTAAACCCATGTCACACATACTAATAGCCGATGATGATGAATTTTTGACTAACCTATACGCACGGGCATTTGAACGCGCCGGTTACAAAACCACTATGGCATACGACGGGAAAAGGGCAGTCGATGCACTTTTGCATGACAAGCCAGATCTCATCCTTCTCGACCTCTTGCTTCCAATCATCGATGGCATCGGAGTTCTCAAGTTTATCCGCTCTAACACCGAACTAGAAAACCTGCCAGTATACATTATCTCTAGCTCATCTTACTTTTCAGGCATTGTTCAAAATGCATGGAACGAAGGAGCAACCCATTTCGTTCAAAAGGGAAAAATCAACCCGCCCGCCTTGATCGAAGAAATCCGCAAGATCATTCCACCAACAAAAAATAGCGCTCCAGCGTCACCACAAAAAATCCAAATCGATTACCAAACGAGGATCGTGACACCGGAGAATGGTTCCTCTGTTGGACCAAAAAGAATTCTCATCGCCGATGATGATCGCACGATTCATGGCGTTCTATCCTATTTCCTAGGTCAAGATGGATTTAAAGTTGAATCTGCTTTCGATGGCTTGCAGGCATTGGAAATGGCACGTCAGGAAAAGCCAAAGATACTTGTTTTAGATGTATCTATGCCAAGCAAAGGCGGCTTTGAAACTCTTATGGATTGGAAGCAAGACCCACAATTGAAAAATATCCCCGTAATCATGCTCACCGCCTCACGGGATGATGAGAATGAACAGAAGGCACTAGCCCAAGGTGCCGCGAGTTACTTAACGAAGCCGTTCAGTCCTGACGCCCTCGTTGCTATGGCAAACAAACTCATTAAGTGACCAAGAAGAGTCATACTGACCCTCTGTCCTCCATCACAAATCAGCTTGTCAAATCCCACCCAGCGGTTTCATCCTCCCCGTCCTCCTTAGCGCGCTTAGCTCAGTGGTAGAGCACATCCTTCACACGGATGGGGTCGCAGGTTCGAACCCTGCAGCGCGCACCATTCTTCGCTTCCGTGCCGGAAGCTACGAATGGCAAGCCATAGAATCAGTTTCAGGAAGCGAAGAATGCCATTCGTAGCCTTCTTGACCTCCATAGCTTTAGCGACGGTGGTAGTGGAGTAGGGCTGCCTGAAGTGGATTGAAGCTTGAATACTTATAATAAATTCCAGAGAATTTCTTATAAGGGACAACCTGTAACTAAACCTCTAATTATAAACTGAGTCGATTTTTTGACATCATAGCTCCTTTTCAAAAATCCCAATGTCCAACGCCAAATTCATTCATTACAAGCGCTATATTCCTCTCTTGCTGATCTTCGGTCTTGGAATCAGCGGCTTTGTAACTTGGAAAGCAGAAAAATCCGCCAGGCAAAGAGACCAGCAACGATTTAACGCAATATCAGAAAGATTGGATGACGAAATAGAAAGACGAGTGACTCAGTTCGTTTATGGCTTGAGAGGCGCACGTACGCTTTGGCCAGCCAGTGAAAAGGTAAATCGAGACGAGTTCAGAGCAATGGTCAATGACAGGGATTTGGATACCGAATTCAAAGGCTGCCTTGGACTTGGCTTCATTCGTCGCGTTCACAGACAAGACTTGGATGCCTTTCTTGCCGAAACTCGTGCCGATGGTGATTCTGATTTTGAAATCAAAACGTCTGGAGATCGCGCCGACTTATACATTATTGAATACGTTACGCCCGACGCTATAAACCAACCAGCTATCGGCTTTGATATCAATCAAGAAACCTTAAGACGCACCGCTGCTGAACGAGCGATGCTCACTGGGAAAGCAGCCCTAACAGCACCTCTAACTTTGCTCCAAGCACCAAATGAAGGACCAGGATTTCTCATTTTCTTTCCAGTCTATGATAAAGGAATCAACCCATCGACTGAAGAAGAACGTAAAGAACATCTGCTTGGATGGACCTTCATGCCCATAGTCGCTTCAAGAATTTTTGATGGGACCACTGAGTATCTTGGAGATGAAATCGATTTTGAAATTTTCAACGGATCTAACAAAACTCCAGAAAACCTCATTTATGATGCAGATCACCATCTCAATCCAGAAAAAGGAAATTCATTTACAGAAAACGCATACAACAACCGCCTATTAAGCAAATCTAAGGTTATCACTATCGGCGGAGAAAACTGGACGATCATTACTAGCACGAAAAAAACTTTTAAGCGCATAGGGCGAGCCGAAGTCTACGGAGCAAGCGTTGGAGGTATTGTCATAACATTATTACTTACCTCACTCATTTATGCGTTGGGACGCACTGCACAGCGAGCTCGTGAAATTGCCGAAGAAATTACCGTCGAACTTAATACCACTCTCAAAAGAGTTGAGATGCTGGCAATGGTAGCCACCCGCACAACAAATGCGGTCATCATCTGCGATGAAAATCGCCTAATCACATGGACCAATGAAGAATACACCCGATTAACCGGATTTACGCTAGATGAATCTCTTGGAAAATCACCAGGCGAGCTACTCCAATGTGAACTTTCAGATAAAGAAACAATCAAGGCCATGCATAGGAGTTTGGATGAAGGAAAGTCGTTCCATTACCAAATCATCAATACTTCAAAAAGCGGAAAGTATTACTGGATCGATATGGATATTGTTCCACTCAAAGATAATGACGGAAAAATCACCGGATTCATGGGCATGACTCTAGATATCACTGAGCGAAAAGCAGCCGAAGAATTACTCAAAGAAGCATCTGAGCGGACCGCGCTTGCACTCGCAGCAGGTGAACTCGGCACATGGGACTGGAATATTGAAACTGGGCACACTTTATTTGATGATCGCTGGGCAAGTATGCTTGGAGAGAAAGTTGAAGATCTAACACCTCATATAGATGAATGGATCAAACGTTGTCATCCAGATGATTTGCCAATGGCCCAAGAAGCGCTTGAAAGATATTTCTCTGGAGAAACGCAACAATACCAAACTCGTCATCGCATGAAACATCGCGACGGATCTTGGCGCTGGATCGTCGATAACGGCAAAGTAGTCAGCTACTCTAACGATGGCAAGCCACTCCGAATGGTAGGCACTCACCGAGACGTAACTGACCAATATACCGCCGAACTTGAGGCGGAGAGACAAACTAGAGCACTCATAAATACCGGAAATCTAGCTAAAGTCGGAACATGGGAACTCAATATCGCTAATGATAATGCCATTTACTGGTGCGATCAAATACGCTCGATCCATGAGGTAGATCAAGATTATGTTCCAACTCTAACGACAGCGATTTCTTTCTATCCTGGAGAGGCTGCCAAAACGATCAGTAATCTCGTACAAATTGCGATTGAACAAGAAACACCTTACGATATAGAGCTCCCATTTATTACCGCTAAAGGAAATAAAAAATGGGTGCGAGCCATGGGCGAAGCTATACGCGTAGATGGTGTTACCGTTGCTTTACGTGGTGCATTGCAAGATACCACTGAAGATCATATACAGAGGATTGCATTAGATGAAGCAAAAGATTCAGCGGAGCAAGCAAACCGAGCCAAAGCTGACTTCCTTGCTAACATGAGTCATGAAATCCGAACCCCGATGAATGCCGTAATTGGAATGACTGAATTACTTCAACACACTGCACTCAATGCGGAACAAGAAGATTTCGTAAACGTAATCCGAAATAGCGGAGAAACTTTATTGGTTCTAATCAACGACATCCTGGACTTTTCTAAAATCGAATCCGGAAATCTAGAACTTGAAAACATACCTATTAATCTACGTGATTCTGTAGAAAGCGCCTTGGATCTTATGGCAAGACCCGCTACGAAAAAGGGACTGGATCTGCTCGTATCGATCGAAGAAGACGTACCCCAAGCTATTTATGGAGACAGCACACGACTTTGCCAGATTATCTCCAACCTGCTGAGCAATGCAGTGAAATTTACAGAGAAAGGCGAAGTCTTAGTCACAATATCCAACTCTGAAATCCATATTGAGGGCGAGATCGAACAAAGAGTCCATTTTGCAGTCAGTGATACTGGGATTGGTATTCCTAAAGATCGACTCAACAGACTTTTTAAATCCTTCAGCCAAGTTGATGCCTCAACCACTCGACAATACGGCGGCACTGGTCTTGGCCTCGCGATCAGCGCGCGCCTTGTGACCCTCATGAACGGTGAAATCTGGGTCGAATCAACGCCAGGAATAGGCTCTACATTCCATTTTCAAATACCTTCTAAAGCAGCGATCTGCTCACCAAATACAAAGCAAGTTTCACCACCAGCGGACATCCAAGGAAAACGTGTTCTAATTGTGGATGACAATGCGACCAATCGCCGAATCCTTAGCCTACAGATCAAGAATTGGGGCATGATTCCTCTAGCTTTAGCCTCCGGTAAAGAGGCACTAGAACACTTGGACAAAGGAGAGATATTTGACCTAGTTATTCTAGATGTCCAAATGCCTGAAATGGATGGCTATGAACTGGCTTCGGAAATACGAAAACGATACAACCGCAGTCAACTCCCCCTCTTAGCTCTTACCTCATTGGGAGATGAAAGAAAAGGCTTCGATGGCGCCGACGTTTCTAAAACACTCGTCAAACCAACCAAGATTGTAGCCCTCTTCGAAGCTCTGGTTGAAATATTTCAAACTCCGCAATTACCAGGTGCGAATGTAAAATCAGAAAGCTCCACAGAATCATATCTTGCCAAAGATTACCCGCTCAGAATCTTACTAGCCGAGGACCTACCCATCAACCAACGCGTTGCTCAACTTCTTCTTGGACGTCTAGGCTACACAACAGAAATAGCTAACAATGGAATTGAAGCTCTCGAATCGATCAACCGCCATCCATTTGATGTTGTCTTCATGGATGTTCAAATGCCCGAAATGGATGGACTCACGTGCACACGAGAAATCTGTAAACTATATTCTAAAGAGTCACGCCCTTGGATCATTGCAATGACTGCAAATGCGCTCGAAGGTGATAGTGAACTCTGTTTGCAGGCAGGTATGAACGACTATATAAGTAAGCCCATAAACAGCAAGGCAATCACTGATGCCTTGCTACGCGCAAGCAAAGAACTAAACTTGCGTCGTTCTGCTAAGCAGTAATCACAAAAAATACAGCATTCTCAAAATCACACCTATGCAAATTCTCGATAAAAACCAACTGATTGAGTGTTTGACTGGAGAACCAGAATTAGATCGAGAATTAATTAGTAGCTGCTTTGAAGAAATCGCAACGCGTATAGCTGTTATGAAGCAGGCGATATCCGATGATGATGCGGCAGCTTGGAAAGCAGCAGCTCACCGCTCAGTAGGAGCTACCGCCACCTTGGGATTTCTTGCTCTCGCAGATGAATTCCGCAACGCAGAACATAAAGACAATGATAACGCCCAACGCGAAGCTACTTTGCAACGTATCCAACAGCTCATGCCACTAACTCAAGCTGCTCTTGCAGATATTAATTTGATGTAAATCGTGGAGCTTTCAGTTCTTGGGTTTGGCTTGAAACCCTTTCCGCTGCATATCCCCCCAGCCCTGCTTGCCTTTAAAAAATTGCCAGATACCCATCACGCGCCAAACGCTATTCAACTGCCTGTAGCCAAAATTTTCTGCGATCGCTCCAAATCCCATCCACCAAATATCTGAGATTCTGCCGTGCCTGCGCAGTGAAAACTCCGCTAAAACAAATGCACCCAAACTCAGGCAAATCCCAAAACCGAAAACGAGCGCGCAGTAAGCAATGAAGAACTCGATGCTGAGAATACCTATGATAGTACAGAGCGGAACCATCAATAGGCCAATAATTTCAAGCACCGGACTGATGACATCGAAAAACAATAATTGCGGTAACGAATACATTCCCACGGAACCATAACGCGGTGAACCTATCATATTACGATGACGCCACAGCGTTTCACATAACCCACGCTGCCAACGAGTTCTTTGCCTTCCCAGAACTTTCAGCGTGTCAGGCGCTTCTGTCCAACAAACTGGATCCGGCACATGCCACACGCGCAACGGCTCACCGGTTTCCTGCGAATGCCTATGCATTCTCACAATCAACTCCATATCCTCGCCAACTGTTCCATGTGCATAGCCACCCATTGCTAATAGTCTCTCACGGTGAAAAATTCCAAATGCTCCGGATATGATCGTGACCGTATTACTCCTCGTCCATGACATACGAGCCATCAAGAACGCGCGGATGTATTCCACGGATTGAAATAACTCTACCAGCTTTCTGGGCGCTCGCACTTCAATCACTTGTCCAGCGTGAACCTCGCAGCCATTTACCACACGAATCGTCCCCCCGACAGCGGCAGTTTCATCGGGCTCATCAATAAAGGGCCGCACTGCTCTCAACAAAGATTCCGCATCTAACAATGAATCCGCATCTACAGAACAAACTAGTGTATGCCGCGCCAAATCAAGCGCAGCATTCAGAGCATCAGCCTTTCCTCCGTTTTCTTTATCGACAACCAACAAACCTGGAAGACGTGGCGTCCCATACACCCCACGCACAGGTTTGTAGTCAACACGACGAGGCAATGCTTTTGGGATTAACTTTAAATCAAACGCTACGATCAACCGCTGCAAGGTTTCATCTTTAGAACCATCGTTGATTACAATGATTTCCAATTCTGGGTACTGCAACGTGAGTAGTGATCGCACACTCTCAACAATCGTCGCCTGCTCGTTGTATCCAGGAACCAGCAAAGTCACAGGCGGAGTGACTTCCGATGTCAAAAGCCACCATTCACGCAACCGTGTTGCTCTCCGTGTAGATCCTAAAAATTCAGGTATCGCGCGCAGCAGCTGCAATATGTATATCGTATTCTGAAAAGCTTGTAGCGTGAGAATAATCATTCCCACCACCCACACAAACGAGACAACCCACGATTGCCAGTTCCATGACAGCCAGTCCATCACGGCGCGATAATTCCTTCCTCCTTAAACAATTCACTTTGCCAATGATCTACCGGCACCAATTCAGACAATCTCGATCTTCCCCCTAGTTTAATGATTCCATCAAAAGCCGCCCGTCTCACCTCGAATGACTCATCCATGAGTAACTTGAGCAGTGAGACATAAGATCCATCTAATTCTCCGCAGGCCTCTAAGGTTTTCACTGCCTGACGTCTTACCTGTGCATTCGTGTGCTCACACGCGATACCTGCTATCACCGCGCCTTTTGGCTCACCTAAATTTTCCAACGCGCAGAGCGCTGCTTTCACCACAATGGGAGATTCGTGATTTGCGTGCTTCGCTATCAAATCTGTCCATTCACTACGTCCGGAGGCACCTGCTGCCAGCAACAAAAGAACCCAGCCATCATCTGACCATTCAGATTTCAATAAATCAGACCAATCACTCTTTTCCGCTGCTCCCCACCTTCTGAATAAATCATGCGCAAGCAGGGACTTCGCCGCGCGGTTTCTACAAAGAGCATGCACCATAATCACAATATCGTGAATAACTCCCCGCCGCACCAATGCTGACGCGGACTCTAAGACCACTCTTGCATCGTGATGCTCCAACATATCTCTCAAAGCATAATCCACTTTTGTATTTGGCCCACACCAACCCAGTAGAGCACAACCACGCACCTTGTTATTCGTTTGCCTCGAGCGCAGCAAACGCATCCCATAGTCTACCGCCCGGATTTGCCTCAAAACCATCAACATCCGGTCGCCGTATGAACCTGAAAATCGCTCGGTTAATGATCTCAGCAAACCGATCACTGCCTCTGTTTCTTCTAACGATTTTGGAACGGGTAAAATCTCAGGCGACTCGCTGCCATCCATTACATCCAATAAAAGATCTAACCATACATCAGCGTAAGCAGCCGAGCGCCGATCTTTACGCTCTGCAAACACATGCACAACCAGTAAGCCGATCCAAAAACAAATGGCCGCTGCAATCAAAACGGCTGCAGACATCCATATCACTTTCAAGAAAATCATTACGAAGAATAGGTATCAGCTAAAATTTGCAGTGAACGCCGAAAGCGAGTCCCCGGCGATTCGCTCCAACATCGTAATCTTCAAATTCGAAATCCACTCGCCAGCCCCAGTTGTCATTAATAGGTCCACGGATACCGCCGAAGTAAGTTGTAGAATCTAGGACAGCGGCGGCAACTAATGCCTGTCCATCCAAGGACTCCGCCCCTTGAGCAACTCCCAGCACCCAACCGTATCCGGAATCATATTCTTTGTTTACCGCTAAAATCCATCCGTTGGTCGGGTCACCGCTTTCAAATTGTTGATTCACCCACCTTAGCGAAGTTTTCCAGCCATCGTCAAATTCCTGCTCGATACCCAATCGCGAAGTAAAAACCCCACGCGGCACATAGTCTGCATACTTGAACTCTGCGATTATCCCCGGAAACTCCTCCTGCGGCTTCCAGAGCAAATTCGTTTCCGCATACCAATTCGCCGCCCAAAATGCATCTGGCGAACCGCCAACAAACATCCGCGTTTGCAAATTATCTAATATTTTACGTTCCCAGCCGATTTCCAAAATATAATCAGCCTCATCGAACCGTTCGCCTTGTTCTAACTTACCCCAAAACACACCCAAAGCTGTTTGCGCACTGTATTGAGTCCAATATGACCACCAATCAGATCGCCCGCCACCCGCAAAATTACTTGCAGTTATTCCAAAATCGATACGGTTAAACGTCTCCTGTGCCATGCGATCCAGCCGACCCTGAATATCTGGCGAGGGATCGAAAGCTAACGCGCGTAAAAAAAACTTTTCTGCCTCATCATGCTTTTTCCGCTCTAGCGCTACGTCTCCCAGACCCGTGAGTGCATCCACTTGCTCTGGATTTTTAGCGATTACTTTTTGGTAGAATCCCTCCGCTTGATCTGAGCGCCCAGACCACATTGCGATTCGCCCCTGCATCACCAAAATCTCTTCCGCATCAGGATACTCCTTGGCTAATTCTGCAAACACCTCAGTTGCCTCACTAAAATTACCCTGCCATGCAATGACTCTTCCACGCACCATTTGTAGCTCATAATTTTTTGGAGAAATTTCTAAACCACGATTTATCGCCACCAGAGCCTCATCATATCGTTTTTGCCAACCTAACACCGTGCCGTATTGCAACCAGGCCTCGGAGTTTTCTGGCTGAACTTTCACCGCTGCTCCTAACTCACGCGTCGCCAACTCAAAATCACCATTAGTCTTTGCCTCCATGCCCCGCTGCAAAGGACTTGCAACGGCGAACACTGGAACCAAACAATAGCTTAAGATAAAAAATTTCATCACTTCTTAGAATGTAGCAACCGCTTCAATCGTGCAACCAACTCCCCGGGACTAAACGGTTTAGTCAGGTAATCAACGGCACCCTCTTCTAGGGCCCCAACGATGTCATTTTCACGATTTCTCGCCGTCAGCATCACCACCGGAATATCCTTCAAATCATCGCGGCTTTTGCATTCACGCAACACCGCAAAACCATCTAGCTCAGGCATCATTCCGTCTAAAATCATTAGATCCGGCGGATTCTTCTCTGCCATTTCAAGCGCCTGCCTACCGTTGAATGCCGATTCTACAGTAATGCCTTCGCGGTTGAGTCTGTGCACCAAAACTCGGTGCAAAATGACATCGTCATCAGCAAAGAGAACTTTCATTAGCTATATATTACTCAATTCATTTTTATCCTGCGATACATCTTTCTTTAAATATCCACCCAATATTAAACCCGATAAATCGAGATTATCATTCACTTCGCCGGGATATAGTCTAAATTAATCAGCGCATTCGTTTACGCGAAATTCTAAACCCCATGTCTTCTCCTCAAAGAATTGATGATCCTGATCGCTTGGCTGCATTACATCATTTGCATCTTCTCGATACTAAGCCGGAGGAAAATTTCGACCGAGTCTCCCGTCTAGCGGCAAAGCTTATGAATGCCCCTGTGGCACTACTTTCCTTGGTTGATGATCATCGCCAGTTCTTCAAATCAGCTGTGGGACTAACCGGTCCTTTACTGGAAAAGCGCGAAACTCCTCTGGATCGTTCATTTTGTAAACACGTCGTCACGACCGGTGAAGCGCTTATCGTCGAGGACGCCAAGGAGAATCCTATCGTCTGCGATAATCTATCAACATTGGATGGCTTGGTTACGGCCTACCTCGGCTGTCCCATCCGTGACGTAAATGGCTATACGCTTGGTTCATTCTGCGTCATCGACAACAAGCCTCGTATTTGGAAGGACTCTGATATCAAACTATTAGAAGATCTCTCCGCGCTGGTAATGACTGAAATCGAATTACGCCAGCGCAACCTCATACTCCAAAAATCCAAAGATCATTCCGAGAAACTCGCAAGTGCTGCAAACGATGCAGTTCGCGCCAAAGCAGAATTTCTCGCCAACATGAGTCATGAAATTCGCACTCCGATGAATGCTGTTATAGGCATGGCCGAGTTACTCCAACATTCGACTCTAAACTCTGAGCAAAAAGAATTCGTCGAAACGATAAAAACTAGCGGTGAATCCCTCCTTGCACTCATCAACGATATCCTAGATTTCTCGAAAATTGAGTCAGGGCACCTCGAATTCGAACATCTACCTTTCTGCCTGAGAACGTGTCTGAAAAATGCGTTGGATATCAACATGCAGACAGCTTTCAAAAAAGACCTCAGAATGCGTCTCATCATCGGAGAAGACGTTCCATCTCATATCGTTGGCGATCACATTCGCCTACGCCAAATCCTGATTAACCTCATTGCTAACGCGGTGAAATTCTCTTCAGAGGGCGAAGTCGTCATCTCCGCAAGCCTGACCAAATCTAATCAATCAAAACCCGAGTTACTTGTATCGGTAAGAGATACCGGCATTGGCATCCCAACTGAGCGAATCAGTCGCTTATTCCAAGCCTTCTCTCAAGTCGATGCCTCAGTGAACCGCAAGTATGGTGGTACCGGTCTGGGTTTGGCAATCTGCCATCGCTTAGTCACACTTATGGGTGGCGAAATTTGGGTGGAATCAAAACTCGGTCAAGGTTCAGATTTTCAATTTAAAATCCCTTTCGAAGTTCCACCAAAATCTTTCATTCCCGATCCTATTGATCATGAAGCACCTAAGGTCAAAACGGAACAAATCAGCTCAGATCATCTACGGATCTTAGTTGCAGAAGATAATCCTGTGAACCAACGCGTCGTTACGTTGCTACTCAAAAAAATCGGCTACACTTGCACAATGGCTTCCGATGGACTCGAAGCGTTAGAACTCTTGATGCACGATCCATACGACATCCTATTTATGGATATCCAAATGCCAAATCTTGATGGGATTGAAACTACCCAGCGCATTCATGATAATTTCTCCCCAGAATCTCGTCCGTGGATCATTGCTATGACCGCTCATGCCATGCAAGGCGACCGTGAAAAATACCTTGCCGCTGGAATGGATGATTACCTCAGTAAACCCATCACCACTGAGTCACTCAATAACGTATTGAAACGCGCAATGCAAAAAATATAAGGTATGTATTCTATATTTTTAGACGTTTCATATCTAACTAGTATTACTAAGAAGAATTACCCTTTTCACATATATTACTCCAATTCAGCGGATCGTATCTTGCAAACCTCCCACTCCACTTCATCATCCTTCGCATGACATGGCGTGGTTTCTTACTTCCTAAACCTGCACCTATACTCGCTAGGGCTGCTGTTCTAACGAGTCTATTTTCCATTCTAGGCCTGTTCGCCAGTCACTGGTGGTTGCTCGATCTCTTTAACCATTTCCAATGGCAGTATTTCTTTGCACTCGTCCTATTGAGCGTTGCGCTGTTAGCTTTGAAATCTTTTCGTCTCGCGGCGCTTGCCGGAGTAATGCTGATCTTGCCACTCGCCCGGATCACCCCAACTTGGCGAAACCCCGGCACAGATCCCGGCGGATCCTCACTTCGCGTCGCCACCTTCAATGTGCTCAGCGCGAACAAGCGACACGACGATGCACTGCGCTGGATTCGCAAAACCGATCCTGACCTCATTTTCCTTCCCGAAGTCGATCCCGTTTGGGCTGTCGCATTGAAACCTTTGAGCACCAGTCACCCGCACGTTATCGAACACATCGTCGAAGGAAACTTTGGCTTCGCACTCTACTCGAAGCTCCCGATCTTGAAACATAGCATCGAACCCTGTGGCAAAATGGAACTGCCGTTACTTATTGCAAAAATCTCCAGCCCCAAAGGTGAATTTACCCTTTTTGGAGCCCATCCCGTTCCGCCGAGTTCTGAATTTTGGTCCTCCGAGCGCGATGCGTTTCTAACAGAGATCGCCCGACACACACGCGCCATTTCCGACCCCATCCTACTTCTCGGGGACCTCAACGCCACCCGCTGGAGCCACGGTATGCGACCACTTTTTGAAACAGGTTGGATCGACTCCAGCGATGGCCACGCATGCCCGCCCACTTGGATGAATGCCAATCCAATCATCTCTATCCCCATCGATCACGTGATGTTTCGCCCTACAAAGAATCGTCCAATTTATTGCCGCGACCGTTGGGTGGGTCCTGATCTAGGTTCTGATCACCGACCCGTCGTCGCAGATATCATTTGGTAATTTTACTTTTAAAATCTAACATCCATCATCCCGTCAACCCCATGAAAACACTTTTCAACTTCGCATTTGCTACTCTCATTTTATTTAGCTCGTCCCACGCCGCGACGTCGGAGAATTTCGAAATCGATGGAGCAAAGGTTTCCTTGAAAATACCCACCACCCCGGCAGAGGGAAAACCATGGCTTTGGATCGGTGAGTTCGCAGGGCATTTGCAAACACTGGAATCCGGCCTCGTCGAAAAGGGCTGGCACGTCGTTTACGTCTCACAGAGCAACAAATTCGGTTCTCCAAATTCCATGGCGGTTTGGGAAAAACTCTACACCGAACTCCACGAGAAACGCGGGCTTTCCGCTAAACCCGCTTTGCTCGGTATCTCACGCGGTGGCCTATATGTGAACGCATGGGTCCGCCTTCATCCGGATCGCGCCAGTATTCTTTACCTCGATAACGGCGTCTGCGATATCCGCTCCTGGCCCGGTGGCTTTCAACTCACCAAAAAGAGCAACGGCAGCAAAGGCGATTGGGCGAAATATAAAACCGAGTTCGGTTTTGCCGACGACGAAACCGCTCTCGAAAAATCCATCCGTCCAACCGATCAACTTCTCCCCGCCATCAAGGCCGACGTGTTACTCATTTCATGCCACGGCACCGCAGATCGCACCGTTCCCTACGAAGATAATGCAGGAAAACTCGTCGAGTTCTGGGAGCAAAACAAAGGACGCGTGACACTTTTCCCAAAAGAAAACGGAGATCACCATCCCCACGGCCTAACAGATCCAAAACCGCTCATCGATTTACTCGTCTCCGAGGCCAAATAACTGACTTGTGAAACCTAAAGACTCTTAGCGATCGTTCTTGAAAGCCGCGCCAACGCCTCGTTCATCGCGGGAATCCTCGATTGCTTGCCATTTTTCATCCCAACATCCGCGCTCGCTGACACGGGAACCGTTGTGCTGAACGATCTCATAGAAGCGTCCCCACCGCCCACTGGCTGCGCCTTCCACGTGCATTCGAGAACGACTGAACCGTCCGGTAAAGGATCGAACCGTTCGATCCGAATCTCCACGAGTGTTACGTAATCCTGTGCGACGAAATTTTCCGCAGGCTGCACGTTCGTAGATCTGGTTAGCCTCCGTAGATTGTCGGCGACAACCCGCGATATTCCTTTGTCGAGTGGCTCTGACCAAAGTTCTTTCTCATGAATCTCCAACGTCCCCGCTCCAGATCGCGTCACAAGTTCGGATCTCTCTAGATACGGGGGAAGCGTTGGCCGCGCGATCGCAACCCCAGGCCGCGATGAACTCGCAGAACTCTGAGAAATCGACGGTTCCAAAAGATAGCGCACAGCATCATCTTTGACACTGCACGAGCCCAGAAAAACTGGGATGAATATGATTAAAAGTTTTTTCATTGGGATTCCTTTCCTCGCAGCAGACTGCTGGGGTTACGTTTGAGATCGTTAGACAATTCCTGCAACTGCTTGGAGGTTTGCTCGGTATCATGTAGCAGATTCTGGAATTTTAAAAGCGTCGGCGAACGCGGATCCGTTACTTTGGAAAGGTCCTCTGCCATCGCATCGATCTTCTTGATACTCTCCTTCGTGCTCTCGGCGACCTCCGTGAGATCGGCCAACAGCGGATCAATGTTCTTGTTCGCCTTCTCAGTCAACGCGCGCATTTCTTTAAGAGTAGCGTCTAGATTCTCAAGGGAGCTGGTAAGTTTCTCGTCACTGGTGAATCCTTTCACATCTTCCGTTATCTCTGTTAGATTTGCGCTTACCTCTTTCAGATCCAGCTCAGAAATTTTCTCATTCGTGGTTTTTAAAACCTCCCTCATCTCATCGATAACAGTATCCAGCTCCAGATCGGTAATTTTCTTAAGCCCATCAGTAATTCCGGAAATCAACTCGTCGATCTCCGTCGGTATCGTCGGAACCACTGGATACTCTTCTTCACCCGTCGCTTCGTAAATGAATCCCTCAACATCAGGTTTGATATCGAACTCCACATACAACTGCCCCGTCACCAGACTCTGCTGCTTCATACCCGCTCGCAACCCCTCCTGAACTGCTCGCCGAACTCCATCCTTTGAGGTGAAATCCAACACCCCTTTATTTCCTCCCGAAATATTGGCCAACTCATTTTCTGTTAGTTCCACCACAACTGGAATGATCTTGCGGTTCTCTTTCGTATCGATAATCACGCTGATCGATGAAACCTTGCCGATGCGTACCCCGCCGAACCTCACGTCGGAACCGACCTGTAGGCCGTTTACGCTCTTGTCGAAATACAGCAATACCTTGTGAGACTTCTCGAAATACTTCCCGGCTCCAAGCAGCACAAGTGCGCCGCCTGCAATTAGCAACCCGACCAATGTGAAAAGGCCTATCAGTGTCGAATTCGTTTTCTTACTCATGACTGGTCTTTAGTTTTATCGTTCTCGCCGCGGTTTAAAAATAATCGAACGGTCTCGTTTTCCGTCTGGTCACGCAGCTCCTTCGGATCACCCGTCGCTCCCTGAGTTCTTGTCGCCGTATCGAGGAATATCGAATTGTTAGCGATCGCGAAGATACTTGCAAGCTCGTGGGTCACGATCACAAAGGTCGAGCCCAGTGAATCGCGCAAACGGAGTATTAGCTCATCCAACCGTTGCGAGCTCAGTGGATCGAGCCCAGCCCCTGGCTCGTCCAGAAATAGCACTTCCGGATCCAGCGCCAACGCCCTTGCTATCCCTGCCCGCTTGTTCATCCCGCCACTGACTTGCGCCGGATAATAATCCTCGTAACCCGAGAGCCCAACCAGTGCCAGTTTGTAGTATGCCAGATCCCGGATCTCCTTCGCAGTGAGATCCGTGTTTTCCTCGATCGGCATTGTGATATTTTCCGCTAGCGTCATCGATGACCAAAGCGCACCTGACTGATACATCACCCCAAATCGCCGAATATATTTCCTCCGCTCTTCTGCTTCCGCTTCTGTGAAATTTTCTCCCTCGTAAAAGACAGCTCCCTGTTCAGGTTCTTTGAGTCCGATCATGTGTCTAAGCAACGTGCTCTTCCCACAACCGCTTCCGCCCATGATCACGAAAATATCCTTCTTCTGGACATCGAAATTCAGATTCTCCATGACCACAAAGGAGCCAAAAGCCATCTTCAAGTCCCTCACTGAAATCATCGCGTCTTTGCTTAAATTCTCCATGTTTGTTAGATTTTCAAAATGGTGAAGATGAACGCGAAAACCGAATCCATAATAATGATCGCTGTAATCGAAGCCACCACTGCCCGCGTCGTCGCCTTACCGACCGCTGCCGATGATCCTCCGGATTTCATTCCCTGAAGGCAACCGGCGATCGCAATCGTAGCTCCAAAAAACACACTCTTGATCACGCCCAACGAAGCCTGAGTCAGATCAACGACCGTCAGCATCTCTGTCCAAAACAAGGCTGGTGGAATTCCAACCGCCGCTCCAACTAACATCCCTCCGAGAATGCCGAAGATATTCGAATAGATCGTCAACAACGGCATCATCAACACCAGCGCGAAAACACGCGGAAGAACGAGGTAATCGAAGGGATTAAAACCGAACGTTTTCAGCGCATCGATTTCTTGGTTCGCGTTCATGCTTCCGATATGTGCGGCGAAAGCGGCACCCGTCCTGCCGCTCATGATGATCGCCGTCATCATCACGCCCATTTCACGCACCATCGCAATTCCGACCAGACCCGCAATGTAGATGCTTGCTCCGAAATTCGCGAGCTGCACATTTCCAACAAAGGCAAGGATCATTCCTATCAGAAAACTGATCAGCGCAACGATGGGCAAGGCGTTGACCCCGCACTCCTGCATCACACCCCAGAAATCCTGCGATCGGAACTTCGACTTCCCCACGAAAAATCTCAACGTCGCCAACACCACGTCACCGATAAATTCTAACAGAGACTGCACCGATTCCCAAGCCAGCTTTGCTTTCAAACCCAGCGCAACCAATCCCGCCGCATCATCTTCCTGCGCCTTCGCCTCACTCCGCTCCGGAACACTGAGCGCAAGTTCCATCAAACCCCGAAGTTCCTCGGGCAAACCTTCCAGCCCCGGATTCTCTACTTCCGCTTCCCGCACGTTCCTCAGTAAAAACGCCGGCAACATCGAATCAAATTCCCCCAGATCCTGCGTCTCAAAAGCATCCGGCCATTTCGCTGCATTTTTCTCAGTTGCGGCTTTATCCTCTTCCAGATCCGCCGCGCTTCCCTGTAGCCAGTCGCCCGACAAAGATAGAATCAACCTTTCACCGTCTTTCTTCCAGACGGCTCTTGGCGGATTCGTTGTATCCTCGTGCTTTTCTTTCATTCAACCTTCACGGAAATAACGGAACATTCCTTTTTCCAAAACCTCAGAATATGGCCGCTACACAGCCCATAGCGAGTAGTAAATACCCACCCCCAAGGAGAGGCTGCCATCGGCTGCCCACTCTCGTCCAGTAGCTCGCTAATCCGTAAGCTCCGGAGTCGACATTTTCTTCATTCAAAAACTTGTCCGTCGTAGCCGTGGCTATGAAGGTGAGGAAAGCTACGTCAGACGCGTTGATGATTCCGGATTTCCAAATTCCTACCACGCCGTAGCTGCTGCGTCGCGCAGCAGGCCGTGTAAGTGGCGTCTCGCCACGCATTCAGAAAGAGAATAGCTCTTAAATCTTCGATCAACCAAGCTGGTTGACCCTACCTTTAAAAATCAATCTCCGCTTTTCAGCACTTTGATGAAGGCGTCTTGCGGAATGTTCACTTTACCGAACATCTTCATCTTCTTCTTTCCTTCTTTCTGTTTCTCTAACAGTTTACGCTTACGAGAAATGTCACCGCCATAGCATTTTGCGGTGACGTTTTTACGCATCGCGGAAATGGATTCGCGGGCGACGATTTTTCCGCCGACTGCGGCTTGGATGGCGACGACGAAAAGGTGAGAGGGAATGACTTCTTTCAAGCGCTCCGCAAGTTTGCGACCGTAGCCCTCTGCTTTATCGCGATGCACGATCGTGGAGAACGCTTCGACAGGATCGCCGGCGATTAGCATGTCCATTTTGACCATTTTCGCTTCGCGATAGCCGGCGTGCTCGTAATCCATCGATCCGTAACCTTTGGTTTGGGATTTCAGGCGATCGTTGAAATCGACGAGAATTTCTGAAAGCGGCAACACGCATGAAAGCATCACGCGCATGTCATCGATGGTTTCGGTGTTCGTCACTTCTCCACGCTTTTCTAACACAAGCTGCATCATATCGCCGATGTATTCACCAGGAACCATGATATAGACATTCACTATAGGTTCGCGGATTTCCTGAATAACTTGGGTATCTGGAAACAAGGTAGGATTATCGACGATCACTTTTGTCCCATCGGTTAGATCGACGTGGTAAATGACCGATGGATAGGTCGAGATCACATCCATATCGAACTCGCGGCGCAGCCTTTCCTGAATGATCTCCATGTGCAGCAAGCCAAGGAAACCGCAGCGGAAACCAAAGCCGAGCGCGGTCGAACTCTCTTGAGAAAAGGTGAATGCGGGATCGTTGATCTGTAGTTTGCCCATTCCCATTTTCAAGGCCTCGTAATCCGATGAATCCACCGGATAGATTCCAGAGAAAACCATAGGCTGAATTTCTTTATAACCCGGCAACGCTTCCGGGCAAGGGTGAGTGGAATCGGTCATCGTATCGCCGATCTTCACCTCGCTGGCGGATTTCATGTTCGCGATAACGTATCCTACATCGCCTGCCCGCAGGATATCTCGTGCACTCATTTTCGGAGTGAACACGCCGACCTCTTTGATCTCGTAAGTTTTATCTGTCGCGAAAAGTTTTACCCTCTGGCCGCGTTTGACGGTTCCGGAAAACACCCGCACGTAGGAAACCACGCCGCGGTAAGTGTCGTAGAGCGAATCGAAAACCGTTGCGCGCAGGAGCTTATCAGGATTTTCCACCGGTGCTGGCACACGGGCGACGATGGCTTCTAAAATTTCTTCAATCCCTATCCCGGCCTTGGCCGAAGCAGGAATGCAATCCTCGGCGGGAATGCAGAGAATGTCCTCAAGCTGCTTTTTGCACTTCGCCACGTCCGCCGCAGGGAGGTCGATTTTGTTAAGAACCGGAATGATTTTAAGGTTCTGCTGCTCCGCAAGATGAAGGTTCGCAACGGTTTGAGCTTCCACGCCCTGCGCAGCATCCACCATCAGGATCGCGCCTTCGCACGCCGCCAATGCACGCGAGACCTCATACGAGAAATCGACGTGACCCGGCGTATCGAGTAGGTTGAGTTTGTAGGTTTTCCCGTCCTTGGCCTTATATTCCATCGCCACGGGGTGGGATTTGATCGTAATCCCCTTTTCCCGCTCCAGATCCATGGAGTCGAGTTGTTGGGCAGAACTTTCACGCATCGTCACCGTGCTAGTCATTTCCATCAAACGATCGGAAAGCGTCGTTTTCCCATGATCAATATGGGCGATAATGGAGAAATTGCGGGTCAGTTCAACAGACATGGAAGGTAAAATCTAGATCGCGGGGTTTTGGATTCGTCCGGAAAGCCCTACGCGCGCGGGATGGATTGCACGAAACCAGAGGAATTACAGTAAAAAACATCCTCGGAGTTTTAAATTTCAAATCTCTCGGACCGCGTGACTCCAGTCGCGCTAGTGAAAATATTAAGCCTCCCTCGCCATCAACTCGGCTTCTTCCTCATGAGAATGGATCTGCAGGGACACTTGCACGCCCTCTTTCTCTGCTGCTGCTTTGAGAACACTGCGAATCGCTGAAGCCGTGAAACCATTCCGGCCAATCAGCATCGCAACGTCCTCCCGGCCCAGAACCAGCTTGAACCTCAAGCGTTTCGGCCCGAGTTCAGCGACTTTCAACTGTGCCTGCTCCGGCTTATCAATCAGCTTTACAGCCACAAACTGTAGGAAATTCTTTAATCTATCGGTCACCGCTTGCATGAAATGAATGTTACGCATCTTCCTTCCCACCGCAAGAGCAGAGAAGAAATCAGAAATTCTAAATTTTAAACTCTAAGCCTGAATGTAGAGACGTCCGTCAGTATCCCTTCATTTAATTGAGAAATCTCTGCGCTCTCCATGTCTCCGTGGTGAAAATTTCCCTCCGTCTTCACATCAGTCAACATTCCAGCTTTCCCCAAAAGCCTAGAATGTTAACACTCATCCACCGCTTCATGTCGTTATCGAAATCCATCACGCTAAGTCACCCATCTGGAATTACCGCCACCGTCCACCCCCTAGGCGCTACTTTGAGAAGCCTTTGGGTGCCGGATCGTGAGGGTCGGATGGAAAATATCCTCGTTGGTTTTGACAGTGAAGAGGGTTGGTCAAAAAACGATCCGCATTTCGGCTGCACGATCGGGCGCTACGCGAACCGCATCGCGAACGGGCAATTCACCCTCGACGGCATGGTTCACCAACTCACCCAAAACCAAGGCAATCATCACCTCCACGGAGGTTTCAAAAGTTTCAGCAAAGTTGTTTGGGAAACCGAAATCCTCTCCGATCACGCGGTTCGCTTTTCCTATCATTCCCCCGCTGGCGAAGAAGGATTTCCCGGCAATATGCATGTGACGGTCGATTACATCCTTGGGGAAAATTTCCTCACTTGGAAAGCCAGCGCCACCAGCGATCGAGCGACTCCCGTGAATCTCACCTGCCATCCCTATTTCAACCTCACTGGCGATTTCCAACAATCCATTCTCCAACATGAGTTGCAAATCCATGCAGAAAAATACCTTCCAGTCGATCCCACATTAATCCCAACCGGCGAGCTCCGCTCGACCGCTGGAACTGGCTTCGATTTCAACACCCCCACGCCTATAGGGAAAAACCTCGAAAGCTCTGCCGTCAGCTTCGACCACACCTTCGTTCTCGATCCGCTTTCCCAACAACCCAACGCCCGTTGCTTCGATCCTGCGTCGGGTCGCATCATGGAACTCACCACCAACCAACTCGGCCTCCAGCTATACCTCGCCTCGCCCTTCGGACACGAGAACTCCGCCTTCTGCCTCGAACCCCAGAAATTTCCCGATTCTCCCAACAAGCCCCACTTCCCTAACAGCATCCTTTTACCGGGAGAGCGTTACGAAAATTTTATGACTCTGCGTTTTATTTAAAACCCCAATCCCGCCGCTGCGAGCGCCGCATGGATTTTGAAATCGACCATCAACCCTTCGGATTGTTTCTTAGAGAGAAAACCGCGAAGCTCTGTTAGAGGCATTTTATAAACGGTAATATCTTCACTTACGTTTCCGCCTCCTTCGTTTTCTTGAACCAAATGGGTTGCGTAAAATAAATGAGTGATTTCAGGAGTCATGCCCGCAGAAGTAGGAGATGAAATGAGGAGCTCAATGTATCCCGCCCGATAACCCGTCTCCTCCATCAACTCCCGACCCGCCGTCTCCGCTAGACTCTCACCACGAAATTCCGGCTCATCACCCACCAAACCCGCAGGGATCTCAAACACCCTTTTCCCTAGTGGAATGCGGAATTGCTCGATCAATATAATCTCCTCCAGATCCGTGATCGCAAGAATCCCGACACAAGCATCGGAGTTCGGACGGCGCACATAGTCCCAATGTCCCTTGCGATAGAGACCGAGCCATTGGCTTTCAAAGAGCGTAATTTCATCGGACATGAACGCAGGATGAGCATTGGTGCCGCATCGTCAAAATCTAAAATCCCATCCTCATTGGACAAAATTCATCCCAGCAGCATTCCACTTTTGGGAAAGAAAGGTTGGCTTGGTAAGGTAAAAGGCATTACTAACCGCTCTCGCCCACTTGGATCTAATGGATCGCCACGACTTCGACATACCCATAACCTTCAAACATCGTGTGATTTTCACACGTGACGCATTCGCTGTGGCAAATTCCGCGCTGGCTGACGTGCTCGCTGAAGGCGGCGGACGCCGAGTCTTAGTTTTCCTCGAAGACACCGTGTCCGCAGCTTGGAAAACTCTCCCGGATCATATCCATGCCTACTTCGAAAAACTCGATCTCGATTTCCGCGGGGTCAGGATTTTTGCTGGCGGTGAAGCCTGCAAAGCCGATGAAACTCTCGTCCGCGAAGTCTGGCGTGAAATCGATATGAGCCACATTGATCGCCATTCCTACGTGCTCGCCATCGGCGGCGGCGCGTTTTTGGATGCTGTCGGCTATGCGGTTTCCACCGCTCACCGCGGCGTGCGACTCGTTCGTTTCCCGACCACTACCCTTTCTCAAGATGACAGCGGAGTAGGCGTAAAAAGCGCCATCAATGCTTTTGGCAAAAAGAACTGGATCGGTTCGTTTTCGGTTCCGTTCGCCGTGATCAACGATTTCAAACTTCTCGAAAGCCAAGATCCAGAATCGAGCGTCTCAGGCCTGATCGAAGCCGTGAAAGTCGCGCTCGTGAAAGATGGTGAATTTTTTAAATGGATCGAAGCAAACGTCACCGCACTCTCCCAACGCGACCGCGAGCCTTTCGAAGAATGCATCAAACGCTCCGCCTTGTTGCACGCACGCCACATTGCATTAGGCGGCGATCCTTTTGAGACCGGATCTAGCAGACCACTCGACTTCGGCCACTGGGCGGCCCACAAAATGGAGGCGCTCACCAACTACCAACTGTCTCACGCCGAAGCAGTATCGGTGGGCCTTGCGCTCGATACGATTTATTCTGAGAAAATTGGTTTTCTTGAAAAAGCAAAAGGCGAACGAATTCTACAAGTCCTGATGAACCTAGGCCTGAAAACCTATCACCCAGCCCTCGATTGGACCGATGCAAAAGGCAACCGCCGTGTCCTAGCTGGCTTGGACGAATTCCGCGAACACCTCGGCGGCGAACTAACCGTACTACTCCTCGCAGATCTCGGCAAAGGCGTGGATGTCCACGAATTCGACACCGCTTTACTTGAGGAAAGCATCGAGCAACTCAGAGAAATGTGGGAGCTAGCGGATATTTTATCGTAGCTGCACCGTCTCGGTGCAGGCCGTGCATCCGGTGTCTCGCCGGATGATGAATGCTAGGACTTTGCTTTTTCACCTAGCGCGGAGAATACATTGAAGAGCCGGTCTGGGCAGGGGATGGCGTGGCGAAACATGGCGACCGCAACACACGCTGACGTTCCAAACCCCATGGGGTCAAAACCCTATTGCCGTCATCACCGCAATCCAAAACAATTCATGGTTCCCCCGTGTCGCCGGTGTATTCCGAGGGCGGGGACAAATTAACCAAATCAAACACACGAAAAAAATGAAAATACCAAATACTACAATCGTCGCAGCAGTTCTCACAATGGCTGCCTCCGGCATCGGCTACGCGCAGGAATCCAAGGCGGAAAAGACGGGACAGGCAGCGAAGTCCGAGGCCATGACGAAGGAAGACCACATCATGATGAAGGACGGCAAACTCATGGTCATGAAGGACGGTAAGTCGATGATGATGGACAAGGACATGGAGCTCTCGAATGGCACCATGGTCATGAAGGACGGTTCCTACAAAACCAAGGACGGCAAGATGATGATGATGTCCAATGGCGACATGATGATGCTGAATGGCGACATGATGATGGGCGACCACATCATGATGAAGGACGGCAAGCTGATGGTGATGAAAGGCGGCAAGTCGATGATGATGGATAAGGACATGGAACTTACCAACGGCACCAAGGTCATGAAAGACGGCAAAGTGATGACCAAGGACGGAGAAACCATGATGCTGGAGGATGGCGACATGATCTCCATGGGCGGAGCAATGCAGAAGGGCTCCGAGAAATCTGGCCTGAAGAAGCCCCATGAGAAAAACTGAGCGCACTGCGTTTCATTCGCAATGTCAGGATCCCCAAGGGGTTTCTGGCATTGCCCGTTTTATCCTGCAGCCATCACGCCCTGCTGCGTGACCCGGAGCGTGACCCCATTTTTCCGTCTATAGATCTTTGTAGGGGATAGAGAAGGTGTCACCCTCTTCGAGTTTGCCGCTTTGGAGCCCCTTTTTGAACCAGCGCATTCGTTGAGCGGAGGTCCCGTGGGTAAACGCATGGGGAACCACTCGGCCCTGGGCCTTCTTTTGAATGGCATCGTCGCCGATCGCGTTGGCAGCAGTCATTGCTTCTTCAATGTCTCCTTGATCCAGAAAGTGCTGCGAGTGTTTGGTCCAAACCCCAGCAAGAAAGTCGGCTTGGAGTTCAAGCCGGACGGACATTTGGTTGGCGTCGGCGCCACCGCGCGCCGCGTTCACCTTGGCGGAGGTGCCAAGGAGAGTCTGAACATGATGGCCCACCTCATGGGCTAACACATAAGCCTGAGCAAAATCTCCGGGTGCCTGGAAGGTTTGCGCAAGCTCATCATAGAACCCCAAATCGATATAGATGTTTCGATCCTGCGGGCAATAGAAGGGCCCCATCGCCGCGCTCCCATTGCCACACCCGGTTCGCACCTGACCACGGTAAATACTGAGGGTAGGCAACTCATACTTGAGACCAAGGCGGTTGAACTCGTTTGTCCAGACGTCTTCGGTATCTGCGAGCACCACCTTGACGAACTTAAAGCGCTCCTCTTCGGTTGGGCTTATCACCAGCTCCTGACTCCCCCCCGGGGACCCTCCGCCTTCCAAAAACTTCATCGGATCAACGATTCCCGTCGCCCACAGCAAGCCGCCGATCACCACCGCTACGACGATTCCTTTAAACCCAAATATCTGTCCAATCGCCATTAATAGCCCAATTCCACCACCAGCCCCGCCGCCGCCGCCCTGGCCACGCACGTCACTGACCCGATCACTTTCTCGCCTGCCTTGCCATTTCATAGGCTTTCACTAATAGTTGAGTCTCTCACCATAGCAACTACTTGCTTCTACTTATGACCCTGATGGGTCTTTCAGGACTCTACGCAGATGCGCAGGACAAAATGATCTCTAGAAAAGAACTCTAGTTGAAAAGACAATTGCTAAAATGAGACACCTACCCCCCAAGACAAGGCATCCGCTTTCGCTGTGAGCCTGTCTGCACGTGAATATCCTTTGCGCAGCTACATCCTCATTTCTCTTTAGCTTCCTTCTTCTCGTAAAGCATCGGAAAGGCATTGACGAACCTAGGGAATTTCAAATCCGTTATCATGTTCATCGACAGTGTGACCTTCGGCTCCGTCCCCTCCTCGAAAGAAAACCACATGATGTATCCTTTATCCGCCTCGATAGAATTCTTTCCCAGATCATTCAGACAGAACTCATCACCCTTGGCTCCGATTCCTTCCATGTCCTGTTGAAGATTGGCGCGGAAAAACATGTCGAATCCCTTCATCCGACCTTTTTCGGGAAAGATAAACCACTCAACCGAGCCCTTTGGGCGCTTGAATGCCCATATAAAGGGGGCTAAGTCCGCTCCTGTGCGGAAACGGAATGCATGGTGTTTTGATCCGTCGACCTCCGTCAGACTGTCCTTCAAGTCTGCGGTATGGAACTTGATCTCATTCAAATTGGTATTCAACGCCACTTCGGGTAGGTCCACATATTTTCCCTGCAACGCGGTCCGGATGTTCCGGATTTTGTCCGGCTCCGGATCGAGTTTTTCTTCCGCCCGGGAAACGGAAGGTAAAAGGCATACCGTGGCAGTCCAAGCCATAGCAAAGAAAGTGCGAATTGTAATTACAAATTACGTTTACCTGCGCACATTACAGTCATCAATGTTTAAATGAATGAATGCTAGAAATATGCTTCTGCACCTGGGGGGAGAATACATTGAAGATCCGGTCTGAGAAGGGGAAAAGGGGGTTGACCGCCCTCGATGAAATGGACGCAAGGGAAAGCATTTTGATGGTTTTGAATGAGAGGAGCACCCACCTCTTAGGCGGACATGCACCGGCCTCTCACTCAGGGTCTCGACACTAGGGATTACTACATAAAAAAGCCGCCACGAATCGGAACGATTTGAACCGCCAAGACGCCAAATTCGCCAAGGAACCGCTGGATGGATGTCGCTTTATTTGGTTTCCATATTCAGCCCTCGTCATTTTCACCAGTTTGGCTTGGCGAACTTGGTCTCTTGGCGGTGAAAAAACCTTCTTAATCCCGGTTGTTTTCAAAAACTCTCCCTAGCGTCGGCTCCCCGGCGCCTCTGCCTCACGCGCGGCGACGGCGCAGGAGGAAGAAGCATGCCCCGAGGCCGCCGAGAAGCGCGGCGGAGGGCTCGGGGACGGCATTCAGCGCGGCGAATACATCGGCGGTAGTGGCTGCATTGTCGAAGGTCACAACCCTCGCTTCGTCGAGAAAACCGTCGAAATTGTTAGCATCAGTACCACCACCAGGGTTGACGGCTAAGTGAATGGCGTCGTGAACGGGTGCGCCTGCGAAAGTTCCTCCTTGCTGGACTCCATTGATGTAGAAAGCGGTGACTCCGCCATCACGGATCAAGGCCAGGTGAACCCAGGTGTTGGGAGTGAAGGTCCCAGTGCTTCCAATCTGAGTGCCACCTGTTGAAAGCGTACTAGTGCCGCCGCTAGCGGCAGTCCAACCACCGGTATTTAGCTGCAGCCTGAAAGAAGTAGCAGCCCCCCCCAAAGTGAATATATTTCCTATGGCACCGGTAGTGGTGTTGTTATTGTTTGCTGCTCTCGCGTAAATGCCGAAGGCGAAATTGTCTAGCGCCAGTGTCGTCATGCCAATAGGAACGGTAGCTGAATAAACCCCGGCAACTGCTGTGGCGGAGGTGTCCAGATAAGCCGTTGACCCCGGAGCAGAGACACCCACTGTGGCGGTAGTTACGCCTGAGACGGTTCCAAAGGTACCACCGGAACCACCGACGTTTTGCAAACCCGATGGCGTGCCAAGTGAGGATGAGTCATTTATGGCAAGAGCGGTGCCAGTTGTGACGGTGCCACTCTCGCCGAGTTGGTAGTGCGCCACCAAGATAGTAGCGGCATGGCTGGAGGATGCGGCCAAAACCAGCGAGGCGATGGTGGCGGCGGATTTCATTTTCCTTGTTTCCATGCTGGTTGTTTATCTTTTATGGCCAGAATGACAATCGACGATCCTTCATGAGGGGAAAAAACACATTTTTGGGTCAACGATTTTTCCAAATGCTAGGAATTTGCTTTTTCACCTAGGGCGGAGAATACACTGAAGAACCGGTCTGGGAAGTGGAAAAGTGGAAGGAATATGTCGAAGATCTGAATGTCTACCCCGACTAATCGGGGCAAGGAAGTCTAAGGTCGCCGGAAAAGTGCTTCTACAAACACTAAAAATCGTCAACTTGTCCGTCGTAGCCTTCTCGACCTCCAAAGCCTTGGCGACGGAGGTGGCGAAGTCGGATCACTTCTCTCCCCAGCCCTTTTAACACAATTCCCCCGCCCTGCTGCGGCTTTCGGCCTACTGCGGGATCTATTATTGTGAACGTCCTGCTTGTAAGGTGTAACGCCTCACCTTGCGTTCATAGGATTCGCTAAAAAACCAGTTGCAGCACTGAAAAACCAGTGGATTCTACCTCGGAAATTTCCGATAGAATGTTCATCCATCATGCTCGCCCTTGCACTCATTGCTAACCTCATCATCTTCACCGCTGCATGGGCGTTCTGCGTGAAAATTAAAAACTTTTCCCCAGTCGATGCGTTCTGGGCATTCTGCATCGGTCTAACTGCCGTGCTTTTTCTCTTCACTGAAACTCCCAGCACCCAACCGCTCATCGCTAGCATCCTGATCTTCGCATGGTCTGTTAGGCTCGGCTACCACCTCAGCCGCCGCATCGCGAAACACCATCCCTCCGAAGATTCCCGCTACCAAAAACTCCGCGAGGTCTGGAGCGGAAAAGTGAACTCAATGTTTCTCCTGTTCTTCCTCGGCCAAGCACTCTCCGTCTATCTCCTCGCTTTGCCGTTCTACCTCATCGCCGCCGATCCCAACCCAGCCTACGATCTTTTCCCCATCCTTGGCACAGTGATCGCATTGATAGGCCTCATTGGTGAAACCATCGCCGATCGACAGATGTCCACCTTCAAAGCATCCAACCCCGATCCGAAATCCATCTGCCAAATCGGCCTGTGGAAATACTCGCGCCATCCTAACTACTTTTTCGAATCCATCATCTGGATCGGCTTCTTCGTCTTCGCCCTCGGATCGCCATGGGGCTGGACCACCATTTACGCCCCAGCCATCATCACTTACCTGCTTCTCAAAGTCACCGGCATCCCACCCACCGAAGCCTCCGCACTCATCCACAAAGGCGAAGCCTACCGCGAATACCAACGCACCACATCCGCATTCATTCCACTCCCACCCAAGTCTTCTCCCACTGATCACTGATCATTGATCACTCGGCACTTTCACTCCATCATGAACACCAACGACCTCATCGCCTCCGGTAAACTTCCCGATTCCGTCATCCGTCTCGGAATCCGTCATCGCCTTGCGAACACAATTGCACCCTTCGAAAAACTCGATCCCGAGGATCGCCAAGCAAAGCTCATGGCACACATCGCGGAGCTGAAAACCATGCCGGTCGCAATCGCTACCGACGAAGCCAACGAGCAACACTATGAGCTTCCAACTGCGTTTTTCAAACGCTGCCTCGGCCCGCACATGAAATACTCATCGGGTTACTGGGAAAAAGGTGTCGTCGACATCGCTGAGTCCGAGGCTCGGATGTTAGAAATCACCTGCCAGCGCGCTGAGCTCGCCAATGGCCAACGCATCCTCGAACTCGGCTGCGGCTGGGGATCACTTACTTTGTGGATGGCGAAACATTACCCCGACGCCAAAATCACTGCCGTTTCCAACTCCCGTACCCAACGCGAACACATCCTCAGCGAGGCCGCGAAACGCAACCTCCACAACGTCGAAGTCATCACCGCAAACATGATCACCTTCGATGGCGTCGGCGAATCGGTTTTCGATCGCTGTGTCTCAGTCGAAATGTTCGAGCACATGAAAAACTATCAGATCTTGCTCGAGCGTATTTCCAAATGGCTCAAGCCCGATGGTAAACTTTTCGTCCACATTTTCACCCATCGAGAAGTCGCCTATCATTACACCGCAGAAAGTGAGGATGATTGGATGGCGAAATATTTCTTCACCGGCGGACAAATGCCCTCCGATGATCTTTTGCTATATTTCCAAGACCACCTGCGCATCGAGCAACACTGGCAAGTCAACGGCCAGCATTACCAAAAAACTTCAGAGGCCTGGCTCAAGAACATGGACGATCACAAAGAAGAACTCTTCCCGCTTCTCTCCGAAACCTACGGTGCCGAAAACGCCGTAAAATGGTGGAGCTACTGGCGCATCTTTTACATGGCCTGCGCCGAACTCTGGGGCTACCGCCGCGGCCACGAATGGATCGTTTCACATTATCTTTTTATAAACTCTAAATTTTAAACCTCAAATTCCAAATTCCAAATTCCAAATTCCAAATTCCAAATTCCAAATTCCAAATTCCAAAGAACCAAGAACCAAGAACCAAGAACCAAGAACTACAAAGCCGAGTGAGCGCTAGCGAGCCATCACCTTAAGACAAAGTCCTGACCGCTTGGACGGAGCGAAGCGTAGTCAAAGCCGAGTGAGCGCTAGCGAGCCATCACCTTAAGACAAAGTCCTGACCGCTTGGACGGAGCGAAGCGTAGTCAAACTAAGAACCAAGAACCAACTTCTCACTCAACCCACTATTCCACAGCACCTCTACAATGCGTTCTTGTTCCGCCTCCATCGCTTTTCGCTCGGTGTCTTCTGCATCTTCGTGTCCAGCAAGATGCAACAATCCATGCACGAAGTAGCGTAAAATCTCCCTACCAAACGGTTCGCTGTATTCTTCGGCTTGGCGTTTTGCAACTTCGGTGCCGATGACGATTTCACCATGATGGAACGTGATCACATCGGTCGGCCCTTCGATCTCCATGAAATCCATGTGAACGCGTTCACTGGTTTCGTCATCCACCAATGCCACTTCGAGAGTCGCGAGATGACGCAGCGAATTACCTTCGTCTAAAGAAACTTCAAGCGCCATCGCTGCCGCTTCAATACCGACATCCTCCAGCGCAGTGAGCCACGAAACAGGAATCTCGATCGCTTCCTGATGATTACCTATGATGATTTCCAATGCCATATTCGAAAATAAATTCAGTTCACACGTTCAGTAATTTTGGTGGATGGGCTATCGATAAAATCACTTTCGGGAGTCGGCTTAACCGGCCGTTTAGTCGGCGTGCTGCGATCATCTGCGGGTTTCTGGTAGTCAATGCGACTGTGTAACATACTCCGCAGTGTATTCGCAAAACTCTCCTTCACTAAAGTAAGTTCGCCCATCGTTAGAGGACACGCATCTAGCTGACCGTCTTGGATTTTTGCGCGCACGAGATCCTCCACCAACGTGCGTATCTTAGCAGGGTTCGGCTTACGCAAGGTACGAGATGCACTCTCGATCGTATCCGCCAAACAAATGATCCCGCTCTCTTTCGTACTCGGACGCGGACCCGGATAGCGGAAATTTTTCTCTTCAATCCTAGGCAAATCTTCTGCATTCCCCATTCGTTTATCGACCTTCTCGATCTCCTCTTTCTTCTGTTCCTGTGCCTTGCGGTAGAAATAATACACTAACGAATCGCCGTGATGTTCTTGGATCACCTGAATGATACGCGGGTTGAGTTTATGCTTCACGGCTAGATCAATCCCATCTTTCACATGCGCGATGATGATCAAACCGCTCATCGTCGGCGTCAGTGTATTATGCGGGTTTTCCCCCTCGTCGTGCTGGTTCTCGATGAAATAACTCGGCTTGTTCAGTTTGCCGACATCATGGAAATACGCACACACTCGGCACATCGGCGCATTCGCTCCGATCTTTTCCGCAGCCGCCTCTGCCAACGCAGCGACCACCAAGCTATGATGAAACGTGCCCGGCGCCTCTAGCTGCATTTGCTTCAGAAGCTTGTGATTTAAATCACTCAACTCCAACCAGCTAATGTCAGTTGTTAGATGAAAAAACAGCTCAAACATTGGCAACAGCCCGCTAACAACCATCGCCACCGCCAATGCTGTCGCGAAGGCAATCGCGCTACCCGTTCCTAAAATTTGCAAACGATCCATCGATTCCGGCCCGAACACCGACATCACATCCAGCCGCCCCAACACCAATGCCAGAAGCACCATCACCGCACCCACATAAATCCCCGCCCGCAGCAACTGAATCCGCTTTCTAACCTGATGCACACAAAGCACCGCCGTCATCCCCGCCACCAAACTGACGATCAGGTAATTGATCACATCGGTTGCCGGCACCAACATACAGCCAATCAAGCTCACATAAATCGCACTGAAACTACCCGCCGTCCGTCCCAAAAGAATACCATGCAGCATCGGAGCCAACGCACACGGAACAAATAAATATCGGTAAGCCTCAGGAATCGTCCCCCCATCCGTCAAGCTCATCACCAGCCGCACCAGCAGCAAATGGCACATGATTCCGCCGAAGACCAAGATCACCCGGCTGTTGCTCCGACAAATACTCGGTGCACCTACGTGAAACATCGCCAGCGCGGTCAGCGCCAAGACAAACCCGTAAACCAGCCCTTTGAACGGATCCGCTGAAAATGTCGCGTCCGGCGAGGCTTTCAAAACCATCACAGCCGTGCCGATCGCAAAGGTCGAATACAGCGCGAGTTTAATCCACAGACTAGTATCCAACACTTGGAGTGTCGCGTTCTCACTATGCACTCTCCGCTTTTTCCCGAGGGAAAAACCTTTTTTGGCGAGCTGCCAGCGCTTGATGCTATCAAGAAATCCCAAAATGTTGTTTTTGTTATTCCAACCCCTGAATCGCTCGGGAAACAAGGGAGGGCGCGGAAATTAGCCAGAACTGACGCCCTTGGCAATCTAGATTTCCGTATCAAATTTCCGGCCATTTTGGGGAAATTTCCTTATTATAAGGATTTCTCAGCTTTCATTATGGTTGATGTTTCAGGCTGATCGCCTGAAGTTTCCCGCCTTCATGTCCCTTTCCTCTTACGCCACCGCTTCCCCAGCTCTCCAGAAAGAAGTCTCGCGCCGCCGCTCATTTGCCATCATTTCCCACCCGGATGCGGGAAAAACCACCCTCACGGAGAAATTTCTCCTCTACGGCGGCGCCCTCCACCTCGCCGGTTCGGTCACCGCCAAGAAAAACCAACGCGCCACCACCTCCGACTGGATGGAGCTCGAAAAACAACGCGGCATCTCGGTTTCCTCCACCGTCCTCCAGTTCGAATACAAAGACTGCGTCGTCAACATCCTCGACACCCCCGGCCACAAAGACTTCTCCGAGGACACCTACCGCGTCCTCACCGCCGTCGATGCCGCGGTCATGGTCGTGGACGCCGGCAAGGGCATCGAATCCCAAACCCGCAAACTCTTCGAAGTCTGCCGCCGCCGCGGCGTCCCTATCTTCACCTTCATGAACAAGCTCGACCGCCCCGCGCGGCCGACCCTTGACCTCCTCGACGAACTCGAAAACGTCCTCGGTATCCACGCCTTTCCCATCAACTGGCCACTCGGCGATGGTCCCCGCTTCAAGGGCGTTTACGACAGGGAAAATAAAATCGTCCACCTCTTCGAGCGCACTGCGCACGGTGCGTTCCGCGCGCCCGTGAACGTCACCGGAATCGATGACGAATCCGTGAAAAACACGGTCGACGAAATCACCTACAACCAAGTCTGCGACGAACTCGAACTCCTCGAAGGCGCGGGCGCCGACTTCGACATCAAGGAAGTCCTCGCCGGAAACCTCACTCCTGTGTTTTTCGGATCAGCCGCAAACAACTTCGGCGTCCAACTCCTGTTAGATCGTTTCCTCGAACTCTCCCCACCACCCCTGCCACGCGTCAGCGAAAACCAAACTGTCCATCCCGCCTCCAAGGAATTCTCCGCCTTCGTTTTTAAAATCCAGGCAAACATGAACCCGAAACACCGGGATCGCATCGCCTTCATCCGCATCGTTTCCGGACAGTTCGAGCGCGACATGAACGTCATCAACACCCGCACCGGAGAAACCATCCGCCTTGCCAACTCCCAACGCCTCTTCGCTCGCGATCGCGAAACCGTCGATGACGCCTACGCCGGCGACGTCGTCGGACTCGTCGGAAACTACGATCTCCTCATCGGAGATACCCTCGCCTCCTGCCCCGAAGTCAAATTCGACGAAATCCCACGCTTCGCTCCCGAGTGTTTTTCTTACCTCACCAACAAATCCACCGCGAAATACAAACGCTTCCAAAGCGGCCTTGAGCAACTCCTTAAAGAAGGCGTCGCCTCCGAGTTCACTTTGCTAGATGCCGCCACCAACTCCTCCAGCGTCCTGCTCGGCGCGGTCGGCCCGCTCCAGTTCGAAGTTTTGCAACACCGACTCGAAGGCGAATACGCCGCCGAAACCCGCATCGAATCCGCCGATTGGTCCATCGCCCGCTGGCTCAAGCCCAAAGAAGGCGATCCCCTAGCCCCCGAAGCCCGACCCTCTCTTTCTTTAGGCACCGTCCTCTCCCGAGATTCCAACGGCTGGCTCGTCGCCCTCTTCCCCCACGATTGGGCCATGAAAACCTTCATCGAAAAAAACGAAGACTGGATCATCTCCGAACAGCCGTTTCCACCCATGTAACTGCACCGTCCCGCCTCTGGCTCTCTTCCACTGATCACTGATCACTCGGCACTTCTCACTCTCTTCAAACCTCCACCCGATACCTCATCACCTTCGTATCAACTTCCTGACTCCAAGCATCGATCCCACCTTTCAAGCCAAACGTATTAGGCATCCCGTGACCTCTGAACCAAGCAACCTGATCTAACACATATTTTCCCGTGTGATCGTAAAGCACCACGAGTCCTGATGGCTTTTCTCTAAAAAGTTTTTCCTGAAGCTCCTGCATGAAAAATTCCGCGCCATCAATCTTCACTGCCTCGAACTCTTCACGGGTCCGCACATCCACGAAAGTGACTTCGGCTTTTCTCTGAGCGACATCGGACGGCGAGATCAGCATCGCCAAATCATGCTCATGGCTGGTGAGCAAGTGCGCCAACACCTCATCCGTATCCAACTCCGCGCGTTTACAAAGTTCAGCCAAAGTCTCCCCCTCATCAAACGCACAACTCTGACACCCCCCGAGATGATATTTCGCAAACAACGCCCGCCGCGCCCCCGGCATCTCCGCCATCAGCTCTCCCATTTTTTTGTTCGCATTCATAGCCAGACCTTCAACCGAAAATCACCCTCTCACAATCCAAAATCCAAATCATCCGAGGCTCTTACAAAACTCCTCAAATGCATTGATTTCATCTTCGCCAGCAACTCCTGCCACGATATGTCCCGCGAGACTGCGACCTAAAGCTGACTGAGTTGCGGGAAGATTGAGCTCCATAATCAATGCTCTCACAATAGCAGCAAAAGTATTACCGTTGTAGTTAGTGAACGGAGCGATTCGATGACAGCGACGACAAAAATCTACCAACTCGAAAAGAGTCATCTCGGAGTTCTGATTAGATGACCACAAGCTTTTACAAGGATCGTGGCCATCACTTGTCGGACCGTGATGTGCATGTTTGGACTGACACAACTGTTCATTCTGCCAAACCACCATTTCCCAAGAAACCCCCTCGATCCATTTCTGAACTAACATCTTAAGATTTTTTCTCTGATTTTTTTGCCGCCCGTATCTCCTCGACCCCTACACTTTTTAAATAACCTTTGCCAGTCTTGGAATAAATCGGCTCAGCTGAAAAACGATCTTGTATCGCCAATCCTTCACGAAGAATCGCAAGCGCTAGCGGATTATTCGCAAATTTCGCGTCAGGTTTTGATTTCGATTCCATAGTTAAATATACCCCACTACACCACACATGACAAGCCCCCAGCTTCACATACCAACTAGGAAAACAAAATACCCGAGACGAAATTCCGAACATGTTCAGGTACGCTAGAAAATCTCGGAACTACTGCGACTAGTTTTCTGCAAAGTTCGATTGAAACCGGAACTCTGACAACTTTGTGCCTTCGCGCAAATCCACTCAAAGCCCTTCTCGGCACAAATGCTACTCCCATTCCGAGAGCTACGAATTGCACCATCAGATCATGGTTTTCCATTTCCATCGAAGGCTTGGGTTTCAAACCCAGCGTAGCGACCCACCCATCGATCAAACCTCGCGTCGCGGACGACTCCGAGGGAAACAACCACCTTTGATCCGACGCCCACTTTTTCCAATTCGCACTCGATCCACCTTCCTCTGGAATCACCGATCCCTCAGGAGCAACCAGCCAGAATTGATCGTCAATCGTATGAATGACCTCCACTTGATCGAGCGATTTTCCAGCACTACAAACAATCGCTAAATCGAGCCAGTTCGTCCGCACCTTATCGAACAAACTACTATCGCTTTCCTGCGAAACTAAGATCCTAACATCCGGATGTGATCTCTCTTGCCCATGGAAAATTCCTGGGATGTGGGTGAGCGTGAGCTCAGTTGAAATTCCGACCCGGATTTCTTTCCTGATATCGAGATACTCTTCGCGTATCCTGCGTATCGCGCCAGAGAGTAGATTCGGCACCGCTTCCGTTTCTCTCAAAAGAATCGCTCCCGGCTCGGTCAGCGTGACGCTCCTTGTTGTCCTTTCGAGCAGCTTCACTCCAAGTTGAGATTCCATCGACTGGATCTGCCGAGTGATCGCACTCTGAGAAATTCCGGCCTTTTCCGCCGCAGCCGTAAAGCTCCGGAGATCAGCCACCATCCTTAATAAACCAAGTTTATAGAGATCAATTTCCGAAAGCTCATTCATGCGTAATATGCATTAATCAATATAACAAATGAATTTCACGCAATTTAATTCTTCAGGCACGGTTTTCTCATGGCTGACAGAACCCACAGAAATCCGCTCAATCCATCAGGAAAATACTACAATGATCTAAGTTGCATCGACTGCGATATGTGCCGAGAAATTGCGCCGCAGATTTTCGCAAGGGATGACGAGGAAGGATACACTTACACTCTCAGGCAACCCATCAGCGAAGAAGAGATCGCGCTAGTTCAAGAAGCAATGGTTCGCTGCCCAACAGAGACCATCGGCGATGACGGCTGATACATCATCTCCTAACAATTTCCCCCCTCACCGCTTCTCAATCGCCACGATCGTCACATCATCCATCTGTGCACCCTCGCCTGAAAATTTCTCCACGGCTTCTTGCACACGTTTCACTACCTCCTCAGCGCCGAGTGCTGCCGATGTGCTGAAAGCTTTCGATAAACGTTCCATGCCGAATTCTTCTTCGTTCGCATTCATCGCTTCCTTCACGCCGTCGGTGAAAAATAACACGCAATCACCCGATTCCATTTCTACCTGGCAGTCTTCGGTCACGCGTTCAAAAACCTCTCCTTGATCAATCCCAAGTGCCAGTCCTCTCGGGCGCAGTGCCTCCACTAACCCAGTTGCCTTGCGAAAAACCAATGCTGGCTCATGTCCCGCTCTTGCAAAAACCATGCGACCCGTTTCCGGATCTAACACCCCGTAATTTAAGCTGATAAACATGTCCTCGCGGATATCGGGAAATAAATATCGATTCACCGCCGCCAGCACTTTACTGGGCGATGCGTGACTTAGCGCCACCGCACGCAACAAGCTCCGGCACATTGCCATCAACAAACCCGCCGCCACGCCTTTGCCTGAAACATCCGCCACTACCACGCCGAGTTTTCCGCCAATCAGTTCAATGTAATCGTAATAGTCGCCGCTGATAATCCGTGCCGCCAAGTTGATCCCGTGAATCCGAAACCCTTTAACCTTTGGATCGTCCTGCGGCAACAACACCCGCTGCACCTCGCGCGCATTGTGCAGCTCACCTTCGATCGCCTTCTTCGCATTCGCTTCCCGATGAATCCGCGCATTTCCAATCGCAAATGCTGATTGCTCAGCAACCGAACGAAACACCGCAAAATCATTCACCGAAAACTCACCTTCGTTTTTCAGCTTCGCGATTGCCAAGACCCCGATCTCATGCCCCGCGTATCGAAGAGGAGAAATCATCACCGCCACATTCGGCACCTCTTGCCTCACATACATTCCTAACACCCCGTGCGCACTCAGATCCTCGATATGAATCGCCTCTGCCGTACCGAATGACCTACCTAACAGCCCATCCCCCATCCTGACCCTATCCAAATCCAAATGACTCGCCAACACCCGCCCGTCTTGTTTTGAATCGGCCAAAACTTTTTCCGGTAAGCGAATCAATGGCGGACAATTTTCAGAAACATAAGCCGGCACCAGAAATTTCAAATCGCCAGTTGGATAATAAATCGCCCCACCCGTTGCGCCGACCACATCCACAATCCCATCCACAATTGTCCGAGACAACGCGCCATCGGTTGGCTCCGCACCAATTGAAATCCCCAGATCGTGCAGGAAATGAAACATCCGCTCCTCCTCGCCAGCGAGCGCTTTTAAAACCTGTTTGAGACGCTTCGCACGCTTGCGTTGGTTAATCAAAGCCAACACCAACGCACCCGTCAGCAACGAGGTAACCCCCACCAATGCCAGGCACAAATAGTGGATGATGTCCATCAGCTAGGATGCCCTGTTTTCTCCGCCAACTCATCCCCTAACATCTTCACCACCCCGGAAAATTTCTTCTCATTACTCTCGTTCGCTCGTGATAAAATCTCGTGCGCCTCTAAAACATGCTTGGTGTGCATCACCGTTCCAGCCTTGATCCCCGCCACTTTCGGTTTAAGCAAATCCCGAACCTTGCCCGCCAGCCCAATCCACTCCGTCTCCTGCGGATTGATCTCCATCAAGAAATCCAACCCCAAATCCTCCAACGAATTGCAGCTCTTCTCACTTGCAGCTGTCACTTGCAGCTTTCCGCCGTATTCTGTAATCCTTGCAGCCATCCCCGCCAAAGTTCCCATAAAGGTCGAATCCATCCCCGTGCACTCCTCCAAATCAATCACCAAACGCACCACTCCGGCACGAATCCTCGCGTCGCCAAACTCCTTCATAGCCAAGCTATTCAGAAAGGAACCCTTGCCCTCACAGCGTATCCAGCTGAATCCCTCAAATTTCCCGACTTTTATTGATGAATCTTTAGCCACAAATTCAGTGCCGATGTTCGACGGCCATTGGCGAAAACTTAATGATGGCTTTCCAAACGGTCAAACTATTCCGTCATATAAGATTTCTTAAAACAAAAATACGTCCAAATCTCATGAAATCCCGTTATCTCATCCTCATCCCCTTGCTCCTCCTCGCGATACTGCTCATCCCCATGATGATCGTCCGCAACAAAACTGAAAAACTCCTCTCCAATTCCTCCAAAAAACCTCCGTCCGAGCAGACGAATCAGGCCAACCCAGAACCAGCACCCTCCTACACCACCGCCCCACCAACACCGGGTGGAATCGGGAAAATCTTCATGGATCGCGAAATCGCCCAAGTCATGGGACATCCCGGCATCGGCTGGCTGGAGCGAACCGACCGCGAAAAAGAAGAAGCCCCCTCCCAAGCCATCGCCCTCCTCGATCTCGCACCCGATGCCATCATCGCCGATATCGGCGCCGGCTCCGGCTATTACAGTTTCCGCATTTCCCCTCTCATCCCCAAAGGCAAAGTCATCGCGGTCGATATCCAACAGGAAATGCTCGATTACCTCAAAAAAGAAGCCGAAGCCCGCAAGATCACCAACGTCCAACCCCATCTAGGCGCCATCGATTCCATCCAACTCCCCGCAAATTCCATCGACGCCGTGCTCTTCGTCGATGCCTATCACGAATTCTCCCACCCCGCCGAAATGCTGAAATCCATCCACACCGCCCTAAAACCCGGCGGCAAAATTTACCTCCTAGAATTCCGCGCCGAGGACCCACGCGTTCCCATCAAAGCCCTCCACAAAATGTCCGCCGCCCAAGCCACCAAAGAATTCGAAGCCCTAGGCTTCACCCTCGTAGAAAACAAACCCAACCTCCCTTGGCAGCATTTCCTAGTTTTCAAAAAATAACCCAAGGAGGGGCAGCCCCGACCTGTCGGGGCTGCCCATAACGACAAACATAAAACCTATCACCACCGTTTCTCAACGTGACTTTCCTGACTTCATCCGGCAATCTCTCTCCAACCTCAAACGACGATGCAATTCATACTCTTAGCCCTCACTCTTGTCTTTGGCATAGTCGCATGCCTTCTTTATTCTCGCTTTCCCTTGGTGATGAAAATAACGACTGCTTCTCTGTTTTTAATATGTGTCGGGGCTCTCGCCACTATCATATACAGCCCAATCGATTTAGTGGAATATCTTCCAAATTTTCTCAAGCCGATGGCGAATCCTTGGATTCTAGCTATAACGGCGGTGATTTCTGGATGCCTATTTCTATCCTGCTCAGTGGGATCTCTAACAGGCTGCTTAGCTTCTAAATATAAGCGTAAGAATCTAAATGGTCATTGCTCGTTGTAAGCATCTGCTCTTCACCACACATGCGAATGATATCACGGTCAATCCCGAAGCGTCGGAGTTGACCCTACCTTTAACCGGTAGAATCGCTCGCTACCCACTAAAAAATATTTCCCGTTTATCTAACCAATTCCTTATCGGTCGCTCGGAACACGTTGTCTGTAGGATTGATACCTGAAGCGTCTTTCCCAAGCCGGATGCCCGTATCGACTTCCGAAAAAATATTACCGTCGAGAACACCAGCCGATGCGGCGTTCACCTCAATACCTGTATTCTCCGCTTTGTGGCTTGGGTCCCCGTGTAGTATGTTGTTGCTAATTTGAAGCAAATCATAACCCGTAGCCTGTTTGCTGCGAATCTGAATACCACACCATGACCCTTCATTTCCTGACTGATAAAGTAAATTTCCGCTAATGATAGGCTGCAACAGATTGTTTGCCCGGATACAAACAGACTGTGCACTGATGTGTGAACCCGTCACCGCCAGAAGCGGCTCAAAACTATCCGTATCCCAATCAATGCCGATATCGATTCCGATGATAGTGGCCTGTTGGACATAAACACCCTCGACATTTCCTCCGACTTTGATGCCCGTGTGACAACCCAAGATCCGGACACCCGTGAGATGATTATCCACGGGAGCGTTCTGCCCAGTGATGGAGATGCCCGTCCCTTTCGGATTTTGCGTGCGCAGGGTAATGTCCCGAAATGTGCAAAAGGTAACATCTATCACCTTGATACCCATATCCCAACTCCCGCCCTTACCTTCAATGGCCAAATCGCTGAAGCGCTTCTCAGCAATTCCTCCTTGGCGCGTTTGGTCGCGACGCTCCAATTGCACAGCGGTGCCACATTTACCCTGAGCCTGTAGAGTTACCCCCTCGATAGTGAAGGCAGGTGAAACGTCTGTTTGCCGAATATCGGTATCCAAACGCACTAAGATGGCGGTTGGAACATCCTTGAAAACAAGTCGTGTCAAGCCGACTCCAGCACCGCTAATACGCAACCCACCCTGCCCGAATTTTTTCTCAAATACCAATCCTTCTGGCATTTCATACTCCCCCGACAGGAAGCGAATTTCGTCGATTTTCCCCGCATTCGCATCCGCTACTGCCTTGGCAAGCGATGCCCAAAAATCATTACCCGGGGAGAGCAGAACTGTGCGTTCCAAACTTGTTGGAAGTGGCTGGGAATCGCTCACCTCTCTGGGCGAGGGTAAGGATTCTGCGACTTTCCCCGAAAAGTAGAGAGCAAGGTTTACTACTCCCAAGCCAATCGCAAAGAGACTCAGTATCAGAGTGAAAGTTCCTAGTCTGTTCATCATCTTGATCCTTACTAACGTATTTGGTTATAATTATTCCCACGCCAGTGGCTAGCAATATCAACAACCCGAAGCTTATAATTTTTGAGTTCGGGCAGGCTGACCTTGTTCATCAGATTGAAATTGTCATAGAGGATTCAGAAATGACGTGTCATTGTTGTCTGCACTCATGTAATTTTTCCGAAGCCAAACATTTCCAGTATCGCAATGTTCGCATCAAGATAATCTAACATCCACTATCAAGATTGAGTTCACCACCCACACGCAACGCCTCTGAAGCTTGGTTCCATGCATCCGAGGCAGCGGGAGATTTCATGGGTATCCGCTACGGACGGATATCAAACGGTGAAGTTCAGTGGATTGACGTTTCGCATTGCGAATGCGATGGGATAGGCGGCTTCGTTCGCTTGCTTCGCAAACACGGTGCGGAAATCCCAAAACTCCCAGAGACCAAACATCCCTGCCGTGGCATTATTCTGCCGCTGTGGAGGCTGCTGCGTAACCGCGATAAATCCGAAACCTCCGCCCTGCGCCGCGATTGGCTACCTGCGACCGCATCCGAGAACCACACCGCTGAAAGCATCGCGTGGCATCTTTTCACGAAAGACGAAACCCAAGCTATCCTCGAAAGATGCCGTGAACAGCAAGTCACCGTGAACAGCCACCTGCTGCATTGCCTCGATCAATCGACACGTCCGGAGATCCGCAGCCCCGAGAAAAAAATCACATGGGTAGTGCCAGTGAATCTTCGCGGAAATATCCGTTACGCCGATGATACCCAGAACCACGTCAGTTGCGTGGAAGTGAAAATCGCGTCAACCGATACGACGCAAACCATCCATCGCCAAATCCTCCAACGCTTGGAACGCGGCGAGCATCGCGCCAACTTTCTCCTCCTCACCCTAGGCGGCATCCTGAGTCATCAAGCCAAAGTGAATTTTCTAACAAAAGACCGAGCAAAACCCGCCGGCAACATCGGTTCATTTTCCAACCTCGGCGTTTGGAATCTCGATGAAAAATCAAACAATGCGGATGGTTGGATCTTCTGCCCACCTATCGTCACCGGACAACGACTCGGTGCGGGCTGCGTCACCTTCAACGGCCGACTCGGCATCGCCACCCAAGGAAATTCTCCATCCGAGCGCATGCAACGGTGGGTTGAGATTATCGGAGAGCCGAGTCTCCGACCGGCTTCTTAAATCTTAAATCCCTGGCGCGTGCCGCGTGGTGAAAAACTGTTCCATCCGATGATTCAGATCATCATAGAAACGTTTTTTGATATTCTCCAAAGCCGCACGTTTATCGGTTTCGTTGTGCTTGATGTGCTCTTCTTCCAATCGCATTTTCTCCGCGAATGAGCGTTCCATCTCGATGAGCGAATCAAGAAACTCACGTGCCGCACGGGTGTGCTCAACGCCATCGACGAGTGCGTGTTCGAGATGAGAATTACGCGTCACCGCAATGAGATTTCCGGAAGTCAGTTGCTCCATGTAACGCCCACGCGTTTGGCGGAAAGCTTTATGCTCGGAGTCAAAAGTAATTTCATCGCGATCCACCAAGGTATCGTATGGACCCGGTTTGGTGAAAAATTTCACGATAAGCGGGATCGTATCCACCAACATAAACAGCAAGGTCAAAACGATGTAAGTATAAAAAGCAAACTTACCACCTTCGTTGCCAGCCAGGAAAAGTTCGTGCAGCGCAAGTGTCTGCGTGAGGACGTCGCGGCGGGGTTCGGCGCGCATTGCACCGAGGCGATCCAACTCTTCTTTCACGACCGCAGAGAGTTCGCCCTGAGTGCCTCCAAGTTCAACAAGCTGTGAGTCGATTTGCGTTTTGATCGTATCGCGAAGTGAGTTTTGTTGTCCGACAAATTGCTCGGCTTGATCTTCTTCCACTTTCTTTTTGAGCGTAGCCACACGATCGGCTTCCGCTTGATTCGCGAGTTTAATTTCCGCGATACGGGTTTCAAATAACGTAATCGCACTCGCCTCAGCTTGGCGGGCTTGAGTTTGCAGCGAGGCTTTCTCTGCGGTCAAATGTTCTAACAGACTTCCCACGCGTTTGGTTTCCACTCGACGCGGCTCAAGCTGATCAGCACGAATCGAACGAGCCCGCGGACCTTCACCGGAAAGCCCGGAACGCTCACCGCTGAGCTCACGTTCAAACTCCGATTGCCAAAACGTCAGCTCGGCTTGGAGCGTGGCGTATTGCGGGGTGAGCTCGGTGATTTGTTGATCAATCGCAACCAAGCGGGTGGTGAAAGGCGCGGTGGCTTCCTCGGTCGCCGCTTTGAGTTCGGTTTGCTGCGCAGAGGTCAAGCCGGGTATGGCCGACCCTGCATCTTGATTTTCCTGAAGGATAAATTTCGCTTGGAAAGATTCGTTCCAACGCTCGCGTTGCGCGGTGAGCGCCGCTTCGAGAGTAGTGATGCGCGAGCGGACTTTTTGTTTTTCCCCATCAAAACCCGAACGCACGATCTCAATTTCTGCAGCCCGATCTTTTTCGATCACCGATGAAATCGTATCGCGGAAAAGCAGCAGGACGAGTGGGTGCGCAATGGTGATACCCATCAGCACCGCGACGACCAGACGAAGAGAGAACTGCGAGAGCTTGCGGAAAATGGAAAGGTAAGGTCGGTATCCCGCAAGCAGCGCGCGGTCGATCGTGAGAATGATAAAAGCCCAAACTCCGGCTACAGGATAAATGACTTTCGGGTCCTCTGAGATCGTCGATAGCGCATACGCACAGGCGATGAAGGCGAACGCGCAGGGCACCAAAACGGTGGCACCGAAGGCGACGTATTTGCGTTGCTCCCAATTCGGGCAACGTTCGAGGGTTTCAGTCCCGGCTCCAGAGAGCCAAAAGAACGCGCGTTTGATGGAAAACATGGCAATAGGTTTACTGGGGGGATCTTGCAGCTATTTCGTAAAATGCGAAAAACTTTTAAATCGCATCTCTTTTCCGCTGAAGGAACAGGTCGATTCCATCCACCAGAGCGATCCAGCTCGCCTCGATCACGCTGCCGGAAACACCGACCGTGCCCCAGGTTTGATCTCCGTGGGAGGAAACGATGAGCACGCGGGTTTTCGCGGCGGTGGTGTCTTGGCTGTCGAGGATGCGGACTTTGTAATCGATCAAGGAAACCTCTGCGATTTCCGGATAAAACGGCATCAAAGCTTTGCGCAACGCGAGGTCGAGCGCGTTCACCACGCCGTTGCCCTCGGCCACAGTTAGCTCTTTTTCGCCGTTCACGCTGAGTTTCACGGTCGCTTCGCAAACCGGCGCATGGCCATCGCGATACTGACGGAAACTGACGTGATACTCGTTGGCTTGGAAAGGTTTCTCATATTTCCCGAGCTCGCGGCGGATCAGCAATTCGAGTGATCCACCCGCCGCTTCAAAGGAATATCCCTCGTGCTCAAGTTCTTTCACCTTGGTGAGAATCGCAGATGCTTCCGGCGCGCCTTTTTCAATCGGCATGCCCATCTGCTCGGCTTTGAGAAGAATATTGGATTGGCCGCTCAGCTCGGAAACGAGAATCGTTTGCTCATTTCCCACACTCGCCGGAACGATGTGCTCATAGCTGCGCGCGAGTTTCTGCACGGCGTTCACGTGCATCCCACCCTTGTGCGCAAATGCCGTCCGGCCGACAAACGGCGCTCTCACGAAATGGGGATTGTTCGAGACATCATCGACGAAAAACGAAAGATCACGCAATTCTTCCAAACGCGGCACAGCTTCCATTCCCATTTTCAACTGAAGGATAGGAATCACCGATGTGAGGTTGCAATTTCCCGTGCGCTCGCCGTAGCCGTTGATCGTGCCTTGCACTTGGATCGCGCCGGCATCGACAGCCGCAATCGCATTCGCCACCGCAAGTTCGCAGTCATTGTGGGTGTGAATCCCGATCGACGTCCCCGGCAAATGCGCGCGAACCGCTGCGCAAATTTCCATGACTTCTTTCGGTAAAGTTCCGCCGTTCGTATCACACAACACCAAACAAGCCGCGCCGCCTTCAGCCGCCGCTTTCAGTGTCGCCAACGCATGCGCGGCAGAATCTTTGTATCCATCGAAAAAATGCTCTGCATCATAAATCACCTCGCGGCCGTTCTTCACCAGATACGCAACGGTATCGCGAATCATCGCTTGGTTCTCTTCAACTGTGGTCCGCAAAATTTCCGTGACCTGCATCTCCCAGCTCTTGCCAAAAATCGTCACCACCGGTGTCTCTGCCTCGATCAACAACCGCACCTGCGCATCGTCCTCCACTTTGACATTCGCGCGTCGGGTCGATCCGAACGCCGCAAGCTTCGCGTGTTTCAAATCGAGTTTCTTCGCCTCTTGGAAAAACTCCACGTCTTTTGGATTCGAGCCCGGCCAGCCGCCTTCAATATAATCGACCCCGAAGTGATCCAAATGCCTGGCGATGCGGAGTTTATCCAATCCGGAAAGCTGGAATCCCTCGCCTTGGGTTCCATCGCGCAAAGTCGTATCGTAAATGTAAACAGGTTTCATAGGGCCGCTGGGGGGGCGCAGGCTAGACTTCCCAGTCAGCGGGTGCAAGACGGAAGACACGCGGAAGGACACTCGCTTATTTCTTAAGCAGCTTCGTTGACAAGTGCCGTCAGCCTATTACATTTTTGATCCCTCAGCCCTAACCATGTCTGAATCTTTACCAAACTCCCAAGAACACGCCTTCCATTGCCCAAAATGCAATGGACGTATTGTCATCCCATTCAATCTCCCTCCCACCACAGGGCCTTGTCCGCACTGCCAAGCCACAATCACTTCGCCAGATTCTGTCGTTAACACGACAGATATCGATGTGGATCTCATACCAGAAGTAGTAACTCCTGCTCCTGCTCCTGCTCCTGCTCCTGCACCCGCACCAACTGTGCCTGCTCCTGCTCCTGCTCCTGCTCCTGCTCCTGCACCCGCACCAACTGTGCCTGCTCCCACTGTGCCTCTAAAAACCTATGAAGCACCCGAGGAACTGAAAATCAAAGAGGCTGAGAAACCGATTAAATCAGACAAAAAATCCAATCCCATTGTTCTCATTCTTGTATTCATCTTGATCATAGCTGGCTTAGGCGGTGGAGCATACTTTGTGATGGGAATGCTCAAACCAAAAAATGATCCCAACGGAGCTCTCGTAGGCAATCAAGCTACCAAACCTATCGTTAAAGAACCGGCTAAACCCATCGTCAATCCCACGCTGGAAAAATATCTCGCTGCCACCAGCTTGGATGAAAAATTAAATTACGTTTACAACGCCGAACAGCTTCGTCCTAAAATGGAAGCGTTCTACAAAGATAAAGCCATCATCGAAGGCGACACTCTGGCTAGCGCATTTTCCATGATGCAAATTCCTGAGAGCGAAAGTAAAAAAGGCTTCATCCTGCTGAGCTACAATCAACCGGCTTCTAAAACCTCAACCGACCCTGCAACTCAGCAAACCAAAATCCTTGCGTTCCTAAAAGAAACCGAACAAGGCGTGAAACTCGATTGGGAAGTTTTTACCCAAACCAGATACCGCACGTTTAGTAATTTTATCAAAACTCCAGCGCTCGGAAAATCCGAAGTTTTCCGCGTGATCGTCACCAAGGACTCAACCACCAAAACTGCAGGTTACCAGTTCGCTGATCCAGCTTATCAAGGAGACTCAATCGTGATTACTCCCGATCCTAAATCACAAGCCGGACAAGCCCTCGCTCGCTTGGATCAGGAAAGTGCCAAAATTTCCGGATCCATTCAACGCACCGCCACCATCGAACTCACTTGGGCAGGCGATCCGAAAAAACCTCAGCTCCTAATCAAACGCTTCATCTGTTGGGAATTCCTCAACCTCGGTGGAAAAGAAATCGCTGAGATCAATCCGTCGAACTAGGCATTTCGAAATCTCATCATGATTTCATCGAATCCCTCCACGATCGCTGCCATCGCATCTCCGATGGGCGTCGGAGCGATTTCTCTCATCCGCATCTCCGGTCCCGATGCATTTCGGATCTCGGACATTTGCACTGGCGGAATTGCCTCTTCCACCATGCCGCGTCTTGCACGTCGGTGTAAAATTCGCGATGCCGCAGGCGCCGTTATCGATGATGGATTAATAACCATTTTCCTCGGGCCAAATTCTTTCACTGGCGAAGACACAGTCGAATTCGCAGGCCACGGTGGCATTCTCGTCACCCGCGAAGTGCTCGCACGTTTTCTCGAATGCGGAGCCACTCACGCATCACCCGGAGAGTTTTCGCAACGCGCTTTCCTCAACGGAAAACTCGATCTCACCCAAGCCGAGGGGATCATGGATCTCATTTCCGCGCAAACCCGCCTCGCCATCCGCGCCGCCCACTCGCAACTCGAAGGCACTCTCGGTAAACGCACCACCGCCGCCCGCGACGAACTGTTAGATGTCCTCGCCCACCTCGAAGCATGGATCGATTTTCCAGACGAAGACATCGACCCACAAACCACCCTCCAACTCCGCGCACGAATCGAAACGATTCTTGTCACCATCGATTCCCTCCTCGCCACCGCCGATCAAGGTCGTGTCCTACGCGAAGGCGTCCGCACCGTCATTTTCGGCGAACCCAATGTCGGCAAATCCTCCCTGCTCAACCGCCTGTTAGGCTTCGACCGCGCCATCGTTTCCGACATCGCCGGAACCACCCGCGATACGATCGAGGAAATCATCAACCTCCACGATATTCCCCTCCGCCTCGTCGATACCGCCGGCGTGCGCGAATCCGATGACCTCATCGAATCCCAAGGCATCCAGCGCACCGTCCGCCAAATCGAAACCGCAGATCTCCTGTTAGAAGTTGCCGACGCCTCACAACCCCGCCCCGAACGCGCCGTTTACCCCTCCAACCACGCCACCCACCTGCTCGTCCTCAACAAATCCGATCTCGGCGAACATCCTTCATGGAAAAACGCCGATGCGATTCGTATCTCCTGCCTGAAAGACGATGGTTTCAACCAACTCTCCGAAAAAATCCGCACCGCCCTCCATTTCACCGAAGCCGATTTCGGCGAACACGCGGTCGCCATCAACGCCCGCCACCAAGCTTCCCTAAAACTCGCCCACACCAGCCTACACGCCGCCCTCAACCTCCTCACCGACCACGCCACCAACCCCGAACTAGCCGCCATCGACCTCCGCGAAGCCCTAGACGCCCTCGGCGAAATCCCCGGCAAAGTCGACACCGAAGACCTCCTAAGCGTCATCTTCTCCAGCTTCTGCATCGGCAAATAAACCGCAGCGGCGATCTTCGATCAAAGACCCCACATAAAAGGTAGGGTCGACACGCCGTTGTCGACCGTAACCAGGCGCAGTTTACCAAAGCGCGACCACCGACTACATCGGGGCGCGACCACCGACTACATCGGGGCGCGACTGGAGTCGCGCGGTCCACAATTCTAACTCAAGCGACGTTTGGTGATTCGCTGTTTCATGTGCGCGATCGTGACCACTTGGATCTCACCGGATTCATGGGCGTAGATGATACGATAGTTGCCTTCGTGAACTTCTCTTAGACTGGATTCCTTGAATTCATGCACAGGATGTCCTCTGCTTGGCATTTTTGCAGCACGCTCAACACGAGAGATGAGTCGATCCACCTGTAACTGAGCGTAATGGATCGAGTCACGAGAGATGAAATCATGAATCGCATGCAAATCGCAACGCGCTTGAGCGGACCAGACAATATTCATGCTAGATCGAATTCACTGCGTATGGATGCGTGATCGTGTTTGCGCCCCTTACGTATATCGTCCAGACCCGCTTCGATTTTCTGGCGAACAAGAATCTCATACATGAGATCATCCCAGCTTGCGGAATCAGGTAATTGACGAATCAACCGCGTTGCGGCCTTCTTAATCGATGATTTATGATCGGCGGATGGCATGATTAAACTTGAATGAATCAATACGGTTAGGCAAGCCTCAAGAGTGATAGACCGGAATCTCTCCTACTTTGACTCTATTACGCTCCGTCCAAGCTTTAAATAGTGAAGGATGAGGAGTGAATGGTGAAATAATAATCTCTCTACTTTCACTATTCAGAATTCACTCTTCACTACTCTACTGATCACGGCTTCGCCTTAATTGAATAGCTCGTTAAAAATTGACTCCATTTCATTCCGTCCAAGCCAACACGGCTTCGCCTAAACATTAATAGCTCGTTAAAACTCGCATAGCGTTCGCTCTGCTTTGACTCCGCTACGCTCCGTCCAAGCGGTTACGGCTTCGCCTAGTTCTGAATGCTCGTTAACACTCGCTCTGCTTTCACTATTCACTATTCAACACTCACTCTTCAGTTGCGTCTACGGCGCAGCAGCAACAACGCACCCAAGCAACCTAACAGTGCAGCTTTCGGCTCGGGGATGGCGGTGAAATTCAGCATGATGTCTTGTCCACTCTGTCCGAGCGAGAAACTACCTACGTTAGCGGTGTTGAAGGAGTTGCTGCCACTGTCCAGCCAATCGCTCGTGTTGAGGCTGAGATTGGCGAAGTTCGTGGTAGTTCCGGCAACGTCATAGAGCAGCCAGCTTTGGTTAGAGCCCCAGAGGACGTCGGCCCAGAGGACGCTGCTGCCCGCGCCGTTGAAGATCAGATTAATGGCGGTGATGTTGGTGAAGTCGAGATTTCCACCAACGATGACTTGGTCAAAGTTTGCTGTCGGATTAACTCCTACTACGGTCGTGTTCATGCCAAGTTCCCAGTTCACCACAGGGTCAGGGGTTCCGCCGTCCACGTAGGAAAGGTTGCCCGTGAAGGTCTGGATACCCGGGGAGTTGCCAGGATTGTGAGTGCCGGAGATGGTGGTGTTGCCGCCAACGGTGCCAGTGCCGCCGAGGGTGCCGTTAACACCAATGTTGACAAGGCTGGAGATACTAGTAGACCCATTGATAATCAGCGTGCCTGCATTGACGTTGGTCGCTCCGGTGTAGGTGTTACTAACACCGCTGAGGGTCAGCGTGCCGTTCCCGATCTTGGTGATCGCCAGAGTCTTACCAAGACCGCTGTCGGTGATGGTTCCGCCAAAGGAACTGGTGGTGTTGTTATCGCCAATCTGGAGGATTGAAGAGCCGACCGAGCTGTTGGTGATGATCGCGTTAGCCCCGCTGTTGACGGTCACGCCATTGATGATTTCATTAAATCCAGCGAGATCTAGAATGACGCTGTTGTTCGGATTGGTTCCGTTGATGGCGAAGACGACGTTGCCGGCACTGGCCCCGTTGGTGATCACGTTCGATGCACCCAGCCTAAGGGTAGTTGAAACACCAGTGTATCCCGTGTTATTGTAGAGGCTACTGTAAATTGAAGTATTGCCGGTGTAATCGTTACCTGTGTTACTGATGGTGAATGTCTGATTACCGCCATTAGCCATCGAGACACCGTAGAAATCGATGCCGTAACCACCGGTAATCTTGCCCGTTATAGCTGCGGATCCGTTGCTGAAAAGCCCGATCCGGGAGTTGCCGGAGAGGGTGATGGTGTTGGCCAAGGCACCTCCGCTGGCCATGCGCACCGCCATGGTGTTGTTCTGGCTGTCACCGATTTCCGTGTAACCCGTGCTGCCAATGCTAATGGGGTTAGCGAATGTCGTGGCGGCATTGAGATAGAATTGACCCGTTCCGGATTGCACGAGGTTCGTGGCACCGCTGCTCAAATGGGTCACAGCCGTGGCAACGATTCGACCGGCACTCACGGTGGTGACGCCGGTGTAAACGTTGGTGCCGGACAAGGTCAGATCGCTGGTGCTGCTGGTGTCCTTGGTGATCCCGCCAGCACCGCTGATGACACCGCTGAGGGTCTGGTTCTGGTCGCTGCTGTATCGGAGCACCGAGCCGCCGTTGATACCGATGGCTGCTGCGTAGGTGCCTGCATTCAAGCGGCCAGACCCGCCGATTTGCAGCGTGCCGCTGTTGATGGTGGTGGCTCCGGCGTAGGTGTTAAGACCCGTGAGGGTGACGGTGCCCGTGCCGCCCACGACGAGGGGATTGGAGCCATTGTTCAGAATGGGCGTGCTGAATGTCACCGAGCCGGTGTTGAAGTTATGGATGGCAATGGTGTTGCCGCTGGCAAGCGAAGTCACTCCGGTCCCGCCGGTAACTAACGCCGTGTTGCTTCCCTTGCCGCCGAAATTCCAGACGTTGTTGCTCAGTGTTTGTGCAGCACTGATCGTCAGCGTGACATTTCCGCCTGTGGTGTCCGTGGTGATGCTGCCCACTGACTCAGTGTTGGTGACGGTGTTTCCCGAACTGCTAGTGGTCAGGTAATTGGTGGCGGAAGAACCACCACTAGCCACCAATGCCGCGGTGGTGGTGTTCCGGATGACCTGATTCGAGGCATTGGTGCCCGCCAGACCGAAGCCACCGTCATCCAAGACCGTCCAGCCACTGTTCAGGGCGGTGACTGACGTATTGCCGGTCAGCACGACCCTGCCGGTGCCGATGGTGGAGCCATTGGCCAAGCCGGCCAGAAGATCGAAGTTGAGGCCCGAGTTGGCTCCGATCGTCAGCGTGGAACTGGTGACGGTAAGGGTTTGCGTGCCAGAGCCAGCAGCCACGGAATGCTGGATGCGGTTGGTGGTATTGGCCGCGGTATTGAGGCTGGCCACGGTCTGCGCGTAGGTGGCGGTATTATCCGCGCCTCCAGACTCCAGGGTGCCGCCGCCGCCGCCGCCGGAGATGGTCATGGCGGCCTGGCCTGTAACGCCCAAATAAGAAGTGCCCAAACCCATCCACAGGGGCGTGGTCGTAGGAAGGATATTTGTGGTGGTGGTGTTGAATCCGAGACGCAAGGTGCCGCCGCCGATGGTGGTAAAGCTGTTGTAGAGATTGGCGTTGGACAGCGTGAGCGTGCCAGTGCCTTCCTTGACGAGCGAGCCGGCGACGCCGCCACCGCTCCCGACGACCCCGGACCAGGTCTGGTTGGCGGAACTGAAATAAACCAAGTTCATTACGTTGGCCGCCGTGCTGCTGAAGATGAAGTTGCCCGCATACACGCCGCTGGCGTTATCAGCCAGACGTCCGCTTCCCATGCGGCCATAGGTGGGCGTGTTACCAGTTCCGTCCGACCAGCGCTCGCCGCCAATCGTCAGCCAGGAAGTGGCCCCGGCGGCACCATTGATTGCCGTGACGTTGCCAGTGAACGTATTCAGGCCGGTCAGGTTGGCGTAGGCGGGATGGGTGTTCGTGCCACCGCCCCCAGTCTGAGATCTGATGGTCAACGCAAGACTCAACGCGCTGCTGCTGCCGTTGGAAATAATCCCGGAAAACGTCGCGGTAGTCCGGTCACCCCCGGTATTGGAACCAGACTGGTTGTTCAAGAAGTTCAAGGTCACCGGAGTGCCGATCCCAGAGGCGGTGATATTGCCCGAGAAAAGATGTTTGGCGTTGTTCTGGGCAGTCAAAATAGATGCACTGGCTCCGGTCAACGTAATCGCGTTGGGAATGACGTATCCGCCCAGCCCCGATGTTCCGGCCGAAGCATTGGGTGCCGTGCCCGCATTGAAGAGAAGAGATGTGCCGTTAGCCATGCTGATCGTGTTGGTATTGGTGCCAAAAACGTTCTGCGTGCCGGGCACGAATTGCAACTGGCCCGCGCTGATGGTGGTCGTGCCGGTGTAAGTGGGCATGGCACCGTTAATAATCTGGGTGCCCGCGCCGCTCTTGACGAGGTTCATGCCGGTGGCGCCATCGGAGATCACTCCGCTGAAGCTTGCCGTGACGCCGGTCTGCGGATTGAGTGTCAGGGTGGTGACGCGGCTGTAGCCGGAGACGGCGGACAGGTTGGTGTTGCCGTTGAGCCCGCCGATGGTCGGCGTGGTGGTGCCGCTGAGCACAAGCGTGGCGGAGGGGTTGACGAAGAGGGCGCTGTTCTGGAGTGCCTGATTGTGCGACAGCGTCAGCGTGCCGTTGTTGACGTTGGTGGCACCGCTGTAGGTGTTGGAGCCCGAAAGTGTCACATTGCCGCTTCCATTCAAGTTCAAGGCACCGGTGCCGGAGATGATCTGGCCGTTGAGGTCGGTGGCCTGGGTGAAGGCGTTGCTGCGGTTGATGGTCAGGGTGGCGTTGTTGGCGATGCTGGCCGTGCCGGTGAGCGCGCCCGTGGTGCCGCCATTGCCAAGCTGCAGGGTGCCGCCACTGATGGTGGTGGCACCGGTGTAGCCGTTGGTGTTGGTGAGCGTCCAGATGCCGGCGTTGGCCTTGGTCAGACTGATGACGGCGCTGGTGCCGTCGTTGATGGTGCCGCCGAAGACGTTGCCGAAGTTGGCGCTGGTGCCGCCGAGGGTCAGAGTTTTGGCACCCGTGGCAGTGACCGAGAGGTTTTGGTCAAAGACAACGGTGCCAATGCCGTTGTTGTTGAAAACAAGGCTTCTGGTGCTGGCCATTTCCAACTGGCGGGTGGCGAAGTTGATGCTGCTGCCCGTATAGTTGACCGTCAAATCAATCGCAGTGCCGGCGTGCCGGATCTTGCCGCCATCCCCGATGCTGGCGATGTTGAAAGTGGTGCTGCCGTTGGTGGCGTATGTGGAGGCCGTCTCCACAGTGCCCGTGAATGTGTTGCCCGTGCTGTTGAAGTTCAAAGTGCCATTACCCGAGCCCCCGCTCAAAAAACTCAGAGTGCCACTGCCCGAGAGCACATCATTGAAGGTGAACGTTCCACCACCGCCGCCGCCACCCTTGTCAAAGTTGGCCGTGATGCCAGGATTGATCGCGACGGGAGTTGAAAAGGTCAAAGTGCCGCCAGAGACATTGAAGAGCAGCGTGCTGTTGCCGGTAAAGGTGACGCTGGAGGGGGAGCCAAGGCCCACACCATTCGTCGTTCCCAGCGACAAGGTGCCGGCATTGATGGCCAGAGGTCCGGTGAAGGTGTTGGTGCCGGTAAGTGTCAGGGTTCCAGCGCCCGCCTTGGTGAGGCCGTAGCCGCCGCCGAAGTCGGAAACCACGCCGCTGACGGTGAGAGCCGCACTGGTGCCAACGGTCCATGTCTGACTTTGCGCGAGGCCGACTTTGGAGGCGATGGTCGTGCCCGCCGCATTGTTGACGGTGATGCCGTTGCCCGCCGTGTTGCCGTTGTCCCCAGTGGCGTCAATCGTGAGCATGTTGCCGCTGATGCTCGTGGCGGCGACGCCGGAGTTCACCGTCAGGCTGTTGATTTCAAAGTCCGCGCCGAGGGTGTTGGTGAGGTTGGCTGGAGAGGTTGCGGCAAACACCACATTGGAGCTGTAGCCGGGTGCGGTGTCGGTGACGGTCGCGCCGGAGTCGGAATACCACTGAGCGGTGTTCCAGACGGAGGTGCTGCCTTTCCAGTAGTGGTTGGGCACGGCATCACCTGCCGTGCCGGCGGCGGTGGTCAATTCGATATCATTGCCTGCGACAGCGATGGTGTAGAATTGCCGGAAGGCTCTTCTAGTGTTGAGAACAGCAGATGCCCCGTTGGTCAGCGTCCCCGTGCTCTGAATCAGCTTGTAAGGGCTGCTGCCGGGAGCCGGACCTGTTCCGGCCAGACCGCCGAGCTGGTTCAAATGGATAACTACGGATCCGGCCGTGGCGCTCAGGTTCGTGGCACCTGCGACGGTGATTTTGTCCGTGGTGTTGGTGCCGTTCCCGAGGTCAAAAAAGAGGTTGTTGGCCCCGGCCGCGCCGGTATTGCCCAGCGTGCTGCCGAGGGCAAAGGTGCCGACAGAACCGTTGCGGAGATCAATGCCGCCGGCGGTGGTGAGGCTGACGGTTCCATTCACCGTGCCGGTGCCACCGATGGCGCCGCCCGAGACCGTGACGGCACTGCTGGCATGGAGGGAGCCGGTACTACTGAGGAGCAGAGTGCCGCCGCTGACGGTGGTGGTGCCGGTGTAATCGTTCGTGCCGGAGAGCGACCAGGTGCTGGTGCCGGTCTTGGTGAGGGCCAGGGCGTTCGATGTCGGGAAATTGGACGGATTGGCAATCGCACCGTTGATTTCGTTGCCCGCAGCAGTGCCCCCAAGCTGGAGAATCGGCGTGCTGTTGGTGTTGGTCGTGCTGCCGGACGGGGTGACGCCGCCCGCCACAATGAGCGATGCTGTCGTAGGGTTCAGGTTGATGGTGAACGTGGTAGCCGCACCCTTGGTCGTGAGGTTCGGAAACGCGATGCTGGCGAACTGGAGCTTGTAGCCGTTGGCTCCGGCGATGGTGACGCTATCACCCGTGGAACCAAAGTTCTGGGGACTGGAGATGTAGGCACCGAGGGCGATGGTGTTGCCCGTGGCCGTGCCAGCGCTGCTGCCGCCATTGGCCGTGTTGTTGTTTCCGACAAAGATCGTGGTGCTGCCATTGGCGCTCGACTGTAAGCTTCTGAATGTCAATGGGACAGTGTTGCGGCTGGTGACGGATCCGTTGCTGGTGCCGCCATTGTCATCGAGAAAATAGAAACGCCCTTGAGAACTGCTGCTGTCACGAACCTCGAGGGTGGTGTTGGGTGACAACGCCTGCATACCTTGAAAGATGAGGCGGCTGTCGCCAGTGGTGCCGCCGGCGTTGACCAGAGTCGCACCCGAGTAAGTGTTGACGCCGCCCAAGGCCCAGTTTGCGTTATCGGATTTAGTCAGGCTGACCACTGATGCACCACCGCTGGTGCCGTCGGCGATGTTGCCAAAGAAGGTGTTAATCCCGGTGTTTGTGCCTTCCAATGTGAGCGTCCTCACGCCCGGCGCACCGGTGATGGCAAGATTCTGCTGGATGACAAGAGGACCACTGCCATTGCTGTCAATGATACCTGTGCCTGTGGATTGGATAGCAAACACACGATTGGCGAATGTTTTTGCTCCGCCTGTCCAATTGAAACGACTGTTGCTGCCGATGAGATTGACGTAGCCGCCGTCCCCGAGGCTGGCGAAATCCATCTGGTAACCGCTGTTCACCGTGCCGGTGAAGGTGTTGTTGAGGTTGGTGAAAGTGATGCCGGTGCTCGTGGGGTTGATGATGGTGCCGCTGCCGCTGAAAACGCCCGTGATCGTTTTGCCGGCGCTTCCGCTGGCGATGGTAAGCACGGCCCCGTCATTGATGGTGAGGGAGCGGTTGTAAGTCAGCGCCGTGGCTCCACCGATGTCCATATTCCATGTGGCCGCGCCGTTGACCGTGACGCCGCCGCCAATGCCAAAGTGGGCGTCCGACGTGGTGCCGAGCGTGCCCGCGTTCAACACGACACCGCCGGTGAAGTTGTTGCCTCCATTACCAAGGGTGAGGGTGTTGCTGCCGGATTTCACGACGGTGACCGCGCCGCCGTTGTCGATGATGGGCGCGTTGACGGTGATGGCCGCGTTGCCTGCGGTGAGGTAGAGATTGCCGCCGCCTGTCGGGGTGGTCAGTCCGCCGGTGCCGAGGATGCCGGAGTTGTTGGCGTTGGTGCTGATGGTGAGCCCGGCACCGCCGTTGAGGAGGCCGTAGGTCTGGAGGCTGAAGTTGGAACCACCGAGGTCGAGGGTCGCTGCGGCACCAGTGTAACGGACGGTATTGAGGGTGCGGGTGCCGGTCAGGTTCGCGGCGCCACTGAGAGTGACATTTGCGCCGCTGACCCACGAACCGGAGTTTTCCGCAGTGGCAGCGATGTTGGCATTCTGAATCCCGAAGGCATTTGTCGTTCCATTCGTAATATTGTAGGCGGCGTAATCCGTCTGCGCCGCCGCCGTGGAGCCCCAAGTTGCCCAAGGCCCGATGATCCCGCCCACTGCCGTGGTCGACTGACCGGTGACAATGATGGAATTTCGGGCGTTGGCTCCAAGGGAAGTGCCGGCGAAGGTGATAGCAGAAGTGTTGGCCGCCGCATGGGTGAGACTTCCACTGCCCAGTGTGAGCGTTTGTGTTCCGCTGGTAACCTGATTGGTGGAAACAATATTCAACTGACCGGAGGTGAGCGCCACTGTGCCGAGAGTCTCCGCGTATGCGGTTCCCCCGATAGTGTTGGTGTAGGTTATCGTTCCTCCATTGGAGGTAATGCCCGCCGCATTGTTGACGCGATCTAATGCACCTTCGGTGTTGTTAATATTGGTCAGTGTGATGCCGCCGCCGTTCAGGGTGATGCCGCTGGTGTTGAGCAAAGCTTGGTTAGAGCCAGCCAGTGCCATGGTCATACCTAGATTGATGGTGGTCGTTCCGGTCCATCCGCCAGCGGACGTGCCGTTGAGGGTGAGTATGCCTGCGGTGGCGGGATTGGAAGCCGTGAGGATCACGTTGCCGGCGCCGCCGACCGGTCCGGTGATGCTAGCGGCGGCGATGTTGTTAAAAAGGATGATGTTATTCGCATCGGCAAAATTGAGAGTGAATCCTGTGGTGGTGATGCCGTAGCCGGTGGTGTTGAACTGCAAGCCGCCGACATCGATGTTGGAGCCAAGGGCGACTGCACCAAGCGCGCCACCGAAGACGGCGGTGTCGAGGTTGGCGTTGACCCAAGCCGTCGAACTGTCAGCAGATGGCGTGTTGTCCCAGTTAGTGAGGGTGGTGTCCCAATTACCAGCACCGCCGCCGGGAGCGCCTGCGGGAGTAAGGCCGTCCCAGTAGAGAATTGCAGCACGTGCCTGAGGAAAAATCAGAAGCATCACGCTAACAGTTAGAGCGAAAAGAGCACGAAGGCGTATGAAATGGGTTTTCATGAATGGGTGAATAGGAGCAACGTTAGAGGTTATTTGTTAAAAGTTATTAGGAAAGAGGATGCGACGATTAGACTCTTGTTGAGACAATCGTATTAGAAGATATTTTGGGTTTGAACAGACCTACGGCGAGGCTTATTTGTGAAGATTTACACTAGTTTTGAGCCCCTTAAAGATTTCTTTTAAAATTAACTTATGCATTTTAGGAATAGGAAGGGCGAGGAATTAACTGCGCGTTGCTCCGTCCATGCCAAGTCGCTGCGCTTAGCGCTGGAGTTCGCTAAAGCTCACGAGGCATTTGCTAGATCTGGACTCTCGGGGGCTTTTTTCATACAAATGGAATCAAAATGATTGCATTTGTAATACCATTGGAATACTTTATTCGCTTGTCAAAACAAGCGGCTAAGCTTCAAATTCGAATAGATAGTGATCTCAAAGAGGCTGCGGAAAAGGTCTTTTCTGAGATAGGCATGGATACGACCACGGCGGTGCGGATGTTTTTAAAACGTGTAACCCAGACGCGCAGCATTCCATTTCCTCTCCGTGTGGAGCCTGCTTTTAGTAAAGAGGATCAGGCACGTATTCTGGCTGTGTGGGATGAATCTAAAGATCCATCCAATCTCAGTGCTTCATACTCCGATGTTGAAGCCATGATTGCATCCATGCGACAATCTGAAACGGAATAAATCTTTCGGAGATGGAATTTATTTACACGAAATCCTTTCGTAAGGCGTATAGACTGGTTGCCAGAAATCTTTTCCGAAACGGGGAGATTATCAGGTTGGAGAAAATGCCGCCTTGCGGAATATGGATCTGGAGTTCCGGCCTCTAAACCGTGATTCCGTCGTTACTCCTCAGTTGCGGATGTTCATCCGCGCCTTCTTCGCGCCTAGGACTCACGGTTTAGAGACTCGGCCGTTTCGGTAAACATTTCTGGCAAACAGTTTACGAAACTCAACGAACGACAACAGGCTGCTGTCCAAGATGCGCTGGAGCGTTTTCAAAATGACCGAACCCTACCAGCTTTACACGATCATGCTCTCAAAGGCAAATTACTAGGCTTACGATCTGTCTCAGCGGGATGGGATCTGCGTATCATTTACCGAGAACAAGATAATTTCGTAACCATTATTCTGTTAGACACCGGAGGCCACAATCAAGTTTATGGATAAGCACTGATTTGGGCAGTGAACAAAAGAAGATTCCTTTGCGCGCTTGGTGTATTTTGACTACGTTAAATCACGTCTAAGGGCACGGTAAACACAGAGTGGGCGCTACTTTGAATAAAATCTTGCAAATCATGCATCGTAATGTGGTTTTTGCACAATGATCGCGTGCAGAACTTATTCTAAATTAAATAATTCATTAGGGTATTTTACCGCAGCACCAGCGGTGCAGAAGTGGATTTGGTGCTCACCTTTCGCAATGGCAAAAGCTGGGCAATCGAGATCAAACGCGGTTACTCCCCTGTCTTGAGCGCGGGATTTTACTCGGCACTAGAAGATATCAAACCCGATAGATCTTTCGTCGTTTACGGCGGTGACGAACATTACCAGCTAAAACCTGACGTCGAGGCAATCCCCTTGATGGACTTGCAAAAAGAACTGCTGAGTTTGGGCAGCTGAGAGCTGAGAGCTGAGAGCTGAGAGCTGAGAGCTGAGAGCTGAGAGCTGAGAGATAAGAGGTAAGAGGTAACTCGGCGAGGCTACCCTACCTGATCCAAAATCGCGTGGGGCAACGCCCTCTACGCGACTTCGCCATTCACTTTACGCCGCGCGCAATCCAATATTCCGGAAGCCTGGCGGAGTGAGCGATGGCGAGAACCCAAATTTCATCGATATGAACGATGTATGCAATGTGATAAGGAAAAACCTTGAGATTAACACGACGATACCCCTTGGGACGGATTCGAGGTAATTCAGGCTGATCGGATATCCACGCAATGGCAGCTTTCACTTCTTCTCTGAGACGAATTCCCAAACCGGATTCGATCGATTCGTAACGGGCGATCGCATCCGCAAACTCAGCCGCTGCTTCGTCAATAATCCGGAGATTCATGCCGTATAAAGCTGATCGAGATGGGCGAAAACATCGGCTATCGGACGGGATTTAGCTGTGCCATTTTTTACCGCCTCGAGACGAGCCTCGATTTCATCGTCCCATGCGACCTGCACCTCCGGGGAAAAATCCTGTCCTGGCTCCGACACATCCATGAGAATCCTGGCGAGTTTCAACCGTTGCGTAGTTGGTAGTTCAAGGCAATCCCGTGCAATTTCAGAGATTAATTTCATAGATGAGATGATTGCGCGTTTATCGCAGAGAAGCAAGAGAAGAAGCCCCAAAATTCAACTCTCTCACGCTTCACCCCTCTTTTTCTTCATTCAACCCCGACTACATCGGGGCAGGCAATTGTCATTAGCACGAATAAGAAAGAGCTTAACCGCTAATGAACGCTAATGGACGCGAATGCAGGGGAAGATAAGATTCTCAACCAAAAAAGGTAGGGTCGACACGCCGTTGTCGACCGTGATTCGGCGCAGCCCTCGAAGCTATGAATTCAATGAAGATGTAGAGGATTAACCGCCAAGTGCGCCAAGATCGCCAATAAATGGGTGAGTTAAGATTTTTTAAACAGGAGGCAACGAAGGGTGTCAATTGAAGGGATCTGCGAACCAGGCATTGGCAGATAAGAGGATTGGAAATTTAAGAAAAAAACTTTGCGTTCTTGGCGAACTTGGCGGTTAAAAAACTCTTCCTCACAAGTCACAGTCCCTAGCAGATAAAATTCTCAACCACAGATAAATCTACGGTCAACTGAGGCCAGTTGACCGTACCCCGTTCAGCGGCGGCGGCGTAGCAGAAGCAGCACTCCCAAGCAACCCAGAAGAGCAGTGTGCGGCTCGGGGATGGCGGTGTAGGTGAGCCAGATTTGGGTGTTGTCTCCACCGATTCCTGGGCTATCTCCGAGAGCGACTCCGAAATTACCTGTGAAGGTGTTGTGAGCAGCGAAAGCTGTCGTATCAACAATGAAATCTGATGTATCGAAGCCACTTATGGATAAGAAGTCTGCGATCATCCAGTTGTAATTGGTTGAATCACTGAAGCCAGTGAGTGCGCCCGCAGCGTTTGCAAGAGTGAGTGACATCACATCGATGGTGAACTCGTTACCTCCAGACGCTGCTGTGATGGTAAGTGCTGCACTGCCATTGATAAGATCCCAACCCGGATCAAGTCCCGCAGTACCACTGACATTATTGATTTCCCACTCATAAGTTCCGCCAGTCGCCCATGTCTGGGAACCGGTGCTTGCCGTGCCCGGGCTGTTGCCAGGGGAGAGCGTCTGGTTGGTGCCTATGGTCAGGTTATTGAGTGAACCCGTCAGGTTGGTGCCGCCTATGGTGCCGCTGGTGAAGGTAAGTGCGCCACTGTAGGCCACCGACGAGTTGTGGCGGAAGGTGCCACCATTGATCGTGACGTTTCTATTGATACCGGTCGAAGAATCATATTTGAAAGTTCCTCCGGTGATCGAGACGCTGGATGTGCTGTTGATGTCACCTGTGCCAGTCACAGCGAGCGTGCCCGCAGAAACTGTGGTTGCTCCGATGTAAGAGTTGTCACCAGAGAGTGTGAGTATGCCGGTGCCGGTTTTGATGAGCGCCAAGGTCCTGCTCGCTCCGCTGTCCGTGATGGTTCCTGAGAATGAACTGGTGGTGTTGTTAGCACCAATCGAGAGGATGGAGTTGGCGGCGGCGGCGGTGTTGGTGATCCTTGTCGCGAAGGTTCCCGCATTGACCGTCAGGCCGTTGATGGTTTCGTTGAAACCATTGAGGTCGAGGATATTGGTAGCGTTGTCGTTGGTGTGAGGGATGGCGAAGACGACGTTGCCTGCGCTGGCCCCGTCGGGAATCACGTTCGACGCGCCGAGTCTAAGCGTGGTCGAAACACCGGTGAAATTTGTTGCGCTGTTGTAGGTGCCGTTAAGGATTGTCGTGTTGCCGGTATAGTTGTTGTTCGTATTGGAAAGAACGAATACGATTGCCGAGCTGTTGGCGTTTTGCATTCCGTAAAAGTCGATCCCATAACCACCCGTGATCTGACCACTGATGGTATTGGTCGAGGTGCCATACGAGCCAATTCGCGAGTTACCCGAGAGCGTGATCTGGCCAGACAATGTACTGCCACTCATGCGGATGGCACCGTCAACATTGCTCCGGGTATCGCCTTCGTTGTAACCAGTGTCGCTGATATTGAAGGGATTGGAGATCGTCACGGCAGCGCTGATAAAAAGCTGGCCTGTGCCGGATTGCACGATGCTGGTGGCACCACTGGAGAGATTAGTCGGGGCTGCAACTGAAATACGGCCGGAGCTCACGGTGGTGTTGCCGCTGTAGGTGTTTCCCGTATTGCTCAAGGTCAGATCACTGGTATTGGTATCCTTGGTAATACCGCCCGCGCCAGTAATAGCTCCACTGAGAATTTGGGCATTGCTTCCACTGTAGCGGAAGGTAGAGCCGCCGCCGATGGTGATGGCCCCGGAATAGGTGCCGGCGACTAACCTGCCGTTGGCCCCGATTTGCAAGGTGCCGCCACCGCTGATGGTGGTCGCACCGGTGTAGGTGTTGAGGCCGTCGAGAATGGTCGTGCCGGTGCCGTTCACGACCAAGGCATTCGTTCCGAAGGCCAGGATGGGCGAAGTAAAGGTGACCGCGCCGGTGTTGTAATTGTTGATGGTGAATGTTTCGGCGGTTAATCCCGTTCTGACACCCGCAGCGCTGGCACTGCCGGTAATCTGATAGGTGTTGGAGCCGATACCACCGAAATTCCAGATGCTGTTGCTCAGCACAACCGCAGAGTTCAAGGTAAGAACGCCGTTGGCTGCGGTGGTGTCTACGGTGATACTCTTGGCCGACTCGGAGGCGGTAACAGCAAGAGAGGAACTGCCAGGGGCTGCTCCACCGCCCGCATTGTTATCCACGAAGTAGTCGGTGCCGATAACTGCGCCGGAAGCGACCAGGAGTGTGTTAGTGGTCTGGCGGATGATCTGGTTGGATCCATTTCGTGCAGCCAGTCCGAAACCGGTGGAATCGGTGACCGTCCAACTGCTCAAAAGTGTTCCGCCGGTTAGAGTGACGATGGATGTGCCGACTGTGGTTGTGCCCGCATCAGCTCCGCCCGCCGCCGTATTGAAGTTGAGTCCTGAAGCCGCTCCGGCGGCGGTCAATGCACCCAAGGTCAGAGTTTTATCAGCAGCCAGAAGGATCCGACTACCGGTGCTGGCGGTGGTGGTGAGGCCGTTGAAAGTTTGAGCGCTTGTAGCCACGCCGGAGAGTTCTAGATTACCGCCACCCAAGGTCAGAGCAGAAGACGAGGAGATGATGTTCGTCACTACAGTGCCGAAACCGAGGTTCAGGGTGCCTCCATTGACGGTTGTTCTGCCGGTGTAGCTGTTGGCGCCGGAGAGGATCCATGTGCCAGCACCTGCTTTAGTGAGAGCGACTGCGGCTGTCGGGCTGCCTGCAATCTGGTTGTTTACGATAATACCGGAGATGGTGCCGCCATTGGTACCTTGCAGAGTCAGGGTGCGGGTCGGGCTGGTGCCGCTAGCCGCGTTAGTGGCGGAATTGAAATTGGTAGCACTGAAGGTCAGTGTGCCCGTGCCATCGTTCTGGATGATCGCGCCGCCGACGTCCCCGACGACCGGAGCTCCGCTGTTGGTGCCGATCTGGATTTGGCGGTCTGTATTGGTCACCGCCCCGGTGTAAATGAGGGTGCCGGTCGTAGCGGCGTTACCCATAGAGATGCGACCCGCTGCGGCCGTGGTCGGTGCGCCGAGCGCGCTGTTCCCGCCGCCCACGTTTCCAATGGTGTTGATGCTCAGGGCTCCGTTTTGGATCTGGGTGGCGATCGCACCACCAATGCCGCTACCGTTGTAGGAACTGAGTCCGGAGAGTGTCTGCGTTCCGGTCAACTGTTTAATGTAGCCCCCGGTACCATTGATGGTGCCGCTGTATGAGCCGTTGCTCGCGCTGTTCGTATAGAGCCAGTTGCCATTTTCGTTGATCGTGCCGCTGCCATTGAGAACACCGAAAATCTGGCCATTGTTGAAATTCAAGATGCCGGTAGAACCGATAGTCAACGCAGCCGAGGTGGTCGAGTTATTCGTATTCAAGGTCACCGAGCCGTCGTTGATGGTGAGGCTGGTCACAGTGCTGAATGTAGAATTCAACACCAGAGCGCCAGCGCCGGACTTGGTGATGAGTGGTGTAGTTCCTGTAACGGTGCCGAGGGTGAGAGTGCTGTTGGCGGCAGGGCTGAAGGTGGCGTTGCTGGAAGTTCCGGAGATAGTGGTCGCACCAAAGGTTACTGCTGCGGCGCCTGTGGCATTGGAGCCCATGGTAGTGTTCAGAGTGAAGGCTCCGATACTAAGAGTGCCGAGGGTGTGAGTGATGCCTGGAATAGCATTGGCGGTATTGGAAGCAATCGTCGTCGTTCCGCCCACTGTGGTGTTGTAGGCGTTGACAGAGGAATCGATCGCTAGGTCGAGTGTGCCACCGTTGAGAGACAGAGTCGTTCCAGTGGTTCCCAAGGCGCTGACACTGCCCAGACTCAATGTGCCCGCTGTCAGTGTAGTGCTGCCAGCCACACGAGCTGCATTAGCCGCCGTGTTCATGATCAGCGTGCCGCTGTTCTGTTTGGTAATGGTAAACGTATTGGTCTGCAAGGCACCCAAGGTCAAAGTGGTGTTGGCCGCCACGTTAAAGATCGAGTTTCCTGTCTGGGTCACATTACCAAAGGTAACGCCTGCGCTGGTGCCGGTGGCATTGGAGCCGGTGGTGATGTTAAGTGTATTAGCCCCGATACTCAGGGTGCCGAGGGCGTGAGTGATGCCTGCCGACGTAGTAGGAGTGTTGGAAGCGATGGTCGCTGTGCCACCGACAGTCGTGTTGTAGGCGGTCCCATTGGCCCGCAGATCGAGCGTGCCGCCATTGAGATTTAATGCGGAGGCACCACCCAAGGGAGTAGTGGCGTTATTTGCGATCAAGGTACCGGCAGTGAGTGTGGTGTTGCCAGTGTAAGCATTTGCCCCAGAGAGGGTCACGGTGGCACCGCTGGCGTTTACTGTGAGGCCGCCGGTCACGGTCCCGCCGGAGCCGATGACGCCGCTGATGGTGGTGTTGCCCGAGCCGGCGACACTAAGCAGGTTAGCACCGTTGTCGATATCTCCGGAGACGGTCAGGAGGTTACTGGAATTGTTAGTCAAGGCTGTGGCACCGCCCAATGTCATGGGAGCGCTGATGGTCACAGCTCCCGTGCTCGCGCTGACGGTGACGCCGGTCGAGGTCGTGAAGGCGGTCGCGCCGGAGATGGTCGTGGCGCCCGTGCCGGCGATCGTCAACAGATTGGCCCCGCCCGTGATGCCGCCGGAGACGGTTAGGAGGTTGCCGGAGTTGTTGGTCCAGCTCTGAGCCGCGCCCAGGGTGACCGGGGCAGAGATGGTGTTGGTGCCCGAACCGGACTGCACGGTGATGCCGCCGGTGCTCAGGGTGAGCGTGCCGCCGGTGCCAGCGGCGATGGACGAGCCAGCCGTGTTGCTGGTGCCAGTCCCAGTGAAGGTCAGACCGAGGATCGAGGTAGCCCCGTCAAGCGTGGTGGCCAGGTTGGTGGCACTGTTAGCGGTCATGAAGACCGTCGTGGTGGAGTTGAATAAACTCGATGTGGCGAAAGTATCGGAGGTCGCGGCGGCGTTAACGGAGAAGTTGGTCGTGAAAGTCGTTCCGTTTTGCGAGGTCCAACTGCCGTTGCCTTCGCTGCCCGTCCAATAGGCGGATGCCGGAGTCGCCGCGCCGAGGGCCAGACTTAGGACTGCCTGCGTCGCCGATGACGACCCATCGAGCACGAAGCGGTAAACCGCGCCGCTGGTGACGACGTTCGTGTTGCCGATGGTGAAATTCGCGGATGTCAATCCGCTTCCGGCCGTGATGATGGTGTAAGTGCTGGCGCTGGACGTGGGGTTCGCGATCGGAACAATGTTGATGAGCGTTCTGTTGGTGCTGTTGCTATTTGTGCCGACACCGGAGATGGCCAGGAGGTCGGTCGTGGACGCTCCCGTGTTGAAGGTGAGGGTCGTCGCTGCGCCCGCCCCGGAAGACAGAGTCCCCGCGCCGACCACGTTCAAGGTGCTCGTGAAACCGTCGCCCATATTCAGTGCGGCCCCGGCGTTCAAGGTCACGCTGCCAGCCGTGGTCTGGCCGACCTGGCCAATCGCGTTGATGTTGCCGCTGGCATTCTGCGCGACGGCCAAGGTGCCGGTCACGGAGACGGCAGTTCCCACAGTGGCACTACCTAATAGGTTGCCGCCGGTGCCAAGGGCCAAGGTGCCTGTGCTGATCGTCGTCGCACCGGTGTAGGTGCTCGATCCGGTGAGCGTCCAGGTACCTGTCCCCTGCTTGGTCAAAGTGCCCGCGCCCGGCGTTCCAGTTACGCCACCATTGAAGGCACCCGCGATGCTGCTGCCGGTGGCCGTGCCGCCCAGAACCAAGCCGAAGCCCGTGGAGGTGCCGACGATCGTACCGGTGTTGGAGAGGATGATATTGCCGTTGTTGGCTTGGAGGCTGACCCCGGTAATTCCTAGGGTGACCAGACCGGCGTAGGTGCCCGCCGTGTTGCTGCTATTAGCCAAGGCATTCGTGCCATTGAGGGTCAGGGCATTGGTGTTGGTCATGGTGATGCCGTTCAGGTCGAGTACGGCACCGCTGGTCACGCTGACGCCGCCCGAACTAGCGCCCAGGGCGGTCGCGCTGCCGACTCTCAGTGTGCCGGCAGTGATGGTTGTTCCACCGGTATAGGTGTTACTCCCGGCAAGTGTCCAGGTGCCGGCATCTGTTTTGCGGACAGCGACCGTGCCGCTGCCGTTGGTGATGTTGCCGTTGAAGGCGTTTGCGCCCGTATTGCTTCCTCCCAATGACAGCGACCGCGATTGGGTGGTCGACATTATGAAATCCGTGTTGATGACCCAGGTATTTGCGGCACTGGCACTGTTGTTAAGCACGTTGGCAAAAGCCGCGGTGTTGTTACCCCCGGAAGGCGCGAGCAGTCGGATCTGGCGATTGTTGAACACCAGCGGCGCAGCGCCATTATACCTCATGGTTGTGTCTTGACCCCCGTCAAGACTGTTCCCACCAAATTGAAGGGTCGAACCGACCGCGTCGCCGATGCTGGAAAATTCGATGATCGGTCTTGTATTGGTACCGGCGCCCATCAGTGCCACGACATTGCCAGTGAACGCACTGGCATTGCCGAGGTTGGTGACGGCGCTGTTGGTCGCGGTCGGGTTGTAGTTCAGCGTTCCAGAACCCGTCGTCGTGGCAAAGGTATGACCACCAGCTCCATTAAGGGTTCCTACAGAACCGGGGCTGAGGGTAAGGGTGTTCAGACTGGAGCCATTGAAACCCGTTAGCGTGGCGGTTCCGCCAAAGGTGATGTTTCTGCTCCCGCTTGCGCCTAGGTTACCATCGTTCGTGTAAACCAATGTTCCCGCGTTGATGAAGGTGCCGCCGGTGTAGGTGCTGGCGGTACCGGAGAGGGTCAGGGTGCCAGCGCCACCCTTGGTCAGGGTGCCGCCGGAACTGGTCAGGTTGGTTGCCCAGGTGACGGTCTGGCTATTTGTATTGACGTTGTATTGCTGGCTGGCTGCGGTGCTGAAACGATTCGAGTAGTCAGTGGTGTTGGCTGCGGAGTATTGCAGGGTGCCGCCGCCGAAGCTGATGGTGCCGGACGTACCAATAGCCCCAGCGCTGCCGACATTCAGAATACCAGCATTGAGGTTAGTGCCACCGTTGTAGGTGTTGGCACCGCTGAGGACGATGGTGCCGGTACCGGCTTTGGTCAGAGCGGCTGTGCCGCTGACAACGCCGGATACGGTGAGCGCGTTGGCTGAATTGTTAGTCCAAGTCTGGCTGGCACCGAGGACCACGGGGGCAGCGATCGAGCTGGCGAGAACGCCAGTGCCGATGGTGATGCCGGTGGAGGAGGAACTGGGGGTGATGGTCAGCGTGTTGCCGTCGGCAGCTAGGCCAAAGGCGGTGGCGGTGTTATTAATCGTGATCGTCCGGACGGTCATGTTCGCACCCAACGTCATGCCGACCATCGTGCCTGGGGTGGTGGCGGTGGAGAATACTAAGTCTGTCGTTGCGCCAGGTGTGAGCGGCTGATCCACCCCATCGGTCACCTGCCAGTTGCTCTGGGTGGTGCCATTGGAAGCCGACCAGACACCGGTGTTGCCCGTGAGTCCGCCCTTCCAGAAGACATCGCCGCTCAGCGCCGTGGCTGAGGTTACGTCCACGCTGATCGCGGTGGCCCCGCGAGTGAAATTGGAGAGGGTAAAATCGGTGTTCCCATAGACCGCACCGAGGGTGTAGGTGCCGCCAGTCAAGCCGCTGCCTGCGGTGATCAGATTATGGGTGCCGACTGCGGGTGCGGCGCCGGGGATGAGGCGGATATTTACTGTCCCGGTGCCGGACAGCGCTGCCGCGCCTGAGCTGGTGATGGCAGACTGGCTGAGGGTACCACCCAAGGCGGTGCCAATGATGGTGTTCGTTCCACTGAGAGTCAGGACTCCAGAACCGAAGTCCAGCGCACCCGCGGTGGTGGGGGCATAGTTGAATGTCCTACCAGAAGCGACGGTCAGACCACCGTTGCCTAGGCTGGAGGGTGCGGTCATGATCAACGTCCCGTTCGTAACCGAGGTCAGGCCGGTGTAAGTGTTGGTACCGCCGAGGATGGTGGTTCCAGAGCTGCCCTGGGTGAACGTTACGCCCGATCCACTGATCGCACCTGTCGCGCTTTGAGTCACGATGCCGGTGCCACTGGTTGATACATTCGAGCCGGCCAGCGAACCGGTGAGGCTCAGGGTGCCGGCCGTCACTGACGTGGTACCTCCGTAGCTGTTGGTGCCGGAGAGGGTGAGGGTGCCGGCACCGTTCTTGGTCAGGCCACCCGCGCCAGTGATGTTACCGGCGATGCTGATAGCGTTGCCATTGGTGTCGATGATGCCAGTTGCGGTCATCGTCACGCCGCGCGTGGCAACGGAGGTTATAGTCCCGGTCGCCCGCAGGGTGCCGCCGTTGAAGATGAGGGTGTTGGTGGCGCTGCTGTTTCCCAGGGAAGCAGTGGTGTTGGCAATCAAAGTGCCAGCGGTAATGGTGGTCGAACCATTATAAGTGTTGGTATTTGACAGCGTCAGAGGTCCACTACCGATTTTGATGAGGCTGCCGGTTCCAGTGCTGTTACTGATCACACCACTGATGTTAGAGGTGCCAGTGAGGTCAATGCCACTGACCGAAATAGTCCGCGATCCGCCATTCAGGTCGATGCCACTGGAAAACGTCAATTGGCCGTTGAGGTTGGACTGTCCTGCTCCACCTTGCAGCACGAAAACGGATGGATTAAAATTGGCGCTGCCCCATTGCGCTGTCGTGCCGATATTGAAAGTGCCACCAGTGGCACCTTGTTCGGAGAACCCGCTGGTGCCACCAAGGATTTGGATCTGATTTGCGCCGGAACCCAGAGCCCTGGTGAAATTGGCGTTAAAATAAATCCCGAGCACGCCGTTATTGATGGTGATGTTCGCTGTGCCAGTCCCGATATTATTACCCCCACCGTAGAGCAAATAACCGGAATTAATGGTGGTGGGGCCGCTGTAGGTGACGGTCGCCGCCCTCATATCAAGAATGCCAGAACCGTTCATGGTAATTCCACCGGCGCCACTGAGAGTGCCGGCAGTAAAAGCGACATTGCTGGGGCCAGCAACCGTGAGCAGGTTGCCATTGTTGTTTAAGCCGCCGGAGAATGTTATGGCACCGTTGGCGGAATGGATCACCATTTCCCCGGTGCCGCTGGTGATAGCGCCGGAGTATGTCAGTGCGTTGCCGCTAGCATTCATGATGCCGTTGGTGGTCAAAGCACCCGCGATCGTGCCCGCCGCACCCGTGTAGCGCAAAGTGTTGATGTTCGCTCCGGCGCCGAGCGTGCCCACCGCAGCCACATCGTAGTTGAAATTACCAGCGACGCTGGTGACGTTTGCCGCCGTGGCTGCCGCTGTCCCTGTTAGACCAACGATATTATTACTCCCGTCGATGGTGGCATATCTGGTGGAAGCGCCTGAGCCAAAGCTAGCCCATGGTCCGATGATCCCGTTTACCAAGGAAGCGGAATCCAATCCCGTCATGGTGGTGGTGACTGTGCCTGTACTCAAAATGTTCAGCGTCGACCCAGCGTTGCGGGTGAAGGTGCCGCTGTCGAGGGTGAGGGTTCTGCCTGCGGCGACATTGAAAGTCTGTGCGCCGGAAAGAGTCAGGTTGGTGCTGATGATGCTTCCAGTCACGGTATTAGTGGTCACCGTGATGCCACCGCCAGTGCCGAGACTCAGGGTGCCAGTGGCGGCTGTTAGAGTGGCGGTACCATCCTCAAAGGTGACCAACCGGGCATTCTGTGTCGTGGAGTTCAGGCTGATGGCGTAGGCTCCGGTTGCGTCAGTGCCTGCAGAGAAGAAAAGATCATCCAAGGAAGTGGTGGTGAGAGCGGAAGTGGCCGTAGTGCCTGTGGAATCCGTGGTCCACGTGGTGCCGCCGGTGCTCCAGGTGCCGCTGGGAGTGGCTCCGCCCGAGCCAGCAGTGGCGCCGTCGGTATCCCAGTAGTAAGTAGCAGCCTGAACACAAGGAGCTACAAGGAAACTAGCGCCTAACAGAAGTGCGCGGAGAGTGGATGGGGTTTTCATGGGAAGAGATAGAAGTCTTAAAGTCGAAGGTCTTAAAGTCGGAAGAGGGATTGACGATTGATGATTTCCGATTGTTGATTTTTGATTTCGAGAATGAAGAAGATGAGATGTTAGTCTCGTGTTGAGACAATCGTGTTAGAAGATATTTTGGGTTTGGACAGACCTGCGGCGGGTGCTGATTTGTGAAAAGTTACCCCAGTTTGAGCTTTGCGTAAAGACTTCTTTTAAAATTCACTTGGGTGTTTTGTGGGCAAGAGCGGGGAGCGAAGGGTGAAGGGTGAAGGGTGAAGGGTGAAGGGTGAAGGGTGAAGGGTGAAGGGTGAAGGGTGAAGGGTGAAGGG
>JANPMK010000054.1:0-82956 GCA_031422775.1 Akkermansiaceae bacterium | reverse complement strand
GGGGGTAAAATTTTATTTTTAAATATTTATCTACCATTTACTTTGGGCGCGCCGTCTCCCCGCGGGTTTTTGTGACCAAACTCCCCCGCACAGACCCACGGCTCTCCAATACGCTTACGCTTATTAAATAGCTGAGTTTCCCGATAGCCCGCGGCTTTGGCGAGTTCGCGGGCTTTGGCGAAATCTCTCGCGACTTCGCCGGGCGCGTGAGCATCCGAGGAAATCACCAGTCCTATACCCGCAGAGGCAGCGAGCTCCAGAAAACGCGGCGCGGGGTAGGCTTCCGCGCACGGCTTATGAAGGCCGGCGGTGTTGAGCTCTATGACCGATCCGTTCGCAGCGATCGCTTCGATCACCGGGTCGTAAAACCGATCCAGATCACCCGCGGGTGCGTAGGAAAACTTTTTGATCAAATCCGGATGCGCCAGAATATCGAACAAGCCGCTCTCCGCCATTTGCGCGTAGGTTTCCCAATAAGTTTTCCACGCGGCATCGACATCGGTTTGCGCCCATTTTCCGATCCAGATCGGATTATCGAAATCCCAATCGCCGAGATAATGCACGGAACCGATCAGATAATCCCAATCTGATTTTCCCGCGAGTTCCTCGATGAAGCTTTCGCAGCCTTTCAACCAATCGCACTCCATCCCGGAGCGGATGATTAACTTATCTCCCGCCGCTTGCTTGGCACGCGCGATCCAATCGAAATATTTCGGCAGCTCACTTTCTAACATCCGCCAGTCGTCGAATGGCTCGGGTCGGCAAGGTGCGTGATCGGAAATGCCGTATTCAGTGAGGCCTGCTGCGATCGCAGCAGCCACGTATTCCTCGGGCGTGCCGGTGGCGTGTTTGCAAAGCGGTGTGTGCGTGTGGTAATCGGCAGGCATTCTTCACAGGGTTTTATGCTTACTTGAAAGATTTCGCAAGTTCACTAACGTCTGCGAATGATGTTTGGAAAATCCTTTGTACTGGCCACCGCCCTTGTCACTTCGCTTTTTGCAGAAGAAATCACGCCAAAACTTATCCTCCCGAAAACACCCGAACCGGTTCACGGACCCGATTCCAAAGTGAAAGAAGGCGTGCCGCAGGGCAAGGTCACGGATTTTGTCTACACAGATTCCAAGGTTTTTGAAGGCACAAAGCGCCGCATACACATCTACGTGCCAGCACAATATGATCCGAAAAAGGAGACCGCATTGATGGTTTTTCAAGACGGGCATGCCTATGTGAATACGAAGGGGGATTACCGCGTGCCTGTCGTTTTTGATAATCTCATCGCCTCTGGAGAAATGCCTCCAGTCATCGGCATTTTTATCGACCCCGGACACAAAGGCGACTCCAAGCCAGAGGCTCCATGGAAAAATAACAATCGCAGCTTCGAATACGACACGCTCTCCGCGGACTACGCCACCTTTGTCATCGATGAAATCCTGCCGCTCATCGGCAAAGATTACAACTTAACTAAAGACCCGGAAATGCGCGCCATCTGCGGCGCAAGCTCAGGTGGTATTTGTGCGTGGACGGTCGCATGGCAGCGTCCCGACTCATTCAGAAAAGTGGTTTCATCCATCGGATCGTTCACCAACATTCGGGGCGGCGATGCTTATCCTGGCATGATCCGAAAAACCGGAAACAAGCCCATCCGTGGTTTTTTCCAAGATGGAATCAGCGACCTAGATAATGAACACGGTAATTGGCCTCTGGGAAACATGGCCATGGAAGCGGCATTGAAGTTCAAGAAATACGATTACAAATACGTATGGGGAGACGGTGGGCACAGCGGCAAACACATGGGCGCAATCTTTCCGGAAGCGATGCGTTGGATCTGGAGAAAGTGATCGTTTCTCAATTCACCCAAGCAAATAGCTTCGCCCAAACCAAGCCACCCGAAAAAACCAAAAGCCATGATCCCATATCAGATTTTTTCATCCATGAAAGTGACACTCCTCCCTGTCCTACTTGCCTTGTGCGCTCTAACCGCTTCCGGCGAAACCAAGCCCAACATCCTTCTCATACTTACTGACGACCTCGGCTACGGCGACGTCGCTTGCTACAACCCCGAATCAAAAGTCCCAACCCCGAACATCGACCGACTCGCAGCGGGCGGCATGAGATTCACCGACGCCCACTCACCCTCCACCGTCTGCACTCCCACACGCTATAGCATTCTAACAGGTCGAATGGCTTTCCGTGCGAAGAAAGGCGGCGTTTTCACCGGTGCGGGCGGCCCCAACATGATCGAGGAAACGCGCCTGACCCTCCCCGGAATGTTGCGCGATCAAGGATACACCACCGCACTTTTCGGCAAGTGGCATGTCGGCTTGACCTTCCTCGATGCCGGAGGAAAACCGATACTCGACAACAGCCCGGAGGCCATCAAGCGCATCGATTACAACCGCGCTATCCCCGATTCTCCGATCCACCGTGGCTTTGATAAATTTTTCGGAACCGCCTGCTGCCCAACCACGGATTGGCTTTATGCTTTTATTGATGGCGACCGCATACCGACACCACCAACCCAGCTGATCGACAAAAGCAAACTTCCGGAAAATCCTTACACAGAAGACTGCCGTCCCGGGATGCTCGCGCCTGACTTCGACATGGAGGAAATCGACATGATCTTCCTAAATAAGAGTCTCGGCTTCCTTGATGAGCACGCCAAAAAATCCCCGGATAAGCCGTTTTTTCTATTTCACTCCACACAAGCCGTCCATCTCCCATCGCTGCCGGGAAAAGCCTTTCAAGGAAAAACAAAAGCCGGCCCGCACGGTGATTTCATCGCGCAACTCGACCACATCGTCGGAAAATTGTTAGATAAGCTGGACGAACTGGGTATCGCGGAAAACACCCTCGTTATGCTAACAAGCGACAACGGCCCGGAAATCGCGAGTGTGGTCAACATGCGCAAGGATCACGCGCACGACGGAGCTCGCCCATGGCGTGGTATTAAACGGGATCAATGGGAAGGCGGTCACAGAGTTCCATTCATCGCGCGCTGGCCCCGGACGATCCCTGCGGGTTCGATCACAACCGAAACCACCTGCCTTACCGATCTGATGGCAACCTGCGCCGCCATAACCGGCGCGAAGCTCCCCAATGACGCGGCAGAGGACAGCTACAACATGCTGCAAGTTCTATCCGGGAAAGATTACGACCGGCCGGTACGCGAATACACCCTTCACCAAACATGGACGCTCCAACTCGCCATCCGCAGAGGCGATTGGAAATACCTCGATCATAAGGGTTCTGGCGGAAACAATTACGAGAGCCGTGCCGAACTCAAGCCATACATTCTGCCCGAGTTGGCACCCGATGCTCCCGGGCAGCTTTACAACCTCGCGAAAGATCCCGGCGAAACCCAGAACCTCTTCCATCAGCACCCGGAAATCGTTGCCGAACTCAAAGCCCTGCTGGAGAAAAGCAAGGCAAGTGGACGCAGCGCTCCTCCGCGATAATATCTGACTAGAAACTGATGAAATCCAACCACACACCCAACACTCCAGCGGTTCCTGAGATGTCACGTCGCCATCTCCTTCAAGGCGCTCTCTCCATGGGTGCACTCGGTGCGTGTGGCAGTCATGCACATGCCGCTGAAAATAGTGCCGTAAAGCTCCAGCTCAAAAAGGGCAGCGTCATTCTTTTCCAAGGCGACTCGATCACCGATGCGGATCGCGATGATAAAATGGATGTCGCAAATTCGGAAAAGAGCCTCGGCAAAGGTTACGCAATGATGGCGGCGGGCGAGTTGTTCCGCGCGCATCCCGAACTCAATCTGCAAATCCACAACCGTGGTATTAGCGGCAACAAAATTCCCGATCTCGCCGCACGCTGGGACAAGGATGCGATTGCCTTGAAGCCGGACATTTTGAGCATCCTCATCGGCGTCAACGACCTCTGGCATACGTTTGCTTTCGGCAGCAAATACAAAGCAACGGCCGAAGATTATGAAAAAGGATTTCGCGAGCTGATCGCACGCTCGCAAAAGGAAATTCCCGGAGTGAAGATCGTGATTTGCGAACCTTTCACCACCCGCACCAGTGACGATTTTAAACCTCTTGCCGACTACCGAGCGATTGCTCAAAAAATCGCCAAAGACCTCTCACTCACCTTCGTGCCTTTCCAAGCCGCTTTCGATGAAGCCGTGAAAGCCGCTCCTGCGGCATTCTGGTTGTGGGACGGCATTCACCCATCCCCCGCTGGCCACGCACTCATGGTCGAGACCTGGCGGGAAGCGGTGGGTATCTGAAAGAAACCGCGACCTTGTGAGCGAAATATCCTCGGCGAACGCAGCCGTTGCAGTCGCGATTTCAAATCGCGGTTCCTTTCCTGACGCAAGCCTTGCTACATCGCCCATGTTTTGACTAACCTGCCGCCCCGCCGCTTGTGGCGGTTCCTGTCATGAAGCCGAACAGCCTTTCCAAATACCGCCCGTTTCCGGCGATCTCTCTGCCCGACCGCACCTGGCCGGACCAGATGATCACCCGTGCCCCGATCTGGTGTTCGGTCGATCTCCGTGACGGAAACCAAGCCTTGCCACAGCCGATGTCGATTGAGGAGAAACTCGAGTTCTTCGAGCTTTTGGTGGCGATTGGTTTCAAAGAAATCGAGATCGGTTTCCCTTCCGCTGCCGATACGGAATTCAATTTCTGCCGTCGCTTGATTGAGGAAAATCGCATTCCAGAAGATGTGACGATCCAAATTCTGGTGCAGACACGCGAGCAACTCATCCGCCGCAGCTTTGAGGCGATCGCCGGTGCGAAACGCGCGGTGGTGCATATCTACAACTCCACCTCGCCGCTCCAGCGTCGGGTGACGTTTGGCGATGCAACTCGTGAATCAATCAAACAGATCGCCATCGAAGGCGCGAAGTTGGTGAAAGAACTCGTCCCAACCATTCCGCAAACCGAGGTGGTGTTGCAGTATTCTCCGGAATCGTTTTCCGATACGGAACTCGATTACGCGGCAGAAGTTTGCAATGCGGTGATCGATGTTTGGCAGCCAACGCCGAACAAAAAAATGATCATCAATCTGCCGGACACCGTGCAGTGGACGACACCTAACATCCACGCAGACATGATCGAGTGGATGGGTAGAAATTTACACAAACGCGATTCTATCACCATTTCACTCCACACCCACAACGACCGCGGCACGGGAGTTGCGGCCACGGAACTCGGGCTGATGGCCGGCGCGGATCGCGTCGAAGGCACGCTTTTCGGAAACGGCGAACGCACGGGCAACCTTGATATCGTCACCGTCGCGTTGAACATGAACAGCCACGGAATTCCTACCGGCCTCGATTTTTCGGAGCTGACGGATATCCGTTTGAAATACGAAAAATTCACCCGCCTCGCGATTCCAGAGCGTCAGCCATACGCGGGCGAGTTGGTTTTCACTGCGTTTTCTGGATCGCATCAAGACGCGATCAAAAAAGGCCTGGATCGTCGCCAGAAAGAATCCAAAGACAATGCGGATCTCACTTGGGGTGTGCCTTATCTGACCATCGATCCACAGGACATCGGCCGATCCTACGAGGCAATCATTCGTATCAATTCCCAATCCGGAAAAGGTGGAGTCGCTTATGTGTTAGATCGCGAACACGGTTTCGATCTTCCGAAATCCATGCATCCGATTGTCGGAAAATACATTTACGATCTCGCCGACCAACACGGCCGCGAGCTCAGCGTCGATGAAATCCGCGATTCGTTTTTCGCGCATTTCGTAAATCAGGAAAACCATCTCGGTTTGATCGCCTACGAGTTGATTCATCAACCCGGTGGCAGCGTGCATTGCAACGCGACGATTTCCATCGATGGCAAAGCCCAACAAATCGAAGGCGACGGCAACGGCCCGATCAATGCCTTCGTGCATGCGCTCGAAACGGCTGGCCTGAAAGATTTCAAGGTCACCGACTACCGCTCCCACGCCGTGCGCGGCGGATCCGATGCCAGCGCTGCCGCCTACGTCCAACTCCAACACGAAGACGGCCGCATCCTTTGGGGCGCAGGCGTCGATCCATCCATCGAAATGGCGGGATTGAAAGCCTTGGTGACGGCTTGGAATTTGATGCATTGAGAACCGCGCTATTACCTCGGGAATTCTCTCTGAAATTTGGAAAAGAAAACCACGCAACGCACGGAATACACAGAGTGGGCGCTGTCGCACTCAGCATTGGCTTTGGTTTGATTTCATTCCGTCTACGTCCGCTTCGCTCCATTTACTTCCACCACATCGAAGCCAAGCCCAACACCGCACAAGCACCGAGGATGGTCGTGAATGGGATTTTGAAACGCCACATCGCAAGGAAAGATGCGATAGCGGTGATGGCGACGAAATAATCAAAATGATTCTCATGTACTCCAAGCGCTGCTTCACTGAATTTCACGCCGAGGTTTAGGATCACACCGACAACAGCTGCGGTGATGGCTGTAAGAGCGGCGCCGATGCGTGGCATATCACGTAGGCCTTCGACGTGTGGTGCACCTAGAAAGACAAATAGAAAACACGGCACAAAAGTCACCCATGTGGTGATGAAAGCGCCGATGCTGGCAGCGGCCAGTGGGCTAAGACTCTCGTGATTTTGCCAACCACCGACGAAGCCAACGAATTGCAGCACGATGATTAACGGCCCCGGTGTCGTTTCTGCGAGGGCTAGTCCACTCATCATTTGCGGATGGCTAAGCCACTGATAATTTTCGACAGCTTGTTGGGCGACATAAGGCAAAACCGCATACGCTCCGCCAAAGGTGACCAATGCGGCTTTGCTGAAAAACATGCCTTGGATGACAGGCGTGCTTTGCCAACCGAGCCAAAGTCCGAGTGTCAGGATCGGAAGCGCCCACAGCGGAACACATACGAGAACGATGATCAAACTCCTTGCCCATGTGGCTTTCTGTGAGGGCGGAAGTGTTAGATAACCATTTTCATTTTCCTCATGTGAAGCACCGTGACCTTTGCTTGCTGGAAATTGTTTTGGGGAAATTCGATGCCCTAACAGACCGACAATCGCCGCTCCGAAAATGATGAGAACGAACGAGATGTCGAAAAAGTAGATCCCGACAAATGACAATGCAGCGATCACCCAAAGCGATCCGCTGCGCAGAGTTTTCCCGCCGATGCGGATGACAGCCGAGAGAATGACCGCGATGACGGCGGGCAGTAAGCCGTAAAAAATTGCCTTCAACCAAGGAAGCTCTCCGTGCTCCATGTAGAGCCAGCTCAGCGCGAAAAGAATCAAGGCGGATGGCAAGACAAACAAAGCACCAGCAGCCAGTCCACCACGCCAACCATGCAGTCGCCAACCGAGATAGGTCGCGAGTTGCTGCGCTTCCGGCCCGGGCAGGAGCATGCAGAAATTCAGGGCATGCAGGAAATGGCTTTCGGAAATCCACTTTTTCTTTTCCACCAGATCCCGATGCATGATGGCAATCTGCCCCGCTGGGCCGCCGAAACTGATCAGCCCAAGCTTGATCCAATAAACAATCGCTTCGCGGAGTTTCGGCATCGACGGTTCCATGCGGGAATCTTGGATTCCTGGCGCGAGTGAGTCGAGTCGAGAAACTCAGGATTACTAAACTAGGGACATTAAGAAAGAGAAACACTTTTGATCGACACTGAAATGATAAGACCCAAAACTCCGTTTTAATGAGCATGAAACTTTTTCCCTTCCTCGCCGCACTGGCGTTTATCGGCAGCCTTCACGCGGCACCTGAAAAACCCAATGTTCTCATTCTGTTTGCTGATGACTGGCGGTTCGACACGTTGGGCGCTGCGGGAAATCCGATTGTGAAAACACCTAACCTTGATGCGTTGGCGAAGGATGGAATCCGTTTCACCCACAACTGCGTCACGACCTCGATCTGCGGTATCAGCCGCGCAACCTTGTGGAGTGGCCAATGGATGTCACGCCATGGCGCAACCGATTTTAAAGAACTGAGAAAACCATGGAGCGACACCTATCCCGGCATCTTGCGAGCGAACGGCTACTACACCGGTCACATCGGCAAATGGCATAATGGAAAGTTTCCTCAGGAGCAGTTTGATTTTGGCCGGATGTATCACTCTACCCATTATCATCCAACTCCTGACGGTGGAAAAATTCACGTCACTCAGAAAAACGAAAACGACGCGATGGAGTTTCTCAAAACGCGAGCTGCAGATAAGCCCTTCGTTCTTACTCTCGCATTTTTTGCAACCCATGCGGAAGACGGCAATCCCCTGCAGTATCTTCCTCAGGAAAAAAGCAAAGCGCTCTACAACGACGTCACCATTCCCGTCCCGCCGACAGCGAACGAAGCTGAGTATCGCAAGCTGCCGGAATTTCTTCAAAGTCCGGAAAATGAAAGCCGGAATCGTTGGACATGGCGTTTCGATACGCCGGAGAAATTTCAGACGATGATGAAAAATTACTACCGCCTCGCCACCGAAGTGGATGAGACCTGCGGAAAAATCATCGCCGAACTCAAGCGTCAGGGCATTTACGACAACACCCTGATCATTTTCACCACTGACAACGGCTACTTCCATGCGGAGCACGGACTCGCCGACAAATGGTATCCGCACCAGGAAAGCATCCGCGTGCCGCTCATCATCCGCGATCCGCGCATGGACGCGAGCAAACGCGGTACGACAAATGACGAATTCACTCTCAATGTCGATCTAGCGCCAACCATACTTCGCTTCGCGGGCTTCGAACCACCAAGCGTCATGCAGGGTCGTGATATGTCCGAACTCTACCTCGGCAAAGGCGTAACCGATTGGCGCAAAGAATTTTTCTACGAGCATCCAAAAGTTAAGAACAAAAATTTCATTCCAGCCTCACAAGCACTTGTTAGAAAAGATTGGAAATATTTTTACTGGCCGGAGCACGATTACGAGCAGTTGTTTCACATCGCCGAAGATCCGCTTGAGCAAAATGATCTGGCGAGAGATGAGAAGCATGCGGAGAAGCTCAATGAGATGCGGAAGCGGTTCAATGAGCTGAAAGAGGCGGCGAAGTAACGCAAAGCGGACCGCGCGAGTCCACTCGCGCTTGTTCAGAATGCGCGACTGGAGTCACGCGGTCCAATATGCCCCCTCTCCTCAATTACCCAACAATCTCTTCAACCGATTCTTCACACTGACTTTTCCGACAGCAGAAAGTCTATCTACGAAGAGAACTCCGTTGAGGTGATCGATCTCATGTTGAAGTGCGCGGGCTAACAGGCCATCGGTCTCAATCACGAGCGTGCTGCCGTCGAGTAGCTCGAGGGTAGCTTTCACAGCAGCGGGTCGGCGGACTTCGTAGCGGATGCCTTCGATGCTCAAGCAGCCTTCGAAATCGATATCCTTTTCCTGACCGTATTCGAGTTTCGGATTGATGAACACAAGCGGCATGATTTCCGCGAGCTCTGCATGTTTCCCGTTCACTTTAAGAAAGGAAACGCATTCAGGATCGTGCGAGACATCAACCACAGCGAGCTGAAGATCCACCCCAACTTGCGGTGCGGCAAGGCCGACGCCATTCGCATCGACCATGGTTTCGATCATGTTTTGCGCGAGCTCTTGAACCGCAGCATCGACCGACGCGACGAGACGGCACTGTTGGCGCAGAACAGGATCACCGTATTGGACGATGGGTAAAATCATCGTTGGAAAAACTTAGGTGGGCTGCTCACCGCGTGCCATGACGACTTTGCCAGTGCGGACGGTTTCGATGATTTCGTATTGGGAAAACATGGCGATGGCCGCATCAACTTTCGGGCTGTCGCCTGTGATCATGACAACCATTGAGGTCGGTGTGAGATCGACGGTTTTTCCGCCGAAATGCTCAGTGATCTGCAAGGCAGCGGAACGTTCATCTTTCGAGCAAAGGATTTTGATCAGGATCATTTCCTTAGTTACCGATTCCATGCTGGTGTGCTCGAAGCAATGAATGACATCGATGAGTTTGTTCACCTGTTTGATGATCTGATCGAGACCAGCGGGATCGCCAGAGATACCAATCGTCATGCGTGAAAAGGACGGATCCCGGCCTTGGGAGACGACGAGCGAATCGATGTTGAAACCGCGGCGTGAGAAGACTTGGCAAATGCGCATCAACACACCTGGTTGGTTGTTCACGAGGATGGAGAGCGTGTGACCGGAACCGATAGAATTTGTTGCGACAGGAGTGTCTGTAGTAGTGATGGTTTTCATCTTAAAGTTTGCTAGTTGGAAGTTTTGGCTAATGCCTATGAAGATTGGCTTTGCTGGTTTTGATTGTTTCGCTATCGCTCAATAGTCATTCAGTTTGCAGGGAAGGCCTTGCGGATATGGTTTGCAGTCTCAGTGGTAGTGTACGGGTCTTTCTTTCCTGAAAACTGAACACTGAACACTGAAAACTAGCAAACTCAGATGTTTACGTTGAACCGACAGGTTTTGCCATGCGGGTTTTCGGCGCTTCGGTAATCATATCCTCGAGAGCTGCGCCAGCAGGAATCATCGGGAAAACGTTATCCGTCTTCACGCACTCTGCGTGGATGAGGATAGGACCATCGTTATACGCGAGGGCTTTTTCTAACTGCTTGGTCACATCCGCTGGACGTTTGATGTAAACAGAAGGGATTCCGTATGCTGCGGCGAGTTTGCAGAAATCTGGGTTTCCGACGAGGTCCACTCCTGAGGTGCGGTCTTCATAGAACAGCTCCTGCCATTGGCGCACCATGCCGAGGTAATGGTTGTTGAGAACCACGATTTTCACCGGCAATTTGTGGATCGCGGCGGTGGCGAGTTCGAACGCTGTCATTTGGAAACCACCGTCGCCGGAAATGGAGATAACTGTTTTGTTCGGATGCGCGAATTGTGCACCGATTGCTGCAGGGAAGCCGAAGCCCATGGTTCCTGCACCACCGGAAGAAAGCCAATGATAGGATTCGTGGTTTTTGTAAAACTGCGCCGCCCACATTTGATGCTGACCGACATCGGTAGAAACGATCGCATTGCCTCCGGTGAGTTCATAGAGCTCGTCGATGACCTGCTGCATGCGTAATCCGCCTTGTTTCTTGTAACTCAATGGGTATTTCTTTTTGTAACCATTGAGTTTCTCATTCCATTCAGGATGCTTCCGCTTGGATATTTTTTCGTTGATCTCTGTTAGTGCCGCTTTGGCATCACCAACGATCATCACATCCGGCTTGACCATTTTCGCCTCTTCTGCGGGATCGATATCGATGTGGATGATTTTGGCGTCTTTACAGAATTTCGATGGCTGGCCGATGATGCGGTCGTCAAAACGTGAGCCGACGTTGATGAGAAGGTCGCACTCGACCATCGCTTTGTTTGCGTAGGCGGTACCGTGCATGCCTAACATACCAAGCGAGAGCGGATGGTTTTCTGGGAAAACTCCTTTACCAAGTAACGTGCTGGTGACTGGGCAATCGAGAGTTTCCGCGAGATACATGAGCTCCTTGTCTGCACGGGCGATCATGCAACCCTGACCCGCAAGAATCACGGGACGCTTGGCACTCGCGATGAGCGCAGTTGCAGCTTTGATCGAGTCTTTGCAGATATTGAAATCCGCTGAAGGATCGTAACCCGGAAGATTGAACTTGGGATTCATCTCACCGCTGAAAGGTCCTTGAGAAATGTCTTTTGGAATATCAATCAGCACAGGACCTGGACGACCCGTGGTAGCAATGTGATACGCCTCACGAGCGACGCGTGGCAGTGAGTTGGTATCTTTCACCAACCAGTTATGTTTCACCACCGGAATGGTGATGCCGAAGATATCAGCTTCTTGGAAAGCGTCTTTGCCGAGCATCCATGTCACGGTCTGACCGCAGATCACAATCATCGGAACGGAATCCATCATCGCGGTCATCAAACCAGTAACAGTATTTCCTGCACCCGGTCCGGACGTAACCAAAACCGCGGCAGGTCTGCCCGTTGCACGCGCATAACCATCGGCCATGTGGACGGCGCCTTGCTCGTGACGGACGAGAATGAATTTCATCTTGGTCTTGACTGTTTCAAGGGCATCGAAGATGGGAATCGCCGCACCGCCGGAATATCCGAAGATGTATTCGATGCCGAGATCGTCGAGCGTTTTGATGAGGGCTTGTGCGCCGTCGAGTTGTTGCTTGCTCATAAAATTAGAGTTGGAGCGGGAAGTTGGACGAATTAGGACGAGATTACAACCGAAAATTGAAGAAATTTTCGTAACTTAGTGAAATTAACGATATTAATTTCTGTAAAATCGCAAACTTTTGGCGAAATGATGCATTTTCAGCCGCAGGCCCTGAACTGCTGCGGTCATCCGCAGCTTTCGGGATGGATGGGTTCGATCGGGTTTAGTTGGTATTTACCCATCGCTGCTGTAAACGGGCGTTAGCCTAAAAGCTGGGAATGATCCCAGCAGTCCAAAGCCTGCGGCGCGAGCGATTCTACGAATTGCCTTTGGCGTTTTCATGGGCTACTTATGCGGCGTATGATACAGTTTTCCCTATTCAATATACCCGTTCGAGTGCTGCCATGGTTTTGGGTGACTATGGCTTTGATAGGTGGAGCGCTTCGCGCGGACTCCAAAGAAGCGCTTTTTGGCATGCTTTTATTCATGCTGGCGGGGTTTATTTCCATCCTCGTCCATGAGTTCGGCCACGCCTTGACCGCGAAACATTTTGGGAAACGCGTCGAGATCGTGTTACAAGCTTTTGGCGGTTATGCTGCTTACAGCGGAGGCGGACGTCTCAGCCGACTCCAAAGTTTTCTTATTACTGCAGCTGGTCCGGCAATCCAGATCTTGCTGGGCGCGGTGGTATGGCAGCTCGCCACACAAGTGGAAGGACTCAGTATCTATGGGCGTTACTTTTTCGAAGAACTTTATTGGATCAGCTTCGCTTGGGCGATTCTAAATCTTCTCCCCGTGCTGCCGATGGATGGCGGCAGGCTGCTGGAAACCATACTTGGACCGCAACGTATTCGCCTGACCCTGCGAATTTCCATCGCTACGGCCGTGCTTGTGGCATTGCTCGCAATGTATTTCAGACCGGGAAATTTTCTTCTACCCATCTTCATGGGAATGATGGCTTACGAATCCTACAAATCACTCAAAGAGGTTTCTTGGAGGTAATCTATCGCGCGAGTTGTGGGTGTTTCTCATTCATAAAAAAGATTTCCTTCCATGCTTTGGCGCTAAGTAAGCCACGGTGATGGAAAAATAGAATCTGCGCAACGCGACGGAACACCGGATTGCGGAGAGCGATGTCATACGTGAAATTCGGCGGAGCGAAATGGTCCATGGACCAACGCATCGCACCTTTGAAGTGATAATTCGGTATCATATCGAGGAGCTCTGCGGCAGGATGATCAAGCCTTCCCTTCAAATGCTCACTGATCGCATGACCCGCCTGCAGTCCAATTTCTATCGAAGGATAAATACCTCCAGCGGTCAGAGGTGAAACCATGCCCGCCGAATCGCCGAGCAGCATCACTTGATCTGCATGCCATTTCCTAACAACTCCACCACATGGAATCAATCCGCCACGTCGGCCAACCACCTTTGCTTTGCTGAAATCAAACCACTTGGACATTTTTGCCTCAAACTTAGCGAGGTTGGGCTTGTGTGGCTGACGCACCGCGATCCCAACCTGCTGGACCCCTACCCCGGGAACGATCCAACCAATATAGCCCGGAGCTAGTTCGGAATCCAAAAACACATGGAGACGATCCGGATCCAACCCTTCAATTCCCTCATATTCTGCTTCTGCTCCCATCAGAAATTGTTGATTCGAACTAAGGCCGAATCGTCTCGCGACAGAAGAGCGAGCACCATCACAACCGACAAGAAAGCGCGATTGCACACCTGCTTCAGGTATCTGTATTTTTCCATTTTTCTGATAGAATTCAGAAACATTCTGCGACAAACGAATATCCGCCCAAGCCCACTCCGCTTGCCGCCCGAGCCAACGCATCATCCCCGGCGTATCCGTCGCAACAAATGAATAGCCCGGCGAACATAGATCGATGGAGTTTCCGTTTGGTGAATACAAGCGCACTCCTCCTATGCTTTTACCTAGATGCTGCGGCAGGTTTAAAAGGTCTGCGGCTTCTTTGACTAAAATTCCTGTTGTACGAATGTTGCTTCCTAAATCGGCTTTTCTCTCAAGCACCACAGTTCTCATTCCTTGGCTGGCCGCTTTTCTTGCACATGCCAAACCTGCAAATCCTCCTCCAACAATCGCAACGTCATATTCTTTCATGCCGGTAACTCAGCATGTAAATATGAACGCTTGATGAAGTTTGAGTGAAAGATTGATGAATCTGGAATCCGCAGTTGAAACTGCGATCTTTAAAATGAGAATTTTTTACAGAAGGTAACGAAAAGAACGAAGGATGTTCCAACTCCTCATTTTCAAAACTCCTGCCGGAGAATCATGAAGACAAATCCAAGTCCGAGCGCAAAGCTCCTTCGTTGACTTCGTTACCTTCTGTAAAAAACTCTCCATATGTTCTTCACCCAGTAGGTGAAGCTACTGTCTATTCGATTTCTTGGCGACAACTTCTCGGGATTTATTCCTACGCGGCAATAGCGGATAGATGAGCTGTCCTAGATAGCTTTTAGGGAAAGGCTCGGCGAGCCCGAGCTCGGCGGGTTCGTGTCCGGGATGGCGATAGGTTCCGAACATGAGGTCCATCAGCGGAGAGAGATTGGCATAATTTCCCGCAAAGCGTTCTTTCGCATGATGCCAATGATGTAGTTCCGGCGCGCCGATCAACATGCGTAAAGGGCCGAGCGGCAGACGCACGTTTGAGTGAATGTAGATCGCCCAGATTCCACGAAACGCGGTGAAGCCTGCGAGCGTGGCGAGATCGAACCCTAACAGAAATGCTGGCAGGTTAATCAAACCGACCGTGTAAATCGTATCCAGCGGATGTTCGCGATGCGCCGCCAGCCAATCGAGATGTTCCGCGCTATGATGCACCGCATGAAACCGCCAGAGAAACGGCACGCGATGCTGAATGCGGTGACCCCAGTAGATGAAAAAATCACTGACTAAAATCACTTCGAACGCTTGCAACCACCATGGCTGTGCACCGACCATGGCACGGAAATCATTTGGTATAAAATGGCTAAGCCAAGTTCCAGCCCACGCCAGCGCCCCGAATACCAAAATGCCCCAAAGCAAGTATTGCCCTAGGAAAAAGCACAGATCCGTCAACCACGCCGGACGAAATATGCGTTGCTGCACATTTGCCGGAAAACATTTTTCCAGCGGTGAGAAGATGACGAATAATATCAACAAACTCAGCAACGGAGCCGCGAAAAAGTAGAGAGCGTCTTTGATCATTTCTCTATTTTCCTAGTGGGAGAAAAGGGATCTTCTTGCTGAAGAACATCTTCTATGTTGTTCGATTTTTGATTCTTGTCTTCAATCATCTTCTCCAAATCTTTTGGCTCTATCAAACGATTTGGATTCTTGGTTGAAGGAATCAGATCTATTCTCTGTTTAGCTTTATTACCTTCACGTAGTCCCTCAAGATCACTAGGTGTTAATATGGCATCGATGGACTTGGACGATGACATCAGGTCTCTGCTTTCAGGTGACTTAACGGGATTGCCTTCTATAGGAGTTTTGAAATCATTAGCGCCCTTGTTATCCAATTGCTTAACATCATCCGGACTCATCATCGGGCCAGATTTTGAAGAAAATTGCATATCGTCCGGATCGACCGCCGATTCCTTCTTCGACTCTTCATTTCGCGAAGCATTCCAGACCAAACAAGATGCTGCGGAAATAGATATCAACAACACTAGAACTCTGAGAATTTTGAATTTCATTCGCTATTTATTATATGGGAAGCGGTTTAAGAGTTATCGTTCTTTTCATTGTACTAACCTTAGCTCACCAACGATTACTTGTCTGATTCTTGAGGAGGAAGCAACCCATCCTCTTTTTTGTCACCCTCAACGATTTTTTCCAAGTCTTTTGGCTTAAATATAGGGCCACTAAATGATTTCGAAGAATGCATGAGAGGCTCTTGGCTTTCAGCATCGTCCTTGGGGCTAGCTTTTTGCTTTGCTCCCATGAATCTCAAAAATTCATCAATGGTCATGGCGGGACCAGATTTCGATGAGTTCATGAGATGCGGCTTACTTTCTACCACCATCTCGGCTTTCAACTTCGCCTTATTTTCTAACATTTCACGAATTTGATCATCGCTCATGATTCTCCCCGACTTGGAAGTGCTCATCAGCATATCTCGCGTTCTTGTTACTTCTTCATCGGTGACTTTTGGCTCGGGCTCAGCACTTTCTGCAATTATAGAAATGTCTTCAGGCTCGATAACTCCTCCAGATTTAGGAGATTCAATTAGATCATTTGCATCAACTCTATCTGGCTCAAAAAATTTGAGATTTCCGGGATCAACAACCGCTTTTGACTTTGTAGAGCCCTGCATTTCGCCAGAACCAAGTGGAGCACTTGAATCTGGTGCAGTCGCCTCTTTATCCCGCGTCGCATTCCAGACCAACGCCGATGCCGCGGAAATGGAAACCAGCAGCACTAGCACCCTAAGGATTTGGATTTTCATCCGCTATTTCATAATTCCGAAGCTGAGGCAGAACAATCAATCTTTTCAGATCAGTCGCGCTATCTGCGGAAATCCGATCCTTGCTGGTTCTTCCCCTTTTTGCCGTTAACCTATTCCGCTTTCTGATTCTGAATTCCCCTTAATAAATAGCCGTATTTATCCGTGCTTACTTTTTCACCGATGTTGGCATCGCCTTTGTTACAAACGACTTTCCATTCTTCCAAAGTTTCATCAAAGCTTCGGCAGTGCCACTTCACTTTGCTTATCGTAAATTTGCCGAGATCGACTGTGATTTTTTCGTTGGGCTTTATCGCCGGGAGTTTGAGAGACGTAAGCACTTCTTGGACGATTTTTGCATCGTCGTTGACGGATCGACTTAGAATCACATCACCTGTCAATTCGGCATCCTCAAGAGTGGTATCGCTAAGGTTTTTGATTTCCACTCGCAGGGTCATTTCCTTGTCTTTCGGCGCTGAACGTTGGCCTCTAATATCTCTATCGGCGCTGAGAAGTTGGCTCTTTACAATCAGAGAGACTAGCGGCTTGGCGGCTTCCTCAGCAGACGCCCCTACAATGACGGTAAGAATGACTAACGCTCTGAGAAATTGGTTTTTCATAGTAATTGAATATTCAGGGAAAATGAGCTGCAACCGATCTTTTCAGATAAGTCACTTACCTTTTAGATATTTTATCTTCGCTCTTTATTCCCTTTTTTTCCGACAGCTTGTTCTTTTTTTGATCCTTCATCTCCATCACAAGCTCATCATATTTCTCGTCGCTCACGTTTTCGCCGATGTTTGCCTCCCCTTTATGGCAGACGACTTTCCATTCTTCCAAGGTTTCATCGAAGCTCCGGCAGTGCCACTTCACTTTGCTCAACGTAAACTTACCGAGATCGACAGTAATTTTTTCGTTGGGCTTTATCGCCGGCAGCTTGAGAGACGTAAGCACTTCTTGGACGATTTTTGCATCGTCGTTGACGGATCGATTGAGCACCACATCACCTGTCAATTCAGCATCCTCAAGAGCGGTATCGCTAAGGTTTTTGATTTCCAATCGCAGGGTCATTTCCTTTTCCTTCGGCGCTGAACGTTGGCCTCTAATATCTCTATCGGCGCTGAAAAGTTGGCTCTTTACCATCAGGGGACTAGCGGCTTGGCGGCGTCCTCGGCAGACATCCCTAAAATCATGCTCAAAATGACTAACGCCCTAAGAATTTGGTTTTTCATGTTAATTCCTAACTCGGGGCAGATGAAGTGCACGGATCTTTTCATATCAGTTGCGTAATCTGCGGAAATTTTCTTTGCGCTTATGATCGGCTTTCTTTTCGTCGAAATCCTCAGCAGCTTCTTCCTTCTTCTCTTTCATTTCCTTGAGCAGAGCATCGTATTTTTCACTGCTCTCGCTTTCACCAACATTGGCCTCGCCTTTTTTGCAGACGACTTTCCATTCTTCTAAAGTTTCTACAAAGGTCCGGCCTTGCCACTTTACTTTGGACAAAGTGAACTTACCGAGATCGACGGTTAGATTTTCGTTCGGCTTCATCGGCGGAATTTTCATTGATTTGAGAACTTCTCTGACGATTTTTTCGTCATCATTGACAGCTCGGTTGACTAGCGCATCTCCAGTCAATTCTGCGCCTTCGAGAGTTGAGTCACTCAGGTTTTTGATCACGACTCGCAGGGTGTAATATTTATCTGTCGATTCGGAGCGCGGTCCTCGATCGTCCCTATCAGCGCTCAACAATTGGCTTTTCACGGTGAGCGATACCAGTGGCTTAGTGGCATCTTCGGCAAAAACCCCTGCAATCAGGCCAAAAAGCACGGCGAAACTTAAAATTTGAGTTTTCATGATGTAGTGGAAACCCAAGCTGATTGGAAAAGTCGCGATGGAATTTTGGGCATTTCCTGTCCGGGGAAATCAGATTTTGAGCATCAGCCGAGAGAATTGATGAAACGCAGAGGTAATATCCAAGCGAATGATCGCCAAAAAACCATCCACCATGAAACACCTCCATTCCCCGACTGCGGGCCTCTGCCTAATCATTTTGCTTATTGGGATCTTCATCACTTCCCTGACAACTTTGGCTCCCGCCCAAGAATCCGCCCCGTCGAGCAAGCTGAAGGTGCACGCCATTTTCGCGAGCAACATGGTCTTGCAGCGCAACAAGCCCATCGTGATCTGGGGCTGGGCCAAAACCGGCGCGAACGTCAGCGTGCAATTAGGCAAAGAAAAAGCGGAAGCCAAAGCAGCTGGAGAAAAGAACCGCTGGGAAGTCAGTCTCCCAGCACGCGAGGCCAGCGCGGAACCGCAAACCATGATAGTCACGGCTGGCGATGAGAAAGTGGAAATGTCCAACATCGTCGTCGGCGACGTTTGGGTCATGTCGGGTCAAAGCAATATGGCTTTCTCGCTCAAAGGTGTGCAAGAGGAGGACATCGAGTCGGCCCAATCCAATCTCCCTCTGCTGCGTTTCTTCTCGATCTCTCCAAACGAACAATCCGGACCGCAGGATGACATCCCTGCGGAAAAGATCGAGACTCAGGGATGGGCTGTTTCGAATCGGGAAACCTCACTCAACTTTTCCGCCATCGGTTATGTTTTCGGCTCCACACTCCAGAGGTCGTTAGATATTCCCATCGGCGTGATCAAAAATTCCCGCGGTGGCGCATCGATCGAAGCCATCGTCCCCAGCCACAAGTTCGACCAACATCCGCTCACCAAGCGCTACGCGGAATACATGAAGCAAAAAATCGCGGAATTCGATAGGGAAGCCGCCTCTTTGAAAGTCTGGGACAACCAACTCGCGAGAGCAAAATCCAAAGGCACTCCAGAAAAAGATTGGCCGAAAAAACCCGTGAATGGCGACAACCTAACATCTTGGAATATCCCCGGAATGAGCGCCAGCGATATGGGCAGCATCCATAATGGCATGTTCGGCGTGTTCAAAGGCTACAACATCAAAGGCGTGCTGTTTCACCAAGGTTTCAACAACACCCTCAGCGGAAACTGCCGCCCTAAACGCTACCGCGCGCTCATGAAACTGATGGTCGAAGGTTGGCGCGAGGAATTTAACGATCCCGCGCTTCCTGTCGGCGTGATCAGTGGTTGTGGTGGTGATGACTCACAGAACGCAGAGAACTTTGAAATCAGAGCGTTAGGCGGATCTCCATACATTTACGAGGCACAGCGCTTGGGATTGGCCGATGTTGGTGACTCGGAAAACACCGCCTTCCTGCCCTCATATGACATCCAAATCCCCGGCTTGCACCCAGCGAAAAAACGCGAGCACGGCGAGCGCGCAGCTCGTTGGGCTCTCAACCAAGTCTACGATTCGAAAGTCGATTGGGAGAGCGCCAAGCTCCTCTCCGCCGAGCCACAAGGCGATATGATGATTCTCAAATTCGACAAATCCGTCATGCCGGATGACTGGTCGCCTATCGTCGAAGGTTTTTCCATCGCCGGTGAAGACGGAAAATTTTACATGGCTCAGGCACGTTTCCCCTTACTCAAAGGCAAAAAGCAAGGAAGCAACGCAAAATCTAGCGACACCACTACGATCCGTGTCTGGAGTCCTCTTGTCAAAGAACCCAAAGCCGTGCGTTACGCCTGGGCCGTATGTCCTTTAGGCAACCTGAAAGTCAGCGGCAAAGCCTGGCTTCCGCTGCAGAGCTTCCGCACCGATAATTGGGACTATCCAGAAGTCGAAGACCCCGCAATCATCGCCGAAGCTGGTGATAAAAAAGCCAGTGCAGACTCCGCCGCTTTCAACGAAGACCGCAGAATCAAGGAAGCCGAAATGGGCAAACAAATTATCGAAAGACTCAAGACCCTAACAGAGCCCATCGAGCAAGCTGCGAAATAAGCGAGTCTCCCAACCATAGATGAAAGGCAAATCCAAATACCAACCCAAGCAGATCAAACCAACAGACCACCGCGGCACGATCATGGTCGCATTGGTCTTCGCTTCAGGGATCGCCGGGCTGATCTATCAGGTTTTATGGATGAAGCAGCTCGGGTTGCTTTTTGGAAACACTTCACAGGCAGCTGCGGCGACGCTTGCGGCGTTTTTCGCAGGGCTAGGCGCTGGTAGTTGGTGGTGGGGAAAACGCGTTTCCACCGTCAAACGCCCGCTGCGTTTGTATGCGTGGCTTGAATTCGGCATCGCCATCTCCGCGCTGACGTATTTCGTCGTGCTCAAAATTTTTCATGCGATTTATCCTTCTCTCTACGGGACAGTTTCCGGCACGAATTGGATGTTAGTGATCAAATTCTGCCTCTCGATGTTGTTAATTTTTCCGGCGGCGTTTTTCATGGGCGGCACGGTTCCAGCCATCGGCCAAGCAGCGATCCAACAACCCGAGCGCCTCGGCCGCACTGGCGCCCTGCTCTACGCCGTGAACACACTTGGCGCTGCGCTCGGGGTCGCGCTCGCGGCTTTCGTGCTAATTCCTTCGCTGGGATTTGCGATGACTTACTCGCTTTCTTTGGTGATCTCATTAGCCGTCGGCTTAATCGTATGGCGCCTACCTGAGACTGAATCATCGCAACCCTCGCAGACAAAAAATCTATCTGAACCATCCAACATCCCTGTCGCTACCTCCGAGCGTATCGCGGTCACAGGGCTATGTTTCTTCTCTGGATTCGTCATCCTTGCATTGGAAGTGGTGTGGACGCGGATCTTCGCACAAGTTCATGAAAACTCCGTCTATTCCTACGCGATCATTCTGATTGTGGTGCTTGTCGGCCTAGCGATTGGCGCCGGAATCAGCTCGTTGATTTCACGATTTGTTAGAAAACCATGGGCCGCACTCGGAGTGATGACCTTGATCGGCGGCGGTCTACTCGTGCTCGGGCCATCCATCCTCATGCGTGTCACACAAGGACTGACACCAGTGAGTTCGTTGGAACCTTGGAGCGATTATGTGCGCGGGCTTTTCAATACCGGCTTCCGTGGAGTGGGGATTGTGGTCATCGCGATGGGGACGGTTTTTCCCTTCCTCATGAAACTTGCTGAGCGCGGCGACGCAGCACCGGGTTGGAAGCTGGGGCGGTTGCTGGCCATCAACACCGCAGGTGCGATTGTTGGCGCGTTGCTTTGCGGTTTCGTGATGCTGCCGGTTTTTGGCATGTGGAAAACCTTGCAGATTTTAACAGCGATTTATTTGTTAGTCGGATTACTCCTGCCAATGGGCTGGGGCAGATTGGGAATCATCGTGCGAGTGATCGGCGTTGGATGTTTGGCATTGGCTTTTACAGCACTCAGTCCAGTGAGACTTCCTGTGGCAGGTGGTGGATCTGGCACAGAAGATGACAAAGTTTTACAAGCATGGGAGGAAAGCGATGGCACCGTAACTGTGATTGAGAAACCCGACGGCAATATCGTGATCAAAGTCAACGGCGGCTACAACTTGGGATCGACCGCAGCTTATTTGGAGCAAGCCTATCAAGCACGGATTCCACTGCATCTTTTTCCAGAGACCGAGAGCATTTGTTTTATCGGTCTTGGCACGGGCATTTCAGCGGGTGCGGCTCTTGATGACACTTTCCCGAATGTAAAACGTGTGTTGACTTGCGAACTCATCCCCGCCGTGGTGGAGGCGTCCGAGAAATGGATTCCTGAGGAAATGACTGGCGGTTTGTTCAGTGATCCACGTTCAACGATCCTGATCGAGGACGGGAGGCATTTCTTGCAAGCTTCTGACGAAAAGTTTGACATGATCAATGCCGATCTCTTTCTCCCCTATCAGCGCGGCGCCGGCAGCCTCTACAGCCTCGATCATTTCCGTGTGGTTGCCTCGCGTTTGAACGACGACGGCGTGTTCGTGCAATGGCTGCCGCTCTATCAGCTCACCGAATATGAATTCGGAGTGATTGCCCGAACCATGCTTGAAGCCTTTGGCGAAGTGACGATGTGGCGCAATAATTTCCAACCCGGTCAGGAAAAGGTCGCTCTCATCGGACGGCGAAAATCATCGCCATTCGCCGTGCCACCATCTGGCAAACGCGAAGCGATGGTCGCCGCCGTCGAAGGACTCACTTGGCAAGATGCGCGTCCAGAGATGTATCGCGTCGCCGCGGAATCCATGCCTTTCCTCTACGCAGGAAACCTAACAGAATGTAAAAATCTTTTCAGCGAATACCCGATCAACACCGACGACCATCCGGTGATCGAGTACCAAACACCGAAAACTTTCCGTAAAATCGCCGAAACCGATAAAGTGATCTGGTGCGTCGGGCCAAAAATAACGGGTTGGATAGATCGTCTGTTAGAAAAATGCCCGCCCGAATCTGATCCCGTCTGGATCGGCCATCCGGAGTCGACTCAGCATCTCATCAAAGCAGGCGTATCCTTCCACCGCACCATGGTCAGTAAAGCCATGGGAGACTACCCAGTCGTGAACGCAGAATGGGAGGTTTTTCTCCAAGAATGGCGCGCTGGGGCGAAGTGATCGATTGGCAACCGGTCTAGCTACCGGAGTTTTTGATCATAGCTGCTGTGCCCTCTTCCCATTCCAGACCCCAATCTCTCAGTTCCCGCAAAACCGAACCTAACGCTTTGCCTTTGAGCGTAAGTTCATACGCTTGGTGCTTGCCTCCGGGCGTGACCGGCACCTGGCTCACCAAACCCGACTGAAGCAAACGATCCAGACGGTCGGCCAAAATATTTGTCGGGATGTTTTCCGGCGACGTTACAAAGTCTTTGAAACGGGATTTGCCCAAAAAAAGATCGCGAATGATCAACAGCGTCCATCGGTCGCCAATCAGATCCAAAGCGCAGGCCACAGGGCACGGTGAACGGCGCTGTGCGGCTGCTTGAGAACGTTTGGTTTTGGCCATATCGGAAAGTTTTTCTAAATAATACTTGCATACAACAAGTATTTTGCTTTCATTATGCAAGTATATGAAATCGGAATCACTTATCCCGACGTTGGCTCCACCAGGAGCCGGTCTACCATGGTTGGAATTACAGGCCGCAAAGTACATCTTTCATCGCGCGAAGAAAAAAAGCTCCAGAGACGCGGCGAATACTCTGCTTCGTGAGGAGGCGGAAATCATGAAAAAATACATCGGTAACGTTTCTCCCGAATTGGCAGGCGAGCGGGTGTTGATCGACCGTTTGCGCGGACTCGAGGATAGCAGCCGCTACTGGTCCATTTTCATGACGCTGGAACACCTCGCCATCGTCAACGAGGCCATCGTCGGAATTCTCACGGCCCTCAGCTCCGGCGCGGTTCCGCCCGGAGTCGCGAACACTGTCGCGGTCAAACCCCATCTCGGAACCGATGCCACGGTTCTGCCACGATTTCTCTCCTCCGTGGAGGCCATCAGTTCGACCTCCCAGCGGATTCCGGATTTGGAAACAACCCTCTGCTACGAACACCCGTGGTTTGGCCCACTGAATGCCGCGGAGTGGCACTTTCTCTCGGCTTTTCATCAACACCTGCACCGCAAGCAGATTGAGGCAATACTCATAAAGCTGTTAGATTAAGTAAGCTACCATATTTCTACCTTCCCGCTACAGCAAAGACTCCAGACCGGTATTCGGACAATTCTATTCTGCCCAGAAACTGGTTTCTTGACAGAAAAGCAGCACCATTGAGAATCATATCTCAATTATATTCAATAACCCGATCCAATCATGATCAAAAAACACAAACGTACCATCATCCTTATTATAGCCTCAGCATTGTTCGCCTTGTTCAGTTCGAGTTGCGGCACCGTGCGCGGCGTGGGCAACGACATCAGCGGAGTTGGCCGTGGTATCAGAAATGCCGCGTCATAGGAGCAAAGACAGAAGACTTGGAGACACAAGACCCAAGACTGGAATAATCTTTTCCCACGGAGGTCGTTATTTCAGTCAGTTTCTTAAGTCTTCTGTCTAGAGTCTCACTGTCTTATATCTCTTTTAATACCCGCACGTGCTGAACGGCGAGGCGGGCATTCCGTGTTTGTTGTATAGATTGCAGCCGATGGGATACTGAGTGTAGGCGTATCGCACGGCGATCGGTTCAGTCACTTCCTTGGACGAAACGATTAGATCTGAACCGTCTATTTTGCCATCAGCTAAATGCCAGCTACCATCTTTGGCTTGGATGGAAAGCCATGGCATCGGAGCGTCCGGCGTCGGCGCCGGCGGCTCGTAACCTTCTTTCTTGGCGAGCATCAGGCCGTTTTCAGAATAGTCGAATTTCACTCGGATCGTGCTACCCTCGACCTTGCAACTCTTATAAAGTGGCCCGCTCGGCATTACATCTTTTTTGCCGTAGGCCTTCTTGAGTGCCCATGCCGCGAGGCGTAGACCGACGTCGTATTTATTCTTCGGGTGCTCCTTTTGCTCGCCGATGTCGATCGTGACTGCCAAGCCAGTGTTAGGAATGGCCGTGAGCGCTTCGAGCTGGGCGTTGCGGATGGCGGCGCGACCATCGCCACCTTCTGGTTTATCGGTCGGGGATTGGCCGATGGTAGAAAGCTGAACGACGTAGAATGGAAAATCTCCCTGCTTCCATGCGCCGCGCCAGCCATCGATCAAGCGTTTCAACATCGGTAGATACTCCTTGCCGTTCTTTTCGTTAGCTTCGCCCTGATACCACAGTGCACCGCGTATCGCATGGCCGACCAATGGTTCGATCTTAGGCATGTAGTTCTGGTATTTTGTCGGAGTTGGTGGATCGCCCGGCGCGACATACCACCAACCTTCGATTCCAGTGCCAGCGACTGCGGCATTCATCACGCCGACAGGAACCAGCAGTTCGCCTTGGAGTTTGTGACCAAAGACATACGAGATGCTGTAACAACGACCGCAAGTATCAGCAGCGCTGACCGACCAGCTTTCATCGAGAAAGCGGAAAGCAGGTCGCTTGGGGTCGAGGTTGGTGCCTTTCGAGTTGTACTTTACCGACATGTTTGACTGCCCCGAACAAAGCCAGACTTCACCGATGAGGACGTTAGAAAATGTTTTCGTCTCCTCCTTGCCTTCGGCGCGAGATACTACAGTTAGAGTGCGACCCGTCGGAGCATCATCTACAGATTTCAATTTATCCGCAGTCATGGCTTCTAACTGCACGTCAAAGCGCCCATCCGCTCCAGCCTTGGCGGATTTCTTTTGCCGATCAAAAGTTACCACAACTTCCGCGCCCGGCAAAGTCCAGCCCCAGACAGGTATAGGCATGTTCTGTTGAAACACCGCATTGTCGCCAAATGGACGTCCCATCCGAGGTGCGAGCTCAAGTGGGATTGGTGGTTTCGGAAAATCCGTGGCTAACTCCGCGGCGGATAGAGATTCTATGCTCGTGCATAGAATGAGGAAACAGAATGAAGCTTGGAGATAGGCGCGGGACAGAGTTTTCATGAGAATTGAATAGAATTTAACTCGCAAATCATGGAGGGCTTAACCTGCTATGGGCAAGCGTTATGGAGCTGGGACTTATTTCATTAATCTCTCCTCACTTCATACATCCGCGCTTTTTCAGCCAGCTATCGAAAGCTGCTTCCCATGAAGGATTCTTATTAAACGCATTGGGGCCATGACTGCCTTGTTCGAAAATCAGGCAGACGGCGGGAACTTTCTTGGCGACCAAGGCTTGATAAAACCGCACGCTGTTTTCAACCGGCACGGTACGATCGTCGCTGCAGTGAAGCAGGAAACATGGCGGTGTCTCGGCCGTCACTTGAAGCTCACTGGAGTAACGCGCCACCAAATTTTCGTCGCCCATTAAATTTTGCCGAGATCCTTTATGCGCGATCTCATCGTTCATGCTGATCACTGGATAAAATAAAATCGCGAAGTCGGGACGCGAGCTCATGCGCTCAATTGGATCGTTACTTTTTGCATCTCCTGCATCAAACACCGTCGCCACCGTGCTGGCTAGATGACCGCCTGCGGAAAATCCCCAGACACCGACTAACTTTGGATCGATCCCTAAATCTGTCGCCTTAGCACGAGTCATCCGAATTGCCCTACGCGCATCCTCTGCTGGAATCAAATGGTGTTTGTTAGGTAACCGATATTTAAGCACCACCGCGGTGATCCCGCGTGCATTTAGAATTTCTGCGATCGCTTTACCTTCGCCTTCCACACAAACCACTCCGTAGCCACCGCCCGGAATCACCACCACCGCTGCTCCTGTGGCTTTATCTTTAGGTGCCGGATAAACCGTTAACATCGGGATGCTGATATTGCCAATGCAGCCGCCAGCTTTTTCAGGTCCCTCAAGACCATTGCTATCGGGAGCTCCGTTCGGCCACAAAAGTTCCGGCTGCGGTTCTGCGAGCGTAGTGGCTCCGCTACAAAAAATCAGAGTCGCCACCCACGTGCAGACCTTCATTTGCCAACTGCCAAGAATTTGCTTTTTCATTGAGTCAGCAGATTAGCTCCGCAACTCCAACAGTGGAAAGGCAAAAGCGACTCAGGATTCCCCGAGCATTTTTTTGATGGAGCCGACTTCGTTGCAGAGGTGTCACATGTCCTGTCAGATAATCATGTGATTGCCATCAACGATGAAATGTCATAGCGTATGCAACGTAGACATCTTTGATTGATCTATAACACTTCGCTGAAAGCTATCCAGCAAGCGAACAAGTATCGAAATACTTAAAGCTCGACCCCTAGGCGATGCACCGCCTTAGATTACCACTCTGTAACCACCTCATACATTCTAACAGAACTCATCTCTCATTACTTCAAACCCATCCATACCCAATCATGAAAATACTCTTCCGTCTCGTCACTCTATTCCTGCTGCTCCCGCTCACGGCCACGGCGCAGTCAAAAAAGCTTAAAGTCTTTATCCTCGCAGGTCAGTCAAACATGGAAGGCCATGCCCGCATCGAGACCTTTGACTACATCGGCGACGATCCGGCCACCGCGCCGCTGCTCAAACAAATGCGTGGTGCCGACGGCAAGCCCGCCGTTGCCGACCACACTTGGATCTCCTACCTAACCGGACATTACGAAGGCAAAGCCAATGGTGAGGGAACCGGCAAACTCACCGCAGGATACGGTGCCCGAGGTTCCAATCCAACGCAAGACGGCGGCAAGATCGGCCCCGAATTCATGTTCGGCCTGACAATGGATGGCGCGATCAAAGAGCCGGTTCTGATCATCAAAACCGCGTGGGGCGGCCGCAGCCTGAACACCGAATTCCGACCACCAAGCGCTGGTCCGTATGTATTCAGCGAAGCGCAGATCGAGCAAATGAAAAAGCAGGGCAAGGACGTCGAGGCAGAGAAAGCCAAAAAGGCCGAAGAATCCGGTCGCTTCTATAAGTTCATGATCGACCACGTGAAAAGTGTGCTGGCCGATCCCAAGCGCGTCTGCCCGGACTACGATGCTGCCGCTGGCTATGAGATCGCCGGCTTCATCTGGTTCCAAGGTTTCAATGACCTAGTGGACAGCAACACCTATCCCATGGGAGCGGATGGCAAAACCAGGGACTATTCAAAATACAGCGAATGGATGGCCGATTTCATTCGCGATGTGCGCAAGGATCTATCTGCACCCAAAATGCCATTTGTCATCGGGGAACTCGGCATAGACGGCATGAATGCGAAAGAGGGCATCATCGCCTTCCGCAAAGCGATGTCGGCTCCCGCGCTGTTGCCGGAATTCAAAGGCAACGTCACCTCAGTGCCCACCGCGCCATTCTGGGCGGAAGAACTCGCTGTGATTGATCAGAAAAACGCCAAGGTTAAGCAGATGGCTTACTTGCTCAGAGTTAAAGACAAAAACAGCGCAAACAAAGACGGCACGATGGATGAGGCCCAGCAGAAAGAGGAGCTCAAAAGATTCGAAGCAGAACTCATCAGCCCAGAGGAAGTCGCCATGTGGAAACGCGGCGCATCCAACGCCGGCTATCACTACATGGGTTGTGCTAAAACCTTCGCGCTCATCGGCAAGGCTCTCGCCGAAGCCAATCTCAAGATGATGGGAACGGAATCCGTTAAGTGAGCAACGGGCGACAGGATGAAGGATTTAATCCCTAACAACCTTCGGCAAGGCTTCCGCCTTTGCTAATGCTTAGGCGCGACAAGAAGACTTAATATCCCTTACCTTCCCATGAGTTCCACCAGCTGCGGAACAGGGCGTGTTGGGAATCGATGTGTGCTTTTTGTGCAGGGCTTAATTGATCGTCGGCGTAGATCTGATGCACGTAGGCATCGTGTCCCTCAAGAACCATGAGGCGTTTGTAGTAAAGAACGAGATCGGTGCCTTCATCGAACGTAGAAAGCACATTCATTGCCTCGGTAAGTTCCAGCGCCAAGGCACGTGCCTTGGCATCGCCTTTCGCAGCACGCTGACAAAGGCTGACCATGTGCAACACCTCTTTTGGCAGAGCATTACCCACACCCGTGATCGCACCGCCAGCGCCGCAGTTTACAAAACCGTGGTAGGCTTTTGTATCGACTCCAACCATCAGAGTGAGCTTGTCGTTACCCGTGGTAATATGTTCAGCTGCATAAGTGAGATCCGCCGCTCCACCGAATTCCTTGAAGCCGATCAATTGCGGATACTTATTGTGGAGTTTGAAAAAGAGATCCGCTTTGGTCGAGAAACCATAATACGGTGAGTTGTAAATGACGGCAGGAAGATTAGGACCACCCGCTTCAAGAACCGCGGTGAAGTGATTGTATTGAGCCGCTGGAGAAAGTCCGCGAGAAAGCACTCGGGGAATCACCATCAAACCATGTGCGCCCACTTCGCGTGCGTGTGCAGCATGTGCGGCCGCAATTTTTGTATTCTGAGCACCCGTGCCTACGATCACTTTGATCCCAGCATCGACTAACGCTTTCACACCCGTTTGGCGCTGTTCGTCGGTTAGAAGCGGCCAGTCGCCCATCGATCCGCAATAGACCACCGAGTCCATACCTGCATCAATCAGGTGACGTCCAGTTGCTACAAGCGCTTTGAAATCAGGATTTCCCTTGGCATCGCAAGGAGTCATCAGTGCAGGAATGGTTCCAGAGAAAATGTTGCTCATGCGGAGGTTCGTAGCACCTCATCTTAGCAGGTCAAGTGTAGAGGCTGATTTTTGAGGATTGTCTGGCGATGCTGTCCGTCTGATACCTGAAGCCTGTAGCAGTGCGCCATTCTTTAGAAATACGGTCGAATAAAGGGACACAGAATCTGAATCAATCCGCTCTGCCAATCAAACTCCAGCTTACCACTGGCGTGAACGCGCTGAATATTGTTTGAACCTTTTCGGTAAAAAGATTTTCTTTCTTACATAACAAAAACCCAATTATCCCCATTTCCATGAAATCATTCGTCCAAACCACCGCTCTCCTAACAGCTTTGATATTCGGAATAGCCAACCCGCTTTGCGCGCAAGTTCCTGATCTCACCAAGGACACCCAGTCGATTGATCGCAAGCAAACCTACAATCTCGGAGCCACCGGCCTGCGCGGTTGGATCTACACAAAGGCGGCCAACAACCTCGATGCCGCGCAAGGTCGCACGACCCTGGCTAGTCGCCAGATTTTGGTCACTCATGTCGGCACAGCATCACCGGCGGATGGGATCCTGAAAGTGGATGATGTGATTCTCGGCGTGGATGGAAAACTTTTTGAAGACGACGCGCGCAAGAGTTTCGCAAGGGCGATTCAGGCTGCGGAGACGGAAGCCAAAGGCGGAGCGCTTAATCTAACAGTCTCACGCGGTGGCGAAATTCAGGAGCTTTCCATCAAACTTGCGGTGATGGGTTCCTACAGTGAAACCGCCCCATGGAACTGCCCCAAATCCAAGCGCATCCTTGATGAGGCCTGCAAGGTTCTCGAAAAAGAAGAGCTGAAACCGGATTGGGCCGGGCCGATCCAAGGCCTCGCACTGCTTGCCACAGGGAATCCCGAATACCTGCCGAAAGTGCAGCAGTTCGCACGGACCATAGCCGCCATCGAAGTGGATCCTGACAAGAAGCCCGAAGGATTCGTGTGGGGAGATACTTGGGGAATGAGTAACCGAAATCTGTTTCTCTGCGAGTACTACCTCGTCACAAAAGACAAAGAGGTAGTACCGGCGATCACTAAAAACACGTTGATGTTGGCCCGCGGTCAAAGCATGTATGGCACCTTCGGCCATGGTTTCGCCTCACTCACCAAGGCTGGTAAATTCAACGGCTCCGTACCGCCGTACGGGCCGGTGAACCAAGCCGGGCTGCCTGCGAACTTAGCCATCGTGATGGGGAAAAAGTGCGGAGTGAAAAATCCTGAAGTAGATCAAGCGATTGTCCGCGCCGCTGGATTCTTCGGCTATTATGCTGGCAAGGGCGCGATTCCCTACGGCGAACACGAGCCGTGGCCGTATCATGAAAACAACGGCAAGAACGCACTCTGCGCCTTGATGTTTGGCGCGATGGGCAACAAGCCAAAAGAGACGGAGTTTTTCGCCCGCATGGCCACCGCCGGTTATCCTAGCCGCGAGTACGGCCACACCGGGCAAGGTCTCAGCTATCTTTGGAGCGCCCTCGGAGCGGCTGTCGGCGGACCTGAAACGGCGTCGGCATTTTTCCACAACGCTTCATGGCATTTCGATCTCGTGCGGCGCTCGGACGGAGCGTTCACCTACGATGGTGCGGAGCAATACGGCGCGGGAAAAACCCATGACGACACATATTTTGGAAAGAGCAGCTACAACGGCCTGAGTCCCGCCGCCTCGTATGTTCTAACTTATGCGCTGCCCTTGCGCAAACTGGTCATTACCGGCCGCGATGCGGATTCATCAAAATGGCTTGATAAGAAACAAACCGCTGCGGTCATCGCATCCTCGCGTTTCGATCTGGATCGGAAGGAAATGTCACCTGAGCAATTGGTCGCTGCATTCAACGATTGGTCGCCCATCGTTCGCAGTTGGGCGGCAGAGGAACTCGCAAAACGGCCGGAAGGTAAAACCATGATCGCCGATCTGATCAAACTCGCCGATGGCTCCAACCCTTTCCAAATCCAGGCAGCCTGCGAAACCTTGGGTCTCCTAAACACCCCTGATGCCTTGCCAGTGTTGGTGAAACAGCTTTCCCACCCCACAGATCGCTGGGCGCGCTACAAAGCCGCGCAAGCCATCCGCAAAATGGGCGGCACCGCCAAGCCCGCCCTTGAAGGCATTCTCAAAGCACTTGCTTCCACATCAGAACCGAACTGGCCGATCCGTTGGGAGGATCCCGTGCAGATTGCCCATGGCCAGCTCGCTGCTGCGGTTTTCAGTGGTCCACTCAAAGATGAAGTCAACAAAATGGACGCCAAGCTGCGCTACGCGGCCATCCGCTCGATCACGACGAATCCCGATGGTATGGCGCGCGCCACTCTCCGGAATTTCTTCGAAAACCAACTCAGCGAAGCGGACGTGGTCGCCCTTGCCCCAGCTATCATCGCTGCTGTCGAAAGCCCCAGCCCAGCTGACACCATGTTCAACAATGAAATCCGTATGGGAGGATTGAAGGCGCTCGCCAAATACCACTTCCAGGAATGCTTACCCGCCGCCGCCGATCTCGCGTTCACCCAAGGTGGCCACGGCAGCGAGAGCCGCACCGGTGAGATCATGAAAATCATCGCAAGCTACGGCATGGCCGGCAAACCGCAGATCCCCGCACTCAGGAAAGTCATCGAAAACTTCAACCGCGATACCGAACGCAGGGAATTCCCTCCTTCATTGAACCTTGTTAGAGTCGGCGCTATCGAAGATACCATCCGCGCCATCGAAACAGCGACCACACAACCTGAATTGCGCAGCATCAAACGGTGATCTATACAGACCAGCGCCGACCCTAAGAAATTTACTGGATGGCTTCCAAGGCATCGGTTGGGCGGATGTTTGGTGAACCTGCGAGATCGGCGAGAGTGCGGGCGACTTTCAGTATGCGGCGATTCCACAATCTTTTTCGGTGTCCGCTTTAATGAGGCAATACGCTGATGAACCGCGCTGCCAAAAATAATTTTGACAGCGCAGAGGGTTAAACTAGGATCAATTTTACAAATATTCCGGTGATAGTTCTTCAATAAGCCCATCTAAAAATTGAGAGATGCTCCAAAAAACCGCAGAGACTTTCCCGAGCTTTCGGAAGCTGAAATCCCTCGTGGCCATCGCCCGCTTCGACATGCTCTCGCTGTGATGAAGGAGCCCGTCGACGACCGATTTCGAAAATTTGAGGGTTTACCCGAGATTACGATCCGCCAACTGGAAGTGTTTCGGATCGTCTGCCATGAGTGTTCCTACACGAATGCTGCCCATGAACTCCGCACCACCCGAGCAAGTGTGAAACGCATCTGCGGTGATTTCGAACGAGCGGTCGGTCGTGCGCTTTTCGACGAGGATGCGGAAAAAATTCTCCATCCCACCGAATTCGCACGGGGCTTGCTGGGACAGATGGGGAATCTTTCCCACGCCATGCGCCAGCTCGCCAGTTGTGTGCGCTCGCTGCATGAGAAAGGTCGGATCTTGCGTCTGGCCGCTGCCGGTGAACTATTCCAAGGCGGTCTTTTCTCTCATTTTTTGAGCCGACTGGGAATCAATGATACCTTCCGCCCCTGTTTTTTGAGGATTGAATCTAACCGTTTCAGAACCGCGCTCCTAAACGCCGAGTGCGATGTCTATTTCGGTTTCGGACTCATGGATTGCGACCGACTTGATCTGATAGATCTTGGTCCAGTGCCTTGGCAAATTATCTCGCAGGGAAAAAATCCGAAGCCGCCCATGACCCCCGCTGAGCTGACTGGGGCGAAATGGTGTCTCGCCAGTCCCGATGAGGACGGCTCGGCCGCAGCGTTGCGGGATGAGTTCCACGCGGCCGGAGCTACCGGTGGCGAAATCCTGCCGCCCGGCCAACTGCATACAAAAACCTCATACCAATGGATTTTCCGACCCGACATCGCCGCGCGCGAACCTGTCGCCGTCGGATCGCCATGGCCGCATTACCGATTTTTCGCCAGCCTCCGAAAACATCATCCCTACCCTGAGTTAAAGAGCCGCCTAGTAAGCGCTGCCATTTCCTGAAGCCTATGGACATCGATCTCACCGGCCTGTTAGTCTTCCGCCACATTGCCGAAACCGGCAGCTTCTCTCAGACTGCGCGACATTTTAAAATTTCACAGCCCGCAGTGAGTATCATGATCTCAAAGCTGGAGACTGAGGTGGGCTTGGTCCTACTCGAGCGTGGCACTTCCGGCGCTCGCCTCACTCTTGCAGGCTCCCATTTCCTAGAATGTGTCAATGAGGTCTGCGATGCTTACGTTTCATTCACCGACGGGATGCGTGCGCTGGGCCGTCGCATGGATAGAAAAACATTGGTAGCGATCGACAGCTCCTGGTTCGGCGAGCGCTTGCGGGAAGCCATAGTGAAAACTGGAGTCGCCGACACAACGTCTGACAGTATCGGTGAGACTGGGGAATGCTGGTGGCAAGAACTCGAATCCTCGCAGTGTGACGTCGTCGTCGCCGGCCGTTTCCTTCGTGCAGGACTTTCTCCCGGAATCCAAGAGGCCGTAATCCGCCGAGAACGCGGCATCACAGTTGCATGGAACCCAGATTTCTATCCGTTCGATCCGGTCAATTTTAATTTCCCGGAAGTGCTGCGGACCACCATTCTGATCCCTGACGCACGGGTGGTCACCGGTTTCGCAAACTTTCTTTTGATGTGGTCAGACTATGCCTATGGGATCGAACCGGCCAATGCCGTTTCCTTCCCATCCGAAGCAGAAGCAGCAACAGCAGCCGCAGCAGGTCTTGGAGTTCTGTTAGGCCCAGGTGACGCCATGCCCCGGATCGGTGTCGCCGGGGAAGGTTTGGTCCACGTAAGGATTTTCGAGTTCCTTCTGCCGGAAGCATTCACCCTGGGCGTTTATTGTAGGAGCGACGAGGATTCGAAGGAAATCCTGAACATTGCCGCAGGCATCGGCAGGCTCGGCCGGAAGATATTTCCGTGAATTGTAGTCTCCGGGAATTATAACGCCAAACTATAGGGTTTCCCCCCATTGCGACAGGCAATGTTGTGTCCTAATGTTTTAGTGGTTCTAACAGACGAACGATTCATTCATGTACACCTCGTATTTTCCATGCCCCATTTCTGGTTTAATGCCAGTAGCAATGGTTGACTCAGCAGACTCATGTCTAAAGCTAATTTATAGAAATTTTGCTCACTCCGTAGTGCGCCCCTCCTCAAGAAGCGTCAGCATAGCTTCACCAAATATGAGTGCATCCTCGCCATTTGGATCCGGGTTCTGTTTAAGAATTTCTTCGAGTTCCTCAGCGAGCGAAACAATTTCCTCTTCATACTCCGCAGAGACTTCCGACGGAGACTCTCGGAATCGTTTGGCCCAATCCTTCGGTGTCATCTTTACGACATCGGCGTGTTCTAATGGCGCAGGGAAAATACGGCGTGGCGAATCGCGCTGCGGGATGACTTGGGATGTTTCACCAACTGTAGTGGCTTTTTCCATCCGCCGATCCGCTATTGAAATTGAGACCGCAACTGCGGCGATGATTAACAAAACACCGATCAGCACTAGGGAATTTGTTTTTGAAAATTTCACGTCCTCGCTAACAGATCACTATGCGGTTAATCCGCAAGGTCTTTTTTATCTTCTTAATTTCGAATGACCCTATTCGATCATAAAACCGGATTCTTTTTGACCGGAAACAAGACCTCTCGAATGTAAATAAGGATTTAACGCCGATGATACCCAAATTCTACTGACAAAAATCAATCCATTCATTTTGAAACTGAAAATTCTCTCAAACAAAAACCATAAAACTACAAATACAATGAAATCGAAATATACCATGTTTAAAACTCGTGTGCCCGGTTTGGTCTATCAGACCATGGCCTTGGCGCTGCTCGGCTCACTACCAGCACTCGCATCCAGCCACAGCGATGCACCGCTGATCAAGCAGGACCCGCAAGCCAACCTAACGGATGTTTATGCATTCATCGGCGAAAAATCTAATCCGACCGGTGGCGCTCCGCAGAGAGTGCTCAATGTCATTGTCAGTGTGCGTCCATTTTCCGATCCCGGTGATGGTTTGATCTACGAACGCTTCGCCGACGACGCGCTTTACAGCATTCATATCACCAACCCCACCACCGGAAAAGAAACTCTGCGCTATGATTTCGAGTTTTCGGACGTCAATCCACTTACTGCTCCCGGACTCAAGAATCCCGACACCATCCTATCTTACGGCCGTGGAACACAGATTGGCTCAATTGAGACCACTGGGGATGCGAGACAAAATTTCACCCAGACCTATTCCGTGAATAAAAATAAGAGACTCATCGGAGCCGGATTGGCCGTGCCTCCACCTAACGTGGGATTGAAAACCACTCCGAACTACAATGACGAGGACGGCAATGCAGTCTCTGGCGCATCTAATTTCCTCAGCTTGGATTCATACACGCAAGAAACCATTCACACTGCTGGCCTGGAAACGGTTTTCGCGGGTTCACGCGAAGATGGATTCTTTGCAGATACTCCTGGGATCTTCGACCTATTAGACTCGCGCATCATCGATAATAACGGAAATGGCAACGACGGACTTGGACAAGACGGCGGCGGGATTGACGGATTCCAAGGCTTCAATGTCTTGACCTATGGCATCCAGATTCCCCTCGATCAGCTTGAAACTTCCACCTACACGGCTGCCTTCTCAGATCTGGCCAACGGGATTGAAAACGGCGGTGCGGCGCAAAATACCGGAGTGGGCGTTTATGCCTCGGTGAGTCGCCACAAAGTCACTATCCGGAGTAACAAGAAAGATGCTAAGAGTGTCGGCAAATGGATCCAAGTCAACCGTCTGGGCAATCCGCTTTTCAATGAGGTGCTTGTCGCTCTTAAGGATAAGGATAACTATAACAGAACCTTACCTACTGGGGATTCCTTATATCAAAACTACGCGCTGACTCCGGAACTCCCCGTCCTGATCAACGCCGTTTTTGGAACCGAGTTCCAAACCACAAATCGTGGGGATTTGGCCTTAGTCTTCATTCCCGATGTATTGCGCGTGGATACCACCACAGCTCCCGTCCGTCTTCCGGGCCAAGTTGGTTTTAGCCGCTTTGGTTTTGCTGGTAATGACACGGTGACAAACGGTGCCGGCCGGATGATTTCGAGCGGATGGCCTAATGGTCGCAGACCAGGAGATGACGTGGTCGACATCGCGCTGACTGCGGTAGCGAGCGGTCCCTCCTACTCGACGGTGACTGTGCTTGGGGACAACGTTGACTCCAACGACCAGCTCTACAATCAGGTGTTCCCGTATCTCGGTACGCCTCACGCCGGAACCACGACAAACCAGCGTCAAGCTCCAGAAACCGTTCCTGCTCCTTAACAAATTCACGTTTCCTATGAGTTCCGCAGTCAGGTCAATGACTGCCGGAATTCTCGGAAAACACGTTTCAATACACGGGTGGGCGGCGGGAAATCATCCCTTCGTCCACCCTTTTTGCAAACCACTACAACTCACCATGAATACCCCATATTTTCCACTACTTGGCCTAGCGATACTGGCAGCTTTTCCCGTCGCATCCGCCAATCCCCCAAATTCAGAAACACCCGCGCAAACGCAGCCAGCCGCCGTTAAGAATACGGATGCGGAAATTACCGCACTAGAAAAGGCCGCCACCGCTCCTGATGCGGGTGCCCCCACGTGGATCCGTCTGGCGAATGCCCACATGCAGAAAACCCGGGATACCTTGTCCCACGATTTTACTGCTGCGGACAAGGCGTATTCCAAAGCGTTGGAGATCGATCCTAATTCCATCGAAGCGATGGTAGGCATGGCTTGGGTCAGAAATTCCGAACATAATTTCAGCGAAGGGAAGAAGTGGGCCGACAAAGTGCTCGCGATCAACCCCAATCATCAAGACGCCCAAGCGTTGCTGGGCGACAGTGCCGTAGAACTCGGCAAATACGACGAAGCCTACGACCACTATCAGGCAGCCTTGGACATCCGCACCGACCTCTCAAGCTATGCGCGCGCCGCTCATCTCCTGTGGCTGACGGGCGATGCGTCCCAAGCACAGATTCTGATGAAAAAAGCGATCGCGTCCGGTGGACCTTACGCGGAGAATGTTGCTTGGTGTAGGGCAGAACTTGCGCTTATGCAGTTCCATTCCGGCGCTCTCGCCGCCGCTGAGACCGAGGCTAATGCCGCTCTCAAAGCAGCCCCGGAAAACCCCAGATGCCTTGCGATCATGGCCCGCGTGCTCGCGGCAAAGGGCGAAACTGCCCGAGCTATCGAACTTTACGAAAAGTCCGTCGCAATAAATCCGAGCCATGAACCACTCGCAGCACTCGTGGACCTTCACAAGCTCCAAGGCGACGAAGCCAACTCCAAGGTTTGGTTCAACCGAGTGCTCGCCTACCACGGGAAGGAAAAGGAACATTCCCACAGCAAGACTCACGCGCATGGGAAACACCACAATCACGAAACGACTGGACATGAACATCAAGCCAGTGAGGACCTCGCATTATTCCTTGCGGATCATGACAATAGGCTGGAGGAGGCTGTCCGGGAAGTTGAGAAGGTTTATGAAACCTATCCGAACATCAAGGTCGAGACTGCTGCAGCCTGGTGTTACTACAAAACTGGAAATTACCGGAAGGCGCGGCTGTTCATCGACCGTGCCATGAAATGGAAAACGAGCGATGCGGCCATCCTGTATCGCGGAGGGATGATCTATCTAAAACTAGGCGATGACCAAAAGGCCCGCGATCTCCTGAGCCGAGCAGTCGGCCTAAATCCCAATTTCCATCCCCTTCACTCCAAAACCGCAACAGAAACCCTCGCTTCACTCGCATCTCAGCCGAAAAAGAAGGAAGTCGGAGAATCACCCGCGCCTTGAGGATTACACTCAGCCATGGCGTGTTCGTGGTAGCTGGTAATTTCAACTGGTGACAATATGTCACCAGTTGACTTCCTTCCTTACGCAGCCTCTCTTTCAGCTTATTCCAAAAATAGCAGGGGAGATTTTCACGGTGGTGGATTAGAAAAATAATTTGCGGTCTAGCGAACGGAATTGAATAGCTTCTAACACTTCGTTGCCGGTGATGTTATCTTTACCGGCGAGATCGGCTAGGGTGCGGGCAACTTTCAAAATCCGGTCGTGGGCGCGGGCGGAGAAGTTCATTTCCGCCATGGCGTGTTCGAGGTAGCCTTTGCCTTCGGCGTCGAGCTTGCAGTGATCGCGGACTTGGCGGGCGCCCATCGCGGAGTTGGTGGTGAGTTTGTCGGCTTTGAAACGCTGAACCTGGACCGTCCGTACTGTCGAGACGCGTTGGCGGATGGTTTCGGAGGATTCTCCGGTGACGATATCGGAAGTGAGATCTTTGAAATCGACGAGCGGGACTTCGACGTGGATGTCGATACGATCTAACAATGGACCGGAGATGCGTTGGCGGTAGTTTTCGATTTGTTTGACGGAGCAACGGCACTGCCTTTTTACATCGCCGTAAAATCCACAAGGGTGCGGATTCCATTTTAGGTGCAACCAGCATGAAACTAGAAAAACCATGTAACGCTGTAGGATTTTCCAAGAAATAAAAAAATCACTGGATTTCATCTCTTGGGGACGAAGCGGAACGACCATGCGAACATCACTTGAAGATCATATCCGAAACCAAATTCGTATTGAACTTCGCCGGATTATACAGACTTGCGGCATCTAACGGCTCGCCTCCAATCGAAACACGATCAAAGGTCCAGTGCCGTATGACTGCCGTTCCATTTCCGATCAGACTGCTCTTCCAACCCCATGTGTGAGGGTGCATGTAGTCAATGTTTTCAAAGCGCAAACCTGCCCATGGCAAAACCTGCGGATTTAACGGATCTCCGTTCGCCTCGAATCCGAACAAATTACGCTGAGGCTTTGGATCAGAAATTCGGATATTTCTGAAAAGGAGGTGCTGCCCTGTATTAACTGCCCCGTCGGCAAATGTTTCCGTAGAGTCGAAGCGGCCCCGGGTGCCAATGACTCCGAACGATTTCGCGGTGCTGAAGGAGAAAACACCACGCGTGTAGATCACATCACAATCCTCTACGATGAGATCCTGTGGCAGCGTCGTTGGGAAATCCGGTCCTTGATCACTTGTTATGAAGCTGCAGCGGAGCGGCGTGCCGTTCACATCCGACCAAAACACGCAGCGGCGGATCGCAATACCGCGAACATAGAGAGCATCATCCTGATGCCTGAAGAAGCAGTCCTCCACGTAGCCATTACCTGTGACCCCGCCACCATCGTTGTTCACTCGCCACGCGATGTTTTTTACCCATTTGATCCTGTTGGCGGTGTAGTCGCCCGACGCACCTTGGATGTAAACGCCATGTTCCGCAGGATTGGCAATCGTAACGCCTTCGTAGCTGCAGCCGCGCGATTTCGTGAGCTGCAACATCCGCAGTTTTTTGTGTTCGCTACCTTTTAAAATATCTTTGTTTTTTTCGGCATCAAACTCCTTGAGTTCAGGAGGAAGATTTTTGAAATCCTGCCAGTGAGGAATCTTCTCTCCCGAGATCGTTCCGTGTCCGAAGACGCGGACGTTGGTGCTGTCCAAGCCGTCATCGTAATCATTGAGATTTCCATAAACGATTGCGTCACCCGGAATGTAATAGCTTTTATTATTTCGCAGGAAAAGCGGGTCGGTGACGGTCCACTCACGTTCATTTCCGCTTCCATCCACAGAGAACTTGTGAATACCGGGCAGGAAATATAGCGTGCTCCAAGATCCATCTGACGGCGGCAGTGTGCCAGGCTGCACATAAAAGACAGATGGGTCATTTAACACAGGTTTGTTCTCAATGAATGGATTCGCAAAAATCGTAACGCCATGAGCGCCTTCCATCTCGTTCCGATAAGGAAATGGAGCAGAGCCCCAGACGTCTGGAATCGCTCGCGGCGCATCGCGCGAATCAAGCTGCCCATCAATATCGATCGCAACCAACGCAGGCTGACTCATCGTCACATAGACATCGCCGCCGATGACCTCGCAGGAAATCACCTTATGTGCTGGATGCGCAGCGGCGCTACTGATGGGACCGGAAGGCGCGCCAGGCTTATTGAGTCGGCTAATCTTAACAACGATGGGCGTGTGCGGATCCATTTCAAAATTGCAGTAAGTGTGCGACCATGATCCAATGAAAGTACTGAAATAAGCGGTATCATCCGTTCGGTTCGGAACGTAATCCACACAGCGAGTGAACCATGCGAACGGGTTTTCCCAGTTAGTTGCATTTTGTTTCAATGGCGCATTCAAAGCGCTAACTTTTTGCACTGAAAAAGTATAGTAAGGCGATGCGTCGAGACCGGGCACAGGCGGATAAACTTGAATATTTCCTTCAGCAGTTGCCACCGATAGCCGGGTAAACAGGCGGGTCTGAGTGCGGCTGTCATCGAGCCGAATTAGATGCAGTCCATCGCTTTGAGGAATAACTTCACTTATGGTGACGTTCGCGTTGTTCGTCTGCCACGCGCCGTTCAGGAAAGTGAGAGTCACTTCTTCCCATTGGGATAGGTTTTGGGAAACAAGCAGCTTGGAAACCAGAGAAGGATCCGCCCGCAGCCGGACTTCCACATCATGATGCCCACCCTCTGCCACTGCATTTTTTACAGCCATCTTCAGCGGTAGACTGTCCTTGGATGCTGGATGCATTCCAGTAGCGTATTCAATGATCTTCGGTAACTGGTCCGCGTCGTCATCGGCAATGTAAGGCAGCATGACTTTGGAATCCTCGCGTCCGAATATGAACTCGCGCGTGTGAAACAAGGTGCCGCCCGTGTTTCTTGAGTCGACGAAGTTAAAATATAGATCGTGAATGCCGCTCGTGGTCTGAGCGAGCACACACGAGAAAGGGCGAAAATGCGCCAAGCTTCCAGTGTGAGGGATGTCGATTGTGCCGATCACGATTCCCTGCGCGGAGCCGAGGCGCAGTTCGATAGTCCCGCCTTTGCCCGGACTCGCGCCCTCAATCGTGAAGTGATTCGTTTCCGCGCCGAAATCAAATCCAGTGTAAGCCACCCAACTACCACCTTCAATGGACGTGATGGATAAACCGCTCTTAATCACAGGAGCAACATCGGGATGAGACTCCGTATCAAAGTTTCCCGAGCCGAAGTCACTACCCGGCACTTTGGTGCCAGGGGTTATAGTCATGAAGCGGAAATTTCTAATATCGAATAGAAAGCCGCCACCGCCGGTAAATTTGAAAAATAGGTCTCGCACGCCAGAAACAGCAGGAATGAGGTTGGTAGAAAATTCCTGAAATGTATTAAACCCGCCGGTATTCGCGATGGCGACACTCCCAATCAATTGTCCGCCGCTCGGCCCGTTATCCAAAAGGCCATTGTCCGTCCGTGTCCAAATTTCGAGCGTTCCACCTGAGTTAGGAGTGCCTCCTTCGACCCAGAAATGCGTGGCACCGGCACCGAAATTAAAATCATCATAAGCCACCCAAGTGTTGTTTTGGATGTAATTCACCTTCCCATTCTCCGAGCGGATGAAATTTCCAGAATTTGATGGAAGATTACTCTCAGTGGTGAAGGTTCCTGACTGAACGATGTCATCAACTTGAAATGCACTTACCCAAGCGGAGAGAGTCAAAAATATAAGAAGATAGCGAAGGCGAGAAATCATTGAATGAGTAAGTAATTTTAATGTGGATTGCGAAAAATTCTTTTGAACCACCGATCAACATCAGCTCGTTGAAATAATTGCCAATTAAATATTGTGAATTAAGAGAGCTGCGTTCGCACCAGTTCCGGTCTGCTGGGTAGAGAAATGGAGGACGAGACCATGCATGCGGTTCATTACCTTGTGGTCACTGGGATTACTGCCAGAGACCTTGTGCCACAGGCAAAATTCCTCAACCAGACTTCGGTTTCAGGGCATCTGGTCTGCCCATTTGCGACGGAAAAGCTCATCCCTCGGAAGAGAGGCTACTTGTTCGGTAACGGGGTGACACGCAGGAAAGACATGAAATAACCTCCTGAAATCGGGGATGGTTATCGAGAAGGAAATTATCGCAGCCCAACACTCAGACAGATAAATCCTAATTCACATGTGGGCAATCCCGAAAAAAGCCCGTTCAATTTTGGTCAAACAACAATTCAACACCCCTTCAGATGAATGTAAACAAACAGAAACCACTCATTCTCGCCGCCGCAATAGTCCTCACCGGACATGTTCAGGCAGCCGTTGTTTCAACGATCGACCCAGCTGGAGCCGGAACGGTTACCTTGGGAACCACATCTGGCGGCACTCGTATCAGCATGGCTGGCATGCAGGCTTTGATCACTTCCGCCAATGATCTTACGCTTGCGGGGGTGCTGAACGCCGAGGGCACATTTAGCGCAGGCGATTTCTCGAATGATCTAGACTATGCCTCGCTAGAAATCGGCATCACTGGAACCACAAGGTACGGTCGTAACGATGGCACAGCTGCCACGGCTATAACTTCCGGTGTCAGGCACGGCTGGCTGAACGGCGGCCCTGAGACTTGGACAATTACAGCGCCAACTGGCGGGCTGGTAACACACTTCGGCCTTACTGTAAATGATAGAGATAATACGGGCAATACTACTTTGATCGCTACATTCAGCGGTGGCGGAACGGATACCTTCAGCACCAGCACGACTGGATCTTACTTCGTCGGATTTGCGGCACCAACCGGACAAAGCATCACCTCATTGGCCCTGACAGAAACCTATACAACCGCCGGATTCGGCGGCTATGACGATGTTTCTTTCGTTGCCACTATCCCCGAGCCCTCCGCCGCCTTTCTCGGCGGAATAGGCATACTAGTCTTGCTTCGCCGCCGCCGCTGATTGACTGGGAATATCACTCTCAAAGCAAACGGCAACAGCCACCGCCGTTATCGTTTTTCTATACCATCCCGCAACCATCGCCATGGAATGGAATGATGGGCATCACGCAATTTTAGCGGCTAACCGTCGAAATTGTACCTCCCTCCACGAACTCCGCTTTTATTATGTGATGGCGGCAGTTAGGTTTACCGAGCGCCACGTTATTTACCCATCGGACGACTAGTCGTCCGATGGCGGTGAAGTCCCGGCGACAGTGTGCTACTGTAGGTATGCAAAATTCGAAGTCCCGACTGCTCTGTAGACAGATCAGCGAAATGTCCTGAGGAACTCGCAGCCCGCGCCTTGCACAGAATTGTAGGGCAGCGAAAAAATGCGGCGGCTCTTCAATCACCAGCGCCGTCGGTGGAGTAAGTGCGAAGAGGGATTCGAGCATTTTTTGGAAGCCTTGAGGAGTGTCTTCCCACTCCGGCATTGTGTATGGGCCGGTCTTGATGCCGTGACATTCCAGTTCTCTCAAAATATCAAGCCACAAGGGGCCGGGGTGTTGCCGCTTCCGCCCCCGCCATACAAGAAAAACGATACGCCGATGGCCGAGCGCCAGTATAAATTGCAAGCATGTGAATATCACTCGTTGATCGGACCTAATCGCTGCGATTGGTAGCCCGTGCGACGCACCGAAAATGGAAAATATCGGAATTTCCTCCGCGACAAACCACTCCAGCACCTTGCGATGTGCCGAGTTGATTATCCATACATCCGCCTTCGTCTTCTTCGCCATGCGAGCGATGCGTTTCACATCCATATCCAAATCGGACAACGTTTTCTCGGTATAGAACGGTTGATGCCCGTTATGTGCAAGGGAGTGCAGCATCTTGAGGTAATAGTCTTCGTACTGCGCGTGCGGGCCGTATTCGAGGGCTGCAATTCGCAGAGTCGGAGCTGCGGAATTTTCGGGTAAAACAATCATCCGGCGGCGGCCGGTTCCCTGCGGCACCAACAGACCCTCCTTCTCCAGCATGGATAGCGCTCCTTCTATCGAACTATGCCCCACGCCGAGCTCCTTTGCTAGACTACAGCTTCCGGGCATCTGACCTGCCCACTTGCGACGAAAAAGCTCATCTCTCAGATGAGACGCTACTTGTTCGACAACAGTGGTGACACGTAGGGCGGGCATGAAAAAAACCTCCTGAAATCAAGTATGGTTGTCGAGAAAGAAATCATCGCCGCCCGTCGCTTAGACGTATGAACTGATGAACAAATTTTCCAACAGCAATCGTACAATGAAAACTATCAGAACCGAATACCAAAGGCTTATCGACCTTGCCAGCAGCCCCCTCGGATGGAAGGAAATTCAACGCACCTGGAGCGTCGCGACCGATTCGATGTTTATAGATGGAAAACTACTCAGCAAGGGCGAAACGGACTGCCCACTGATCAAAGGTTTCGCGATCGATCCCGTCACCAAACGATGCATGATAAGCTGCGCCACCTATCACTCACGCGCTTATTTAGACATGGTGAGCTGGATCACAAAAAATGAACCCAACATCGACATTGACGCGGCCTTGAGCCGACCGATCAAAGGTTGGATTGGGGCGATCCTTGATTTTGAATTCCCCTGCATTCTGATGGGAGACTCCCGTCTGTTTTCCGACAGGCCACTGCTCGAATTGGTGGAAGAAGCGATCCTCAGCCAGAACGTCGGATTGCCTCTCAACAAGCTGTATATCTAACCACTGACTCTCCACATGCCCTGATAAACTGTCTGAATCTTCTCGAAAGCAAAATTGCTTTTGGACCACCGATCAACATCAGCTCGTTGAAATAATTGCCAATTAAATATTGTGCATTAAGAGAGCTGTACTCGCACCAGTTCCGGTCTACTGGGTAGAGAAATTGAGGAAGAGACCATGTTGCTGTTCATTACCTTTGGTCACGGGGTTACTGCCAGAGACCTTGTGCCACAGGCAAAATTCCTCAACCAGACTTCGGTTTCAGGGCATCTGGTCTGCCCATTTGCGACAAAATAGCTCATCCCTCGGAAGAGAGACTACTTGTTCGGTAACGGGGTGACACGCAGGAAAGACATGAAATAACCTCCTGAAATCGGGAATGGTTATCGAGAAAGAAATTATCGCAGCCCGACACTCAGACAGATAAATCCTAATTCACATGTGGGCAATCCCGAAAGAAGCCCGTTCAATTTTGGTCAAATAAATTACCAATTCAACCCCTCCATCTTTCACAACTCTTTCTAACTAAAACTTATGCAACCTTATACCTTCCTTCGATCACTACTGGCGGCAACCGCATTCGTCGTCGCCACAGGAACTCCGCTCCATGCCGAGAGCAATAATTGGTCCACAGATGCAGCTGGCAGCTGGTCGACGGCAGGCAATTGGTCGGGCGGCGTGAATATTCCCGGCTCAACGTCATCCGACAACGTGGATGTGGCCACATTTGACTCCGCGCTTACGGCGGATCGCATCGTGACCGTAGACACCCGGTTCATCGGCGGCATCTCCTTTGGGAATAGTTCGGCTTTTAAATACACTCTCAGCGGGGGCACTCTGAATCTGAACAGCGGGGGAGTGATCCAAACCCTCGCGGGCAATGGCGCACACACAGATACCATCAGTACGCCAATTAAGATTTCCGGCGCGAGCGCCGCTACCGCCTCATTCACGGCAAACGCAACATCCGCCAGTAGCATTTTGAACATCGGAGCGGTAACGGGCTCGGCCACCGCCGGAAATACCACCACCCTCACGCTGAACGGCACAAACACCGGAGCCAACACCATCACTGGCATCATCGGCAATGGATCTGGCGGCGGTAATCTAGCGGTCACCAAGTCCGATGCGGGTTCGTGGACTCTCTCCAACGGAAACACATATACCGGCGGCACGACCCTCAACCTCGGCACATTGATTTCCAGTGGCACCACGGCGCTGGGAACTTCCGCCAGTCCGTTGCAACTCAATGGAGGCCTGCTGGATTTGGCCTATAACGGCGGCACAAGCGGCTACAACACCACGGTCGGAGGCAACGTCACCATCAAGGCCAATCGTGTTTCGGGGACAGGAGTGTTGACTCATACCTTGGGCAGCTTGAATCTTGGAGCCTTCACACTTACAGCTACCAAGGATGCCAACGATACGCGGTTGGCATTCGGAAACTGGACGATCGCTAATGGAAGCGTGATCGATAGTATAGGCGGGGCGACAGGGCTGGTGCAGCTAGGAGCTCTGCAAACCACCAATTCCACCGCAAATTATACACTCAAGTCCTCTGATGTCGCTGGTGGTCTCATCCGGCTTAATGCAAATGCTGCGGGCGCTCGAACCGGCACCACTACCATCGATATGGGCAGCAATGGGATCGTGCAATACTTCGCAGCGAACCCCTTGGGAACCGGCTCTGCCTTGTCGCTCAACAGTGGTCGGCTGAATGTCTCCACGACTGCTACAATCACCCCTGGCTACAACACTTCCGTCACCGGCAATTCCGCGATATATCTCAATACTGGAGCCACGACCAGCATGACCTTGGGCACTTTGTCCATCGGCTCCCAGACTTTCACCGCCGGCGTCTATAACAATTCCGCTGTTGCAGGAGCGCTCACTTTTGGCGCCACGACCCTCACCGGCAACGCTACGTTTGATGTCGCCAACGATGTCGGCTCCAACGGCATTATGACTTTGAATCTTGGAGCGGTGAGCGGCAGTGGATTCGGCATCACCAAAACCGGCGCAGGCATCCTCCGCTTGAACGGCACCGGCAGTTTTAACGGACTTACCACCGTCAGTGCCGGCACCCTTACAGCGGGCGTTGCCAACGCCATCGGCACTGGCGACGTGACTGTCAATGGCTCTACGGCCATCTACTCGCTTGGAACCAACAGCGATAGCGTCGGCACAGTCACCTTGGATGGCGGCGGCCAGATCAATAGTTCTTCAGGTATATTGACCAGCACTGGCACCTTCGAAATGAAGAGCGGTTCCGCCAGCGCCATCCTCAACGGCGGCGTTGCCTTGAACAAAACCACCAGCGGCACAGTGACTCTGACTGGCGTGAATACCTATACCGGTGTCACAACCATATCCAGCGGAACCTTGGCACTTTCCGGATCTGGCTCCATCGCCAACAGTTCAGTCATCCAAATGAACGCTTCCACCACCTTCAATGTCACGGCTACCGGCGGAATCGTGACCCTTGGCGCCAACCAGACACTCGCAGGAACCGGCTCTGTCGTTGCCACCGGTAAGACAGTCATCGCAAACGGCACTATCTCCCCCGGCAATAGCCCCGGAACCATGACCCTAGATGGCGGCAATATTAGACTAGGTGTCGGCGGTGATGCCAACATGCAAGTTTTTGACGCCGACGGGGCGGCAGGTGTCGGCTACGATACTGTGAGCCTCGTGAACGGAGCCACCCTCGATCTCTCCCTCCTCAGCGTAGGCAACGAATACAACATCAACCTCTGGAGCCTTTCCGGAATCGGCCCGGATGTGAACGGAGCGGCCACCAACTTCGATAATACCTTAAACTACGCATGGACATTGTTTGACACCGGCACGGCGATCAGCGGCTTCAGCGCTGATAAATTCCTTGTCAATCTCGGAGCCTTCAACGGCACCGACGGCTTCGACAACGCTCTTGGCGGTGGAGCCTTCAGCGTTGGCCTCGCAGATGGCAACACAAACCTCGTGGTGAACTTCACTGCCGTCCCCGAGCCCTCCGCCGCTCTTCTGGGCGGAATCAGCATATTACTCTTGCTCCGCCGCCGCCGCTGATTAACAGGGAACTAGCCTCTTCGGGTAATAACACAAACCCTTATCGCTCGCGGATACACTACGTATTACCAAACCTGAAACCCCAAAAACCATGAATTCGACCGCTCAGATTCAGGTCGCTGTATTTCTGCTGGCATGTCAATTGGCCCGAGCCGTAGAGGTCAGCTATGACCTGCACGCAGCTAACCGTGTGTCCGTGATTTCAGGAAACCCCGATGGAGTGGTCGCGTCCAATTTTTCGGTGGGCAGCCTCCCAGGAACCGGCGGTACGGACGGCGTAATACGAGTGAAAGGTACGGACGTCGGAACAGCGAGCGGGACAGCGATCAACACCAACAAGTATTTCTCGTTTTCCGTGACCATCCCGGAAGGAAAATTCGTCAATTTTACCTCTCTCTCGCTGACCTACCAAACGAATTTTCCCAGCGCGGGTTATTCGAATTCGAGAGTCTTCAGTTCGATCGATGGCTACGACAATCTAACCGGCGATACCATTGGAATAGCGGGCAAGGCAGCCATCGAAACTCCGGGCAACACGGTCACGACCGACATCCTGAACCTCACCGACCCGACCGGCAACCAGACGAAGGGCGTGAACGTCCTGGCGGGCGACTTCGACGGACTGACCGCACGAACCGTGACCTTTCTTCTGCCGTGGATCGACGGTTCTGGAAGTTCGTCCGAATACACGGACATTCGTTCGGTTTCGCTCGTATTCGACCTCGTGAATCCGGTCGGGCAGGTTCCTCTCAAGATCACAAATTTCACAGCGGCGAGAGACCTACCCACGACAGTACTGTTTACAGGAACATCGGGGAAGCCGTATTCATTGTTGGCCTCCGAGGATTTGACGATGCCGCTCTACCGCAAACGTTGGTCAATGATTCAGGGAGGGACTTTCGGTGCCAGCGAAGTGACGTTGCAGGATGCCGACGCGCCCTTGTATCCGAAGCGCTTTTACGTGGTTTCCGGGAGCACGATTCCGAAAGCCCGTGTCCTGTGCCTAGGGGATTCGATCACTGCGGGCAATACGAGCATGGTAGTCTATAAAGGCCCGCTCTATGACAAGCTAACCACGGCGGGATACCGTTTTGAATATGTCGGCTCGCAGTCCTCCAGCTACAACAGCCCGACCTACGGGTCTCTGTCGCTCAATCATGAAGGATACAGCGGCAAAAACTGCACAGAAATCGCGGGATTTTTCGCCACCAATTCCCCCCTTTATCCAGCGGACATCGTCATTATTCATTCCGCGCACAACCTCAACATCGCTGAGGCCGTCCTCACCCCGGCAGCCGAAGCAGCCATTGTCTCCACGGTAGAGAATGCAGCTCGCTCGATGATCCAAACCGCCCGTAACACCAATTCCTCAGTCAAGATTCTGCTGGCGAAGGTTATCCCGAGCGGAAAGCTGCCGAAATATTCCTACATCCCTGCGGTCAATGTGCGCCTTGGAGAAATCGCGGTGGAGCTCAATACCGATGCTCAGCCGGTAATCAGCGTCAATCAGGCAGCAAACTTCAATTGGGCCACCGACACGATCACGGACATGGTGCATCCTAACGCCTCAGGCGGCGAAAAGATAGCGCAGAAATTCTTTGACGCGCTACAACCGCTTCTGGAATAGCCTCTTCGCGTGTCACAAACTTCGCATTAAACTCGGTATCGGAGCTTGCAGCGCTGAATGTTTTTGTTCTCATCCGCTGGCGAAAAGAGTTTGTCTTAGATCATAGACCGCACACCGGCTCCAGTCTGCGGGGCGGAGAAATGGAGGTCGAGATCATGAATGCGGCTCACTACTGGGTGGTCACGGGGTAATTACCGGAGCCCCCTACCCCAGGCCGAACTCATTCGCCAGACTACAGTTTGCTAACATCTGACTTACCCAGATTCGACGAAAACCTCCCGAAATCAGGTATAGTTATCGAGAAGGAAATCATCGCCGCCCGCCACCCACACGTATAAATGTTAATTAAAGCATTATCTATACTCCAAATCCTCCCTCCCATATTATTTCCGCACAAACAATTTACTAACCTGAAACAAAAAAACGCATTCATTATATATGAAATACCTCTCCATCCTTTTCGCTTTAGTAGCAGCTACTCTCACCAGCGCACAAGCCGCCTCGATCATCTATCAATTTGATACTAATACTATCACCAATTCAACTTCCAGTCTATTCTCCGCCCTAGATTGAAAAGCAAATTTCTAGTATTGTATACATAGACCGAAACAGAATATTTATTATGTCACTTGAATCTCCCAACCGTCGTCGATTTCTTGCTACCAGTGGTGCCGCCGCCTCAATTATGTCTTTTCCAACCGTGCTGCGCGCCCTAGAAACCCAGCAGAACAAAGTATTAAAAATCGGTTTGATCGGTTGCGGTGGCCGCGGAACCGGTGCAGCCACTCAAGCACTCTCCGCCGATCCAAATGTTCAGCTCTGGGCGATAGGTGATGTGTTTGCTCCGCAGATCACAGCGGCCATGAAACATCTTCAAAAGTTCAACGGCAAAATGAATGTTCCGGAAGCGCGTCAGTTTTCAGGATTGGATGCTTACCAAAAAGTGATAGCTAGCGGCGTCGATGTCGTGCTTCTCACCACTCCGCCGGGCTTCCGTCCACTCCATCTCAGAGCGGCAGTCGAGGCAGGTAAACACGTTTTCGCAGAAAAGCCGATGGCCGTCGATATGGCTGGCATCAAATCGGTGTTAGAATCCGCGAAAATCGCCAAACAAAAAGGCACAACCCTACAACACGGCTACTGCTGGCGCTTTTCACCTAACACTCGTCAGGGTTATGGAAAACTTCTTTCCGGCGAGCTTGGCCGCGTGGTTTCTGTTTATGGAACTTACATGGCGAACGTCCCAAAACCGAGCACTCACATAGATATGCGCAACAAGGAATGGGGCGATATGGAATGGCAAATTCGTAACTGGATGGCACATGAATGGCTCTCTGGTGGGCCGCTGTTAGAACAAGCCGTCCATACGGTGGATAAAGTCGCTTGGGCGATGGGCGATGTAGCACCGATCGCCGCGAGAGCATCTGGTGGCCGCGCTCAACGTTCCGATGACGGCAACGTTTACGATCACTACGATATTGTTTACGAATATCCGGGCGGCGTCATGTGCCATGTGTCACAACGCCAATTACAAGGCGCATTCAACGAGGTAGTAGATAGAATTTTCTGCGAAAAAGGCATGCTCGAAGCCCCCGGCCGCGTTATGACCAAAGATCCTTCCGGAAAAATCACTTGGGCATTTCGTGGAGAACCGGAAAACATGTATCAAGTCTGCCACAACGAATGGTTTGCCGCGATCCGCGCGGGCAAAGAACTCAATGCTGGCGAATTTATGGCGAACAGCACGATGCTCGGACTACTCGGCAGAGAAGCCGCTCATTCCGGCCAACGGGTCACATGGGATCAATTGTTGGCATCTAACCAGGATCTTGCACCAGATGAGTTCAAACTCTCCGATGCACGTCCGGTTCCACCAGTGCCATTGCCCGGGAAGCACAAATTCAGCTAAAGCTTCCTTGTGAACTGATAGAGGTGGGAACGGGGCATTGATTTACGCCTCCCCTCTACCGTACCTATCACTGTTGCGGAAACGGAATACACCACTCCCAAATTCTTCCGCGTCGGGGTTTAGGGGAACTGACTACACCCTCAGATCTGCTTTGGCTATAACCGATTCATTCTGTACCCGTAGAGCCGTAGCCAAGCCATCGGCTTGCTCGTGAGAGCAAGGAACCCTAGACGCAGCCGGGTGGTTCGTCATAGTTTCATATGAAGTAAAGTCAGCTAAACGAGCCCGATGAGGTGCGTTACGGACTTTGTGCACGGGTCGTCGGACCCGAGGTTGAATTCCAGCGCAAGCAGCTAGCTGGTCTGTGTTTAGGGAGTGCGTAACTTGCCTGTGGCATCGAGGAAGTGAACCCAACGAAGGCGGCTTTTCTCTCAGGAGAGAGACTACTTGTTCGACGAAGGTGACGCACATAGGAAAGTCATGAAAGAACCTCCTGAAATTGGGTATGGTTATCAAGAAAGAAATTATCGTCGCCCTACACCCAAACGTATAGATTATCAATTTTTATTTAACTATCCCGCAACCATCGTCAAAGCTTATGAAAATTCGATTATTTATTAGCCTTCTGGCTGCCACACAGATCCAAGCCGCTACTTTTCTCGTTGAAGCCGAGCAGTTCGCCAACAAAGGCGGCTGGAGTGTCGATACGCAATTTATTGAATCCGTCGGTTCCTCCTACTTGATCGCGCATGGTTTGGGCAACCCTGTGGCAGATGCGAGCACGGAAGTGCAAGTGTTGGAAGCAGGGAATTATAAAGTATGGGTGCGAACGCTGGATTGGACTAAGCGCATGGATAGGCCTGAAAGCGCGGGGCGCTTCAAAGTCGCGGTAAACAATGTGGTGCTGGAACCCGAACTTGGCACCGAGGACAAAAAATGGATTTGGCAGTTTGCAGGAAAAGCGCAGCTCAAAGCAGGGAAAGCAGAAATCGCTTTGAAAGATCTAACAGGATTCAATGGTCGTGTGGACGCGGTGCTTTTCAGTAGCGATCCTAATTTTCAACCCCCAGCTGATGCGACTTTTGAAAAGCGCACCTCGTGGAAAATCCCCGGAGTGCCAAGCACGATTGAAAACGTGGGTGAGTATGACTTGGTGGTTGTCGGCGGAGGTTACGGTGGACTCGGTGCCGCCATTTCTGCGGCACGGATGGGAGCCAAAGTTGCGCTGATTCATAATCGGGAAGTGTTAGGCGGAAATGGTTCTTCGGAAGTTCGTGTCTGGGCTCAGGGCAGTTATCCGCCTAGTGATTATCCTCTAGATCAGATCATCCGAGAGTTCGAGGACAAGGCCAATGCATCGCCCGGGCTTGCGAAAGAGTTTGTGGATGAAAAAAAAGACAAGGCTGTGAAGGCGGAGAAAAACATCACGTTATTTCTCGGTCATCATGCTTACGGATTGGACATGGCGGATAGAAAAATTGCGGCAGTCAAAGCCGTGGATATTGATGCAGGTAAACTCAAGCGCATCAAAGGCAAGCTTTTTGCCGATTGCACAGGCCATGGTTTTGTCGGGCTATGGTCGGGCGCTGATACAAAATTTACCGAAAAAGGGCGCTTGGGCATGAGTAATATGTGGATGTGGAAAAATCGTGACGAGCCAATGAGCTTTCCCGAGCAAAAATGGATGTATCAGTTTACCGATAAACAATTTCCCTATCCAAAAGTTCGCCACGGCTACGGCCATGCAGAGTGGTTCTGGGAGAGCGGCTTCAATAATCATCCGATTGATGAACTCGAGCTCACACGTGATTTGAATTTGTTGGCTTCGTTCAGCGCATGGAACTCGATGAAAAACCATGGCGCATACGCCGAGCGCGATCCGAAAAAACATGAAAACGCCGAGCTGACCTGGATGGCGTATGTCGGAGGCGCGCGTGAGACCTTGCAGATTCTAGGTGATGTGATTCTAACAGGAGACGACGTCCGCGAAAAAAAACAATTCGACGACGCGACGTTTCTCACCACCTGGTCGATCGATCTTCACTACCCGGTGGAGAAATACACAAACTCAATTCCCGGAAAACCTTTTATCTCACGCGCGGTGCATGGCCCTGGAGTTGATAAAAAAGTCGGTTACGCGGTTCCTTACCGTACGCTTTACTCCCGAAACGTTCCAAACCTTTTCATGGCAGGACGTAACATCAGCGTGGAAAGGGATGCCTTAGGCACGATCCGAGTGATGAAAACAATAGGCATGATGGGAGTTGTGATCGGGCGCGCAGCAGCTCTGGCAACGGTTCACGACTGTATGCCAAGGGATATACATCAGAAGCATCTCGATCAAGTGAAGACACTGTGGAAACTTCCAGGTGATAAGCGCTTCGAGAATCTTGATGAGCTAAGAAAATCCTTCAATGAAAAGACCGATCGACCTAAGACCACAAACTGATCACCAAAGGCGATTTAGGCACTTAGCGGCTATCGGCTCGGCTTGATATTGCTGGAGCCGCTATACTTTGAAAATGCCCGGTAAAAAAAGGCACTGGATACCAATCTTTTTCCTGAGTCTTCCTTTATCGGGAGAATGAATAATGTTCGTTTGAACGCATTTTAAGCAGATTCAATCTTGCTGAAAATTAGGAAGGTAGCTTTGAAAATATCATTCATGAAATAGAACTTATGAGTGTAAAAGGGGAGTTGAAGTGAGCAGACGATACTACGTCCAAATAATCAAAAATCACTTTTAGGCAAAGACCTTTGGCAAAAATTCTATCAATAAAATTTAACTTATCTTCATTCACGTGAAAAACTCCCTATTCATCCCACGAAAAACCCAAGGCTTCGCGCTAATTGCCACCATCTTACTCATGGTGCTGTTAGCCATCATCACAGTAGGAACTCTTAGTCTTTCCGTTGTCACGATTCGCAGCAACGGTCAAGATTCCGCCCAAAACCGCGCCCGCGCCAATGCCCGCATGGCTCTCATGATCGCAATCGGTGAGTTGCAAAAGCAAATGGGCTCCGATCAACGCATCTCAGCCAATAGTGACATCATCGATCCTGAATCATCTAACATCTCAAACCGCCATTGGACGGGTGCATGGGATTCGTGGATAGTCGGACCGTTATCGGTTTCATATACCAATCCGAATTATCCAAGTGCTGAAAGTCACCATCAGACCATCGGCGCGCAGCCAGATGATACGATGAGCCCAGCTTTAAACCAAAAATACTCACATTTCAGATCGTGGCTAACCTCTTTGAACGCTGACGAAGCTACGGATCCCAATACGCCAAAAACTCTTATTCTTGATGCTAATTCTCTCCCCAGTATAGATACGGAAGCCATTCATTTAGTAGGAGCAGGTTCGCTCGGTGTTTCAGCTCCCACCACCGACTACGTCAGCGCTCGTCTACTCAATATCAAAGATCTATCTACCTCCGAAATCACAGGTCGATACGGTTGGTGGGTCGGGGATGAGAGCCAAAAAGCCCGTATCATGGCTGATTCATATCCTACAAATTCAGGTGAACTCACAACCGCAGACCATATCAACCGTTCGCAAGCACCCGGTTCCATGAGCAATAATACAATTCTCGGTTTGGAGGGATTAACTGATGAAGAACAGCTCAATAAGATTTATTCCCACAAAACCCTTGATCTAGTCGAAGTCAACCCGCCAGCCGCTGAAGGTGCCGACAAGCTGTCTCAGAGAAACTTTCATCATGCAACCACTCACAGTCTTGGTTTATTCGCAGACGTTCGCGAAGGTGGTCTCAAACGTGATCTCTCCACCCTGCTCGAACGCCCAATCAATCTCAGTGAAAATGGCGATGAATTCATGCTCTACCGCTTCGGCACAAGTTCTGATGATCGTGTACCCCTTCAAGATCTTGCTGCCTATTACCAACTTTATCACAACGACCCAAGTTTCGTATCCGGAAAACGTGGGGGAATCGCGCACAATGCAACGCCCACCCTCGCCATGCAGGTCAATACACCGGATCAAGGAGACCGGAATGATAAAGTTAAGTTCCTGCGCGAATACACATCGCTCTACCGCAACCCCGTTCCAATCAGGGTGCAGTTTGTCTTGGGAGTAGGAGCCACCGCAATCACCCCAGCAGAGAGATCAGCAATGGCCACACCCCGGCCAGGATTCCCTGCAAAAATTCTACGAGCTACAGACAGATACAAGTTACTCCTCGGTGTTAAACCAGTCGTGTCATTGTGGAACCCCAACAATACGCCACTTGTAATGGGTACCGATGCATCGCAAATCATGAAAGTCGGCTTTCCTCCCTTCACTCTACGTTGGAGAAAATATCGCGCTGCTGGTGCCCCAGCTCAATATGAAAGTGTGCATGTGAATATGAACTACGCCATCACTAACGAATCAACCGGCGATGGTCGCGCTCGCTCGCTCGATCCTTATATCATGCAACTTCAATTTGCCAGAAATACCCCGATTGTATTTCAACCCGGAGAAGTAAAAATGTTTTCTATACCGATTGCCGGATCTAATTTTCTGGAAAACGGAGGGAATTCTTCGTTCGCAAATACACCGCTCTACCAAGCTCAATCATTCCTTCCTGATGGATTTTATGTCACAGCAAAAACGGTCGTGCAGAGTAACAATCTTGACGTAGCGCAATTTCCCAACAACTCAGGATCTTTTATCCCTTACCAAGGATGGCGTATGGTTTTTGGAGACGGTGATTTGATCGATCTGGAAGTCGCTCCTGAGGATGGGACTGACTGGCCTCGCGCTGTATCAGCGGCAAATGAGATTACTGGCGCAGGATTCCAATTCTTTATGAGCGACGCCAACTATGTAGGCGGCACAAATGAACACTATCGAAATTATCAATTCATCAGTAGGTTCGGTGGAAGCGGAGGTCGATATAATTCAAATGCATCATTTAATAGAAATCTCATGCTTGCAGGGTTTCCCGGTGGAGAAGTGATTCCCTATGAGGGACAAACTAACGCGATACCTGGCAGCGAAATCAAAAGCGCCACAGATAGTGGTGAGGCAAAAGGCCTTCTTCTCTTTACTTTGATGTCAGGTGCCGAAGTTCACACTTCTAACAGTCCCGGTGCTGGTGCTGGGCGAAAAATTACCACCCGCCCCTTCCTTCATGGTAGTACACTGAGCGCGCCACAAATCGCTGATAACACTCGTTCCGCAGTTTACGACTACGGATGGGAATGGCAGGTTGAGAGAATCAATGAAGTGGAAGAGGCATTCCAAGATGATGGAGCCAGTCGTGGCTACTACGGAGGTGGCTACACTGTGGAATCTGGAGTCACACATGTCGTGCAACAAGATCTTCCTGCTCTTCCTCCGATCTCTATCGCCTCACTTAGCAGCGCACGTCTCGGTGGATTTAGCCTCGCGAACAATACAATTCTTGCAACTCCTACCGCTGCTCTTAACCACTACGCATTCCCTCCAGGCAATACGAATTATTCGTTCGCAGGGGCTCCACGTCTTGGCGACTTGCGGCAAACCACCGCTACCGGTCAAGGCGGCCTAGCTCCCCACACATTACAATCCATAGGTAATTCCTATGCGCACCCGAATATTCCAGCGAACAAGGCGTTTACAACCTACACTCAACTACTTAATTCAGATCTAACTCCGGAAGTTCAGATGCGCACCTATGCTGACCACTCTTACCTTTCTAACAAAGCTCTCTGGGACGATTTCTATTTCTCATCAATCACTCCTCAACTTAGCAATCAACTCAACAACCGAGCTTCTGCAAAAACAGCCACGGAGGTGGCGAACGACTTCTTTTTTTACGGCGGAACGCTGCCAAACCGACGCATCCTTCCCTACTCTGTCGGCCTTACCGCCGATGATCTCAATACTCTAACTGGCCAGCTCAATACTTATACCGATGGCTTCGCTGATAAGATCGCGTCACACCTAATGATTGAAGGTCCGTTCAACATCAATTCCACATCCGTCGAGGCATGGAAAGTATTCTTCTCCAGCCTCAAAGGCAAACCGCTGACCCACCTCGAAAACCAAGCAGCCACCCTTACCACTGCCACTCCCTCTGGCGTCTCCGTAGCTCCGGGCATGCTCCCCAACGGAGCACCGATCAATAGCTCTGACCTCAACAACGACCCCAACGATCCACCGGAACAATGGACAAATGGACGTATACTTTCTGATACTGAAATTAATGAACTTGCTGAAGCCATGGTTGAGCAAGTCAAGACGCGCGGCCCATTCCTTTCACTTTCTGAATTCATCAACCGTAGGCTCGATAGCGAAAATCAGGAACTCGCACTCAAAGGAGCTCTCCAAGCCGCTCTCGATGATGATAGCGTCTCGATCAACTCCGCCTTTCGTACTGCTGAACGCAGCTTTAATATCGACGGTAGCACCGAAACAATCGGCATGAACACCACCTTCACCCGAGCACTCGAAGGCCCAATCGCCTATGGCAGCACTCCATACATCGACCAAGCTGACATCCTACGTCACATAGGATCCACTCTGACACCACGCGGCGACACATTTGTCATTCGTGCTTACGGCGATAGCCTAGATAAAAAGGGAAATATTCAAGCCCGCGCATGGTGTGAGGCGATCATCCAGAGATCACCCGAATATGTGGATACCTCAGATGATTCCCACCTCAAACAAAGCGACTTAGTTTCAGAATCTAACAAACGTTTTGGCCGCAAATTCAACATGATTGGTTTTCGCTGGATGAATCCTAACGAAGTGTGATTCACACGCAGTAGTTTTAACATACGCATGTCACCTCAACAAATTTAATGAAATTAATAAACTCCAAGTCATCGTGCTTGTTTTCACTACTCTGCGTCATTATTCTTTCCATACCTGCTAATGCGCAGTTACCGACTGTCAATCTGCGCTTTGTATCCTTCCCAAAGTCAGCTAACGCTGAACCTATCGAGTTACTCATTGGAGAGGGTAAAACGATAAAGGTCGAAATGCCAACTAATAGTATTTCTGAAGCTTATGAAGTGCCTGCTCTTGCAACTTGGGCTTTGGGCAAATCCTCAACCAACGAAAAAGGTGAATACGTCTTTCTAACCTATGGGAAAGCCCCATCTATCGTCGCACAAGAACAGTTAGTTATAGTCGTCAGACAAGGTCTCAACGACGCAGATGGCTTAACCCTCAATACCTTGAAAAATAGCGACGAAGGTTTTAATGGCGGCAAATACTTACTGCTAAATGCTACCAAAGTCGACATAGCCGGAAGCATCGGCTCAGGAAAATTTTCACTCAAACCCAACAATCATGGTTTAATCGCTCCCAAACCAACGAAATTTGAAGACACTCGTGCATACTGCTTCGCAGAATTTTATTTCCGTAAAAAAGAAGAAATACAGCCCTTTTTCAGCGCTACCTGGAGATTCAACGAAAAGGCGCGCAGCATGGTATTCTTTTATCATGACACTAAGTCCAAACAGTTACGGATTCACACTATACGCAGTTTCGCGAACTGAATATGACTGTCATTTTTTCTTTCATAACAGAAACACCAAACACCAAATACCAGACACCTTGATCATGAACTCATTACCAATTTTATTTTTGTTAGCTTTTCTTTCCTCATCGAGCACTTTCGCCGATCCTGTGAAACCAGTTATTGACGCCAGCCAACCAGGCTGGCGCGCATTGACACAGGACGACTTCACCAAGGTCAACAGTGCCGATACCACTTGGACATGGAAAGACGGGGTCCTGATGTGTACAGGCCAACCGGTGAGCGTCATACGAACTAATAAATCCCTCCGTAATTTCGAATTTGTCGTCGAATGGATGCACGAAAAGCCCGCGGGTAATTCCGGCATCTTCGTCTGGACTACGCACGAATCGTTGGAAAAACTGGCTAAAGCAGGCAAACCCGGTTTGCCTGACGGCATCGAAGTTCAGGTGCTCGATAATGCGTTCACCGAGAAGATGAAGAAGTCCGGCAAGGCTACCGACTGGTTCACCACCCACGGCGATGTATTTCCGGTGCGAGTAAAAATGACTCCCATCGGCAAGGCCTCACCTAATGGCGAGCGTAGTTTTCCCCGCAAGGATCTGTGCAAAGATCACGGCCAGTGGAACCACTACTACATCCGTGCGTCTAACGGTGAGGTGCGGCTATGGGTAAATGGCGAGGAGGTCTCCGGCGGCACCGCCTGCGATCCCGCCGAAGGTTATCTGTGCCTTGAAAGCGAAGGTTCTCCCATTCAATTCCGAAATCTGCGCATTCGTGAACTACCGTGAGTCCGTGAGTAAGTCAGCCAAAGTTCTAGCGACTTTCAAGATCCGGTCATGAGCGCGGGCTGAAAAGTTCATCTGCTCCATGGCGTGTTCGAGGTAGCTTTTGCTCTCGGCGTCGAGCTTGCAGCACTCGCGCACCTGCTTCGCACCCATCGCAGCATTGGTCGAGAGTTTGGCCGCCTTCAAACGAGCCACTTGGATGTTGCGCGCAGCTGCGACCCTTTCCCTGATCACCGCCGATGACTCACCGGTGATGATGTCAGAAGTAAGATCTCGGAAATTAACCAAAGGAACTTCGACGTGAATGTCGATGCGATCTAACAACGGACCGCTGATGCGTTTGCGATAGTTTTCAATTTGCCTAACAGAACAACGGCACATGCGCGCACCAATTTCCCCAGAATTTCCCCAGTAACCACAAGGGGGTGGGTTATATTTTAGGTAAAATCAGCGTGAAACACGGCAAGTTATTTGTATTCACGAGTTTCCATAATTGACTAACGCCGGTTGCTTCACCCTGCAAGGTTGAAAAAGTTGACTCTGACAGCCTCTTCAATTTCGAATTGGGTTTTGCTAAATTTTATTGCCAGCCAGTCGAGGACTAATGCGACATCGTGGGGCATGCTGGCTAATCCCGAAACCCTAGAATAGGGTCCGTCCGTTTCTGTCAGGATTCTATCCAATGGCACTTGGGTAATCGCGCTCTGCCATTTTCCCGATTGTGCCATCGCGGGGTTGAACGAAAAATAATGTCCAGCATCCAAAACCGTAGAAAGCTCCGATGCATTGCCGGAGAACCAGTGGAACACCACCGGATACATAGAATGACGACTCAAGCATTCTAATACCTGCTTGACCGCACCTCTCGAATGCACCGTGACAAATCGCTTCTCACATGAAACAGCGGAAACAACCCGGTCAAAAACTTGCCGTTGAACATCCATACTGCTTGCTCCCTGCTTTGACCCATCCAATCCTACCTCACCGATAAGTCGACAAGTTCTCGATAGAGATTCGAAAACTGAAATCTCGTTCGCATGTTTCGCGGCGAGCAACGGATGAAAGCCCAGCGCTGCGCGCACATACTGGTAGTTGTGCAAGTGCGAGAGCGCTATTTCGTAGTGCGAAGGCAAAGAAGTTACCGCTATTGTTAGAATTTCCTTGGCTTCACAAGAGGACGCTACGGTTGCAGGTTCCGGATACTGGTCTATGTGGCAGTGGCTATCAATCACGGTTACTTGATGGCTGCGAGGTTCTTCAGGGAGCGCGGTGCTGTATCCTTTATCCATTCGCGAACCTCGCTAATCATGTTTAATACGACGTTGGCATGTTCTGGCAATTCAAGTGGAGGAAGTGAGCCGTTGGAAATCAGCCCTCGCATTACAGCGCGTTGGCTCGGATTTAGGTTCAGAAGGTCAATCAAGGAACGAAGGTCGTCCGGGAGATCCTGTCGCCCCTTATAATCGCGGATGACCTCGTTACCGAATGTCTCATTATCAAGATTCACCCGGTGAAGACTGGCACGTCTGAAAAGGCATGGTACACATCTGCCGCAGGCACTGGCTTTCCGATTTTCCCAACTGTAAGTGTGCCCCGATTTCGCACACGAATTTGTGAGAGCGTAGCCAGCGAGGAATGCAGGCGTGGTATCGACAAGATCGTTGACTTCACCCTTGGTGAGCATCGAAAAAGGATTGGAAACGGTGTTTGTAATTCCCACAATCCTCAGGGCACTCTGTAATAAATGCAGAAAGTTCGGATGGACGGTGCGAGTGCTGCACGACCCCCGTCGGCTTGAATTTAGAGGAAAATTCAGTGCAATCGCACCGTTTTCGGGAATAAGGATATTCGGCTTACTTTTGATAGTTGATGCTACAGCATTAGCAATTGCGAGGAAGGCCAACGAGCGGCTCCTGAAACTGGTCTCAAACTTCCCCTCAAAATCAGCACTCACGCCAAGACCCACTCTTACCCGCAACTGTTGAATTCTCTTCGGGTAGTATTTCTGAAGGACTCCGATTACGTTCGTCTGGTCACTCTTGGGTCCTGCCACCGTTCCATCGTAATGGCTCGCGATAACAAGAGTTTTCGATGGATTTTCCTCAAGATAAGATATTGCACCGGCGAAGGAATCGAGACCCCCCGAAAGGAGGGATACCGCTTTTGCAGAATGGAGCATACCCTTCGGCTTCTTGATCCGATTTGTGCGTCTCACAAATGGTCTTCGATCAGCTTGTATGAACGAGAAGCTCCAGACATCACCAGTTAGAAATCCCACGCATTCTTCAAACTCTTTCTTCGCTAATGTCCACTTGTCGGGCTCGATCATCGGAATCTCAACGTTGAAGCGCCGAGTCCATTTATCCTCTGCATGAAGGCTTCGCTGGACTGCTTTGTCACATCCGTAAACTGCGGCTGCGAAGACCAAAAGGTCGGATGCCTCGGCTCCGATCGCCGGAACGTGGTCAAAAAGATGCTTGGCGTCCACGTCGAGAAAGCACTCACCCGCGCTCCCGTGGCCAAGGAGCAAATGGCGCCTGAACTCCGTTTTGGGATCAAGCTTCTTGGAAGGTTGGAATGAGATGTCCATAAGTGCTTAGGAAAGGTAGACAGCTATGGTCTTTTCCAAAATGGTCTCAATGATGACTGAACCCTCTTTTCCTGTCCATTCGACGGAAGTGAGGTCAATGCTGTCAGCCTTGAGAAGTTGAAATTCGGTGGAAACCAGTTCGCGAGCCTCTTTAGCGATCTTGTCTGCTGTGTTGTAGCCAAATTTGGAAAGATGTTCGCTCAATGTCGTTTTAAAGCGCTCCATAATGTAGTTCTCGAAGAGCTTCGAGAGCACTCCTTCGAGATTATATGACGCCTGGGTAAGGGAATTCTCCATAGCGTCTAGGGACTGCACGTCGGGAGAAAGTTCCTCCAATAATGACGAGGTCGCGTCTCGCAACTCGGCGTCTACTATGAGACTATTGGGACCGCACAACACATCAGCAAGTGCGAGGGCTATTTGGTCCGGCGACGCCCCTGCCAAATCGACAAGCCCAACTTCTTTCAATGCTTCCACCAACCCGACCTTCGAAACGGCGGACAGGAAGCTCGCCACCCGCTGCGCAGTGGGGCGGATTCCTCGGCCGCTGATTGATCGTATGCTCTTTCCACCAGAAGAACCGCTCCGACCACTTCCTCCTTTTCTTAGGTTTCCACCTCGGCTCTTGGATCCGCCGCTCGTCGGCATTTCTGATCCTTTCGACGATGATCCAGAGTTGGACGAATGCGCAGCCACAGGAGACTTCGGAAATTTGCCCAGCAATTCGGTCAGCCTATCCTTTACCGACTGAAGGTTGACACCAAAATTCGCGGGAACCATGCCGATGCCATCATCCTTCCCATCGCGTAGCTGATCAACAAAGCTACCTATGATGTTCCCCGAAGAATCGGAATCGATTCCCTCTTTTCCGGCTGTTCGAGTGGAGGCGGCTTTGACATTTCCCCATTTAGGAGATCCAGGACATGCAGTAGATGTACCCATATTATTTGCTCTTCGGCTTAAAGTTCGCGTTCTTCGCAGCCGGAGTCCCTTCGGTCGCGCTAATCTTGGCAAGAAATTTCTCTATTGATGCGGTTGTAACTGCATCGCCACTTTTTTGAAGGAGCTTGAGCTTGGATGGAAGCCAACCAGGCAAGTGCTTGGAGGGAAGCAGTTCAAACGTCTCCAACATGACGACGCACAGTGCAGGAAGATGCTGTATGCATTCGATACACGCGGTGTAACCCTCGCTGTTCGTGGGATCTCTCTGAAGCTGACCAACAAGCAGGCCTTGCAACGCCTCAAGCTCGTCCGGTTGAAGATCGGCTAAGAGCGGTGCCGCCGCTTTTCTTCCGACCGGCGACATCAGCGACTCGAAAGCTCTCCGGATAGCCGGGGCGATGAGCGAAACGCCTGAAATCGAGGCTCCGAGTTTATCCCTCGCAAGCCAGAAATAGTCTGAGAGATCGACGGAAGAAAGTCGCGGGTGCATGGTAGCCCAACTCTTTAGCTTTAGAGTCCCCCATCCGTCGGGTACCACATCGGATTCGTCTTCGAGGGCTTTGATCGCCTTGGGATGGCCCTTTTCGTCCTCCTGCCACTTAGAAAGCTCTTTGAAACGCTGCGGCTCCGAGTATTCCAACAGCATGAGTTTTAACAGGACTTCCTCCTTGCATGTATCAATTTGCGCCACTTTAGCAAGTTTCCGACGCAAGATAAACGCATTTAGGAAGCGCTTCACCTGACGAGGATTACCCTTGAGATTCTCGGTGATCAACGCAGCTCCGCCTGCCACAAAGTTCAAAGCGGTTCTCAGAGCCTCGTCGATTTTCTCCGAACCAATCGCTTGCTCAAGGGCAGCAAGGCCGAATGCGGAGAACCGATTTCGCTTTCGCTGGATGTCGCATGCATCCACACAGCGTGTGAACGTATCTGCATCAAGATGGGTCTGGCAAAACAGGAGGGTCATGTATGTCTCCACCTCCGCCGGGGAGAGCCTTGGTAGATGGTAAGGGATTTGGATCAGTTTTTCGACGTAATCTCTGATGAGCTGCTGAGGAGAAGATTCTAACCCAGCGGCTGCGGCCTCCGCCGCAGCGTCAATTGCCTTACCATATCGAACGGAAATCGCGTGGCTTACGATTCGGAGGTCTGCACCGATGACGAATGCAGAACCCTTTACGTTCAAAAAAAGCTTAATCGCTTCAAGGTTCTCAACAATTCGTTCTGGCGAACATCGATCCAGATCGTCGATAATTACGACGAGCGACTTGAACTTGCTCTCTTTGAGGAGCTGACCAAATTCGCTCCGGAATGAGCGCACATCGGTGTCGATCTCCTTTGATTCGGTTTCCTTGAGTGATTCGGAACTGAGGATGGACTCGGTCACTTCGCCATCTTTGCCGTTGAACAAAGATCCCACCATTCCCGCTAAAACCGGTACAGCTGTCGCTCCTCCAGTTGCATAAGCCAAAACAGCCGGCAATGCAACGTTGTCCCAGCCCATCTTCAGAATGCGCATCCAATTGACCTTCTTCATGAGGTCGTTGGCCTTTGTTTTCAGACTTGCTGGGAAGTTCTTGTGTTCACTCAACTGAGTGATGATGGCGGAAAGAAGAGCGGATTTCGCATCGTCATACCCCTCGAAGAGCCAAGCATCAAAATAGACAACTGCAATCGCTGGATCCTCATTCAGATCTTCAGTTAGCATCTGCATGATGCTCGTCTTCCCATTGCCCCAATCAGCGAAAATGCCAATGGTCACTGGTAGCAGATTCTGATCAGTGACCACCTCACGAACGAGGTCGGCATGGACTCGGAAGCCGATTAGATCCTTAGTCGTTTCATTATCTGACCACATTACGCATGTATGCTCTGTAGTGAAAAGTGATTGCGCAAGCTCCAAATCTGTCCGACTAGCAGTGGCATTAGGTCAATTCTCAAATGCACGTGCGTGAAAAATTGAAATTTAGTCTGGTGCTTTTTGAACGTAAGCGCCTAACAGAACCGCTCTTGTAGTGATGCCAGAGATTAGTGTATCTCTGATGGTTAGCGTCATCATTTACGACCGACGTCACTGCCCTAAAAACCATCCACTTCTCAATGTTCCACGTCGATGAATACATCGAGGTTTGCCACCGCTCACGCTATCGTTTTAATGCTTAATCCCGTGCCATTCACACCTGACCCCACTTTACGACAACGGCAACGTCACTGCAACAGCAGAACAACGGTGCTTTGGACTACGCTTACGTGCTTGGGACTACGCTTACTTTTTAACTAGTGACTTAATAAGACAATCGGCATCTGTGAGAATCGGCTCCACCTTGCTGCATTGAACTATGCATTCACGCCTTTCATGAGGCCCCTTGTCACGGAAGAATCTGGCTGGACTATGCACGTAAACTACTAACTGTTTATTCCCACCAAAATCTTTTTTTAGATCTTGTGGAATTGAGAGAGTGATTTTCCATCTCCGAAGCATAGTAAAATCTTCGCTTTCGCTAGGAATTAGTTCAACTTTTTCAACTGTACTAGTAAATTCAATCGATTTTTGGCTTCCAAATCCAAAATCCGCATAAAACAGAAATAAGACAATACTAAGCACTGTTGATTTCATAAGTATGGCGGGTTCGATTAATTATCTGCAAAATCTTTTAATTCCCAAGATAATTGTATGCCTGGCAGTTTATTTTCAAAAAGCCTCCACCAAGATAATTGTATGCCTGGCAGTTTATTTCAGAATATGTATTTCTTGGTTCTTGTGATCATGGTTTTGGAACGATGGGAATTGTTGTGATATTCAATCAGTTGACCAATAACCGCGATCTCTGCTCCACATCAAAGAACCATTTGAATGAGGCCACCATCTCTGCCGGGAAAATGAACCTTTTTCTTCGAAGCGACCTAATGATTCAGTGTGGAGTACAAATTCAAGTTCATCGTTCAAAATCAAAACTTCGGCTAGGAAAGCTCCGATAAATAATGAGGCACACAACCGAACCAGATGTATAAGAACCAGATGCATATTTAGTTTAACACCAGAAAAATAAAATGCTGGAAAAATAAATACGAAAGTTAAGGCAAAGATGAATCCAGAAACAACTACGCCGGAAAGTACACTTCCAATTGAGAACCCAATGCTGCCGTGCATGTCCGTATATAGAGTTCTGCCTGTTCCATAAGAAAAGAAACCAACCAAAACAAATAAAACCGGTAAAATAATACGTAGGTGTTTCATAATTGAAAAGAGCTAGTCTATTTAACTATCGGCGGGAGAGAACCTGGTGGTGGTTCTTTTGGCAATGGCCCCAATGAGCCAGGTGGCGTAACACTAGCTGGCCCACCTCCAAAGTAAGAACCCGCGTAATTTGTACATGTATAAATAGAACTTAAGGCGCCGCCCGCACACTTCACAGTCACACAAGTGCTTCCATGAACTTTATACATTACTCCACCAATAATAAAACCATCAGCACTAACCGTCGTCCCAGAGGTTGCGCCAGTTGCTGGCGCAGGGGCTGGATCTTCAGGTATTATCCATATTCTCGCTCCACGGCAACTGGAGTCTACTGTAAGCTTACCAGTCCTTAACTTAAAGCAACAGATACAACGCCCCAAAATATCTATTTGATTAATTGAATCATTCCCCACGAAGCCATAAAGATTAACTCCACCACGCTCTTCAATCGGATCTCTGGATGGCCATCTACCTGTCACGGCATCATAATATCTATAGCCATAGTAGTAGAGTGGTCCGCTGGTCACTTCATCGTTGATCGGCTTCGTGCTGAAGCGGTATTTATTAGTTGAAGCATAGTTGCCTGTTGCGACTAGGGTGTTTCCAAAGGCGTCGTAACGATAGCTTGCGGCGGGGTCACCTGATGCGTCTGTGATTTCCGTGACGTTACCATTGCCATCGTATTGGAAGTGATATGCGGTATTCGTGGTCGTAGTAATTTCCTCGACCATGAGTAGGCCACTTACTCCACCTGCGCCTTGCATACTGCCGCTTAAATCAATTCCCCAGGTGAGGACTTTTGATAACACTGAGCTAGGTGAGGACAACGATGGCGAAACAAATTCCTCAATTACGTTCCAGCCGTCGTAGATGAAATGGGTGCATTCTATGTCGTTCCAGCCGCTGATGTCCCATTCGCGAACTGTGGTGGCGACTCGGCGGTGATTAGCATCGTAGTTGTGGACTAACATTTTGTCGCCGATGGCGGGCATGATAGGTCCTACGGTCAGTAATCTATTTTCCGAGTCCCAAGTATAGAATGCTCCGTTACCGTTTATGAGTTGATTACCATTCGCATCGTGGGTTGGGGCGGTGAGTCCGGTGATGCTGGTATATTGGTTTACGTTGTTAGCTGTATAAGTTTTAGCGCTTCCGCCTTGGCTGGCAATGTTGGCAGTTTCTCTGTTGCCCATTGCATCGTAATCGTAGCTGTCGATCTGCCCTGAGCCGTAGTTGGCGGCAGTAACTTGGTTGGCTGCGTCGTAGCCGTAGGATGTGGCGACAGGAATGTCGCCGCTCCTTAGTTCTCCTGTGCGACGGCCGGTGGTGTCTAGGGTGTAGGCGTGTCCGGAAACGGGGCTGCCGTTTTTCAGATGCGTATTGGCGAGGAGCTGGTTGGCGGCATCATATGTTTTGGCTTGAGTGATGCCGTTTTCGTGGACGAGGGTAGTGTTGCGCCCGGCTTTATCATACGTATATGTCGCGAGTGGCGGTGGGCCATCGGCTGAGACGTTTTTGAGCTGGCCTCGGGCAGTCCATTCGTAAGATGCGGACGAGACGCCCGCGCTCCCTTGGAGATCCGTGCGTAGGCCATCGGCGTCGTAAGCGTAGCTGACGATCTTGGCGGCGCGTCCGGTGAGGGTTTGAGTTTCCGAGGTCAAGAGGTTGCGGTTATTGTAGGCATAGTCGCTTTTTGAAACGCCGTTGTCTATGGATTTCAAGAGACCGTTGGTGAAGTATGTTTTTGCTGTGTCTGGGGTGCTGGTGTTCCAGTCGGCGAGGGTCTGGCGGTCGCGCACGTCGTAAGTGTAAGTGCAGACGTGGTTGTTTGGAGTGGTGTGGGTGGCCATGCGTCCGAGGGCATCGTAGCTGTAGGCGTGGTCGTCACCGTTGGGGTAGGCTTTTGTTAGAAGCTGGCCGCGCAGGTTGTAGATCCAGTTTGTTGTGTTATTGCGGGTATCGGTTAAGGTGAGCTGCTGACTAGTTTCATACCAATAGGTGTAGGCGATGGTCTGGTTTTTTGGATCGGTGCTAGAGACGAGGCGTCCGAGGGCATCGTAGGTTGCGGCTTCTACGCGGCTGTCTGGTAGGGTGGTGGTTAGGCGGTTGCCGCGTTTATCGTAGCTGAACGAGGTGGTGCGATTGAGTGGATCGGTGCTGGTCTTGGTGCGACCTAGTGAATTGTAGGTGACGGTGCTGGTTTTGTTGAGACCGCCGGGATCGGTGGTGGAGGTGAGCAACATGCCATCGGCATCGTAGGTCATGGTGGTGTCGCTGACATCTGCTGCTAGGCCGGAGCCGGAATTGACGAGGCCGCTGCGGGTGAGGATGATGCGACCGAGTTCATCGGCGTAAGACTCAGAGATGCGTCCGCCTGGGCTGACCATGCGGCGGGTTCCCCCAGTGTAGGACATCGGCGGACTAAAGCTGGTGGTCGTGAACCCTGCTGGATCGGTCATCGTCTGGGCAAAGGATGTCCATGTTTGGTTGAACGAATCAGTCCATGTCACCAAAGTGGTGTCGCTGCTTGAGGTGCGACCGAGTTCGTCGGTGGAGGATTGAGTTTCACCGCCGGGGTGGTAGGTTTGGGTGGTGGTGGTGGAGTCCGGATAGGTCGTGGTGACGAGGCAGTTGTGGACATCGTAAGCAAAGCTCGTGGTGCGAGCGAGCGCTGTGCCGGAAGCTTCCGTGACGGAAGTCTGACGACCGGCGGCATCGTAAGTCACGGCGGCGACCGTTCCTAGAGGATCGGTCATGGTGACGGTGCGACCCATGACATCGTAAGTCATGGAGCTGGTGCGTCCGCCGGGAGCGGTGGTGGCGAGGGTTTCACTGAACGCGTTGTAGGTGTTCGTGGTGGTAAGATTGAGGACATTGAACGCAGCGGTGGTGCTGGTGACACGGCCCATGGAGTCGTAAGCATACTTAGTGATGAAGCCATCGGGGTCGATGATTTGGGTGGTGCGCCCTAATACGTCGTAAGTTTTGGTGGTGATGGCTGCATCTGCGGTGCCGTTGCCTTGGGTTTCGGTGATGACGCGTCCCATGGAATCATAGCTGCGGAGGGTCTGACGTCCGGCTGGGCTGGTGATCAGGGTCGGGCCACCGGAGCCGTAGCAACCGCATGAGCTACCGTTCGGACCGTAGTTGTAGGTGGTCACGCCGTTTGCAGCATTGGTATGGGTGGTGACGCGGCGGAATTGGTCGTAAGTCCATTGCTCCGTGTTGGTGCCGTCAAACTCATGGGTCTTGTTGCCAAATTCATCGTAAACGACTTGGCGGATGGAACTGTCTGGATAAGTGGTTTTGAGCAGACGTCCGGCGTGGTCGTATTCGTAGAAAGTGGTGCGACCACGCGGAGTGGTTTCCGAGGCTAGCAAACGAGCGGGAGAGTTCGATGCATTGCCCGGAAGGTGGTAGGAAAAGGTGGTGGTTTCACCTCCGGTAGCGGAGGGTGAAGCGACGCCTTCGGTGGTGGTGATTCGCAGGCCAGCAGTTGGGGAACCGACGGTGGTGTCGTAGCTGTGGACGGTAAAAGAACCGTTGGTTTCACGGACTGACTCTAACAGACCAAGGCTGTTGTAGTTGTAGTCCTCGTAAGAACCATCCGGGTTAGTGATGCGGGTGATGCGACCATTGGCATCGCGGGTGTAGGTGGTGGTGCGCGAGGTTTGACCGGTGGCGGATACGGTGCTTGTTAGCAGCCGTCCCATGGCATCATAGGTGTTGGTTTCTTTGAGACCGTTGGGGTGCGTGGTGACGAGTGGCTGGCCATTCGTGTTCCGAGTGAACGTGGTGGTGCCTGCGATAGTGGATTTAGAGGCGAGGAAAAACTTGGAAGTCCAAGTGTATGAGGTTGTCTTACCGCCTGCATCAACCGAAGTCGTGGGAAGATTGGTGGACTCGGTGACGTTGACCGTATGCACACCGCCATCTGGGGCAGTGTAAAGGGCGTTCACTCTTGGCTCAGATTTTTGTATGACCTGACGCGAATTTGGATCTCCAGTAAGCACGCGGTAAGGCTGGCCTTTGACCGTTAGATAAGCTGGAAAGTAATCGAAGGCGATGTCCGGAGTGGAGCGGGTGCTGCGAGGTTCGCGGGCACGCTCAAGGCCGGGTGAGAGGCCGTCTTGGTTGGTTGTCCAAGTGAATGTCGCTTGATCGGTCACTTGTGCAATGGCGTTGCGGTAAATGACTTTATCGATAACGGAGTGAGTTTGTCCGATGGACTCATCGAGGTGAGTGCCGTACTCGAACTCAATGGAATCTCCGGTAGAAGCGGCGACAGCAGAAAGCACGGTGAGAGTTTGCGGAGCTTCAAGCATGCCTTCAAAGCGCATGCCGATGAAGTTATTAAGTTTGTTTCCAAAGATGCTTGAGATGAAGAAACGAATCTTGGTGACCGGAGCTGATGAGGCGCTGCCCAGGTCCAAGCCTGCAATACCACCACTGGGGCGGCAGAAACTAAAGCGAGTGGTGGTGATGTTATCGAAGGCTTTTTCAAACGTATTGCCACCGTTGTTGAGTGCAGGGCTGGTGCCGTATGCGGTTCCAGCTAACTCTGCGTATCCACCATTGCCATCATCTGCAAAAAACTTGATTTCTGAAACTTCGAAGGAGGCGTTTGGTGCCGAAACGACTTGGATCCAGCGATAGGCATCACCTGCTGGAATAATGACTTCGTTCCACCCGGCTTGTGGGGCGGACGTCAGGGTGTGGAGTTCGACCGCTGATTTGCGGTTGAGGGAAATTTGTGAGTAAGTGAGGTTGATGTTGTTACCCAATGCATCGCTGGCTTGAGTGATGCGTGCCGAAGTATCGGTGGTGTAGTTGATCGCATTGCCGCGTGTGTCTTTGCTTTGGCGTGGGTGGAAAATGACCGTGGCATCTTCAAGAACGACTCTTTCGAAGCTATGCACCGCACCGCCGGGCATGACCATGTGCCAGAATGCACCGACGTTATGAAGGCGCTCACCATTGCCTGATGCTGGCAAGTAAAGGGTGGAGGTCTGACCGAGGTAGGTGGAAGCTCCAGATAATGTGAAATCTATCCGGCGACCTGAAGGAAAATAGATACGGCGGATGTCACCAGGTGCGGTCATGCGCCATGAAAAGGAATGAGTCCAGGTGCGACCGTGCCCCATCAGGTTCCCCACACCATCTGCACTGCGACTGTTATAATGGCGTGTGAAGTCGAGCGGTATACCGCTGGCCACTGCTGGGATTTTTAAATCTGAGGTTTCTAGCAACGCTCCGCCGTGATCGGGAGCAATGACCGTATTGGGAATCTCTGTTCCATCTGTAGCTGATGTACTACCTTTTTGGATAGAAGGGCCTGTGAATGGGGCAGAATCCGTAGCGTCGCCGCCATGATCTAGCGAACATTCACCGCATTTCGGAGGTGTGACGGGTGGATTGGCATCGTTAGGCTTACCGCAGGAATAGGGACCCGCTGGGTAAGTATCTCCCACCGCTTGTGAGGAGAATGTGATTGCTGAAAAACTGGTCAGTGACAGCAATACGGCTAGGGATGGGAGTGTGGTGCGCATGATGTAATATGGGATGGAAAGTTTGTTAAATTTGGGTTAGGAAGATGTTAGAAAAATTATGGAGTGGGAAGATCGCCGACCCAGATTGGCAAGGAGCGGTTGTGTCCGCCCTGACGGATCACCACCGTGCAGTAGCCACGTGCGTCATCGGTGACATAAGGGAAACTCAGAGTGCGGTTTTTAGGGAGATCGAAGGTGCGTCCGAATTGGTCGCTATCTGGGAATGAGCCGCCGTTAGGGATTTCCACATAAATTTTTTCGCCAGGTGTGCCTTCCGGAATATTGACTTTAAGTTCGATGCGCTCTTCAGCATTTGCGAGAACGCGGGGTAGGTCGCCGACGTCGTCTGGGCGGAGATTCACGTATTTGCGTGAGGCAGTTTCCACTTCGGCAAAGAGGCGTCCGCCCTCTGGCCATGGTGGAGGATTTTGCCATGAGGCAATGGGATCAATGACTTTCTTACGCTCGCCTTTGGAGTTTGTGACCGTATCGCGGTGACTGGCGCGGGTGTCGGTTGGGCGGTCGGCGTTAGACGGGGATTCGGAAGAAGTCTTGTTGGAAGTGATGGAGCTGCTGGAGCTTGTTCCGGTGGCGTTTTCTGATCCGTAACCTGTGCTTGAAGAAGGTTTGTTGTGAGGTTTCTGCTGCTCAGAGGGAGTGTTCGCTGCGGTGTCTTTGGCAAGGGAGCCTTCCTTGAAGGCAATGGCGACCACTGCGATGACCGCACATAAGACAGCCGCTATCAGCAATGGCTTCTTGGTGGATTTGGACGGTTGAGGATGATTATTATTAGTGGTCACCTTAATAAATTCCAGAATCCGGCTTTTGGTGGACAAATATTTTCACATTTTAGGAAAAATTATCGAAATCCCTGCAAATACGGGGAAATTTCTATCAGGATTTTAGTTGAGCTCGCGAGCCACGCATTTGAATGGCACGGGGTGTTAGAAGCCGTTTCGTGGATTAATTAACTTGTATCGGCGATATGTAAGTTGTTCTTACTCCCCGCTCATTCCCAATGCGGCGGCATATTGTCTGGCTATCTCTTCTGAACTCAATGGGCGATTCCAAAGGGCGAATTCATCGAAATAACCATGAAAACTCGTGATATTGTTGCGGATCAGATCCTCCGTAGGTTTTCCAAAACGAACAAAGTTTCCATTTGATACCCAATCTTCTCTGTATGAGACATTGTCCCGATGAGCAGCATTTTTGCCATCGATGTATAGACTAATGGACTTTGGACTCCATGTAATACCGACATGATGCCATAAGTTATTAGAGATGAGTTGTTCGGCTTCTATCGACGTCGATTGACTTTGATCAACCAAAGACAAGCCCATGCGACCCGACGGCGTGAGATACGCGTAAATCAACTCGCCCGCTAAAGCATTTTTCTCAGGATTAACTTTTCCTGTAAGCCATAAGACTTGATTTTTAACTGCTCCTTCTGGTTGTTTGATCCAAAATGTAACGGCTCCTTGCTTTGATGTGAAACCTGCATCACCATCAAGAAATGCAATCACGCTGGTAGACCAGTTATTGTGCTCGTTAGTAGGAAAGTAGATCGATGAGTTGTCGGCGTCTAATCCTTTGAAGCGTAAGTCTTCACTCACTCCTGCAGGGTGAAGCGTAATAGCTGGGCCGGATTTCGCGGCCCTACGCCCAAGGATTTCGTTCTCGTAACTACCATCCACGCCGCTGTCGAATTTCAGATAGCTTATAGGATTTTGAGCAAGCAGGGTTGCGCTATAGTCAGACTGACTAGCGAGCAGATTTTTGATAATGGGAAAAGGATCTTCTGCTAGTAGAATTTCTTTCCGGTCGCCATCGCCAGAAATTTGGTGACCTTTACCGTCAGCAGCAAGCGTCGCAAAACTAATTCCAGATTCCCGCGATAGCACCTTGACTCCCCCATCGTGCAAATGAATTTCTGAAGGTTGATCTTCTCTAACTTTCACTCCGAAGCGAGTCCCGATGTCGCGAACCAAAATTTCTGGGGTTTTAATTTCAAAGGCATCTTCCGTTTGGGCGGTATCAATCCAAAGCCATCCTTTATCAAGAACGGGTTTATGGAAAGATGGGAAGGATACTTGAGAGGATTCTTGCATGACCAAATGTGAACCAGATGCTAACTCCATGCGGATCATTCCAGAGAGAACTCGGACTGTATCGCCCGGCTTTACGTAAGCATTTGTGTCTTGCTGCACATTGTTGATTTCCCAAACCGTGCCATGAGTCGCAAGGGCACTCATCTTTTCAGAAATATTAGGCCGATTGATGAGTAGGAAACTAAAAACGGCAGTAAAAATTATTAGGGCCGCGACGGCACAGATGCGCGGCTTCCACCATGAGCGCACGTGTGGAGTTGGGATGATAGCTGCGAGCTTTTCTTTTTTTGAAAATTGCTCAGCTTCCATGCGTATTACCGCCACTTGGTGAAAATATTCATAATAACCACGACGTGCCGCTGGTGATCGATCAATCAAAGCTGCTAAGGCATCGAGCTTTTCTTGCGTGATGGTGCCGTCCTCCAAGTCCTGAAGGTCAGCCCAGAGGTCGGGTAGTTCGAAGGAATCTGAATTATCAACTTTAGGACTCATCTTGAACTTTTCTTACGTTTATTTTACTGAGCACGCAGGAACGCAAACTGAGACGAATCCGATGCATCATACGTTTGAGGCTTTCCGCCTTCCGGCCTACGACATCGGCAACTTGTTGAATGGTTTGACCCTCCATGTAGCGACTAAAAATGAGAATACGTTCTTTGTTTGGAAGTTGCAAGATGCACTCTTTCAATGCATCTTGCCTAATATCTGTATCAGATTCGGAAAATTCCACCGCTCCTTCCATCAGTTTTATCAGCATTTTCTCTGGTACAACCAAAACAGGGTTGCGCTTCTCATCGCGCCAAGCAGCAAGCACCCTAAATTTGGCGATGGCGAAGATCCAATCTTTGAAATTCGTTCCGATTTGAAACTCACTTCGCTTTTCCCAAACCAAGACATTAACCTCCTGAACGACATCGTTCGCATTGGGATTCCCTGGCATCATGGATAAAACAAAAGCGTTCAAAGCCACTTGGTGGCTTTCCAGCAACTGGACGATGATTTGCTCTATATCAGGAACATTTGTCATGGCGTTATCTGATTCGGGACAGTTGCGGACTTGAAATCAAGGAGCAAATTGTGCCGTTTTCATGTTAGTTAAAGCAAAAGAGAGATACGTGCTGTTAGTGCCCCCGTGCTGCTACGCCGGCTCCAAGCAGAGGGGATCGCCGAAAAAGAGCTCATTGCATTGCTGGCGCGCGACCTGATAGTGCCAATTGTTCACGACACGACGTGTGAGGCTCTCCGTGAAGTTCACCCCCTGCCCGGTTCGAGAAGTGGGTTGTCGGTTACAATTTAGCTGATAGTGTAATTTAACGTTGAGTGATTGCCCTGGGTAAATCTAAATCGCCACCCCGTCCTCGCTTACTATAGATACGCACACCACTGATTGTGAAATTCGTGTCTTTACCTATCTCTCCGGAGACTTTTAGGCGACATAGTAAGCTAGGAATTTTCGATGCTGCTGTCAGCATCTGTATCTCATCCTCAAAAGCTTTCACGATAGCAGAATGCAGATCCGGGTGAAATTCCACAGAGAAGCCAGCATCCTCCACAGCAAAATGCACTGGACATTTTGACAAGTGAGCCAGATTGCCTGTGGATACTGCATCGGGCTTTGGGCAACCGAGTGCTAACAAACTAGCGTAATAATCCAAAACCATTTGGCCTAGCGGAATCTTCTGCCTCTCTTCCTTATTTAACGCATCACCGCTCGGGTCTTTCCACGAGAAATGTAATGCATCTGTGACTGAGCCGGATTTATCAAAATACGCGAAAATGGCAAGGTGTCGTCCAACAGGCACGCCATTGACGTGACTCCGGCTAAGAGCTTGAAGCATCGCCTCGCCGTTTTTCCTGTTAAGCTTGTTAACGGCTACTGGGGGTGCTGATGGCTTGCAGTCCACACGATCCTCCTTCTTGTTAATTCGGCCGCTTCGACCTTTCGCTTCGGCGATGACACATCGTTCCACATTACCGTTTATATCCAGCTCCACACCGAAGAGATCGGGGCGGGCATTCCTCACTAGACGTGTGAGAAATGACCAGTAGTGGGGTAACTTTCCGGGGTAGGGGCGAGATATTGTGTAAGTCGAACCAAAAATAATACGGCAAACCTCGTTTTGCACGCGCGTATTATTTGCAGGGTTTGCAATCATTACACCTGGGGGGAAACTTTGAGCCACGCTTTTTATCAAACTATCAAGTTTAGCCACATCACTTCCTTTGGTTGTTCCGGAAAGACTTCGCAGCGACTCCAACCACTCACTGGTCACACTGAATTCGGTGGTGGGTCTTGCCGGTGATGAAGCATAGACATCTAGGTGCATTTGAAACGGGATATTCAAGTGACGCATGCAAAGTGCGTTGGTCGCCATCAGTCCGAGCATATAGGATATTCCTACCTTTTCCGAGGGATCCAATCGGGAATAAGAACCGCTTTGGACGAACCACCCCCCCGCTTCTGTTAGAGCCATTCTAACTAAGCTCACCCGCCAAACCAATTCATGTCGGCATTCTTCCACCGCAAGCCAAGTCCTAAGATCATCCGCCCTACTTTTTCCCACAGTCACCATTGCTGTGAGCAAATCGTCTAAACTGAAGTCCTCAACACAATGCTCGGGTAATTCTAAGCCGAAATCGAAAGAATTTACGGAAATGAAAGGCATTGTCGTTAAAGGAGTGGGTGATGAGGTAATAGCCGAGATACCATGAGTAGTTCCCAGACCGAAGTGGCAATTATTCGATAGCTAGTTTGGCGACTTCCATGGGCTTTTCGAGCGTGGAGCTGTGGCTAAGGTACGTTAGCGACGTTACCCGCAGCGCCTAGTTTAGCCTTTAAATTAGTAAGTTGCATAGAGATGGCTTATACAAACGCCACAGACTTTTCGTCCTAGGGTTGCAGCTAAATTACGAGCTTTATCCTCATTTTGGCATGCGAAAACGTTCTTTTCACTTTCATCTTTTTTCATTTTTTTGCAAATCGACTCTTGATCAGGGATGCAATTATCTGAGCCGGATTCTTGATAAGCTTCAAATAAGTGAAGCTCACCAGTGTCTTTTCTTTTTTTGAGAGTATAGACTTGTTCTTTCATATTTTCTTTTTCTAACGTCGAAGAGCATGCGTCGCCACTAGCGGGGGGTAATAGTTTGACGCTGGGTTAGGTGTGTAGTTACGAGGGATCGTGCAAGACTAAACCATTATTATTATAACTCTTCTTGGTTATAGGTGACTTCTCCTCTAAAGACTGAACAAAATTTCAACTGAAAAATTTATGCTTTATCAGCAAGTTCAATAAAAAATAGAGAATTTAAACGGCGCGACAAAGATACGCACTTCATTGGGCATAAATGGCTTTTCTGCGTCAAACTGTCTCATGCTCTGTGGCTATTTGGATTCACTTTTGGCAAGAATGTAAGCGGCAATTTACTGAAAGAGTGTGACTTGCGGCTGCGCGTTCCGTTCTGGCATAAAGCCTGCGATTGGATTGCGAACCGAATATGAAATTCGGTGCAAAAAAGAAAAAACTAAATTATGAGTAATACAGATAAATGGGAGTTTTACAAAGATGGTCAAGGCGAATGGCGCTGGCGCAGAACCGCCTCTAATGGCCAAATTGTGGGCGCAGCTTCTCAGGGCTACGTAAACAAGAGTGATTGTGAGGATAATGCACGTAGGAACGGCTGGAACGGCTGACAACAATTGGAGCGAGGCATCAGTTCAAATCTGGTGCCTCGCCGCTTAGTTCTGCAAGGACGGAAGGAATTTGCTACTATGTTCTGAAAGAATTTTTCTGCTACGGGAAAAAACTTTGCTTCTATTCCATAGATTCAATTTTCAAACAGCGCCTAATTGTCATTGCTGATTTGAATCGCCGAATCTACTCCAATAGGGGGTTGCCCAATACCTTGAATTGAAACTACAGTAGGTTCCATGGCTGCGCCCAGTCCCGTCCTTTACGCACTGCACCACACGATCGAACCCCAGGGTTTCGAGAACCTTTGCGTGGATTTGCTGCATCGCGAAGGGTATGCCCGTATTATTCCCGGAGGAAGAAGCAGGGATCATGGCAGGGACGCCGAGGTGAGATTTTACACGTATACGAAAAAGGGAAACCCACAGACCGCTTTTCAGTTCAGCATGGAAGTGAAGTGGGAACAAAAACTCCGGAAAGACATCGCGAAGATCACCGCATTTAGCGATACGGTAGAACGGATCATCTTCGTGAGTAGCCGTCCGATCACTAACGAGAAACAAGACAAGCTCCGAGATGAGTTCAGAGAAAGCCACCAGATTGCACTTGAGATTTATGATGAGGGCTGGTTCCGCATTCGACTTGAAGAAGAGCACCATGACCTTGCCGACAAGCACTTAGGCGTGAAACCGAAGGAGACTCCGGGGTTTCACGCAAACCTAGTCAAACTCCAAGGGCTCACAGATGAAAACCAAAAAGAAATCCTCCGATACACCAGCCCGGAGACACTGCGAGCAACTTTAACTGCCCAAACTCGTAATGATCCGAAGAACGCGACTGCCTGGAAATGCCTAGCTGATGTTTGCTATTTCATGCGTGACTACGATGCCGCGCTTCTGAATATCTCGAAAGCACTCAAAATTTCGGACGACAAGACCCAAAAATGGAATCTAGCTGCTTTGAAGGCTATCGTCATCGCAGAGCAGGGAATTACATCGGGATCCCGAATCCTCTTAAACAAGGCTAGGAGGATGCAATTTTCGATCATGTCCGTGCTAGGGAGATCCATCGACTACTACAATCTGGGGAATATTATCGCAGCTCTCGGAGATTCAGAGGCTGCTGAAGCGCTTTACCGCCGCAGCTTAGAAATTGACCCCGCCTATCCGCAGGCTTGGAAGAACTTGGGATCGTTATTGTTAAAACGGGGATACTATGCGGAAGGAATGACCTGTCTTGACCGAGCGCTAAAAATTCGGCCCGATTTACTGGAGGCTCTTTGCACGAAGGCCAACGTTCTCATCATGTCCGGTGAGAATTTCCCAGAAGCCTTGGAACTGATAGAGAAGGCATTCTTGCTTGATCCAGATTTGGAAACGAAGTGGCCGCACGCGCACTACTGGCATGCGAGGGCTTTGTGCGCGGAGGGTCGATTTACTGAAGCCCTTGAAGTCGTGGAAGATCGCCTCGAACGTAAGTTAGACTGTCCATACCTCAGTCAATTAGCGACTGGGATATTGGCGAAGCTCTGGCGTAGCGATCCGAGCTACATCCCAAAGGCGGAAGAATATTTCTCGCAGAGAATTGATCCCTTCGAACGCGACTATCATGCTCTGGTCGAAATTATGGATCTTCTCAGTGCTTCTGATCGAGAGGATGAGGCGTGGTCTTTCTTCGATGAATTTTTAGGGGTGAAACAACTCTCGGCGCGATTAATCGCGAGTCGTTGTGCGCTGACGATTACTGATCTAACTAATTCTTTCGTTAGTATTGCTTACTACAAGCGATACAGAGGAGTTTCCAAACTTGTAGATTACAGGCACATTCTTGGGGATCGCGGTCTTTGTCCACATGATGAGGTTCCCGAAATTCTGTTTCATTTTTTGATGCCCGCTTACTTCAAGCTCGCGTCGTATTTAGAGAGTTCTATCTCGGAGAATAACTTTGAAGAGGAATTCACTGTAATTCTCTCTACCTATCGGCTGATCTCGGGGATCTTCGCCGCATTCGGAGGATCAATGCTATCGTCCGAGATTCCAATAAAAGTCGATGAACAGTCAGAGCTAATTGCTGCTGCTATCTTCATTGGTTTTGATTTTCCACTGATGGAAGTCTCTAGGCTCGTTGGCTATCTAAGTGGAGTGCTCAAACGAGAAATTCCGAGTGGCTACGTGGAGTCAATTTCAGATCAAGCAACAGAAATTCACGCAGGCTGGCTAACTGTATTTCTCACAGCAGTGGGGGATGATTGGAAAGTTGAAGCATGGAAGAAATGAATTTGGAAATTAACACCAAGAAGCAAATGTTTGGATCTTGATTCCGTGGTGCAGAGCAAATGCACTGCCCGTCATGCCGCTTGCCTCAAAGACATCAAGAATGGCATCTCGCTGAGCGCGGCCAACGGTAATTCGCCCCAGCACATCGGTCTTGAGGATGTCACCGGCAATAACCTCTCCAGAGGCAGATGTTTCTTTCGTCATAGTCATAAACGTCGTAGGCTGGGCACTTACGACGTTTATGACTAGAGGGGCTTGGTAAGACGCTCACCTTTCAACACATCCTCCACGTCTTCTTCTATCGTAGTCATAAACGTCATACATATACCATCTACGACGTTTATGACTATGGGTGCTTGGTAAGACGCTTACCTTAAATTGACGCGAATGGGCAAACGGTCTAACAATTAACACCTGACCCGAAATATAGAGAAAATTACTTTGAAGAATTGATGCCAAGGTAGTCAATATTATCATGGCTTAGATTTAGCTTCGCCTCATCAACAGCATGCTTCACCCGCAGAGCCTTTTCTCTGTTATTTCCAAGACCAACTACGTCAATCCCGGGATCGACGGCTACTTCACTGACGCAACCAATCGAACAGCCACAAAGAAGCGAGATCACAGATAATTTTACTTTATTTTTTGACATTTAGAATCCTCCCATTTTTTTCCAAGTTTAGACAGATTTGCTTTTGCTCCTATTACTATGTTATCTTGATCGAGAATTACTTTATTTAATCTCTCTCTTTCACCTTTTGTTTTAGCTATAAGTTTAGGGTATGCTATCAGATCAAAGCTTGTATTTTGTATTTGCGCTTCTGCATGAAAAATATCCCTAATTTCCAAAGCGGCTTCAACTGCTATTGTAGCGCAATTTGCAGGGCAATAATCACCGTCGAGACCACTCAATTGTATCCGAAGTGCATTCCAATATTGCACCCAAAGTCTCACATGCTCCAATTCATGTTCTCCAATTGTGTTTCCTAACTCATCAAATACACTATTAAAACTCGCCTGATCCATATTCTGATTAACTAAAATAGTTATCGTAGGAAGGCTACCATAGACTAATAGAGTCGCTACATCGCCTTTGACCTTGATTTCAGATTCAATCGGATATTCTGGAGGAATCGTTCCAGCCGGAATATCATCAGGAAGATTCCTTGATGGAGTTTGTACACCCCCGCCGTCAATAGGTATTTTACAGTTTTCCAAGAATCTTGTTATGCAACACCTAAGCTTATTGGGGTGGTAGAGGAGCGGGAGGCAAAGTAAAATTGTTTTCATCTTCTTCCGCAGACTTAGGGATAGGAATACTTTTTATAGCCTCATTTGGCTCCAATATCCACGAGGATGGAGAATCCAAAACAACAGTATCGCTATCTAGCTTATATCTACTACACTTACCTGAAATAAAATTCGATGCACAAATAGCCACTGAAACCGTGATTTTTAGTTCGACTTTTTTCTCGTATCTATCGAAAAATTGGAAAGCTTGTTCTGATTTTTCAAATTTAGTTATACCTGCCGGCTCGAAAATTAATCGTTCTTTTACAACAAAAGATTCGTGGGGACCAAGAACATGACCTGTAAATGCAGTCTGTGTAACATATTTATTAGGTTTAGCCAGTCTATGCAAGTTAGTATTATTATATGAAACTATAAAATCAAAATTACTTAACATAAATTCAGGTTCAATGACATGTAAATATTCAGTATTAGATGAATTATAAAAAACCAAATTTAGTTCATATTTTTCTCCATCGAACTCAGTGTTAATAGTAATTTTAAGGTTTTTTGAGAGATCATCAGAGATAGACTCATGTGATAATTCTCTTTTCTTACAGGAGAAAGAGCCACTCAGTAACAGCAAAATTAGAAAAATTTTATATAATTGAATCATTATTTATAATTTTATTTAGATTTAGACTCAAATGAATATTAGAAATATTACTTGCACATACACTTATCGAGCATTTTATCATTAACCCATTTTTCGGCATCCATGCAACTAGGAATGAGACTAACTGATCCAATAGCACCATTTTTAACGCATTCTCTTTTTGCAACAGGATCTTTTATATTTCTACAGTTAGCAAAACAAAATGCCCGAATTTCTGTGCACGCCTGTTTAGAACAAAGTTCATTTACTGATGCATCAGGCGGAGCAAGTCTTTCATAACAATCGTCATACGCGTGAACCATTTCATGAATTATAGTGATTAGGTATTCGGGATTAGGGCAATTACAATTTAAAGTAATTTCACCATTACTATACTTGCCTCTAAAATTAGCATTTTTTAAAGGTAAACATTTAATCGATGGCAGACTACACGGTTTATTTTGTATCTGCTTTTCTAGATATTTATAGCTTGGATCGTTTTTCACTTCCTCCTTTGCTTTAACACAGTCATCACATGAATTCACATCTTTACTTTCAAGACCAAGATTATCAACAAAACTCAGTCCATCATTCTTCACGAAGGCGTAGAGATTAATTCCGCCTTGTTCATTAATTGGATCTCTAGATGGCCATCTGCCTGTCGCAGGGTCATACCAACGGTAGCCGTAGTAGTAGAGTCCTGTGGTGACATCGATAGGTTTTGT
>JANPMK010000053.1:0-9584 GCA_031422775.1 Akkermansiaceae bacterium | reverse complement strand
CGAAGGTCGAAGGTCGAAGGTCGAAGGTCGAAGGTCGAAGGTCGAAGGTCGAAGGTCGAAGGTCGAAGGTCGAAGGTCGAAGGTCGAAGGTCGAAGGTTCATTCATTCAAACCGCACCAGCGGTTCTCGCTTTAGACCTTTAGACTTTAAGACCTTCGACTCTTAAAAATCCCTCAGAGCTTCGATTTCAGCCGCTCTTTCGGATCGTCTACCCACATGAACAGGGCTTTGAGAACGTCTTTAAAGTCCTTACGAAGTTCGTGTTTTTCACGTTGGATCTGGATTTTTTCCTGATCGAGTGCTTCTGGGGAAGGGGTGGATGCTTTAGCGGCGTCCGATTCAGGAAGAGGGAGTTGGGTTTCGATGTTTTCGATCAGGTCGATAACATCCGCGTGGAGTTTTGCGACGTGATCGCAGAGGCGGGAGGTTTGTTGGGAGAGATGATCGGCCTCTGCTGCGAAGGTTGTGCCGGCGGTTTTGAGTTTGAGGTCGGCAGCGAGGTCGCGGACACTATCAGTGAGATCGATCCAAGAGATTGAGAGATCTTTGTCCACCTCGGCTAAATTAGTTTTGAGATGATTGTTCATAATGGAACAATATGAACGATTTTGATCGAAAATCAAATGGGGTGTTACCCTAAAAAAAGGTCACCGCCCGATGAGGCGATGACCCTTAAGATTTCAATGATCGTAGCGGATCTTATTCTTGCGTTCCGTTTTTGATGATTTCGAGGAAAGACTGTGGATCGAGCGATGCACCGCCGATGAGAGCGCCGTCGATGTCTGGGCAGGCCATGAGTTCCGCGGCGTTGTCGGGTTTGACGGATCCGCCGTATTGGATACGGATTTTGGCGGCGGACTCGGAGCCGTAGAGGTCGGCGATGAGGGAGCGGACGAAGGCGTGGGCTTCTTGGGCTTGTTCAGAGGTGGCGGTGACGCCGGTGCCGATGGCCCAGACGGGTTCGTAAGCGATGATGATGTCGGAGAGGTCTTTTTCGGAAACGTCTTTGAGGCCTTCGGTGACTTGGGTGCGTAGGACGAATTCGAGTTGTCCGGCTTCGCGTTCGGCGAGAGTTTCACCGATGCAGAAGATGGGTTTTAAATTGGCTTGGCGGGCTTTCTTGATCTTGGCGTTAATGACGGCATCGGTTTCGCCAAAGATCGCGCGGCGCTCGCTGTGGCCGAGGATGACGTAGTGGACAAAGAACTCGCGGAGCATGAGCACGCTGACTTCACCGGTGTAGGCGCCGGAATCGAATTGCGAGCAGTTCTGTGCCGCGATGCCGATCGAGTGTGCGTTTTTCCCTGGATTGGAATGATGAAGGGTGTCGGCAAGTTTAGGCAAAGACAGGAAAGGCGGCGCGATGACGATGTCTGCGGAGATGTTGAGGCCTTGGGTTTTGGAGAGAAATGATTTGATGAAGTCCTCGGTTTCGGAGGCTCCTTTGTTCATTTTCCAGTTGGCGGCGAAGATTGGCTTGCGGGACATTTTTTTGTTAAAGGTTATTTGTTAGAGATTGAGAATTATGCTTCGCTGAGAGCGGCAACGCCGGGGAGGGTTTTGCCTTCGAGGAGTTCCAAGGATGCGCCGCCGCCGGTGGAGATGAAAGTCATTTTGTCGTCGAGGCCGAACTTGTTGACGGCTGTGACAGAATCTCCGCCGCCGACGATGGTGGTGGCATTGGATTTCGCCATGGCTTCGGCGATCGCACGAGTGCCTTTGGCGAAGACTTCGATTTCAAAAACGCCGACCGGGCCGTTCCAGATGATGGTTTTGGCTTTAGCAATTTCGGTTTCGAATTCTTTGATTGCAATGTCGCCGATGTCGATGCCTTCCCAGCCTTTTTCTACGCCACCGCCCTGACCGTAAACGCCGGAGAGTTTGGTTGCGGCACCGTCTTTGAATTCCTGAGTGACGCGGGTATCGGCAGGAAGGAGAAAATCGACGCCTTTTGCTTTGGCTGTCTCAAGGATGCTGAGCGCGAGCTCGAGTTTGTCGGTTTCGACGCGGGAATCGCCGGTTTCGAAGCCTTGGGCTTTGCGGAAGGTGTTGGCCATGGCGCCACCGATGAGGAAGGCATCGGCTTTTTCCATGAGGGCGGTGATGACTTGGATTTTATCGGAAACTTTCGAGCCGCCCATGATGACGAGGAAAGGACGCTCAGGGTTTTGGAGTTTGACCTCGAGGTATTCGAGTTCGCTCTCGATGAGGAAGCCCATGGCGGAAACGGGAATGAATTTGGTGACTCCCTCGGTGGAGGCGTGGGCGCGGTGGGCGGTGCCGAACGCGTCGTTGACGAAGATCTCGGCGCTACCTGCGAGGTTTTTAGCAAATGCGGAATCGTTGGCTTCTTCTTCGGCGTGGTAGCGGGTGTTTTCGAGAACGAGCACTTGTCCGGCTTGGAGATTTTTGCGGAGTTCGGCAGCTTCTGCGCCGATGCAATCTGGGGCGAGCGCGATTTCTTGACCGAGGATTTCACCAAGGCGTTTCGCGGTGGGTGCGAGAGTGTATTTCGGATCGGCTTTGCCATCTGGGCGGCCCATGTGAGAGCAGAGAACCAGTTTCGCGCCGCCTTTGAGAAGGTGTTTGATCGAAGGAACCGCGGCTTGGATGCGAGTGTCGTCGGTGATCTGTCCATCTTTGAGTGGGACGTTGAAATCGACGCGCATGAGGACTTCTTTGGAAGCGACGTCGAGGTTGCGAATGGAAAGCTTAGGCATGGCGGGGAGATGCACTAGCGCTGGCTGAGTGTCAAGACTTGGAGAGCCGAGTCTTCGACCGGCTTAGGATCTCTTCCAGTCCAGCTTATCCACCAAGCTTGACGTCGATGCTTGGAAATTGGTTCATAGTGTATTGAAAACTCCTTTTTTCCCATTCGCTGCCGTTGCTTTGATGTTTGCTGTTTCAAGCTGCAAGAAGGATGAACCCCAAACGGTCGATCTCTCCGCGCACTACACGGAGAAGTTTGAGGGAAAGCCTTCTGCCGATGACATCATTGGTCAGAAAGTCTTCGATGGATTGCCTTTTAATGTGAGAGGTAGGGTTTATCTGTATGGAAGGCAAACGGCAGAGAGCGCAGGAAAAAGCCGTGAAGAATATCCCGATGCTATCGGAGTCAAAGTCGGGCGTTCGTTTGAGGAACTACATTTGTTGCATACGACGCGTTGGCCGGATGTGGAGGGAAGAACGATCGCAAGCGTCCGCTTGCACTACTCCGATGGAACCACGCGCGATTTAGAAATCGGTTATGGCGTGCATGTCCGCGACTGGCAACGACTCCAAACCGAAGAACAGGAATTGGTCTCCCATCCTCAGACCAAGGTGGTCTGGCGTGGCTCTGGCGTCGAACATTTTAAATCCTCGCAGCGCATGTTCAAAAGTTTGTTGATGAATCCGTTTCCCGAGAAGCGTGTCGAAACAATAGATTTTCTATCAGCTAATCAGATGGCGACTTACACATTGTATGCAGCCACCGTAGCCAATTCTGATTCCAAGCGGTCTGTGACTTCGCCGGTTTCGCAGGATAGGCCGGATTGGAAATTTGACGGAGAGTTGAATGTTCGAGTTGTAGATCCGGATGGAAATCGAATCAAAGAAGCTCTGATTGATACCAGTTTAGCTGTGCCTGGCACGGGTTGGGCGACAGTAGGTCCGCCGGTTCACACGACTGCAAGGGGAATGGCGGTGGTGAAATATCCCAAGTCTCGCACTGAACTGATCATCTTAGGTGTCAGCAAAGACGGTTGGCAAACCGCTCATCAACGGGTGAATTTAAAAACAGATGGAGATTTGGACAAAGGTGTGGAGATCACCTTGCGCCGGTCATCTAACTGATTTGGATTTACGAAAAAAAACGAATCACAGCCACTTAACTTCCGGCGGCATGGTGACGAATTGGCCGTCGATGCAGAATGGTTTGCCGTCGAGGGTGACGCGTGAACCTTGATCGAGGCCGGCGATGAGATCCCAGTGGAGGGCACTTTTGTTGCAATTTCCAGTTTCTGGGTAGCCCGATCCGAAGGCGAGGTGGAAGGAGCCGCCCATTTTTTCGTCGAAGAGGATTTGTCCGGTGGGGCGGTTGATTGCTCGATTGGTGCCGAAGGCGACTTCGCCGATGCGGCGTGCACCGTCGTCTTGGTCGAGCATGGAGATGAGGAAATCCTGGCCTTCATCTGCAGTGACATCTGTGGCGCGGCCGTTTTTCATGACGACTCGTGCGTTACGCACAGCATGGCCTTGGTAGACGCAGCGTTTGTCGAAAAACACCACGCCATCGGCTCCGCCGTTTGGAGCGTTGAGATTGGGTCCGGAGTAGACTTCACCATCGGGGAAGTTTTTCCGTCCTGGGCTGGAGAGCCAGCGTGCGCCACCGATGTTGACTTTGAGGTCGGTTCCGGCGGGGGTTTGGAAATGGAGTTCGCTGCCGGTCATGAGTTGCTCGGCGAGTTGGCATTGCCAGCGATCGAGCTCCTGCCAGAAGGCAACGGGATTTTCCTGATTGAGCTGGCAGGCGCGGATGACGAATTGGCAGTAATCGTTCAAACTCATCCCTGCGTCTTGGGCGTATGCATTTGTTGGAAAAAGAGTCGTGGTCCAGAGCAGGGGTTTGAGCGTGGAATCGATGGATGGATCGTCGGCGACGGCGGCGCGTTGGAAGAAGATTTCTCTGGAAGCTCGGTCTGCACGCGCGGCGCGTTGGGTGACTTTGGGATCGAATTTATCCAATGCACGCAAATTGTTAGAAGCGCCGATGTTGATCGAGGCATCGATGGATTCCGTTTCGAATTTCGCAAACGGACTTGTCCAATCGAGTTGTTGTTCGTTCGCGAGTTCGTAAAACGCCTCGCCGAGAAATTCGGGTCGGCAATTGACCATGGGTAATCCACCGGCGATCAGGACTTTTCGATAAACCGCCTCAAGCAAACGCTCTGCGCTGGGTTGTGCATTGATGCGGACGATCTTGCCGGGTTGAATGTCGGTGGCGTGTTTCACGAGCACTTCTGCCCAGCGATCAAGGTGGAGTTGATTCAACATGCGCTCCAGTAAACGCTTATGACCGATTTGTCACGCTTTGGGAGAGAGGGATTTTTAACCACGAAAAACACGAAATGCACGAAATGGGAGGTATCAAAATCCCAACGGGATTCTGCATTCCAGCCAGGGGTTGGAACAACCCCTGGAAAAGAGGCACGAGTGGGATGAACGCTGAAAGCGTTCTGTAGGTGGTTTGCTGGATCGGAGTCTGTGCTCCAAAACCCTTTCAGGGTTTTAATATTGTCCGGCAGAATACCTAGGGTTGTGTCAACCCTAGGCTTAGTTGCATGAATCCCGTTGGGATTCCGAATCGAATAGAGGCTGAGACTTTATCTAATTCGCTAAATTACCGTCCCATTCTGTCCAGCATGCGGATGAAGGTGTTGGTGTCCTTCCAGATCCGTTGATAGAATTCTCTATCGGTTGCTCCAAGTGCGAGCAATGCGCCGCGGTGGTTTATCCAAAGTACGGTGCCTGCAAGCATCGCACGGAGGCGGAATAGTGAAGCCCAAAGAAAGCTGACATTTTTGGCGTGATTCCGATTATCGTAAGCGAGGCGATCCCGATGAAAGGCGATGTGTCCTGCTTCGTCGCGGATGATGAGTCGGCACATCTGGCGTAATGCGGGATCCGCGCCGTGTTGTTTCAGCATCTTATAATACACATGGCTGACGATTTCCGTAACCAGTAATGCGTGTAATTCAAAACGCACTCCGAGATATTTTCTCATGTTGCAGAATAGTTCGAAGCTCCAGTGGGTCTTGATAGGTTCGCCGCCAAGTCGTTTGAGCATTTCTCCGAGCAGACGTGAGTGTTCGGCCTCTTCCTTGAACCAGAGGTCGACCATTTGTTTGATGATTGGATCTGATAGAAAATTTTGGCGATTCCATGCAATCAAGTAGGCTGGGCCGCCACCATCACCGAGTTGAAACTGTTGGATGGATTTGCGGACTTTTTGGAGTGCGTTTTCCTCCATGTTCAAGGGGCACGTCCAATCCGGTTCGGGACGGTTGCTGCCGTTGATTTCGAAATGTTTTAGCCAGCGTTGGGTGTCCATGGTTGAGGGGGAGAGTGTCGTCTTTATCCAAGCGCGTCTGGAGACGCGCGGTCCATTTAGAGGAGGGCTTCGAAGGCTGGCTCGTCTAGGATTTGGACGCCTAGTTCTTTGGCTTTGTCGAGTTTGGAACCGGCGGCTTCACCGGCGAGGAGGTAGTCGGTTTTCTTGGAGACGGAACTGGAAACTTTGCCGCCGTTTTGTTCGATGATGGTTTTGAAATGATCACGATCTAGTGAAAGGGTGCCGGTGATGACGAAGGTTTTTCCGGTGAAGGGGAGTTTCGGGGCTTCGGCGGGTTTTGGGGCGAAGTTGTTAGATGTGGGATTGATGTTTAGTTCGTCGAAGCGATGGAGGGTGCGCTGGCCGGCATCGGAGTGGAAAAAGGACAGGATGGATTCCGCGACCGCGCGGCCGACATCGCCGGTGATGGCGTAGGGTTCCAGGGCGGGGTTTTTCTTTTTCGCGTCCGGGCGGGTGTCGTTGAGCAACTCGTTGAGAATTTCCGATTTCGGAATGTCTGTTAGATTCTGGTGGAGGCGGGAGAGTTCTTTTGCCGCGGATTCGCCGAGTTGGCGGATGCCCATGGCGAAAAGCCATTTGTTGAGGGGTTTGGCGCGGGCGGCTTCGAGAGCTGCGATCACTTTCGCGGCGTTCTTTTCGCCGAAACGGCGAGGGGCTTCTTCTGTGCCGAGGTTGAGGTTGGCTAGGGTTTCCTCTGTTAGGGAAAAAAGGTCGAGTGGGCTTTTTGCGTGGTCGTGGCGGACGAGGGCCTCGGCAACGATTTCACCTACACCATCGATATCGAGCGCTTTGCGTGCGGAGAAGTGTGAGATGGCCGTGGTGGCTTGGGCGGGGCACTCGAAGTTGGTGCAGCGCCATGCAACAAACCCTTCTTCTTGGGTGATGGGCGCGTGGCAGGAAGGACACTTTCCAGTGACGAAATCGTAGATCGAGAAGGTGGATTTCGCTGAATCAGGATCGATGACTTTGACGATGGCAGGAATGATTTCACCGGCTTTTTCGACGAGGACTGTTGCACCGATGTAGATGCCTTTTTTGGTGATCTCGTCTTGGTTGTGGAGGGTGGCGCGGGAAACGGTTGAGCCTGAGATGAGAACGGGAGTGAGCTCTGCGACAGGTGTTAGAACGCCGGTGCGGCCGACTTGGATGGAGATGGCGATGAGAGTGGTTTCCTGTTGTTCGGGGAGGAATTTGTAGGCAGCAGCCCAGCGTGGGGCGCGAGAGGTTGAGCCGAGTTGCTCGCGTTCGGTGCGGTCGAGGACTTTGACCACGACTCCGTCGGTGGCGTGGTCGATTTCGTGGCGGTGCTCGCTGTAGAAGCGGATGTCGGTGAGGAGTTCTTCGAGGTTGTGCGCGATGCGGACGGGTTGGTTTCGGGGGATGGTAAAGTTATCTAACAGATTGTGGAAATCGGTTTCTGAATCGAGATCGTCGCCATCGTAAGCGCCGAGGCCGTGGGCGAGGAAGGCGAGGGGACGTTGGGCAACGATTTTTGGATCGAGTTGTTTCAATGTTCCGGCGGTGGCGTTGCGGGGGTTGGCGAAGGTGGGGAGTCCGGCTTCGTCGCGTTCTTCGTTCATCGCAGCGAAGGCGGAGTTCGGCATGAAGATCTCGCCGCGGATTTCGAGGATCGCAGGGATTTTGAAATTTGAAATTCGAAATTTGAATGTTTCCCCCTCCTTGAGGACTTGGAGGTCGATGGGGATGAGTTCGCCGTCGGAGGATTTGATGAGATTGCCGGTGTGGGCGTCGGCGATATCGACTCCGGTGACGGGGTGGAGCCAGCGGTTGTGGCCGTTGGAGATGTAGCCTTGGTCAGTGAACCATTTGGCGACTTCTTCAAGGGTAGGTTCAGTGCCGTCGACGTAGGGTTGGGAAATTAAAAATGCAGGGCCCTCTTCGCTGGGTAAGATTCCGTGGAAGATAATGTCATCTCCGAAAAGGCGATTGCTGGCACCGATGTTGGCGAGGTATTGCAAGCTTCCCTGGGCACCGAAATTCGGGGGGAGGGTGAATTTGATAATCCGGCCAAGAGACTCGATGTGGAACACCGTATGTTCGGATTGTCCACCTAGTTTTTTCCAGTCGCGTAGGAGTCGATGTACTCCCTGAGTTTCGAGGATTCGACCAGATTGATCTCCCCATTGAAGAATGGATTGGGCTTCACGTCGGATCCGTTCCTGAAGATTGTCTCCATGACTTCCGCTGAGGTCTTTTTCGAGCCTTCGAGCCAAGCTTTGTGCCGTGCTTTCCGCAGAAGCTGTGGGGAGGTGGGCGTTTTCTTTTCGGACGGCATGGGTGGATACATAAGGTAGGATGGATTCTAAGTCAATTCCGCTAGTGGGATAGGAGGTATGGTATTTGGCGGGATCTTCGGCGAGGTTGTTCGGGATGTTAGCTTGTGGGGAGAAGATGATTTCGGGCTCGGGTTGTTGGGCAGCCCCGACCAGATCGGGATAAACAGGATGCAGCTCCTCCTTGAGGTTTAGCGGAATGTTGCGGATGGTGCGGACGTTTTGGGTGACGTCGTCGCCGGTGGTGCCGTCGCCACGGGTGGCGGCGTATTTCAGATTGCCGTTTTCGTAGTAGAGAGAAACGGCGACGCCATCGATTTTGGGTTCGAGGGTGACAGAGATGTTTTCGCGACCGAGGTTTTTTTGGAGGCGACGGTAGAAGGCGATGAGTTCGGCTTCGGGAGTTTCCGAGTCTTTGAGTTCGAAGACGTCATCGATACTCAGCATCGGGACTGGGTGGGAGATTTGGGAGAAACCTTCGAGGGGTTTGGAGCCGACGCGTTGGGTGGGCGAGTTGGGATCTGCTAGGTGCGGGTGCTTTTTTTCCAACTCTTCGAGCTCGCGGAACAGCTTGTCATAATCGGCGTCAGAAATTTCCGGCTCGGCTTGGGTGTAGTAGAGTTGGTTATGGTAATTGAGGAGTTGACGCAACTCCGCGACGCGCTTTTCGGGCGCGGGGGTGAAGGAGAAGAGGTCAAACTCGTCGGGCATGCAGGGGTGAAACTTCAAACTTTAAACTCTAAATTTCAAGGAAGAGTTGTGTAGTTGAAAATTGAATGTTTGAGAAAGAGGTTGGGTTTAGAAGTGGTTTGAAGTATGGGAGGTTGAATTCCGTGTTCGTATGCCTGAAAATATCTAGAAATCGGAATCAAATGGAGTGATATCAGGACGGGAAAGATGCACGGATCTGGTCGCTCATGTAGTAACTGATATACACACGTCTGATAAAATAATCCTTTCCAAATCAAGGAATTTTCCGTCATCCTACAGTCTGATACTCGATTGATATCACCATGCGAGATACTACTAATAAATACTGTTGTGCGCCGAGCAAAGCAAGGCGCTTCTTGTCAGGTGAAAGACCTGATGTTTCAAAACCTAGCCAGTAGAAACTACCGAGTGTTGCAGTTATGTTAGCTAACCCATTGAAACTTCGCGGGAGGCACCGCGTGAACAAC
>JANPMK010000052.1:0-16879 GCA_031422775.1 Akkermansiaceae bacterium | reverse complement strand
TACTACTGCTGCAAACGAAGCCCGTGGCCTCGCCATGGACGCCGTCCACGCCTGTAACTCCGGACACCTTGGTCTCCCGCTCGGCTGTGCCGAAATCGGCGCGGTTCTCTTCGGTGAAGCCATGAATTTTAATCCCGATGCACCGCGTTGGTTGAACCGCGATCGTTTCATCCTCTCCGCCGGTCACGGTTCGATGTTCCTCTATAGCTGGCTGCATCTCTCGGGTTATGCGGTTTCGAAAAACGACGTCGCCTCTTTCCGTAAACTGCATTCCATCACGCCGGGTCATCCTGAGTTTCATGAAACCCCTGGTGTTGAAGCGACCACCGGCCCGCTCGGCCAAGGCATCGCCAACGCAGTTGGATTTGCCATTTCCGGAAAACGCGCTGCTGCGATTTACAACACCGCCGATCACACGCTTTTCAATCATCACATCATTGCTCTGCATGGTGATGGTTGTCTTCAAGAAGGTGTTGCTAAAGAAGCCATCGCTTTCGCCGGTCACAACGGCCTCGATAATCTCATCCTCATTTATGATAGCAACGACGTGACGCTCGACGCGATGGCCGATCAGAGTCAGAGCGAGAACGCTCAGCAATATTTCGAATCCCAAGGTTGGGATGCAGTGGTGATTAACGGACATGATTTCGCCGTCATCCAGCAAGCCATCGCCAAGGCAAAAACCAATGACAACGGGAAGCCGAAAGTGATCATCGCGAAGACTTTGATCGGACAAGGTATCCCAGAAGTTGCTGGTTCCGCAAAAGCCCACGGCGAAGGTGGAGCAAAATTCATCGAAGCTGCACGCGCAGGTTTGGGTCTTCCGGCTGACGAACACTTCTTCGTTTCCGCAGAAACCCAAGCGTTTTTCACCCAGCGCAAACAAGAGCTCATCGCCCAGTTCGATGCATGGCAGGCAACTTACGACGCATGGTCGAAAGTCAATCCTGAGCTTTCGAAACAACTCACCGAAGGCGTTGCGCTCGCGACTCCATCGAATCTCTCCGACAGCATTCCGGCTTTCGCAGCTGATTACAAAGATGCTACTCGTTCCGCTGGCGCGAAAGTCATCAACGATGTCGCAAAAGCCATGCCGCAATTTCTAACAGGTAGCGCGGACCTTTTCGGATCGACCAAAAACTATCTCAACGGCGCAGGTGATTTCTCTGCCAAGAATCCTGCCGGACGCAATATCTGGTTCGGTATTCGTGAGCATGCGATGGGAGCGATCTGCAACGGCATCGCTTACGACGGATTGTTCCGTGCAAGCGGCGCGACGTTCTGCGTGTTCGCGGATTACGTTCGTCCTGCGATCCGTTTGGCGGCTCTTTCCAAACTGCCAACCGTATTTATTTTCACGCACGATTCCGTCGGAGTCGGCGAAGACGGCCCAACTCACCAACCGGTTGAAACGGTCAGTGGTTTGCGCGTGATTCCGGGTCTCGATGTGATCCGCCCAGGAGATCCAGAGGAAACAGCTGGCGCGTTTATCGCATCGATGAAGCGCACCGATGGTCCGACCGCTTTGATCCTGACCCGTCAGGCGATCCCAACGATGAACCATCTTTCTGTCGAAGAGCGTCGTGATGGCGTGCTTCGCGGTGCTTATGTGGCTGTGAAAGAAACCGGTGCATTGAAAGCCATCCTCATCGGCACAGGCTCCGAGTTGCAACATTGCGTCGAGGCTGCCAAGCAGCTTGGTGACGGTGTACGCGTGGTTTCCATGCCTTGCGTTGAGCGCTTTGAAAGACAATCCGCTGAATATAAAGAAAGCGTGTTACCGAAAGCCTGCACCAAGCGGGTTTCCATCGAAGCCGGTGTCACTGACATCTGGTGGAAATACGTCGGCACCGAAGGCAAGACCCTCGGCATAGATCGTTTCGGCATCAGCGCACCTGGCGATGTCGTCATGAAAGAACTCGGCATGACAGCCGCAGATGTTGTCGCTGCTGCGAAGTAAGCAATCCTCTTTCAATCCTTCTAATCATTCGCAGCCCTCGAATCGTCGGGGCTGCGGATTTTTTGTTTTACCCCGTAACTTTCTTGTCAGAACGAAGGATTCGTCACACGTTGTGGTTATCGTGAAAGTCGGATTACTGCTTAACCCGAGAAAAGCTGGTGGGTTGAAAACTCTGCTGGCGCTAAGAACTGCGCTTGAGCGGAGAGGTTGCGAATGCATTTTGGATACTGAAACAGCCGGGCTTGCCGGTGAAGTTTCAGAGATCGATGCGAGCACTTTTGCAGATCATGTTGATATCGCAGCCGTGCTCGGAGGCGATGGCACGATGATGCATGCCGTGGCACGTTTGGGAGTTTTTGAAAAGCCCGTCGCGGGGATTAATATCGGCACGCTTGGATTTTTAACAACTTGCACCGATGGCGAAATCGAGGAGTTCGCCGATGCCGTTGCAACGGGAAGCTATCGCACCAGTGTGCGGATGTTGTTAGATGCCAGAGTCATTCGGAAATCGGGTGCGGTTGAAACCTATCATGGCTTGAACGAAGTCACGATGGCACGCGGTGAAACTGGGCGTTTGGTCACCTTGATCGCGAAAGTCGATGGTGAGTGGCTGAACCGTTATCGCGCCGACGGCTTAATTGTCGCAACGCCAACCGGATCGACCGCGTATTCACTTTCCGCCGGTGGTCCGTTGATCGCACCGCAGGCATCGGTCATGGCGATCACACCCATCTGTCCGCACAGCTTGAGCCAGCGTTCATTGGTTTTATCCGACGATGTCGAAATCGAAATTTCTCCCGAATACGATGATGACGGGACGATGATTTTTACCGTCGACGGACGCGACACCACACGCATCGATCCCGGTGATCGTGTGGTCGTGAAAAAATCCTCTAGGTCATTTCATCTACTGCGCTTGGAAGGCACCTCATTTTACGAAGCCCTCCGCCAGAAACTCGGTTGGCAAGGAGTTTAGCGGAAATTCTAACGGATCTTCTTCACGATCTGCTTTCTAAACAGCGGCACAAATTCTTTCTCAATGTATGCGTGAGCCGCGGCCAAACCTTCGTTGCGATAGATGTTGCCGATGATGGCTTCAACGCTGGTTGGGTTTCCGAAGGAGCTTAAAAATTCATTGGAAGTGAGGTGAGTGAACCAGACCCCATCCATGCATTTGCGCTCCTCCAACACGAATTGTCGGGCGTAGAGAGCCAACACAGCATCGCCGATCCATGCGGCTTCACGTTCAATTTTTAGCGCTTCGTTTCGAGTCACGTAAAAGATACTGAGCTCATGGAGTTGTCGGCGCGAGTTTTTCCATGCGCTCGCGTGAAATTTTTTGCCGCAGTTGTTTTTCCGATTCGGCATCCCAGTAACCGGGCTGCAACTCAAGAAAGACGGAGGTATAGGGTAGGGCGGTTGAGGTGCGAATGACTAAGACATTGAAGTTGCTCTGTGCGGATTCGATAAGCGTCAGCAAGGATTGTTGATCGATTTCGGTGGATTCGTGGCCGTGCAGGGAGTTTTTAATTTGAACCCTCATCTCATCGATCCCGGGAGCGACATCATTTTCCACCGCGCGCATTTCACGAGTCAGGTAGATGTTAGGTTTGACGTGCTGAGTTTTTTCCAAAGCGTTCAGCACGTAGTCAACCACTTCGGGAATCTCCGCATCAGCGTTCACTTGGCTGACGCCATTTCTGCTATGAGCAGGAAATGAAGCTTCAGCGATCACAATCCAATTTCGGTAGCCGAGCTGGCTAGCTTGATGATCCACAGAGGATTTCCAATCATTTCTGAACGCGCCCACACCACAACCCCAGGAAGCGGCGATAAATGACATGATGATGGCTCGGCTGAGAAATCTCATGGTTCGGTTAGGCAGGTGATTTGAGTGGAATATAAAAGTGAAATGGGGGGGATGTTAGAAAATCAAAGTTGGCGATGTGAGCCATCGCAAAAAGGAGCGTTTTGAGAGGCTTTGCACTGGCAGAGGCTGACCGTGGTGGCTTCATCGATCACGAATTTTTTCGGCTGGAGCCCCGTGCCTTTATGCGAACCATCGCAGAACGGGCTGTGACTGGTTCTGCCGCATGAGCACCACCAGTAGGTTCCGGGTTGAAGCTCCATTTTAATCGATTTGGTATCAGTGGGTATGGGAGCTTCGGACATAAGGTTTGGTTTTTATTCGTTAATGGAAACGGTGTTAGTGATCGTTTCCTCATCGTCTAATGGAGTAATTTTAGCTGTATCCGATGAAAGGCGTCCTTGCTTCGGATAACGATCGTGCGGAACTTGGTTAAAATAAGTAAATCCCAGCCAGGTGAGTAGCACAGCGGAGGAAATACCGATAAAGTAGGAAACGTTCATCTGATTGGTAAATTTCTTAGAAGACGCGCGATTCTATTGCAGAATAAGGCGGAGCTGCCAATGAAAATCGGAAATCTTAACTATTAAGTGAAGTTTACCATTTCACACTTGCACTATGGGGTAGGTTTTTCCATCGAAGGACATGCCCGTATCCGCTGTTCTTTTCGATTTTGATGGAATCTTGGTGGATACCGAATGGGAAATTTATCAGGCGTGGTTAGAGACGTTCCAGCAACACGGACAAGACCTGCCGCTCTCGCTCTACACACGCTGTATTGGCTCGGATTTCGATGCCTGGTCGCCCAAGTTGCATCTCGAAGATCTGACCCAGCTTCAGTTCGATTGGATCAAAATGGACGAGCGACGCCAGATCCGGATCCGTTCAGCGTTGGAAAAACAAGGGCCCATCTCGGGCGTCGTGGATGTACTGAAATTGTTAGGTGAACTCGGCATCCCAATCGCGGTGGTTTCCAGTTCCTCGCATCACTGGGTAGATGGCTGGTTGGAAAAGTTGGGGTTGAGTGCTTTTTTTCAAGAGATTGTCTGCAAAGGAGATGCCCCGAAAATCAAACCCGCACCTGATTTATTTCTCGAAGCGTCGCGCCGTTTGAAAGTTGATCCCTCAGATTGCCTTGTCATCGAAGATTCGCTCAACGGTCTTAATGCCGCCAAAGCAGCGGGGATGATGGCGTGGATCGTGCCGAATCGGGTAACATCAGGCTTGGATTTCAGCCAAGCCGACCGTCTGTTGTCAGGCTTCAGTGAGATGGAACAAGTGATTCGGACGAATCAAAGCCCTCTCGGATGACGCATCGCGTGGCCCTTGCCGGGTCGAGTTGCTGTTTTCCACATCGGTCCGGTGCTGTTGCTGCCTCCGCCGGTATCGAGTCGAAGTCCCGCCACGGTCATGAAGACGTGACCATTCCGCACATAAATCGTGATCCATTCACCTTCGCCTTTTTTGCCATATTTGAAATAGCCTTGCGAGGTGAGTGAGCCACGGAGCAAGCCAGCTTCGCGTAAAACATACGAAGTGGTTCCAGAGCAATCGTAGCCGTTGTCTAGATGGGTCGCGTGACCACCGCCCCATTTATAGGGTTTACCTTGGAGTCGATTTCCAGCAGCGATCGCTTTCTTGACTGCGGTTGGCGCGTTGCGCGGTGCATACGCAATGCCGTCGCGGATCAGTGCGGTTTTGCCATGTTCAAAACGATACGAAACTGGATGTTTCGCATAAACTTGGCTCGAACAGGAATTCAATGACACACCAAGTGCGAGCAGCAATAGAGCGACAAGCGAACGTTTCATGTGCGCAGTGTTCCTTAAATAGTAAGGAAGTTCAAATATTTTCTATAGGTTAAGTAAACCGTCTAAATTTAAGCTCAAAACGAACGATTGAATCGCCTTAGCGCGGTGACTGAGCTGACTTTTGATGTCCGGTCCTAGGTCGGCAAGGGTTTGTGAATAACCTGTGGGAATGAACAAAGGATCGTATCCGAAGCCGCCATTGCCGGAGGGTTCGCGGGTGATTTCGCCTTCGACCGTGCCGTGGAAGTTGGCGATTTCCTGACCGTTTCTGGCGAGCACCAGCGTGCACAAAAAACGTGCGCTGCGTTGATCTTGATCCGCCATTTCGGTGAGGAGGCGTTGGTTGTTTTTGGTGTGATTACCTTCTTCTCCACCGAAGCTGGACGACCAGACTCCGGGAGCGCCGCCGAGTGCATCGACCTCCAATCCGGAGTCATCAGCGAGCACCAAGCCATCGATGCGACCGCTGATCCCGAGCGCTTTGAGTCGGGCATTTTCTAAAAAGGTGGTTCCGGTCTCATCGATTTCCGGAAGTTCGGGAAACGAGGTGACATCGAGGATCTCGAAGCGATCACCGAGGATGAGGCGGATTTCCTCGGTTTTGTGTGCATTACGAGTGGCAAGAATCAAGCGTGGACGGTCTGGCATGAAAAAGGTTTCGGATTTTTTTTGTATTACGCCAAGAATTTTAGAATAAACGGGCTCTTTTCGTATCTATATAACTATGAAACTCTTCAATCATCTCGTTTTGTATTCGGCTTGTGCAGCGGCCATCATCTCGACGTCGTTTGCAAATGCGCCCAAAGGTTGGGGGACGGATGTGGATGCGGCTCTTGCGCTTGCGAAAAAGGAAAATAAGGCGGTCATGCTGGAATTCACGGGTTCCGACTGGTGCCCCCCGTGCATCATGATGTCCAAAAAAGTGTTCTCTAAAGAAGAGTTCCACAAAGCGGCTTCGAAGAATTATGTATTGGTGCATTTGGATTATCCAAAAGGTGATCCAGAGTTGAAAAAGAAAAACGAACCGCTCTTGGAGAAATATAAAGTTGAGGGTTATCCAACTGTCATTTTATTAGATTCGAATGGTAAGGAGTTCAGTCGGTTTTTTGCGATGGAATATCCCAGTGTTGAAAGTTTCGTGGAACGTCTTGACACCACCCTTGAAAACAAAAATTTAGATTAAACGACTATGAAAAAAATAATCCTGACACTATTGATGTCCCTAATGGCGGTCTCACTTACCATGGGAGCGGAAAGTTTGTGGATGCACGATTTTGAAGCGGCCAAAGCAAAGGCTGTAAAAGAAGGGAAACCGATTTTCATCAATTTCACCGGCACCGATTGGTGTGGCTGGTGCATCAAATTGGAAAAAGAAGTGTTCAGCAAAAAAGCATTTCAAGACTACGCGAAGGACAATTTGGTTTTGGTCGAGGTCGATTTTCCGAAGAAGAAAGAGCAAACTGCAGAGCTGAAAGAGCAGAACAAAAAGCTCGATAAGGAATACGGAGTCGAGGGTTACCCAACCCTGTATCTTTTGGATGCATCAGGAAAAAAACTGACCGAAGACATCGGCTACCGCGAAGGCGGACCAGAGGCGTATGTCGCACACCTGAAGAGTTTGATTAAAAAATAGATTTTAAAGCCCTGAACAGTCATTCAATTGAGTGGCCAAGCTTACGGGCAAAGCACCGCGATCAGCGCTACGTCTGTCGATCTTTTGGGGTAAATTCTTTTGAGAACGACAAGTGCTTTCTGATCATTCAGTTCCATGGGAGGTGTTTGGTTAGAATGAATTGCAATTCGCCTCAACGTGTATCGCAGGGTGAGGCTGGCTTAACGCGGCTTAGCGGATTCCAAAATTTCCGCCATGCGAGTGAAATGCGAATCATCAAAACCGACTTCTCGCTTTAGGAAAACATCGCGTTCGAGGACGTTGGGGTCGCGGTCTGCGGCGCGCCAGGTTTTGAAGCTGATCAAACCCATTCGCCACGGGCCGAAGCCGTTGACGGAGATGGGGAAATCACTGCCGTGGATGATGCGATCGCGCACGGATGCGGGGAGAACCTTTGGCAAGGTCCGACTGCGGATCGGGCTACACAGGGCGGAGTTGTCGCCAAAAAGTCGAGGATACTTCTCGAACATTTCGATGAGATGATCTGTGTAGTCAGCGTCCCACAATCCTGATCGTCCTGCGCAGTGAGCGGCGATCACGGTGACGCCGCATTCGAGCGGATATTTCAGCAAGCGCGGATCAGCAAGCAGTGGATCGATGACAGGTAGTGAAAGTTCGCCTCCGGTGTGGGAGAGTAGGATCATCCCGGCGGCGGCCATTTTTTCGAAAAACGGTTGATGCTTTGGATTGGAGTAATCGACGTTGAGGCAGTTCGGTAACAATTTCAGAACCCGTGCGCCTGCTGCGATGCAGCGATCGAGTTCGTCCATGGCGTCAGGGCGAGATGGATGAATGGAGACGGCGGGTATGAATAAATCCGGATACTCTGCGCAGACTTTCAGCAGGTATTCGTTCGGAACGTAAAACGCGCCTTTTTCGGGCATAGCCTTGCCGTCGTCTGTGTGGGGTAGGTCTTGGGCTAATAACACCACGGAATCCAGTGATGAAGTGCGCACCATATCGACCAGTCGATCTAACAACGCTTCGTCGAGTCCGGTTTGCAAGGAACCTGATGGTAAGCCAGCGGATTTCACAATGATACGCGCCATCAATTGGTGCAGCGGCGTTCGCATTTGCAGCCAGCAACCGCTGCCGGAGCTTCCGTCTCCAACTAAATGCACATGACAATCGATACGTTTCAGCGCAGGTGTTCCCATGCGTGATCGATAAACGATAAGTTTAGCAGCGTCTATCAAATGATTGTGGTCACCAATCTCCAGGAGTTATTAAGGCTCCTGGTTTACTGCCGCTGGAACCGACCCAAGTGTCATCTTTGCGGGTGTATTCGTATGGTTTTTTACCTTCAAATTGGACGACTAGAGTGCCGTCCTCAATAATTTTCCAAGTGGCTACCCAATTTCTCTCGAAAATTTCTAATCTGCCATCCGAATGAGCGATCCATTTGCCTTGTCCACCTCCTGAGTGTTCGATCCATTTGCCTACGAAGCTGTCAGAGCTCACTATGCCCTTCATTTTAATGCGAGTCCACTGGGGCTCAGGTGAAAGCTGATTGATCCAAGGGTCTAGATCTTTTGCAAGCGCCGCCTGACTTGTGAGGCGCTGCTTAAGCTCAGCGTCAGATGTATCTTTGGCAGCGGTTGTGAGACGGGATACGTAAGCATCACGGATTTTAGTCAGATCGGTATTGTAGGTGCTGTCTATTGTTGCCTCTGAGGCGAGAGATTGCTTGAACTGAGTATTAAATACATCTGAAGGATCAGAGGAGTCATCAACTTCTGGGATGCGATTATTTACGATGTTCTTTTTAAAGTCATCGATGCTAGGTCCTTCGTCCTTTTTATTATCTCGTATTAGACTTCCGAGTTTGAAAATCAAAGAACTGGCATTATCAGCGAGTTTTTTATCGCGCTTTTTACGTGCATCGCCGATGAGGCCGACGGCGCGTTTGAGTAGTTCGGGGTCGCCGGGGGTGAGATTTTCTTTCGTCTCAGGTTTTGGATCCAGAGCCACGACTGGTGGCGTCTCGGGCTCCTTGAAAGGCGGCTCGCTAATTTCGTTGCTGGTGATCTCTTTGGGTTGGGTCTCAGGTTCGATGACTGGTGGTGTGCTAGGTTCGTTGCTGGTAATTTTTTGGGGTGCTGGTTCGGGTTTCGTGACCGGCGGAGTTTCAGGGACGGGTGCAAGAGCGGTGCCAACTTCTGATTTGGTTCCATTTGCAATCGCGAGACCTTTCTTGATGTCTTCTTTGTTTTCCTGAAGAAGCTGATAGGTGAAAACTGTGACGGCGGCGAGAATAGCGACGATAAACCATTTGAAGATGCCAAAGCCGCTACCCTTACTACCAGCGGTTACAGGGGTAGGACGAGCTGAAGGAATGACGGGTTTGGGGGCTCCACTGACGGGTTTGGGAGCTCCGCTGACGGGGGTGCTGGTCGTCTTGGTCGTGGCCCACTTTTCCAGATCGGCTGCCATGCTTTCTACCGTTTGATAACGCTGTGTGGGATCAAGGTTGACAGCCTTACGCCAGATCGCATCTAGACGGTTATCACTCGTTGGTGTGGTTGGTGGTTCTATGCACCCAGAGGGGTCGATGCCAGTGAGCAGCTGGTGCAGTATCACGCCTACCGAATAAATATCGGCCACTTTTCCTGCTAGATCAGGATTTTGAAACACTTCTGGCGCGGTGTATCCGGGGGTGCCCATCATTAGACCTGGTTGATCAGAGTCAGCTGCGTGAGCCAATCCGAAGTCACCGATTTTAGGTTTAGCACTCAGCGTGAGTAAAATGTTAGATGGCTTGATGTCGCGGTGGACGATGTCGTTTTCGTGGGCGTGGGCAAGTCCATCGCAAATGCCTTTGACAATTTCGACAGCTTGTAACGAATCGATTGCTTGGTTGTGGGAAGCTCCGTAAAGTGACTCACCATGCACATATTCCATGACAATATATGGCATCCCATCAATCTCACCGAACTCGAACACGCTGAGGAGATTCGGGTGGTTCAGACGAGCCATCGCCTTTGCTTCCTTGGCAAATGCTTCACGAAACTCAGAATCTCCCAATTCCTTCGGTAGGATTTTGATGGCGACATCGCGATCTAGTGAGCGCTGACGACCTTTATAAACGGCGCCCATGCCTCCCTGAGCGATGAAGTCCTCGATGTCGTATTGAGGCATGAGTTCAGCGAGATGCTCTGTATTTGGCGCCTGAAAAGGTGTGTCGCTCATTTGAAATGTTTCTGTTAATAGAAATCTATATGGTGGACTACCATAAGGTATATTTGTCAGAAAGCCTAAAAGTGTAAATTTTTCGTCTTAAATCTTAAAGATCCGCGACTGAGAAACAGTTACGGAATCGAGCTTTGCGAGCTGAAAAGCCAGATGGAAGTTAGTCGTCAACTCGTAAACCGCAGGCTAACCCTAACATTTCTGCTGTTATGCTTGGACGCGGGGGATGAGATGATGAATTAAAACGACAACGCCCTTCGCTCCAGGGTTCGGAACGAAGGGCGGTTGGTTTTTTTTGCTCAACGACTAGCGCTGGGCAAGGGTTTCCGGTTTCATGCGGAATACTACGACCCGACGGTCTTGGCTGCGGAGGCTCTCAGCGGCTTCGGCGGTGCGGCGTGCTTCGCTCTCGCCGTAGCCGACTGGAAGCAAGCGGTAAGGTGAGACGCCATGGCGGACGATTTCTCTAACAATATGTTCCGCTCTCAGTTGTGAAAGAGCCATGTTGCTTTCGTAACTGCCTTCGGCCGATGCGTGACCTTCGATCACGAAGCGTTCTTCTTCTGGAACCGCTTTCATCGCATCTGCCATGACTTTGATGACCTCATAGGAATATGGATCGGCGAACTGTGTGGTGCCTTGAAGAAACAGAATGTCTTCGCTGGAGATCATCGATTTTTCATCGACTGGATAGGAAACGACCCATGAGTCTGCATTGCGATAGTTTTCCGGTGGTAAGGCAATAGCCCGTCTCGATGAAACTTCACGACGCTCGTGGAAGATGGGTGCGACCTCACGGGCCGGCTGAAAACGGACTTGGTTCATTGCTAGTGCAGCCATGAGAATGGCGGGGATAGAGGAACGTGAATCGTAATGCACGTAACGGCGTCCTTCATTCAGATAATACGGGCTAGCATACTGAGCCTGTTCGGCGAAGCGTCCATCATTCCTATCTTCGTAATAAGCCGACTGACGGAAAAACTCCGGTTGTGGACCATCAAATTCGCGACCTAACAAGCGCTCTTGGTAATAGGTCGTGGCTAGACGGCGTTGGTCGGGTGTGATCTGGATGTAGCGATCACTTTGACGCTGAGTCTCGTAGCGTTGTCTAAAGCGCTCTTCACGGGCGATTTCGGCCTGTGAAATCCGGCTTTCAGCTCCGAGAATTTCGTTGTACATTGCCCGTGCTTGCTCACGGCCTTCGATGCGGGCTTTGCGTTTTTCGATATCGAGTTGCACCTCGCGGGTCACTTCAGTGACTTTGGATTCTGCAATGCGCTCAGGTTCGCTCGCTTTGATGGCGATGACTTCGCGTCTGGCGCGTTCCTTAGCACTCTCTGCTCTTTCCTTGCTACGATCGGCGGCTTCTTCAGCGCGTTCTTTGGCGTCCTCTGCTTTGTCTTGTCCGCGCTCACGGGCTTCCTCGGCACGTTCTTTAGCGTTTTCGGCTTTGTCCTGTCCGCGTTCACGGGCTTCTTCAGCGCGTTCTTTGGCGTCCTCTGCTTTGTCTTGTCCGCGCTCACGTGCTTCTTCGGCGCGCTCTTTGGCGCTGTCGGCTTTATCCAGTCCGCTCTCACGTGCTTCTTTTGCGCGTTCTCGGGCTTGTTCTGCTGTTTCCTGTCCACGCTCACGTGCTTCTTTGGCGGTGTCGGCGGTTTCTTTTTTCAGCTCGGCAGCGTCTTTCGTAGCTTCTTTTGTTGTTTCTTTGGCGGCTTTTTCGGTGCTTCTTGCTGTTTCTCTCGCGGTTTTTGTAGCTTCTCTTTCGCGATCGGCTGTATCTTTAGCTACTTCCTTGGTGGCTTTATCTGCGGCTTTCTCGGTGTTTCTGGCGGTTTCTCGAGCGAGCTTTTCGGCCGCCCTGGTGCGCTCAGCGGCTTCTTTATCAAGTAAGTTCTTAGCTTTTTCTGCTTCGGTCTTTTTAGCCTCGGCGACTCGGGTGGCCGACTTTTCAATATCTTTATCCTGTGCGTGTGCAGCAGGACTCAGAAGGAGGAAAGGAATGTTGAGGAGGACGAGTGGGATGTGGTGTTTTGGTTTCATGTGATCGGTTGTCGGTGAGACGAGATTAACCGATAACCTTTCACACCAATAAAACCATGGGGCGTATCCCTACTTTTGCTTGGTGCCATCACCAAGCATGCTGGCGAATCATAAGCCCATTTTTTCCAATCTTGCTGGGTTACTAAGGAGGGGTGGGATGGAGATGCCAAGATCCGCAAACGACCGCAGGAGGTCGGAAAGTGAGGCAAAACAGAGGTTTTTTTGATTGAATCACGCTCAGTCATTCCGTTGCCAGTCGCGTGGAGCAAAGCTCTTTACGCGACGCGTCGCCGTAGAAATTCCTTTTCAGATCAACGAGTTTCCTATCAGATCCAAAGCAAACGCCAGCTGGATATACGACCCCCGTGGCATACAAATACTGTTGGAGAAAATAAATGATCAAGAAAATCATAATTACGTTTACCATGCTTCTCTCAGCCATAGTATTGAAGGCCGACGATTCAGCTTCACGGAAAGTCGGGTGGAAGTGGTTGATTCAATATTCATACACAGGCCAGAAGGAAGCCGAAATGGCAGACCGAATCCTCATTCAAATGTATGACGATGGTAGGATTCGGTATATCCGACCAGGTCTCATTGGTGGTGGTGCGGCATGGTCGCGCGAGGTGAAAAAGACTCCAGAGGAAATAGAAAAGATCAAGCAGATGATAGAAGAAGTCCTCAAAAAATCATCAACTATTGAGTATGCGGATACGGATTCGAACAAACTATTGGATGCTCACATAACTATTCGAACGGCAGAAGAACTAGTTGAAGCATGGGGTGACGACAGGTTTCGCGGCGATCCTAGCGAACAAGTAAAGAAAGTTTTCAGAAATCTACGTCAACTTAATGAAGATACCCATAACCAGATACAAAAAGTAATGGAGCACATTAATGCTGAAGCAAATAAGCTTAAATGGGAATATAAATAGAAATGCTCCAACAAGCCATGGGATACAACCGTCGACAAGCTCGCTAGTTGAATTCGGACTCGCCACCGCCGGTGCATCCACTCTATCGTTCGGCAAATAAATGAAAACCATTATTAAAACCATTACTGCAATTTGTCTGATCTCAATCTGCTCTGCCCAATCAACTCAGAAACCGAAAGATGAAATATTGGAGATCGCAGGTCAGCAACCAGACATCGATGCACTTCATACCTTAAGGAATATTATTGATAAAGCCAATGAGGACATGCAGCAGGTTTTACTTATTGTCGTGAATCAGGGAGACAACGAGCATTTGATGATTAACGATAAGAAAATTCAAAAGAATAAACTGAATGAATATTTTCTGGATTTGAATAAGACCTGCGGAAAGAAGCTGCCTATAATCTTAATAGATTGTGGAGATAAGAGCAAAATTATCTTTGACCTAATAGAACCTTTGGCTATCTCGAATTTAATAGAATCCGTGATTTTAAACTACGCAGATGCCCGTCAACCAAGCAAAACTTCTATACCGCATGCGCCAGCCGAACAAGCCGCACCATTCAACCGCTAGGAGCCGTTCTGTTTACATGATTTCCTGTAACTACAACCTTAAACCCGTGAGAGACTTCCGCCCCAGCTCCTAGCGGCGGATGTGCTTTACGTTAGGATTAAAAATATGAAAAAGATATTTCTCACCTTCTTAGTCTTACTCGTAATGGGATGCAATCGTGAGATATCTCGTCCGTTCAACCATGCAATCGGAACTCTCAATATTGAAGGTCAGGATTTTTATACTGCACTAATTGTTAAGCACATGCCTGACGGTGTTCATGCTATTGGAGGGTTTGTTTCGGACGCTCCACTCGAAAATATCACCATAGGGATAGTCAACTCGCAGAAAGCGAATCTCCAGATCATTCCAACACAAGGTATTATAGTTTATAACGGCAAGAAGAGCACAATAGATCAGGATGGTCGTTTGATTTGGATCATCGATAGTAAGTCATATGAGCAGTCGTTGGACGGGTTCCCCTTAGAAACGAAATTAACGAAACCCAAAGATATTCCTAACAAGCCATGAGATGCAAACGGCGATAATGTCTCTAGTTGAATTCAGGATCGCCACCGCCGGTGCATCCACTCTATCGTTGTGCCAGAAACAGAGCAACCAAATGACACCTAGTGAAGAATCGAGGCTCTGCGATAAGTGCGGCATTAGGTTAGCCACGAATTACATCTGCCACGGCGGAACAGGGAGATCCAACGATTTGTGTGATGAGTGCCTACGTGCGGATGACTCTACCGTTGCAAAGTTTGCCATATCGCTTGCCGACGAAGCAAAGGAAGCGAGGTGCTGCTATTGTGGAGGATTTCCGTGTGGTGGTGGCCCCGATACCTTGTCTCTGATCACAGGCGGTACGCATCGGAATCGGTGGATGTGCATGCCGTGCTCAGTGGAGTATTATTTCTTCACGCAGCACGCTCTTGAGTCCATCACCGATACGCTGACTCATGAAGACCAGATTACCAAGATCAAGGAGATTGGAGCAGGCGTTGATTCTCATATGTCTGCCTTTGTAGCCCGCCGCGACAACTGAAACAGAGGCACAACAAGACGGCACATTTAACGGCGGGTAACATCCTACTTTGAATTCGGGCTTCCATCCCCGCCGTGGATGGCCTATATCGTTGAGCATCTGAATGAAACTGCTTCCCACGCAAACGAGTGTAGAGTCTCTTTCCGCCTTAGGTGAATGGGCGCGCGCCTTGCTAATGCGCCATGACTACTCTGGCCTTGCAAATCAGTTTGGGTATGCCCTCGCCTATGATCGTTTACCCTCTGCTGCACTAGAAGCAGATTTCTTGAGTGCTGTAGCGTCTCCCATTCCGGTGGCATCCGACGAGAAGCCTGCGCGTGAAGTTACTGTTAAATATTTCTTGCCTAATGATACAGGCTTATTCGCGCTGGTGGAATGCGCAGTCCCTGTTTCTGACGGGGCCTCGATCCTTCTGGAACTTATTGTGATCGAAAGGGGAAAAGAAAAATATATTACAGTGGAGGACATCAGTGGTGGTTCTGAATAGGCTCGACAAGATGCGGCTACCGACAGGCAGGGCGGCGGGAGTTAACGCGGACCACCATATCATTCTCGCCCTGCCTGCGGCAGCGCTCTAACGTTAAGCAGAAAACCTGTGCTGGAAGTATTGTCGGCCATCAACATCACTCCACAATCACCGGCGTTCCGACGGCCACGTTTTCGAAAAACTTTTCGGCCATGTGGTGGGGCATTCTGACGCAACCGTGAGATGCGGCGTAGCCTGGGAGGTAGCCGGTGTGCATTCCGATGGAGTTGTTGAAGCGCATGAAGTAAGGCATGGGCGCGTTGTAAAACACCTGTCCTGGCTCGACTTTATCGACGCGGATGTCGGCGTTGTCATTGATCACTTGCCCAGTGGCTTTGTCTTTGATCGTGCCGTAGAGGGATGATTTGTGATCTTTGTTTTTCTGCATGATTTTGTAGTTACCCGGAGGTGTGCCTGAATCTTCTTTTCCGGAAGAGATTTTGGAAACGCCTACCAATTTGTTGCCTTTGTAAAAATAGGCTTTTTGATGGGTGCGGTTGATTTTGATGACTGATGGGCCTTGCGCATCATCGCCTTCCCAATAGGAGACGTCATCGGGGATGGCTGGAGCTGGATGATGTGGGCCACCAGAGGTTGGACGTTGGATCGGGCCACCGATACCGGCGAGGTAATCGGATCCCGGAGGCTTGGTATCGATGCAGGAAACAAAGAGCATCGCGCAGGCGAGTAGGAGAAAGTATTTCATGAATGCGAAGTAATTAGACTGAATTTAGCGGTTTTGCAAGCCCGGCAGTCAGGGAGAACACCACGGCGATCAAGCTAGGGATCATGAAACCGCGAAGGCACGAGAATATTGGGTTTGCTCAGCAAGCCTTATTTAATGGAGCTTTTTTGCTTAATTGGGTGCGAAAGAAGAGCTGTTTCAGCCCTTCGTTCTCTTCGTTACCTTCTGTAAAAATATTTTCTTCACAGAAGGTAACAAAGGAAACGAAGGGGCTTCGCGCGAAGCTTTCGATTTCGTATCCGTTTGAAGATTTTTGAGTGCCATGGATGAAGATTCTAAACATTCATTTGCGATTGGATTATAGCCATTTCGAACTTTAATTGCCCTAGCTTGTTCTTCCCTCAATTCTCTGGCGGAAACGGAAAAAATTCCATAAACCACATGTCCATGCAGGAAGAACTACTGATACTACCTACCCATTATGAAATCGAACGCACGTTGCGGGAGCAGCTCAGCGGTCGGCCCGGCCACCAACGCTGTGTGGTGGGGGAGGAAGAATTGCTGCTCGTGGTGCACGAAGTTCCGGAGGCGGG
>JANPMK010000051.1:0-34917 GCA_031422775.1 Akkermansiaceae bacterium | reverse complement strand
TAAAGATCCAGCCATGGCATTGCTGGTTGGCTCTCTCACTCTAGGCGGCGCCATCATCATCTGCGGAATTTTCTCCATCAAAATGCTCTGGCACGGCGTCATGGGCGCGGGCGCGCTAGCACTCATCAGCTTCGGCAGAGGACTTTTCAACTTAGGCGACGCCGCAAAATTCATCGTCGGCGAAAGACCCCGTGGCAACGAACCCATGTTCGAACTCGCCGTGACAATTCTTTCCGCATTACTCCTCACCCGCGTCATCGCCGCATGGAACAAGGAGCGGAGACGCAGGATGTTGGAGGAGAGCTAAAAATGACGCCTTAGCTCGCAGGGAGAGCCGACGAGGGCGTCGGCCTCTTTCCTGTTGGCCTCTTTCCTATCACGAACTTGTGGCTAATAACCCTATTGCCTACGAGGGAGTCGGCGCTCCTGAGATATTACCGACTCGGTGGTTTGCGCTTGCGGGGAGATTTCACCACGATCCTTACGGTGGTGGGCGCGCCGGGTGCGGAGGCGACGGAGAAATCGCCACCGATCATTTCCGCGCGTTCCCTCATCCCTACTAGACCGAGCCGTCCTTTCTTTTTCGAGACTTGGTTTTCATCGAGTTCGAAACCTTGACCATTATCGGAGATTTCCATGGAAATGCTGCCGTCGAAGCTCTCAATCAGGATCTCGACAGCGCTCGCCCTGGCGTGTTTGGCGACGTTCATGAGTGCCTCTTGGGCAATCCGATAGAAAGCGGTACGGATGAGTTCCGGCACTTTCTCAATCCCGGCAAAGGCCTTGATACTGACACGGATGCCAGTCTCTTCCATGAAGGTCTTGGCGCTGGTTTTGAGCGCGGGGAGAAGACCGAGGTCATCGAGTGAGCTCGGACGAAGTTCCTGGGCGAATTCATGGACCTTTTCCACCGCTTTCTCGACCATCTGCTGGGTGTTGGAGATGTGCTCCTGGAGACTGCCGAGTTTGTCCTTCGTCTCCTGGGCCAGTGTCGAGACGTGGATGTTGATGCCGACTAGCGACTGGGCGACGACGTCATGCAGTTCGCGGCTGATGCGTTTACGTTCCCCTTCTTGCACTTGAATAATTTGATGGGAAAGCTCGCGCAGGCGGAGTTCCTGTTTGCGGGATTGCTTCAGCAAGCGGGTTTCTTCTGCCCGGGTTTGAAGAAGCACTTCCTCTACGGTTTTACGCCGGATGATTTCCTGTTTGAGTTTGGTGTTCGAGACAGTCATCACCTCGAGATTGCGCTGTGCCTTCTCCGCGAGGATGCGGGCGGTGATGTCATTGAAAAAGCAAACCACTCCGAACTCGCCGGCGGGTAGGGTGACGCGCTCAACCTGCCATTCGTAAAATTCCTTCACCCCGAGGTCGCGGCGACGGTGGGTAAAGTCCGGCGAGCGATACGGTTCACCGGTTTTCAAGGTGTGACGGAAGCGAGCCAAGGTTTGATCTGCCACGCGCTTCGGCCAAAGAAACCGGACGATTTCCGCAAAGTCTCTGCCAATGGGTTGATCGATGTTGCCGAACGCCTTGAGAGCGAGCGGGTTCGCTTGTCGCAATTGGAACCCGGCATCCACGACATAGACGCCGATGGGCACCTGCCCGATGAGCGCGGAGAAGATGGCCTCGTTGCGCCGTAAGATGTCCTCCGCCTCTTTGCGTACGGTGATGTCGCGGATGTTGCACTGGATAACCGGCCGGCCATCCTCCTGATAGAGGTTCGCCACGACCTCGACTTCCTGGTGCTGGCCGTTCCGGCTCTCTAGTGGCAGATTCTCGTAACGGACCTCGTGGGTTTTCTTCAACTTCTGGAACATTTCCTTACTGGCCGCCTCGTCTTTCAGCAGCCCGATTTCAAACAGTTCCTTGCCGACGAGTTTCGCGCGTGGGTAGCCTAGCAGCTTGGTCATGAATGGATTTGCATCGGTGATCTTGCGGGTGGCGGGATCCATGAGAAGGACGCCGTCATGCGCGGCCTCGAACAGACGCCGGTAGCGGATTTCCGACACGCGGAGGGCATCCTCGTTGTGCTTGCGACAGCTGATGTCGGTGACGCTCAGGCTGCATTCTTGGCCGTCGGGTGAGAGTTGCGCTCTGATGTTAACAAATCGATCGGGATGGCCTTTGCTGATTAGTGCGGATTCGATCAACGGTGCGGCATTGCGGGCAAAAACCTGTCCGAGAAAGGTGTGGAACGTGGGACGAAGTGAGGGAGAAATAAACTTTTCAAAAGACCGGCCGACTAACCGCGAACGCGCCATTCCGACGAGTTTGGCTCCGGCATGATTGACCATGCAGATGGTGCCGTTCGCGAGGATCGTGAAATAGCCAACCGGCGCGAAGTCATAGATGTCCGTGTATTTTTCCTTAATCAACTCCGCCTCGTCGCGGGCGAGGCGAAGTTCGGTATTCTGCATTTCCAACTCGATCTGATGGACCTCCAATTCGTGCAGAAGCCTTTGATTATCCACTTCTGACGGTGGCACTGAAGTTCCTCGCTTGCGGGAAGCCAAGTCCTTTTTAGCGCGGTTGCGGAATTCGCCCGGAGTCAGTTTAGGCTTGGGCTTGGCTGGCATAAGATTTCAGTGGGGGTGGCGCATCGTTACATGAGGGATATCCGGCAACAGAAATGGATGGAACCGCGGTGGGCGATATTTCGGTGAAAAAAAATCCCCGGGGAACGCCGGGATTTGACGGATTCGAGAGATTCTATTGGGGAAAATGTCCACCTCTAGCCTAGCTCTCCAGACCGCCTTGCCAAGATTTCTTTTGGTAAAGCGGTTTTCATTGCGATCTCATTGTAACATTTGCGTAACAATCACACGTTGTCAGACAAACTATCGCCAAAAGAAAACGGATCGCTCGACTCCAGTAGCGCTTGGATGCGATCAGTGGCCGCGCCTCAATCCATGCAATAATTTCCGAACTTTTTCAGATCAAATTCACTCACTTCGGAAGATATTGCTCTCTTACAGACACCCAATCCATCAGAGTTATATCATCAAGCTTAGGAAACAAAAATACTCTCTCCTCATGTGTTAAATCGGTCCAAGCTTTCCTCTCCTCATTTGAGGTATAAAAAGCATGGCGGAGTAGATTTTCGACCTCGAAATCGAAATTGCCATCGGTCTTTGCGAGCTGATACGCCGCCTTGAAAGCAGCATGAGCAGCACCAGGATAATCCCTTTGGGTGAGATAGAGAATCTCTGGGTAAGATTCAAAACAGTGATTGTAGTCACTAATCAGACTTAACTGAAGAACTGAAGGATCCACCTCAAGTTTCGCAACTGCTCTTGTAGATTCATCTGCTTTGCCTGGTTCTTCTGAAGGCTTATCACAGCCAACCATAAATAGCAGGCAGAGTGAGCAGATGATTGAGTTACTGGTAATTTGAATCATAAATATTTTCTACATTATACACAGGCACTAATTCCCCTCAGTCGTCGCCTTATCAGACTTATCTACCTCCCCTTGTGGCGCAACTGGCGTCTCCACCGCAGGAGTCACTGGCGCAACCACTGGCTCAGGTTTTGCCAGCAAATCTTTCCATTCATACAAAGAGTAGTTCTCTCCCAGCCCGCCGATTTCTGTTAGCAACGCCTGGCACTTTTCTCTCCATGCCTTCAAATCCGGCGGGCCTTTTTTCTCATCTGCGCTTCCTGGGAAAACCACGTAGGTGATTTTTAAATCGGAAACGGGTCGGCTATAGGGCGAGGCGGTTGGGTTGATTTCCTTCGCCATGCGCAAGGATGCCTCGCCAACTTTAAAGGTCGGTCCACCATCGCCGACGATGCATGGATAGAGCGTTTCGCCATGGATCACGACCGCGTAGTCGCCTACTTTCGGAGCATAGGGATCAGTGCGATCTGTTAGTAAATTCACCGAAATCACGATGAACGGATCGTATTCGGCGATGAGGTAGCTGCGGGATTTGAGATCGGCAATATAGCGATTCAACTCCGCGATCCGATCTTTCAACCATGTTTTACGCGCTGCTGTGGTGGTGGCTACTGCTAGCTCGGTGTTGGCGGTTGCGATCCTGCGCTCGAGACCCGCGATCATTGGGTTCGGCGTAGTAGTTTTCTTTGGCCAACCGTAGCTGGTGAACGGTTGATAATGCGTGGAGTTCACGATTTCCTCTGGCATAACAGGAAGTCGATCGCCATCCGATCCATCGGAAACCACATCCATTTCTGCCTGCATGAAAAATACTTTGCGGCCATTCGCTGCCTTCAAATTCAGGATGGTTTCGCAGTCGTAGATGTTGTGCTTGGTGAGCAGTTCATTGAGTGCGTGCGCATCGCGGCGCACTCGCTCGCTCTTGTTGGTGTAGAGTTTGTTATACCATTTGGAAACTTCGGCTTTTTCCAGCAGGCCGGGCAGGGATGGTAAAATCTTAGAGAGCTTGGGGTTGGTTTTTTCCAGATCGGAAATCGTCGTCGCCGCAGCCGGAAGTTTTAATTTCAGGGTGTATTTGGCAACATAGCTTTCATCATCCACCCGTTCCTCAGAAGCGATCCCGCCCTGCTCGAAAACCACTTCCGTCTTGAAAGGAATCCCGCTGCGTAATTTTCTAACATCGTTCACCGGACCCAAGGGAAGTGGCGGTATGACTACAGGTCCTGGCTCGACCTCTGGTTCCTTCTCAGGTTCTGGCTCGGTATTTTGCTGACGAATCTCCGCGAGCTCACGCTCAAGTTTAACTTCCATCTCAGCACGCAGACGCTGCTCAATTTGCATTTCGATGGTTTTACGATCCACCTCTTCTGCCGGCTGCCGACTCTGGATCAGGGCTCTCAGGTTCCGGCTCACCTTCGCTGGAATATCGGTGAAAAGAATTCCGATGAATCCGCAGACCAAGACCAGAAACCCAACGCCGAACCAAGGAAATCCCCGCTGACGTTTCGTGCTATTGGCATTTTCATTTCCCATACCGAGAAGATAAGCGAGCAAACGCAGGCATTTCAACCGTAGTTCTCGGCAAATGAACCTTGTAAAACCATGGATTTCCTGTGGGCAAACGGATGATTCGTATCCTAGGCTACCCGCGTGACTCAAAATAACCCCAGTCCCACTCTCAAAACCGACGGAAAGTTTTTCCGTCTCGGTTCTGAAAGATTCTGGCTGCGCTGCGTCACCTACGGACCATTTCCACCTGATAGTAAAATTTCTCACCGTAAGGAATTCGAGAAAATCAGATCCGCGAATTTCAATGCGATCCGTGTCTTCTCCCTCCCCGACCAAGCTTTGCTCGATGCCGCGGCAGAGTCAGGGCTTTTTGTTTTCGCGGGTCTAGACTGGCGGCATTACGAAGATTTCATTTCACGACCCAATCTGTTTTCTGCCGCCATCATCCGCTTGAGCGAATGGCTTCGCATTCATAAAAATCATCCCGCCTTGGCTGGAGTTTATGTCGGCAATGAAATCCCTTCGGATCTCGTTCGCTGGATGGGGCCTGATCATGTAAGGCAGTCGTTAGAAGAGCTGATCGATACCGGCCGAGGCATCGCACCAAATCTGCTTTTCGCTTATGCGAATTATCCTTCCACCGAATATCTCGAACTGGAAAACTCCGATTTCACCGCATTCAATATCTATCTCGAAAATTGCGATGCGTTCGTGAGTTATGTTAGACGTTTGCAAAACATCGCCGGGGATAGGCCGTTGGTGATTTCAGAGTTCGGCTTGGATTCCATGAGAAACTCGCCCGAAGCGCAGGCAGAAACTTTTTCATGGGCGCTCAAACATGCCTACGCCGAGGAAACCGCTGGCTTCACGGTTTATGCATGGAGCGATCTCTGGTTTAACGCCGGAACAGAAGTGACCGACTGGAGTTTCGGCATCACCGATCGACAAGGAAATCCCAAACCCGCATTCGAGGTTTGTCGCGATTTCCAACCCCACACACCATCCGCCACTCAACGCACCTACACGATCATCGTCTGCACCAGAAACGGCGCACCACGAATCAGCGAATGTTTGCACGCCATCGATGCACTAACAGGCGGTCCTTATGAAACCATCGTGGTGGACGATGGTTCAACCGATGAAACCGCCGAAATCGTTTCGAGAACTTTTCCACACATGCGGCTGCTAAGCATTCCTCCTTCCGGACTCAGCGCGGCTCGCAACCTCGGTGCCGCAGCAGCTTCAGGACAAATATTCGCTTACACCGATGATGATTGCCTTCCGGATTTCGAGTGGATTTCTCGCCTCGAACACGCCTTTCAAAATCCAGATATAGCTGCCGCAGGAGGACCCAACCTACCGCCGAAAGCTCGCACCAACGAAGAGACTATCATCAGCGCCGCCCCAGGTGCGCCAAGTCACGTTTTGTTAGACGACACACACGCCGAGCATTTACCCGGCTGTAACATCGCGGTGCGGCGTGAAGCTTTCCATAAAATCGGTGGCTTCAACCCCGTTTTTCATACTGCTGGTGACGATGTCGATTTCTGCTGGCGTTTGCGCGATGCGGGCTACGAGTTAGGCTTCGCTCCCGGAGCTTTTGTTTGGCATCACAGGCGTCCTTCGATCTGTGGTTTTCTCAAACAACAAATCGGCTACGGGCGAGCAGAACGCATTCTTCTAAGTATCCACCCCAAGCGTTTCTCGAAAAACGGCGAAGCACGATGGGATGGATTTGTCTACGCCGGCGGAGCCATTCACGTCAGTAACGATTCACTAATCTACCACGGCCCGATGGGACAAGCCGGTTATCAATCGATCACCAACCGCATGCTTCCCCTGCGCGGTTTGGATCATCGTTTTCAAAACGCTTATACGTCTCTGCTTTTAAAAATCATCTCGTTCTTGCAGCCGCAGCTTCGCAGTTGGACACGCAATCGCAGGATTCGTTTTCCTGAATTTTCTAAATCCATCATCACGACCGATGAAGAATCGAACGATTTCATCCTGCCCGCGCCAACGCGCAAAGATCGCAATCATATCCTCGATCATCTACTCGCCGATCACTGGATATCCGCTGGTGAATGCGATGGATGGGATTTGGAAAAGCAAGGCAAACGCTTGCTGATCGCAACCGAGAGACTCGATCACCAACACCTCAACCATCTCATTCGTATCTGGGGAAATCCTCAGCCCGTCATGAATGATTTGATTCGTTTCCTCAAACAGCCCTGAATTCTTCCGTGTCTCTACTCACCAAAGATTACGACTACCATTTGCCCGAGGAGCTAATCGCTTCTCGCCCGCTACCGAATCGATCCGCCTCGCGGATGTTGGTGATCCATCGTGAAAGCGGACGCATCGAACATCGCATGTTTTCAGATTTCGAAAGTTATCTAAAACCAGAAGACCTGATCATCCTCAACAACACCCGAGTTATTCCAGCACGCGTGTTTTCGGACGACGGTAAAATCGAACTGCTCTGCCTCGATCAACTTTCCCAAACATTATGGCGTTGCCTCGCGAAGCCAGGCAAACGCATGAAATTAGGTCGGACTCTCAGTGTCGGAAACATCCAAGGAACCGTCACTGAAGTTTTTGATAACGGCGACCGCTTGATCGAATGGCAGCAACCCATCGATATCCATCAACATGGTCACCTCGCCTTGCCGCATTACATGGGCCGCGATGATGAAGAGATGGATCAGGAACGCTATCAAACCGTATTCGCCAAAGAAGAAGGCGCCATCGCCGCTCCGACTGCCGGGCTGCACTTCACTCCGGAAATTTTGGAGCGCATTTCGCATGATTTCATTACGCTTCATGTTGGAGTCGGAACGTTCAGGCCAGTGAGTGTCGATCACATCGGAGAACACGTGATGCACTCGGAAAAATATCACGTCACCGCAGAAACCATCCGTAACATCAACCGCGCCAAACGCACGATCGCGGTCGGCACCACGGTCACGCGGGTTTTGGAATCCATCGCCGATGCCTCACCTGAGATTCGCATTTCAAAATCCGGTCCACTCTCGGGAGAAACCAACATTTTCCTCCATCCTCCCTATCAGTTCAAAGCGGTCGATGGTCTTCTAACCAATTTCCACCTCCCGAAATCCACTTTGATCATGCTCGTCTCCGCCTTCGCAGGACGCGAGCTCACGCTCGAAGCCTACCGCCAAGCCGTCGCTGAAAAATACCGATTCTATTCTTATGGCGACTGCATGTTAATTCTCTGATTATCCCCTGACACCATTTCCACTATGCCGCATCCACCTACAACCGTAACCGTGAAACGCGAACTCAGTGATTTGAGACTCGCTTTCGGAGTACTGCGTGAACCCTTCGCCTGGTGGGTGCTACTCGCAGGGCTTGTGGGAACCCTGTTGGTCTTCGCGGGGATCGCTTGGCTGGCTTGGTGGCTGATCGGCGGGCTTGACTGGCTGCACCAAGGATGGTTTGCCAAAACTCGATGGGACGAATGGATGCTCAGCGGAGTGGGATCGCTCCTGGTGCTTGTGGTCGGATGGTTCACATTCCCACTCATCGTCACCGCTATGTGCGGAGTGTTTCTTGAACCACTGGCAGATCGGATAGAACGACGCCACTACCCGTTGGCTCCCGCCCCGCGCAAAGTTCCGTTAGGCGAGCAGATTCATTCCTCGCTGCGTGTATTGATACGCGGGATAGGCTGGAACCTGCTGGCACTGCCGTTTTATTTCATTCCGGTGCTGAATGTGGTGGTTTACGTATTGCTCAATTCTTTCCTGCTTTCCCGCGAGTATTTCCAAGTGGTGGCCATGCGTCATGTTTCGTTAGCTGAAGCCAAGAATCTCTATCGAGACCATCGCAAAGAGATGCTTCGCGGGGGATTGACCCTTGCACTCCTCTTCGTCATCCCAGGAGTCAATCTTTGTGCCCCACTTCTCGCCACGGCTTGGATGGTGCACCGCGTTTGGCGCCGCGAAGGTTCGCCGCTCCGCGCCCGTTTCCTTCCTGACCCTGATACTGTAGTCACGCTTTGATTTGCATGCATGAGAGATCATGATGGCTGTTGAGAATGCTCACGTGTCTAGCCGTCCTGCGACTTTTCCACCACCTTAGTCCGCATCGTCCGGAGCCCTGCGCGTCAACCACCCGATCAAGTCACCCGAATATGAGGTGAACATATATAAGGCCAGGGCCGGATAGGTGAAAAAATAGTTTCGCACTCGAATCATTTCCGTGACATGCCGCTTCATGTCCTCCGCCAACATGGCAGAATCTGAATCTTGGCGATTCGCCTTTATATTGCTGACCAGATCTTCTACCAGCGGCAAGATCAGCCATGCTGGCCCCAGCAGAAACCAAACGGCGCACAGAGAAGCTGCGCCAGCCACCATCAGCATCCGGCGCCTCACCCATGGATGACGCTGCGCGATTGCCTCATAAAGAAGAGTGGAGGTGCACAAAAATCCCAAAGCCGCCAGCGGTATCGATTTTCCGCCGCCTGCTATCCACAGAACGAGCAGAACCACTCCACCTAACAGGGGAGCGATACTCCATTTCACCGCTTTCAATTCGAAGGAGCCAAGCGCATTCCGACCACCGCGGCTCAGAAACAGCAGCGAACTGAAAAGCGGTGTAGCGACCACCACCAGAAAAGAGAATGAGAGCACGCTTATTCTGAGAATTTCACCTGCGATGATGACAGGCGCCGGCATACCATCGCCACGTAAAAAACGGGGAAGCACGATGCCCACAAGCACCACGGCAATTAGCATTTTGGTAAAAGATATCTTATCCACCGCGATGATCGCCCTCAAAAACCAACCCAGAAATGGATTCCCCTGTTGCAGACACCTCGCAAGTCCGCAGCGCGCATCCTCATTATCCGGATCGAGCCGCAACGCTTCCTGAAAGTGTATTTTGGCAGATTCGATCGCATTCCTTTCCAACATGATCCATCCCCGGGCGCAGTGATTGGTCGATTCCTCTGGATCGTCACCCAGAAGACCGAGCGCCACTTGATCGGCCTCCTCGTGATGGCCGAGCCTGCTTAACGCGATACCACGGTAAAACCGACAAGCATCGTCGTCGGGATCGATTTCCAAGCCGCATTGCGCATGCTCGAGGCATTTCTGATGCTTTCCCTTATCCGAGGCGATGCGCGCGAGGATGGCACGCAAGCTGGCGCTGTCGCCGTCTAGTGACATCGCTTCTCTTACAGCCTCTTCCGCACCTTTGGGATTTGAAGAGCCGATCAGAATCTGAGCCAGAACTTCATGAGAATGTCCGGATTCGGGATCCAAACCGATAGCTGTTTTAGCAGAAACTTCCGCCTCCTTTGGTCGGTCGAGATGAAGCAAGGCCTGCGCGAGCATGAGATGAAGATCAGGATCGCTCGGCTCTTCCGCAAGGCGGGCGCGGATCAAGGATTGCGCCTCTTTAAAATTTCCACGCTGGATCAGGATTTGGATTTTGAAATCTGCGCCGCTCATTCAGGAAGAGATTTCCAGATACGGTCGGATAATCCAAGAGAAGTCTTTGTCTCGCGATTCGATAGGTTCCTCGAAGGGATGAACTTCTCCAGAGAAATACTTTTCTTGAACACAATGAGAATGTCCCATGTATTGAGACGCATTCCCCAAGCCCCACTCATGAAACTCATCTCCTGGAACGTCAATGGCATCCGTGCCGCTCTCAACAAAGGTCTAGCCGATTTCATCTCGACTGAAGACCCGGATATTTTCTGCCTACAAGAAACCAAAGCCCGCCCCGAACAAGTGGAACTCCCCCTCGAATTCGGAGCATATAAAGGCTTTTGGAATTCCGCCGACAAACCCGGATATTCTGGCACCGCGATTTTCACCAAGGAAACGCCACTCAATTGCTCGCTGGGCTTGGGCATCGAACAACATGATAAAGAAGGCCGCGTTATCACCTTGGAATATGACGACTTCTTTCTCGTCAACGTCTACACCGTCAACGCCCAAGACGAACTTCGTCGACTGCCATATCGGTTAGAATGGGACGTAGCGTTTCGCCTCCACTTGAATCAACTCGCCATGGAAAAGCATGTCATTTTCTGCGGGGATCTCAACGTCGCCCACAACGAAATTGACCTCGCCCGTCCCGCATCAAACCGAAAAAGCCCGGGTTTCTCTGATGAGGAGCGCGCGAGTTTTACAACGTTACTAGAAAGTGGCTTCGTCGATACTTTCCGACACCTTTACCCCGATAAAACCGAAGCCTATTCGTGGTGGTCATACCGTGGCGGTGCGCGCGAGCGAAACGTTGGATGGAGAATCGATTACTTCGGTTTGTCTCCCGCCCTGGTTGGCCGACTCCATGATGCCACGATCCTTCCACACGTGATGGGATCGGATCATTGCCCAGTTGCGATCACTCTGCGCTGAGTGCGGAAACGATCGTGGTCACATTAGCTCGCATCATTTCCTCGTAATAAGTCACGCCGCGTCCGTCCGCGATCAATTCCCCAGCGAGTTTGATGCCGGTATCTTGCGTCAGGCTGGTAAGTATTTTCGGATTGGATTCCCTCTCAGGAAAAATCGCGGCGACTTTTTCGTCCTTCAAAGACTTCATCAATTCCGCGAGTTCCTTTGCGCCAGGCATTTGCTCCCGATTCACTCCTTGAACGGCAAACGATTCGAAGCCGTATGCTTTGCAGAAATATTGAAAGGCAGAATGTGTGGTGGCTAACTTTCTGTGATCTTTCGGAATTTTGACAACTTCACGCTTCAACCACTTTTCTAACTCATCGAGCTGCTTGCGGTAAGCCGTTGCATTTGCCTCAAGCGCCTGACGCTCTGCAGGTAATTCCTTAGACAACTCCTCCGCAACCACCGATGTCGCACGCCTGACTAAATCCACTGAATGCCACCAATGCGGATCCAATTCGTGGTTGTGGTCATGCTCCTCATGCTCGCAAACTCCATGCAGCGCAGGCAGAGTGGCGCCGACCTCAACGATGCGAACACCCGCAGGCAAAATGGAACGCAGCTTTGGCAAATAGCCTTCCAAACCCATCCCCGAAACAAAGTAAACTTTAGCTCCGGAAACCGCTGCGATGTCTTCGGTTCTCGGCTCAAAATTATGTGGATCTCCCTTTGCACCGATCAAATCCACCACCTCAATTTTATCTCCACCCACCTGTTTCAATAAATCCCCGATCAAAGGATGCATCGACACCACTTTGAGTTCAGCAGCCGATGCCGCAGCGCAAAACGCCACGCACCATGCAAGGATCCATCGAAATTTCATCGCCGCCAACTTGCCACACATCCTTTTTAACGCAAGTGTTTTGCACTAAGAGAAATACTTGCGAAACGGATTCGAGGTTTTCTCCGACTCCACTGAAGTCATCGGGCCATGGCCGGGAAGAATCAAACACTCCGTACACACCTGCTCAAAGCCCTTGCCCAAGGTCGCCACTGCCATGGTGAAATTCTCAGGAGATTTGCACCCACCCATCGAACCCGCAAAAATCGCATCGCCCACGACCCATAACGATTTCTCAAAACCTGTGATCAAATAACTCGCAGTCGGCACGCAGTGACCGGATAGATCCATCACCTGAATCCTTATGTTTCCAAATTGATATTCGCCAGCCTGCAGAGCTTCTGACTCAGAAATGATTTTCACACCCTTTTCTTGAAGCGACTCGACCCCGCCAACATGATCCTCATGCGCATGCGTGAGAAAAACAGCATCGGGTCGGATGCAATCGAGTTGCGATAAAATATCTGCCCGATTCCAACCAGTATCGAACAGGAGTGAAACTCCATCCATCTCTAAAAACCAAGCATTCACCGAACATGCGCGATACGGCATGCTTAATCTTTTCACACCTGGCACTTCGGTGACCCGTGGCTCATAAGTGGACAAAGTCAATAAAGCTTCAGCATCGAGATTCAAGACAGTCGCTAACTTTCTGAGCGTAACTTCATCCAACGCACCAGCAAGAACTTGCTGCAAGCTCGCTTCATCCAGACCTACCGCCTGAGCGACTTCGAGAAAACTTTTTCCCAAGCCGCGGATCGCCTTATTCAAGACATCAGAAATTTCATCTTCAAGCTGGCTCATCCGGACCTTCCAAAGTTACCCGACGTTTCTTCGAACGCATACCTAAAAAGAGAATCACCGCCACGAAGAACAAAAAGATCGATGCCGCGATTCCAAGAAACTTGAACAACCGTTGACTCGATTGATCTACCTCTTCTTTCGTCACTGTATCTTTCGGGATAACACCTTCCTCTTTAACAAAACGAACCACGCCATCTCCGAGTTCGACCTTCGTCAGCACTGCCATCACTTTTCCGATCTCAGACTCACCCACATATTTAGAAGCAATGCGGTATGGAGAAAATCGTTCAATGAATTCACGCGGCACCGCTGCATGACTCACATTTATATCTTGCACCCGCAATACCACTTCTTTGTTCAGCAAGCCTGGCTCGGTGATCAGCACACCATTCAAATATCTTGGATCAGAAGCCACCCATCCGCCCTCGCCTTTCTTGCCGAGTCTCGGCCTGCCGTTTAACTCGAATGAGATATCAAACTGCATTCGCTCACTTGAAATTTCGCGAACCCTGAAATTACCTCTCAGGTCTTTGAACGCATCATACGTCGCGATCGCAAGATTGAGCTCAGCTGCATTTAACTCCAAGCTGGCCGACTTGCCATCCATCACCGCGATGCGAAAGCGCTCGATTTTTTCCGCTAACCCATTGAGTTCCGACTCGCGATCTACGATGGTCTCGACTTGAACTTTCACGGGCTTCTCCTCCGTGAATTTTGCAATCTCTTTGAATTGTTGGAACAATACAAACACAGAAAACACGATCAGAAATACCACGACCAAAAGCACTGTCATGAAAATCGCGCAGCCAGCGAAGGGGGATTTGTCACTGACTCCATTTGGCTTAACAACTTCTGTATTCATAGCATCTCAAGATTTCTTATCCTCATCCAAATCATCCTTTGGCTTTTCAGCAGACTCATCACCGACAACCGCATCTTTGGGCTGCGCCCATTCTTCATCTTCGGGTAATCCATACTGATAGGGATCATGATAGAGTTCTGGATCATGGTGGTAATCATCATGCCAACCATGATCTCCGGATTCTTCCACATCCTCGGGCTTTTCCACTTCATGGTGATCATCCGCAGCATGCTCGTCTTGAATCAACCATTGCTTGCGGCGCTCTTTCAATTCCTCTTCTTCCTTCCGCTCAGTTTCGCGGTTTTTCTTCCGATCGAACCACGCCAACCAGATGCAAATCTCATAGAGAACCAACATCGGCATTGCCATCAGGTTCAACGTCATGATGTCAGGCGTCGGAGTGATAATTGCAGCGGCCACATAAATCGCAACGATTGCGTAGGTGCGCGTTCTCGTCATGCTCTCGTATGTCAGTATGCCTAGTTTGACTAAAACCATCACGACCACAGGCAACTCGAATGAAAGTCCAAAAAGCAAAGTGAACTGCGTTGCGAAAGTGATGTATTCGCCAATGCGCCATTCGTTAGAAACTCCGAGATTCGCACTCCACTCATAGAAAAACAGCAGCGCCTTCGGAAGCACGAGGAAATAAGCAAAGCATACACCACCTACAAACAATCCAAAGCCGATCGCCATCGCCGGCCAGAGCATGCGTCTTTCATTCGCATGTAAGCCAGGCAAGACGAACTGCAGGATAAACATCAGCAACAAAGGAAACGCCAAAACGATACCGGCGAAAAACGCCAGCTTCATGGATAACATGAACGTCTCCGTTGGTTTCAACGCAGACATCATGTCTGTGCTAGGACCCGAGCTTGGATTCACATCTGGATTCGATTCCAGCAAGGCGAGAAGCTGCCTGACCATTTGATCATCGACGCCAAGTTTCTTCACAAATCCAACTCGCTTATCCTCAGGCAATGCTTTAGCCGCCCTCAGTAAAGAAACGCTTCTCGCATGAAACTCCAGATCTGGATCATCCAAATTTTGGTAAAATGCTTTTCGCTGCATCTCATCCAGACCCAAAGCAATCTGCTCCGCTTTGCGAGCCTCATTCCAAATCTCAACTGTCGGTACCTTGATTCCCTCATGGGTCGCGGCGTCCGGCATGCTTTCCTTTTGCTTGGTAAAAAGAATCTCCTCAGCTGGTGCCCGCAGAACACTCATCAACTCCCCCTGAAAGGTAAAACAAATGATCATCGAAATCAGCAAAGTAATCACCACCCGCGTAACCATAACGCGCAAATCCTCGAGATGCTCCAAAAATGGCTTCTCGTGGTCTGAATGAGCTTTTTCTCTGAGCTCAAAAACTTTTTTCAGCAAATACATTCGATGCGTGCGAATTCAAATCCGCGAAGCCCTTCTCCGCAAGGGCAGACTGCTTACGATACACTGAAATGGTAAAAATGATGCTTTTCTTTGACTCAACAGCCTCAAACGTCAATTCTACAAAAAACGGAAACCTCATTTTTCCGTGAACTAGTCCTAACCAACCTAATCTATGAAAGCAAAGATCCTAACTATCACCCTCGCTGCATGTGCATTTGCCTTTGTCGCATGCAAACCGAAGGCAGAAACAACCGAAGAAAAAGTATCTGCTGGAGCTGATAAAGTCGCGGAAGGTGTCAGCGATATCGTCGAAACAGCCGTTGACGAAGTGGAGCCAGCTACCGAACCTGCCGCTGCCGAAGCACCAGTAGAACCGTAATCACTGGGTCATAGACTGCTAATTCTGCGCCAGACGATCCAGCTTTTCTAGATAAGAAATGCTGTAAATTCCTGTACCATGTGAGTCAGCCCAAAAAAGTTGCAGCCCATATCCCCCAACCTTCTCAAAACGCCTCAATACAAAGGCACCATCTCCATACTCAACCTTGGGTTTCTGCACACGCCCCATAGCATCTGGCTCTCCCTGGCAACTCGCACACGGACAAGCACGCCGCAATAAGGCCAGAGGAAAATACAATTCTCGCCCATCACTCATACGGATCGCGAGCTCTTCGCCAATCTGACATACATGTTCGATTTCAATTTTCATCTTATCCGAGTTCTCCTGAAATTTTGTATGCTCGTCGCCCAAAGATAGCTGAACCGACACGCACATGAGTAGCACCCTCTTCTATCGCCACCTCAAAATCTCCGCTCATCCCCATGCTTAAGAACGGAATTTTAATGTCACCGTTCCGCATGATATCATCACGAAGAATTCTCATTTCAGCAAACCAATGCCGTGCATCTTCCGGGTCTTCCTCCGCTGTTGGTATCGTCATCAAGCCAACCACTTCAAGGTGTTTCAAAGCTGCGATTTCATAAATCTTCTCCCGCAACTCAGATACACTGAAACCACCTTTGCTCTCCTCACCCGACTGATTGACTTGCAGGAAAATCTTTGGAAGAAGCCCCATATCCATCGCGACTCCGTCGATGTAAGTCGCAAGTTTGAACGAATCCACCGCATGCACGTAATCAAACAAAGGCAAAATTTTCCGCACTTTATTACTCTGCACTCGGCCTATAAAATGCCATTCAAGCTCACTCGCTAAACCCTCAATTTTCGGAGCTGCCTCTTGCAAGCGACTTTCCCCAAAAATATTCTGACCGGCATCCACCGCCTCTTGAATATCAACCACCGGAAAGGTTTTAGAAACCGCGATCAACTGAACCGATGCCGCATCGCGTCCCACCCGTAGGCAGGCTGCATTCATCCTTTCACGAATTCGTATTAGATTCTCGGAAATCTCTAACATCAGCGGATAGCACCGTCATTTTTTAAAATGCCCGCCATCTTGGCGTTGTCCGTCAAGCTGATGAGATCGGTCAACACATGGATTGCCTCACGCTTTTCCGGATTAAGTCCAGTCGGCCAATCGGGAGTATCATCCAATCCTGCTGTTTCATCCACAGCGCGGCGCATAAAGTCACCATTTTCCGCAGATGGATCGTAGGCTTTGAGCGGCGCAGCCGCATTAATAACGTCCAGATTAACTTTGTAGAATTTGAATTTATTTGCGTCTTCCTTGGCGAGCTTTTCAAATCGCTCACGGCGCTCTATATTACGTGTTTTACGTTGTTCTTCAGACTCAGCCAACTCACGCTTGCGCTCCGCAATGTTTAGAGAAATCTGATTCTTTTTGATGCGATCTTTCGCTTTAAAGATGTCTTGGATGACATACTTATAATCTTGGGATTTCCCGATCCGCTCCTGACTGAGTTCTTTCAAACGAGGAAGGAACAATGCCCGTTTATTTTCAGGGCGAAAATCTGCTGCCGGGCGGATTCGATCATGCGGCAGAGCGTTTTCCATATGCGCCTCTCCTACCTCCAAAGCATCCATGATACTAGGCATGACGATATGCGGTACAACCCCATCCATTTGTGTAGAAGAACCCGATGGCCTGTAAAATTTTTGAATCGTGACTTTTAAATAGCCCGCCTTGTCTTTTACCGCAAACAACGGAAGTTGGCGACCAATGTCCATTGGTTGTTGCACCGTGCCTTTACCAAAGGTCGAAGATTCACCAACAAGGACAGCGCGATTATAATCCTGCAACGCACCCGCTAAAATTTCACTAGCAGATGCACTGGTCTTATCTGTCATCACAATCATAGGACCCGTGTAAAGCGGTTTGACATTATCTGAGTCTTTAACCTGAACTTGTCCTATCGTGTTTTTTACTTGGACTACTGGACCAGGCTCAACAAAAAATCCAGTCATGCGGCGAACCTCTTCGAGCGATCCTCCGCCGTTGTTACGTAGATCAAAAATTAAGCCGTCCATTTTTTCTTCAATCAAACGATTGAGAATACGTTCCACATCAACTGATGAGCTTACTAGGCCTTCATCAAAATCTGCATAAAAAGAAGGCAACGTAATCACCCCGATTTTCTTGGGTTCACCCGCTTCATTTTTCATCTCGATCAGCTCGCCACTTGCTTGCTCATCTTTTAGCTCAACTTTGCCGCGCTGTATTTTTATAATCTTCGTTTCACCTGCCGAACCACCTGCTGGCTCCACTTTCAAAGCCACGGTTGTGCCCTCTTTGCCACGGATCAAATCCACAACCTTATCGATCGACATGAACATGATATCCGCCATATCTGCTGGCTTGCCAGTGCTTACTGAATCCACACCCACAACCCTGTCGTTCAATTTCAGTGTTCCTTCTTTGTCAGCTGGACCACCTACAACAATCCCTTTGATCACGGTTGCGCCATCCTCTTCTGCTTGCAGTAAGGCTCCAATTCCCACCAATTCATTCTTCATCCCGTCCTTGAAACGGTTCATCTCACGGAAACTCATGTAATCGGTATGCGGATCGAATGCCGTCGCCACAGCACTCAGAAAATAGTTTGCGATATCTTCAGAATCCACATCTTGGATACTCGTCTGCAACCGCTTGTAACGCAGAGAGATTTTTTTCTTCGGATCGAGATTGTCCGTGCTTGGATCATTCTTGCCCTGCTCTTTTGCTAACTTCGCAAGCGTTTCGCGCCTCAACGTTTCTGCTAACACGGCTTCTTTGATTTGCTCTGCCCATACTTTTTTTGCCTCTGCCTCATCCTTAGGCCATGCAGCATCTTTACGCGACATCATGACGGTTTCATCGCCCGAAAAATCAAACTCCCCAGCAAGCAACTCCTCGGTCTGCTTAGTCCGCTCCGCAACTCTCTGGCGAAACACATCATAAATCTCTATCGCCGGCTGCATGCTCTTTCCCTGAAGCAAAAGCGTGTGCAAACGATCGCCATATTTCGCCTGAAAACCATCGACGTCTTGTTGAGTGAAATAAAGCTTCTGAAAATCCAACCCTTCTAAATAATCCTCAAAAAACCGATGCCCCAACTGAGCATCATAAGGCAACCTCGCAAAGTGGCTGTTCTGCAGCATGATCGCCATTTGCTTCCCAACCTCATCGAAATCTGCTTGCTGTGCCTTAACCGCTTGGGAGGAAGCGATAAAACCTACGACCAGCGTCGCGTTGCGTAACCAAAATTTAATCATAATCTTATAGCGTCAGTATTCTGAAATTCTTTCGGATAATCTGCCACGGTTACTTAAATTGTCGATTCAGAAAACATCACCCCTTGAACCTCAATTTCTAGGAATCCTCAAATAAACCCTTGAAATCCTAAATTCCACCACGGAAACATGGGGTTAGTCTCCAAAATTAGAGCAATTCCCTGCAAAAAATCATGCAGCCTCCTAACGACCCAGGATACTTCGTGATTCTTCCATACTCAATTTGCGCTGTTCTTCCCAATCAATCACTGAAGGTTGCACATAACTACGCCTTCTGGACTCCGCGTAGTCATTCCGCGGCTTATCCAATTGCTTTGCATCCGATTCTCTAGCATCACCATACTCCAATCTATTGGTTCGATAAGGATCTAGTGTATCCACCTTTTTATTTCCTAAATACGCCACCTTACCTTGTTGCTGTGATTCAATCTTGAATCTCGATCCATCCGTATCCCCCTGATATTCACTTTTTTGATATGTCTTCTTTCCCCACCAACTTGTCTTTTCATAATCACCCGTTTGGTAAGCTTTCTTTTCAATTTTACCTTTGAAATATGGGCTCTCTCCCTGATGTTCGAAAGAACTACGCTTGTTAGACGTCGGCGCCCAATTTCCATCCGCATCTTGCTTATACCCACCACTTTCCGCAAGCCGCTGAGATAGCGATTGTGGCTCACTGAGCTCCGCGCTCACTTTCTTCTTTGTCTGAGTCGCACAACCTATCACCAGCAATGATAGAAACGTACAAAAATATGACCGATAGGAAACCATCAGTTTTTCATGATTTTAGATTCCAATGCTTGGTCAGGAACCGCACCTCTTTCTAAAGCCTTACTGTAATACTGCTTCGCATCTTTTATCCGTCCCTGATCCGCACAAATCATCGCGATGTTGAAATATGGCTCGTTTGGCATTGGGTCCGCCGCGATAGCTCCTTTGAATCGAGACTCCGCCTCCTCTGCTTTTCCAAAACTGTAACAGACCGTTCCCAACAACATATAACTCTTAGCATCATCAGGCGCTAGATCGATCGCACGCTGCAAGTACTTCTCTGCCTTCTCTAATTCTTCAAGCTGCATGTATGTAAACCCTAACATCTGATTCGCATACGAATTGTTATTATCCAACTCGATCGCTTTCTGGAAACTCGCCAAGGCTTCAACTGGCTCTTTAAGCTTTAACTGCACCACTCCCAAACTACAAATCGCCTGAATATGCCCGGGATGCTGCTCGATCATCATTTCATATAACTCACGCGCCGAATGCATCCGATTCGATAAATACGCCTTGTTCGCCGCACGATTGTAACTCTCTAACTCAACATTAAGTTTCGCAACATCACGCCTAACCAACTCGCGATTTCTAGCAAAGGTAGGCGAAAAAATTTCTCCATCCACATTCTGGTCCGCGACCAATTTCTGCTCATCCGGACTAAGCACTAATTCAGTTCCATCAAAAAACTCTATAGCTTCTTTCAATTGATCATCTTCTTTCCCCAATTTTTTTACCGTATCTACTAACAAATCTTTCGCCTGACTCCTTCTTTCCTGCACCCGAAGCTGCCGACGAATCACTTCTCGCAACATCTCAACCTCTTCTGGATCCGCTTTCATTTCCCCACTCATCAACAACAGCTCTTCGTTCCGCAACTTTTCGGTCAACTCAGAAATCCGTTTATCTTGATCCCGCTTATCTTGTTGCAAGCGATTGATCTGGGATTTCGCAATCGCTAGATTCTGCTGCGCTTCAGTAATCTCATCCTTCGACGAGTTGTTATCTATACTTAGACGCTCAAACTCCTCTTTCTTCTCCCGTAATGATTTCACTAAACCGATATTCTGAGCAACCAGCTCTTCGATCCGACCGGACTCGTTTAACTTCAACAAAGCCGCCATGTGATCACGCTCACGCAATAATCCATCGCGCTCTTCCTGAATTTCACTGTATGCAGCGCGGCTCTCATTCAACTCTGCTTTCAAACTCGTAATCTGCTTATTCGCTGTTTCTAACTGAATGTTCTTTTCCGTAAGCACACGCTCCATCTGGTTCATCTGCCGCAACTGGCCCGCAACCACTTCATTGGCAACCTTACGCTCAGTCTCAAGATCTCTCTGTATATCCGCCTGCTTCTGACGCATCTCAGCGGCCTGCTTTTTCATAAGCTCCATGTCCTCCGTCAAAATCTCGATTTTTGATAAGGCTTGGTTGTGATCTCCTCGGCTAGTTTTCAACGCCAATCCCATCACCTCTTTTTCCTGATTCAATTGATCGATCCGCTCATTCAAAGATTTCATCACCCCTTCCAGCGGCGCAGAAGCCATCTGCGCACGCAAAGAACTCACCTCATTCTGAACCGCCTTTAATTTTCCAGAAAGCGCCTGATTCTGCTTTTGTAAATCTTCAGCCGCCGCATTCCGAGTTGATTGCTGAGCCACCGCCTCAGCTTTCTTAATCTCACCACGCAAACGCTCTAACTCCGCTTCCGCATCTTTCAGCCGTCGCGCTTTCAGCGGATCAACCTCTAAAACTGCAGGGGTCAACGGTTTCACATTCTTCGCCGGATTGATTAACTTTCCACCCACCTTCTCGCCACCTTCCAACTCCGCAATCACACCGCGATCTTTCTTAATCCGCTCGCCTGCCTTTTCCTGCACACCAGTCATCGCCTTAACCGTCAAATCCTTCCGGTTCTTCACCATGTCCACTTTCCAGTCTGGATAAAATTTCTCCACCGAACCAAATAACTCCGTCGCTTGTTGATACTTGTTCAACGCCCCGACAAAATCCAGATCCTTCTCCAACTGCTCAGCCGCACGCACTGCTAGATACCCCTGAAAATATACTTCGGATGGGTCAAAATTCGGAACTTTCGGCGCCTGAGCCACGACTCGACCTTGCATGAAACACATCATGCTAAAAATCATCGCCCATCTAAAACACGCTTGGGATCGCGTTTCCCCACTTGACATGGCGCAAATGAGTATCAGTCGTGAGTGCTTTCGCAAGCGCAAACTCTGGAACTAAATACCCCGAAAGCCCCCCTCCCCGCCATCGCTCGCCCAACCTCGCCCAACCCCAGAATCGCATTTTAGTTAACTTCTGCTAAATAGCCAGAAACACTACATATTGGTTATTAACAATAATTTCCATACTACATCTTGCGCTTGGACCCACTCCCACCTTGCCTCTGAAAAATTTCTTCGTAAGCTCCAATCATTCAGGAAATCTCTTCCTCACCCTTTTCTTAACCCCGCTTACCACCACCTCTATGTATCTTAAAACTCTCGAAATCCACGGCTTCAAATCTTTCGCCGATAAAACCGTCTTCGAATTCGCTCAAGGTGTCACCGGCATCGTAGGCCCTAACGGTTGCGGAAAATCTAACGTAGTCGATGCCATTCGCTGGGTCCTCGGTGAAACTTCCGCGAAAGCACTGCGGGGTGGAGAAATGGCAGACGTCATTTTCAACGGAACAGAAAAACGCAAACCGCTCGGCATGGCAGAAGTCACACTCACCATGGCCGACTGCGAAGAATCCCTCAAAGTCGACTACAACGAAGTCTCCATCACCCGCCGAGTATTCCGCGATGGTCGTTCTGAATACCGCCTCAACGGAACTCTCTGCCGCCTCAAAGATATCCACGACATGCTGATGGATACAGGCATTGGCCGCACCGCTTACTCCATCATGGCGCAAGGCCAGATCGATCAAATCTTATCTTCTAAACCTGAAGAACGCCGAGCCGTTTTTGAAGAAGCCGCCGGCATTACCAAATTCAAACGCGAGAAAAAAGACGCCCTCCGCAAACTCGAATATACCGAGGCCAACCTCCTTCGCGTTTCCGACGTTCTAGCAGAACAAGAGCGCCGCATGAATTCGCTCAAACGCCAGGTCGCCAAAGCCCGTCGCTTCCAAGCTCTCGCAACCGACTACCGCGTTCTCGACACCCATCTCGCACACAAACGCTACGTCGAAATCACCGCCGCTCGCGCGGAACTCACCAACTCCATTCGCTCGCTTGACGCACAGGATTCCCACCTCGAGCGCCAGCTTCCAGAGAAAGAAGAACTCGTTGCCGAAGCCCGCACCGCCGCCCGACAGTTCGAAGCCGAACTCGCAGAGCTCCGCCAAAAACTCAACGAACACCAAAACTCCCTAGCCTCCGCTCAAGCGCGCATCGCTTTCAACAACGAGCGCAAATCTGAGCTCGATCTCCGCATTTCTCAAAACCACGCAGATATCACCACAACTCGCGAAAAACTCGCCCAACAGGAATACGATTTCAGCGCCGCTAACGATCAACTCGATCAACTCAATCGCCGCATCGCCGAGCAAGAACTCCAACTCGCCAAACAAGAAGAACAAACTCTCGCCGCCCGCGAAGCCCGTGCCAACCTAGAAGCCTCACTCCGCGCTTCTCGCATCGAGGCCAACCAAACCCAAACCCTCATCGCCTCCATGCAGGCGAAAATTGAATCCTCCCTCGCCCAACTCGAAGGCAACCGCGATCGCTCACGCCAACTCTCCGAGGAAGAACAACGCCTCAACATCGGCGCTGAAGAATTCATCGCACAACAAACGCAGATCGCAGCTTCTGTTAGCGAAACCGGCAACAAACTCACCGAGCTTGAAGAAACTTTCCAAGCCGCCGAGCGAAGCTATCAACACACCCGTGGCGATCTCGATGCTTCACGCAAAGCCGCCACCGAATCTAACGAAATTCTCGCTCAACGCGCCGCTCGTCAGGATGCAGTGAAACAACTCGTCGCCTCCGGCGAAGGTTTCGCCAAAGGCACACAGAACCTCCTCAAAGGCCTCGATACCCCAGAGTATTTCCAACCATCTATCGAAGGCGTCCTCGCCAACTTCATCCGCGCCGATGAAACCGCCGCCCGCGCCATCGAAGCCGCCCTCGGAGCAAAACTCCAAACCGTTATCGTTTCCGATTCTCAAATCGCCGAGACTCTCATCCAACGCCTCACCGAGAAAAAACTCGGCCAAGCCGCCATCCTCCCAAAAGATCTCATCCCCGTCGCCTCAGGAACCCAAATCGAAACTCTCCCACAGGGCGCAACCGCATGGGCTCTCGACAAAGTTAAATCCGAGCCACAAATCGCTGCAATTATCGAACAGTTGTTAGAAAAGACCTTGATCGTCCCAGATCTAACAACCGCCATCAAGCTTCGCTCTGATTACTCCACCCTAACCTTCGTCACCCTTGCTGGCGAAATGCTTTCTCCAGAAGGAACCATCCAAGGCGGCGCCAATTCCGGAAATTCCAGCTCACTGTTAGAACGCCAAAACGAAGTTCGCGCATTGGAATTAGAAGTCGCTGAACTCCGCAAAGCCGACGAAGAAGCACGCAAACGCGTCGCTTCCCTTGAAACCGCCCTCGAAACCAACCGCGAAGCCGTCGAAACCGCACGCGAACGCCTGCAACGCCAAAAAGTCGAACTTTCAACCCTCCAAGGCCAACTCTCCCTTGCTACCCGCGAAGTCGAAAACTTCAATACCCGCATCGAAAACGTGCGCTGGGAACGCACCGAACTGGAGAAACGCGAAAACTCCGCAGCAGACTCCCGCCAAACCCTCGAATCCGAACTCGCAGCCACTCGCGATCGCCTCGAAGCCATCGAAGACCAATCTCGCTCGCTTCAATCCCAATCCGATTCCGCTCTCTCCTCAGAACAAGAACTGCTCGCCTCTCTCAACGAACTCCGCACCAATCTAGCCGTCGAGAAACGCGCCAAACAAGCCGCCGAGGAACAACAACGCCCCATGGAAGCGCGCCTCTCCGAGCTCCGCGAAATCGCCATCCGCCGCGAAACCGAAATCGAAAATTTCCAACAACGCATCCAATCATCCATCGATGAAAATGCATCCCTCACATCTCAAGTCGAGGATCATAGAATCGAGGCAGAAGATCTCCAACAAGAACTCTCGTCCCGCTCACAAGGCCGCAACGAGTTAATCAAAAACATCGAACTCGCTGAAGCAGGCCTCTCGGCAATCCGCAAACAACTCGCTGCGATCAACGAACAAAAAGGCCGCGAAGAAATCGCCGCCACCAAGCTCGATCTACGCCTGGAAAACCTCCTTTCTACGACCGAAGATCGTCACCAGATCACTCTCGAATCCTTCGAGCCAGATGCTCATCTTCTCCTAACAACTCTCCAATCCAGAAATGCTCGAAACGCTTCCGGCGCGGATGAAACCGATCCCGAGGTGGAGGTTTCTAACAGCTCCACGGCAGATTCCGACGATATCCCCGACATGCCAGGCGAACCGAACTGGAACCATATCGAAGTCCTCGTCCAAGACCTCAAACGCAAGATCGAATCCATGGGTCCAGTCAACGTCGACGCTATCGAAGAATACGACGAGCTTGAAGAACGCCATACCTTCCTTCGTAACCAGCACGACGATCTCGTTTCCTCCAAAACCGAACTCCTCGCGGTTATCGAACGCATCAACGAAGAAACTCAACGCCGTTTCTCAGAAACCTTCGCGCAAGTTCGCATCAACTTCCGCGATATGTTCAAAGAACTCTTCGGTGAAAAAGGCCAAGCCGACCTCACCTTGATCGACGAAAATGATCCGCTCGAGTCCGGCATCGAAGTCATCGCCAAGCCTCCGGGCAAAAAACTCCAATCCATCACCCTCCTCTCCGGTGGTGAGCGCTCGATGACCGCCGTCGCACTTCTGTTCTCGATCTACATGATCAAGCCATCCCCATTCTGCGTCCTCGACGAGCTCGATGCCCCTCTCGACGAATCCAACATCAATCGCTTCGTCAAGGTCCTCGACCGCTTCATCGACCGCTCCCAGTTCATCATCGTCACCCACTCCAAGCGCACCATGGCCCGCGCCGATGTGATGTATGGCGTGACCATGGAGGAATTCGGTGTCTCTAAACCCGTTGGAATGCGCCTCACAGCATCCTCGGAAGTTAAAGTAGACGCTAAATCTGCGGCCCAGAAGGCAGCCCTCAGACTTGATGCTTGAAAAACTTGGTCAGTTTGCGAAATTCTCTCAAAATCCGCTAGTTTCCCAGCTTGCAATCTGTGGCGATGCACTGAAAACTCAGCGTATCGCCTATTGTTTGAATCTCGTAAATTTTCCGCTTCTTATGTCCAAACACTTTCTCGCCCAAATTTTAACCCTCAGTATTTTTAGCAGTCTTGCCCTTGCTGAGCCCGTTGAAGTCAACGGCATCGCCGCTAAAGTCAATGGACAGGTCATCACAAAAAATGAAGTCTCCTTTCTGCTCGCGCCTATCTTCTCGCAACTTTCCACCCAATTCCCTCGCCGCGGCCCGGAATTCATAAAGCAGTTCGAAGAAGCTCAGAAAAAAGTTCTGCAAGAACTCATCGATCGTCAAATCATCCTAGATGAATTCAAAAAGCTAGGCGCTCACATCAACGCCACCATCATCGAAGAAGAGATCAAACGCCAAATCCAACAACTCTACAACGGAGATGAAGCAAAATTTCGTGAGGAATTGAAAAAGTCTCGTCTCACCATGGAAGGCTATCGCGAAATGACCCATGAAAAAATGGTCGTGCAAGCCATGCGTGCCCAACAATTCTCAGACGCGCCACCCGCCCTCCCCAACGAAGTCCAACAAGAATACAACAAGGTCAAAGACTCCATCCGCGATGTCGCCCTGGATAAAATTTCTTTCCAGAAAATTTTTATCCCTTCCTCCGATCCCGCAAATCCCGCATCAACACCAGATACCCAACTCGCCCTCGCCGAGGAAATTGCCGATAAAATTATCAAAGGCGCAGACTTCACTGAAACCGCTAAAACTTTCTCTAAAGACGCTTTCGCAGATAAAGGCGGTCTCCAAGAAAATGTCCCAAGGACCGATCTCTCCCCTGAATTCGCAGCCATCATTTTCGACGCCCCAACAGATAAAGCCGTCGGCCCTCTGCTTGACCCTTTGGGCTTCACCATTATTAAAATTATCAAAAAAGACCTCGGGCCCGCGCCGCCCCTTTCCAAGGTCCGCCCTATGATTGAAGAGCGCGTCACACGTAACAAAACTTCAGCTCAATACGAGCGCTGGATCGAAGCTCGACGCAAACGCGCAATGATCGATATTAAACTCTAAGCCTTTCTCTAAAAAGCCCCTCATCCATGGACGATCGCTACGAAATTATAGGAAAAATTGCACAGGGAGGTCTGGGCTCAGTTTATAAAGGTCGGGACGTGCGCATGAGCCGCGATGTCGCGATCAAACGCATCCTTGTAGGTGACACTTCCATCACCGACGAGGCGACCCGCCAACTCATCAAAGAAGCCAGCGCTCTTGCATCCTTACAACATCCAAACATCGTTACGATTTACGATGTTGGTAAAGACGAAGAGGGGCCTTTCGTCGTCATGGAATTACTCACCGGCCAGACCCTTGAGGAAATCATCACTAAGGCTTCTTTCACTTGGACAGATTTTCGCGAACTAGCCATGCAATCTTTAGAGGCTCTCATCGCCGCCCAAGAACTGCACATCGTCCACCGTGATATCAAACCCGGTAACATCATGCTCACTTGGCTTCCCTCAGGTAAGTTCCAAGTAAAGGTCGTCGACTTCGGCCTCGCCAAACTCTCCACCAAACCCTCCCTCCAAACCATCGACCAATCCGATGGCGTTTTCGGTTCCATCTACTTCATGGGCCCCGAACAATTCGAGCGTATTCCCATCGACCAACGCGTCGATCTCTACGCTCTCGGCTGCGTTTTCTACTACGCCCTCACCGGCACCTACGCCTTCGATGGTGAAAACGCCGTCGAAGTCATGGCCTCTCACCTGCAACACCACGTCATTCCCATCGAAAACGTCCGGGCAGGAATTCCACTATGGGCTTGTAACTGGATCATGTGGCTCATCAATCGCCAAGCTGCAGACCGTCCCAATTCCGCACGCGACGCGCTTCATATCTTCATGCAAAACGATAGTGCTTACTTCTCGCCAGAATTAAGCCTAGGCGCACCTGCTCCCACCGCAGAGACCCCCAAGCGCAGAAAACTACTCGTTCCCGGTGTCCCCCTTGAACCCGAGGTCGCGCCTGAACCATCCCCGTCGGTAAAAATTGCTTCAGTCGCACAACCTTTGACCCCCCCCCCTGGCTCAAAACCTAGTGTGCACCTCTCGGCACAATCCTATCAAGCGCCAGAGTTGCCAGTATATGAAGAGCCTGTAGTAGAAATTACTGAACCGACTCCAATCGACTCCCAAGCTGCATCAGAAGCCGATGCATACATACAAAGCATATCAGTCAACAAACCCACGCGGAATGTACCCACGGCAAATCTCGCCAAATCCACGCAAGGCTCTCTCACCACAAGAACCGTTACCCAGACCAGCGGCTACACAAACCCTTACGCCCAACCCGTTCGCCGTCCCAAAAAAGGCATGCCTGAAGCTGTCAAAATTCTAATCGGTGTCGTAGTATTGATTGTCGTCATTGTAATTATTGTAAACGGTCTCAGCTAATAATGAGAAATTTTTAAGAGCGGGCACCCCCATCACTCGGGCCAACCAACCCTTCGAATGCCTCGAGAAAAACGATAAATAACCTTCCTTTCCCTTGTCCCCAGAACAACAACTCTCACACCTCACCGCCGGAGCCGCCAAAGTCCTCTCTGAAAAAGAACTCCTGGAAAAACTCAAACTCGGCCGCCCCCTGCGCGTCAAACTCGGAGTCGATCCCACAGCACCCGATATCCACTTCGGACACACGGTTGCCTTGGAAAAACTCCGCCAGTTCCAGCTTCTCGGCCACCAAGCCGTTCTCCTCATCGGCGACGTCACTGCCACCATCGGCGATCCCTCCGGCCGCTCCGCCACCCGCCCTCCGCTCACTCGCGATGAGGTTCTCGTCAACGCAGCCACCTATACCGAGCAGGCTTTCAAAATCCTCGACCGCGATAAAACCGAGGTCGTTTACAACGGCGATTGGTTCCGCAAAATGAGCTGTGAGGAGATTCTCAGACTCAGCTCCCGAGTCACTCTCCAGCAAATGCTCCAACGCGAGGATTTCCGCAACCGACTCGACGCAGGCCAGGAAATCCGGCTCCTCGAACTTCAATACCCCGTCATGCAAGGCTGGGACTCCGTCGAAATCCGCGCCGATGTCGAACTCGGCGGAACCGACCAACTTTTCAACATCCTCGTCGGCCGCGACATGCAGAAAGACGAAGGCCAGCCCCAACAAGTCGTCATGGTCATGCCGCTCCTTGAAGGTCTCGATGGCGTGAAAAAAATGTCGAAATCCTACGGCAACTACATCGGAGTCTCCGAACCTCCGCAGGAAATGTTTGGGAAACTGATGAGCGTTTCCGATGAACTGATGGATCGTTATTACCTTCTACTTTTAGGTGAAACCCGTGATCCAAACGGCCATCCCATGGAAGCGAAAAAGGCATTAGCCGAACAACTCACCGCCCGCTATCACGGACAAAGCGAGGCCACCGCAGCGCGCGCCGATTGGGATACACGCTTCTCCAAAAAAGATTTGAACTCCGCCGAACTACCCGAGCTCAGCATTTCCGATCTGCCCGCAGACCTTACTGTCTTATCCATCAGCTCCTTCGTATTTAAATCTGCATTCGATTTGGAAAAATCCAACGGCGAGCTGCGTAAACAATTCATCCTCTCCGGATCCGTCCAACTCAATGGGGAGAAACTCACCGATCCAACATTCCAAATCTCACCCAAACCCAGCGACGTTTTAAAACTTTCCAAAAAACACGCCGTTCGTTTCATCTAACAAAAAAATCATTATGAAAAACATCCTACTCCTCGCAGCACTCTCCCTCCCCGCCCTCGGCGGCGAAACCCAACTCTTCAACGGCAAAGATCTCACCGGTTGGGAAGGTGACGCCAAGTTCTGGTCCGTCGTTGACGGTGCACTCACCGCAAAATCCACCCCAGAAAATCCAGTCCCGCACAACACCTTCATCATCTGGAAAGGCGGCGAACCTTCCGATTTCACCCTCACCCTCAAATACAAAATGACCCCGGGTGACGACAAAAAATACACCAACAGCGGCGTCCAATATCGTAGCAAAGTCATCGACGCCGCAAAATTCATCGTCGGCGGATACCAAGCAGATTTCGAATACGGCGACAAATACAGTGGTATTCTTTACGAAGAAAAAGGTCGTGGCATCCTCGCTAAACGCGGCGAACAAGTCGTCATCAAACAGGGCGAAAAACCTGAGAAACCAAAACTCGAAGTTACCGGCAAAACCGGCGATGACAAAGAACTCCAAGCCGCGATCAACAAAGACGATTGGAACGAATATAAAATCGTCGCTCAAGGAAATCGCGTCCAACAATACATCAACGGCAAACTTACCGCAGACGTCACCGACGAAACCGCAGAAGCCCCAAAATCCGGAATCATCGCACTCCAAATGCACCAAGGCCCTCCGATGCAAGTGCAGTTCAAAGATATCGTCCTCACCACCAAAGACTGATATCTCCTCGACCACGGTGCAAAAACCATGACTTGCACCTCCCAGTTTCCCCTGCTAACCAGTGCCTCCTCCACAGACGCACCCGTAGCTCAGATGGATAGAGCATCCGCCTTCTAAGCGGACGGTCACTGGTTCGAATCCAGTCGGGTGCACTCTTAGTGCACCAACTTAAATCAGCCCAGAGGATGCACTTCGGATGGTGGTATGGGCCACAATCCAGTCGGGTGCACTCTTAGTGCACCAACTTAAATCAGCCCAGAGGGTGCACTTCGGATGGTGGCATGGGCCACAATCCAGTCGGGTGCATTTATGAACCTACATTTAATCGACCGGAGGTCGCAATCTGGATGGGCGCCAGAGCCAATCCAGTCGGGTGCACATTTTTGCACCCGTTTTATCTAATCAGCCGGAGGCTGCAAACCGGATGGACGGCGGAGTCAATCCAGTCGGGTGCACTCTTGGTGTACCACCTTAAATCGACCGGAGTGCGCGTACCGGATGGAGGCATGGGACTCAATCCAGTCGGGTGCACATCTTGGTACACCATCATCCAATCAGTCTAACTCATTCATTATCTGCGTTCATCAAAACTCAGCACTTTCGCCCAGCAAGTTTCCAGCTAGGGTTTAGCCATGATTTGCCGCCGCTATTTCCTGATTCTTGCTGGGTGTCTGCTTACCGCTGCCGGTTGTAGTGAAAAATCCAAGTCCGCAGAGAAAGGTACCGTTCTGCGAATTGGCATGGAATTAACTTACCCACCATTTGAAATGCAGGATAAGGCGGGAAATCCTGATGGCGTAAGTGTGAAATTAGCAGAAGCACTCGCCAAGAAACTCGGGCGACCATTGAAGATCGTGCCTATGGATTTTTCTGGGCTGATTCCCGCGCTCAAGACGGGCAACATAGACTTGATCATTTCCTCAATGACCGCGACCGACGAGCGTCGCCAGTCGATCGATTTTTCCGATCCCTATGCCTTCACGGGTCTTGCTCTGTTAGTCAAAAAGGATTCCAGCATTGAGTCGATCAGTGACCTAAAGTCGTCGGGCCGCATAATCTCCGCGAAAGCTGCCACGACCGGTGAAACATGGGCTACCAAGAATTTGCCGGACGCAAAGCGGGTGGTGTTTGAAGACCAAACCGCCTGTGTTTTGGAAGTGGTACAAGGACGGGCAGATGCCTTCATCTACGATCAGCTTAGCATTTACCAATATGCGAAGGAAAACAAGGAAACCACCCGTGGCTTGCTCAAACCGTTCGTCGAGGAGTCATGGGCGATAGGGATAGCTAAGGGACGCAATGATTTTAAAAAACAGGTGAACGTTTTCATCGATGAGTTCCGCAAGTCTAACGGTTTCCAAAAGTTGGGCGATCAATACCTTAAAGATGAGAAAAAATTCCTCGAAGAAGCGGGGATTCCGTTCATTCTCCGCTAACGTCGATTCTGACCGATATGACCCGCCGCCAGTTGTTTGCCAATGTCCTTGTCGCTATCATTTTGATGGCGACTTTCGCGTGGCTTTGCACGTCGGTCCTCGCCATGTTGGGCAAGCAGACGGATTGGTCCAAGGCGTGGGAATACCGGCAGGCATTATGGAGTGGCTGGTTGATGACGTTAAAGATTTCGGTTGCCGCATTGATTGGCAGTATATTTTTCGGACTATTATTCATGCTCGGGCAACGGTCACATTTGGTCGTCGTACGCTGGACATGCCGGGCGTTTCTTGAATTTGTTAGGGATACCCCGCTGCTGGTGCATCTGTTATTCGGCTATTTCGTGATTTTCGCACCGCTGATGTCGCGACCATTGGGCGAGCTAGGCTTTGATGACAAGCTGATCATCGGTGTATTGCTTCTATCCGTTTTCGAAGGCGCTTATCTCGGTGAAATCCTGCGTGGCGGAGTCGAAAGTATCCCACGGACACAGTGGGAATCCGCTCGGGCTGTTGGATTCAGTCCGTTCCAAGTTTACCGCTATGTGATTTTTCCCCAAGCCTTGCGAAGGGTGCTACCAGCCATGGCGGGGCTGTTCGTTTCGCTAATCAAAGACTCCTCGCTGCTCAACGTCATCGGTGTGACAGAGTATTTCTACAATACCAAAAACGTTATCGCCCGATCCTACGCAGGGCTAGAGGGCTACGTGCCTCTTGCCCTGGGATACTTAATACTAACCCTGCCAGTCGCATGGTTGTCACATTGGTTAGAAAAACGCTTCCGCCATGAAACTTGAAGTCACTGGATTGAAGAAATGCTACGGCAAGACACGGGCGGCAGATGGGCTTTCGCTATCGGTCGGATCGGCCCGTGTGCTGGTGCTGATCGGCCCGTCGGGCGGCGGAAAAAGCACGCTACTGCGATTGCTCGGCGGCTTAGAAACGGCAGACGAAGGTACAATCGAAATCAACGGCCAGCCACTACTCGCAGAACCAGCAGCACTCCAAGTCTATCGCCGGAAAAACGGATTTTTATTTCAACAGTTTAACCTTTTTCCCCATCTCACCGCTCGGCGGAATATTGCGCTACCATTGGAAAAAGTACATGGCTATGCGCCTGCAGAAGCTTTGTTGATGGCTGAGCAGGCACTATCCCGCTTCAGCCTGCTCGACCATGCTGACAAACTGCCAGCTCAGCTTTCCGGTGGCCAACAGCAGAGAGTCGGCATTGCCCGAGCGGTCGCCCGTCAACCGGAAGTCCTGTTTCTCGATGAACCCACTTCCGCGCTCGATCCCGAAATGACAGCAGAGGTTTTAGAACTCATCCAAGAACTCGCAGAAGCCGGTCAGGACATCATTCTCAGCACTCACGAGATGGGTTTTGCCCGCGCCGTAGCCGACCAAGTCGCCTTCGTAGCCATGGGAAAAATCGAAGAGCTTGCCCCACCCGCCGAATTGTTTGGCGCACCGAAGTCCGCCTTGTGCCAGCGGTTTTTGTCGCGGGTAATGCGGTATTGAAGACAACCATAAAAATTAATCCAGTCGGCTGCCTGTCTTATGGAAATAGGTCTTATAAGTCCTATAAGACCTATTCTACCCACCACCTCCCTGTCGCACTGCGCCAGATCGCACCACTATACTGCGACATTTTGTCCTATGACCATCTCCGCCGAAATTTATGAAGTATTCCTAACTCACTGATAATCAATAACTCATAACACCTCGAAGAGGAATGGCACACCCCCTGCGAAGCACATGCCAGCAACCAACCTATCAACTCATGTCTAAAATTCTAGGAATCGACCTCGGCACCACCAACTCCTGTATGTCCATCATGGACGGCGGCGAACCCACCGTTCTTGAAAACTCCGAGGGTGCCCGCACCACTCCTTCCGTGGTCGCCTTCGCCAAAAACGGCGAGCGCCTCGTCGGCCAAGCCGCAAAACGCCAAGCCGTCACCAATCCGAAAAACACTATTTTCTCCGCCAAGCGCCTCATCGGCCGCAAGTTCACCGAACTCACCGATGCCGACAAACGCATGCCTTACAAAATCGTTGCCGCTTCCAATGGCGACGCACACATCCAAGTCGAAGTCGCCGGCGAAACCAAAACCTATTCCCCACAGGAAATCGCGGGCATGGTTCTCGGCAAACTCAAAGCCGATGCCGAAGCAAAAATCGGTGAGAAAATCACCCAGGCGGTCATCACCGTTCCTGCATACTTCAACGACTCCCAACGCAACGCCACCAAAGCCGCTGGCGAAATCGCTGGCCTCGAAGTTCTCCGCATCATCAACGAGCCAACCGCTGCCGCACTCGCATACGGTCTCGATAAAAAGTCCGACGAAAAAATTGCCGTCTACGACCTTGGTGGTGGAACCTTCGATATCTCCGTCCTCGAAATCGGCGACGGCGTCTTCGAAGTCCTCGCAACCGATGGTGACACCCAACTCGGTGGTGACGACTGGGACAACGCCCTCATCGAATACATCGTTGGCGAATTCAAGAAAGACCAAAGCATCGATCTCTCCGGCCAACCCGACGCCCTTCAGCGCATCAAAGAAGAAGCCGAAAAAGCAAAAATCGCCCTCTCTTCCAGCCAGTCTTACGACATCAACCTTCCCTTCATCACCGCAGACGCAACTGGCCCGAAACACATCCAACTCACACTCTCACGCGCTAAACTCGAACAACTTACCGACAAACTTTTCGAGCGCACCAAGAAACCTGTTAGAGACTGCCTCAAGGAGGCCGGCGTCTCCGCTGCCGACATCGACGAACTCGTTCTCGTCGGCGGCATGACCCGTATGCCGAAAGTCGTCGAGATCGCTCGTGAACTCGCTGGCCAAACTCCTCACCAAGGCGTTAACCCCGACGAAGTCGTCGCTATCGGCGCAGCCATCCAAGGCGGCGTTCTCAGCGGCGATGTCAAAGACGTTCTGCTGTTAGACGTCACTCCGCTCACGCTTTCCATCGAAACCGAAGGCTCACGCGCCACCCCGATGATCGAGCGCAACACCACCATTCCAGCGAAAAAATCGCAGGTATTCTCCACCGCTT
>JANPMK010000050.1:0-27148 GCA_031422775.1 Akkermansiaceae bacterium | reverse complement strand
AAGACGGCGACCGAAGATCGCCGCTACGATTATTTTTTGAGCACTTTGAGTTTGTTGATGCCGTAGACGGCGTCGTCGCCGAGTTCTTCCTCGATGCGGAGGAGTTGGTTGTATTTTGCAATACGGTCAGAGCGCGACATGGAGCCGGTTTTGATTTGTCCGCAGTTGGTTGCAACGGCGAGGTCGGCGATGGTGCTGTCTTCGGTTTCACCGGAGCGGTGGGAGAGGACGGCGGTGTAACCATTTTCCTTGGCGAGCTCGACGGCGTCGAAGGTCTCGGTGAGGGTGCCGATTTGGTTCACTTTGACGAGGATGGAGTTTGCGACACCGAGATCGATTCCTTTTTGGAGGAACTTGGAGTTGGTTACGAAAAGGTCATCGCCAACGAGTTGAGTGGTCTTGCCGAGTTTATCTGTTAGAACTTTCCAGCCAGTCCAGTCGTTTTCGTCGCAACCGTCTTCGATGGAGATGATTGGATATTTCTTCTGAAGTTTTGCGTAGTAAGCGACGAGTTCTTCAGCGGATTTGACGGATTTGTCAGATTTCTTGAAGACGTATTTCTTAAGCTTTTTGTCGAAGAATTCGGAAGACGCAACGTCGAGTGCGATGGCGATGTCATCACCGACTTTGTAGCCAGCTTTTTCAATCGCTTTACAGATGGTGGCGAGGGCTTCGTCAGCATCTTTGAGGACTGGAGCGAAACCACCTTCGTCACCGACAGCGGTGGAGAGACCGCGATCGTGGAGAATTTTTTTCAGTGCGTGGAATACTTCTGCACCGTAGCGAACTGCTTCGGAGAAGGTTGGTGCGCCGACTGGCATGATCATGAACTCTTGGAAGTCGATCGGTGCATCGGAGTGAGCGCCGCCGTTGATGATGTTCATCATTGGGACGGGAAGCGTTTTTGCGTTCGGGCCGCCGAGGTATTTGTAGAGCGGAAGGCCGAGCTGAGCGGAAGCTGCTTTGGCAACTGCGAGGGAAACGCCGAGGATGGCGTTTGCACCGAGTTTCTTTTTGTTAGCAGTGCCATCGATTTCGATCATTGCGGCGTCGATCGAGGCTTGCTCGGTTGCATCGAAGCCGAGGAGTTCGCCGGCGATGGTTTCGTTGACAGCTTCGACGGCTTTGAGCACGCCTTTTCCGAGGTAACGGTTTTTATCGCCGTCGCGGAGTTCGTGTGCTTCGTGTTCGCCGGTTGATGCTCCTGAAGGAACAGCTGCGCGGCCAACGGCTCCGCCTTCGAGATAAACGTCTACTTCGACAGTGGGATTGCCGCGTGAGTCGATGACCTCGCGGCCCCTGATTTCTACAATTGTGGTAAGATCCATGGTGTTCTAGTGATTTGGGAAATTTGCTTCCTCACGCGTGATAAGCGGAGATGGACTTGATCGTCAATGTTTGCATCTGCTCGGTATCAAGATCGCGGATTTTCGCGCCATCGCCGACAGAGAGTCCCATAAGGGCTTTGCCGACGTCTGATAGGTAGGAAACTTCCTTTTTCTCTGGGGTAGAATCCCATGCGCCGAGGACGGTGATGGTTTGTTCAGCGCCTTTGTCGTCGGCGAGGACGATGATGGTGCCGATGTTGACGGTTTTGGTATCAGCACCTTTGAAGTCGGTTCCGCGGGCGTTTGAGATTTCGCGCTCGAGTGCGGTGCGGCGGTGATTGAGATATTTTTCCAAGTCTTTGGCGGACTTGTATTCGAAGTTCTCGCGGAGGTCGCCGTAGGATTTGGCGATTTTGACGTCCTCGCGGTTTTGCGGGATTTTGACGCGGATGAGTTCTTGGAGTTCTTCTTTTTTCTTTTCGAGAGATTCCCAAGAAACAAGCAGAGGCTCTTCACGTTTGGCAGCGTTCTGACCGGAGACGAGCTCGACGGTTTCGGGGCGAACTTTGATGATGCGCGCCATGAGGGATTTTTTCTCAAGGTCGCCGAAGACTGGGCAGTCGAGCATGCGGCGGGCGAAGTTTTTGGCTTCGTTGAGATCCATGTTCTTCACGAGATCGGAAAGCAGGGCTTTGTCGTCGTTGAGAAGGGTTTGGAGGCGTGAGGTTTTGCGTGGTCCGTCGGAAAGGTGATCGTTTTCGAGGAGGTTGAGGATGGAGGCACCGACATCTGCGCCGAAGACGGACACGGAGGAGGCGTTGCGCTCGCGGCAAACCCAGATCAGGGCATCCGGGCCAAGGGCACGGCGGGCGAGAGCGGAGCCGAGGTGCTCCATGAGTTTCGGTATGCCGTTGTGCTCGTTCAGGATGCGAGCGATCTCGGTGACGCCACGGGCACCGACTTGATCGAAGACTGTAACAATTTTTGCGATCCATTCGTTTCCGAAGGCGGATTCGAAAGCTTCGAACACGGCGCGTTGGCGACCGGATGGGAGGGCGACGAGTTCGTCGGCGATTTTATCGAGGTTGGAGCCGGCGATGAGGTCGCTGAGGCGAACGGCGCTGGGGTCGAGTTCGAGGGCTTTGTTGGCACCGATGACTTCGTCGCGGGCGGCGATGAGTTGCATGGCTTGTCCGAGTTGGACACGAGCGGCTTTTTTCGCGCCGTCATCGATGTCGGTAAGGAGTTTTTTGAGGGCTTCGGAATCTTCATCGAAGGCGCCCATGTCAGCGGCGATGGCTTCGAGAGCTTTGATCATGCCTTTGATGTCGCGGGCGGCTTCGAAGTCTGAGAGGAGGGATTGCGCGGCGGTGATGTTAGAATTTCTGAGGATGATGGCCTCGGTGCGCTTGGTTGGGACAACGGCTTTGCGGCTTTCTTTGACGGCCTTCTTGGTGGCGTCCCACCATTTTTTGTATTCTTTGGTAGGAATGACGGCACCGCTGACGAGTTGCTCGATAGCATCCCCAGTGATGGAACCGCCGTGGCTTTCCAAAATATGAACGACGAGGGCGACACTGTCTTTTTTAGCTAGCTCGCGGAGTTGTTCGATTTGCTCGATTTTCACGGCGCGAAAGTCATCGGGAGCAATCCATTCGGTTTTCGACATGGCGAACTGGAGATCCATCTCTTGTCCGCTGGAGTTTTGGAAATCGACCGTGATTTTTTTGGAGCCGAAATCCCAATCAACGATTTTGCCAGCGCCAAAAGATTTGTGCAGGCAGAAATTTCCAGGAGCGAGTTGTGAAAGACGTTCTCCGACAGGTGCAGGCAATTTTCCGGCTTTTACTAATTTCTCAACATCAGGATGCATGCGCATAGTTTGGAAAGCTGAATCGGGAAAGGCAAGAATAAGGGTGAGAAATCTTTTTTTGGGGGAAATTGGAGGGAGGAGGGGGAAGATTTACGAAAATGGTAGGGTCAACACGCCGTGTTGACCGTGATTTTCTTTCGATGGGGTGAGGGCAAATAAGCGATAGGCAGGTCTCACTACCTTTGGGGTTATCTTGCCTTGGCTTTTTTTGATTTGGGTCGCCCGACGGCCCCGACACATCGGGGTGTATGCGGCGACCCTACCTGTTTAAACCAACCTCGCGGCTAGGAGCTCTCTTTGGAAGATGAGCTCTTTCGGCAGGTGGTCGTAGAGATCGATGAAGAGTTCGCTCTGGGAGACGAGTTCGGCGCGCCATTCGTTGCGGTCGAATTTCATGGCTTGATCGAAGTCCTCGGAGGAGAAGTTTTCCAGGCCGTCGGTGTTGAAATCGTCGTAATCGGGGGTCCAGCCGATTTGAGTTTCATGGCCGGCGGCTCCACCGGTGCAGCGTTTCACGATCCATTCGAGGACCCGCATGTTGTCGCCGAAGCCCGGCCACATGAATTTTCCTTCGGGGGTTTTGCGGAACCAATTGACGTGGAAGAAGCGTGGGAGGTGAGTGAGGTAGCGTTGCATTTCTAACCAATGGCCGAAATACGCGCCCATGTTGTAACCGCAGAACGGCAGCATGGCCATCGGATCGCGGCGGACTTTGCCGATGGTGCCGGCGGCGGCGGCGGTCATTTCTGAACCCATGGTCGCGCCGACGTAAACGCCATGGCACCAGTTGAATGCCTGATAGACGAGAGGCATGGTGGTGGCGCGGCGTCCGCCGAAGATGATGCCGTCGATGGGGACGCCTTCGGGGTTTTGCCAATTCGGATCAATCGTTGGGCACTGCACGGCGGGGGCGGTGAAGCGGGCGTTGGCGTGGGCGGCGGGAGTACCGGATTCGGGTGTCCAGTCGTTGCCTTTCCAATCGATGAGATGGGCGGGCGGTTCTTTGCTGAGGCCTTCCCACCAGATATCGCCATCATCTGTTAGAGCGACGTTGGTGAAAATGGTGTTTTCCGTCATCGATTGCATGGCGATGGGGTTGGTGTCCCATGAGGTGCCGGGAGCGACGCCGAAGAAGCCGGTTTCGGGGTTGATCGCGTGGAGTTTGCCGTCCTGGTGCGGCCAGAGCCATGCGATGTCGTCGCCGACGATGGTGGTTTTCCAACCCTTATCCAAATAAGGTTTGGGTGGAACCAACATCGCGAGGTTGGTTTTTCCGCATGCGGATGGGAAAGCAGCGGTGACGTAGGTAGTGGAGCCATCGGGAGCGTGCAGGCCGAGGATGAGCATGTGTTCCGCCATCCAGCGATGCTCGCGAGCGATGTTAGATGCGATCCGAAGAGCGAGGCATTTTTTTCCTAACAAGGCGTTGCCACCATAGCCGGAACCGTAGGACATGATCTCGCGGGTATCGACGAAATGGGAAATGTATTTGTCCTCGTTGCAAGGCCATGGGATGTCGGCCTGACCATCGGCGAGCGGCGCGCCAACCGAATGCAGGCATCTGATAAACTGTCCGTGTCCGTCGCGGTGCTTCGGAGCTTTGCCGGAAACTTCGTCTTCGAGTCGGTTCAAAACATGGGTTCCCATGTGCGCCATGATGCGGGTGTTGACCACAACGTAAGCGCTGTCCGTGCATTGGATGCCGATTTTTGCGAGCGGTGAATCGAGCGGACCCATGCAGAACGGGATCACATACATCGTGCGACCCGCCATGCTGCCAGTGAATTTTTGTGTTAGAAGCTCGCGCATTTCGGCGGGATCCGCCCATTGATTGGTCGGGCCGGCTTCGTCGCGGCGTTTGGTGCAGATGTAGGTGCGTTCTTCAACGCGGGCGACATCAGAAACGGCAGAGCGGGCGAGGAAAGAGTTCGGGCGCTTTTCGGGATTCAAGCGGGTGAAAGTTCCCTGATCGCAAAGCTGCTGAGTGAGTCTATCCCATTCATTTTGCGAGCCATCGCACCAGACGACTTCTTTGGGGGTGCAGAGCGCGGCCATTTGATTGACCCATTCTTGAAGTAGTTTGTAGGAAGTGCCTTGTAATGCCATAACGAAACCCATTTAAGCGGGTTCCGTGCCTAGTAGCAAGGGTGTGGAGATTTTATATGAGGATCTTCTTCGACAAATGGAGATAGAGTTAAACCCTCATTCGGCTTTTCGCTGTCTGCAATGGTGTTGCTGGCTTCAACTGTTACTTTAGGTGCCAGTAAATGGCATAAATCAAATGTGAAATATCATGATTATTGGGGGGATTGAGGGGTGGGAGAGGGAACCCGGGGGGGTGGGTGGGGGAGATTGTTAGTTTGGAAGCTGTTTGGTTTGCTTGGCCTTTATTTAGACCTGAATTTTCATTTTAGTCATCCAATGTGCCTGCGTTCAGGAACCTAGAGTTGGATAGGAAGGCGATGCAAACGTTTCGGGCTAAATGAAATTTAGATCTGATCGTATCGCTGTTGAAGGGGGAGAATGAAGGGGGATTCATGCGCGGCGGATTTCTAACGGAAGTTTTTTGTTAGTCAATATAAAATTAGGTTTCTTTTTTGAACGTTGCTACGGGTTTGGATTAGACCATGATAGTTTGGGAAGGATGAGTTTTGATTTTTTGTTTGGGAAGAGGGGACAGAATGTCCCCGCGACTTACTGGGACTGCAAGTCCCAGCCACGGTGAATAAAGATCGCCGCTACGATCGCTGTATGAACTTTCTCGATTGTCTGACGTATTTCAATGCCCAGTCTTTGACTTTGGATTGTTCTTCTTCGGAGAGTTGTCTAACAACTTTTGCGGGGGATCCGAGGACGAGAGAACCTGGTGGGATGATGGTGCCGCCGGTGACTAGGGCGCCGGCGCCGATGATGGAGCGTTCGCCGATGACGGCGCCGTCGAGGATGATGGCGCCCATGCCGACTAGGACTTCGTCTTTGACTTCGCAGGCATGTAGGATGGCGGAGTGGCCGACGGTGACGAGTTTGCCGACGTAGCAGCCGAAGTCGTCGGATAAGTGTATGACGACGTTGTCTTGGATGTTAGATTGGGCACCGATGACGATTTCGTTGAGATCTCCGCGCAGGGTTGAGTTGTACCAGATGCTGGCTTCTTCGTGGATGGTGACACGACCGATCACATCCGCGCTTGCCGCGATGAAGGCGGAGGGATGGATGGATGGGGTGTGGTTTTCGTAGGGTTCGATTGCCATATTAGTGAGATTGTGATGTTGCGGGCAAAGAGACCACGGAGGGAAGAGAGAAGACGGAGGACACGGAGGTGATAGAATCAAAGAATTGATTTACGATTGATGATTGTTGAGGTTTGATTTTTGAATGAAGAGATCACGGATCTGAGTCATATGATCTTCTGTCTTCTGTCTTCTGTCTCAAAATCTTTTGTCTCAAAATCTTTTGTCTACTTCTTCAATTCTTCTTGCGTGTACATCTGGCCGGGTGAGCGGTCTTTGGTGGCGTTGCGGATTTCTTTGACGGTTTTTTCTTCTACTTGAGGGGAGCGGTTGCTCCAGTTGGCGCGGATGTAGGTGGCTAGGTCGGCGATGTCACTATCCTTGATGGCGGGGTTTTGTCCGAGGCCGGGCATGACGCCGAGTGGGGTGTAGGTTTTGCCATTGAGTTCGATGGGGCCGGTGAGGCCGTGGAGGAGGACTTTTACGATGCGTGTTGGATCGCCGTTGACCCAATCGGATTGATCGAGTTGAGGACCCATGTTTTCGATTCCTGCACCGTCGGGTCCGTGGCAGTTCATGCAGGCGGCGGTGGTGGTGAAGAGGGTTTTTCCGCGATTGAAGGATGCGAGGTGATCGCCTTTGAGCAGGGTGGACGGATCGATTTCTTTTTGCGGGCCTTTCTTGGCATCAGACAGCCATTGATCGAAACTTTTCTCTTTGAAACGATCTTTGTTCACTTGTTCGAAGTGCTTGGCGTTTTTTCCTAATGCGGAGATGGCGGCTTCTTTGACAAGTTCGATTTTGCCATGTTTTGTTAGAAGATTCACCAAAGCTTCCTGCGCTTCATCGCTATCGATGGAAGCGAGGGCTTTTGCTTGGTAGGGAAGGGTGGCGGGATTCGCGAGGCTTTTGGTGATGTCTTCGACTAACAGTTTGCGTTGTGAGTCGGGTAATGAAAGCGATGCGTAGAGCGCTGTGGAAACGAGGTCTTCGTTTCCGGAGGCGAGTGCGGATTTCAAATGTGAGGCATCGAGCGCGCCGAGACCTTCGAAAGTCCAGATGAGGTGGATGTTGTGGAGTTCGTTAACGGGTGCTTTGAGCGCAGCGATGAGCGGTGCGGGATCGGCTTTGCGGTCGATGAGTTCTTTTTGTGCTATATCGCGAACCGCGCCGCTGGGGCTGCCGAGTTTTTTTGCAAGTTCTTCTACGGACTGTTTGGAAAGGTCCTCGACTTTGGCTAGTGGAGTTTTTTCCGCACGGATGCGATAGATGCGGCCGTGGCCAAGACCTGGGCCATCGAGTTTTCGAGCTAGGGTTTGGTTGCGGAGGTAGGTGGTCATGTAGGTTTTGTGCTGGATGATGCCGTGATACATATCGAGCAGGTAGATGGAACCATCGGGCGCGTTGTAGAGGTTGACGGGGCGGAAGCGTTCGTCGGTGGATGTTAGAAAATCCCTGTCTTTCAACGGGTGAGATCCTGAGAGTTTTCCGTCTTTGGCGGTGACGTTCACGAGTTTAACGAGCTGGGCGGCGGACTCGCAGATGAAGGCGGCGTTTTGGTAGGATTCTGGAAATTGATTTCCGCGATAGATGACAGGACCGCAGGCTCCGGTGGCGTCGGTGATCTTGAAAGTTTTCGGATCGAGGGTTTCCTCTTTGTAGCCATTCTTTTTTGCCATGTAGGCACGGTTGATGCCGGGGGTGACGCGGCCCGGAAAGACTTTGTTGTCGCCGATTTTAGAAGTGATCGACGTTTTCATTTTCACGGCGGCATTGCCACGAAGAAGGTTGGGCAGGACGCGATCGCCGACGAGAATGACGCTGTTGTTGTTGTGATAAAGCCGACCCAAGTTGTCGCGGGTGATGCCCCATTGGCCGCGGTTTTCGGTTTGCTCGCGGGTGAGTTTGTTATCGATGTATTTGTAACGGATTTCGGATTTGGTGTTGTACATCCAGTTATCGATTCCAAACATGAGGCCGTTGGTTTTGTGTTCGACGTTTCCGCCGACGGCGAATTTGTCATCGATGACGACCGGGTTACCATCGGCTTTGTCATCTTTGGATTTCACGAAATAGAGTTTATCCTGATCACCGTAGAGGATACCGCCGGGGACGATGGCGATGGCGCGGGGAAGTAGGATGTTTTCGATGAAAGTGGTGCGTTTGTCGGCGGTGCCGTTGCCATCGGTGTCTTCGAGGATGGCGATGCGGCCGATGGGTTTGTCTTCGTTTTTGCCATCGGCGTCTAACATGTAGCCGCGTAATTCGCAGACCCACATGCGACCTTTGGCATCGAAGGCGAGGGCGACGGGTTTTTCAATCAAGGGTTCGGCTGCGACTAGTTCGATGACGAAGCCTTTTTCAATGGTGAAGGTTTTGAGGGCTTCATCGACGGATAAGACGGGAGCGGGAGGGATGAGGTCTGCTGGGACGACATCGTCGATTTTATCATGACCTGCGCGGTTTCCCTGTTGGGCGAAAGCTGTGGTTGAGATGAGGAGTCCGAAGAGAATGGATGTCGTGATGCGTTGCATGGGGTTTTGTGGGAAAGGCTTCTAAGGTAATGAAATGTGTATTGGAATCTATGGAAAAGTTTTAGGGTGGGATAAGCGCGACTGGAGTCACGCGGTCCACTAATCCAGTTATGAGATGGTGGTGGCGAGGCGGGTTGCGGCTTGTTCTAACAATTCTGCTGCGTTTGCGATGGCGTGTTCGAGGGTGACTCCGCTGTTGAGGATGGAATCGATGCCGTCGAAGTGATGGAGTAGTTGTTCGGTATCGGAGACTTTTCCGGCGAGGGCGTAAACGGGAATGCCGTGTTTGCGGGCGAGTTGGGAGACGCCGATGGGGGTTTTGCCTTCGAGGGATTGTGAATCGAGTGATCCTTCTGCGGTGATGACGATATCGGCGGCGGCGATGTGGGTTTCTGCGTCCAGGGTTTTGGCGATGCAGTCGAAGCCGGATTCGAGCGTTGCGTGGCAGAAGGTCATGAGTCCGTAACCCAGTCCGCCCGCTGCGCCGGAACCGGGGTGCTCTGAGAAATCTTTTTGGAAATGGGCGGCGGCGATATTTGAAATATGACGCAGGCCGGCTTCTGCGAGATCGAGGTTTTCCGGTGTGATACCTTTTTGTGGGCCGTAAACTCGGGTTGCTCCGCGCTGGCCGAGCAGGGGATTTTTCACATCGCAGGCGACGCGGATGGTGGGGAGTGCGGGCATTTGGGTGGAATCGATGCTGGCGATTTTGAGGAAATTTTCCGGAATGGGTTCGAGCGGGTTTCCGGAATCATCGAGGAAACGGCAACCGAGTGCGGCGGCGAGGCCGACCCCGGCGTCGTTGGTGGCGCTGCCGCCGATGCCGATGAGGATTTCGGTGGCTCCGGCGGAGATGGCGGCGTGGATGAGTTGGCCGACCCCGTAGGTGGAGGAGTGGGCGGGGTTGCGATCGGTTTCGCTGATGCGCCAGAGGCCGTTGGCTTGGGAGGATTCGATGATGGCGATGGATTCGCTGGCTTCGAGGAGCCATGAGGCGGTGACATTGCGACCGAGCGCATCGTGGACCATGGATTCCTGGAGGGTGAAATTTCCGGTTTCCTGAAAGGCGTCGAGCAAGCCCTCTCCGCCGTCAGCGAGAGGGAGGAGGGTGCAGGTGGCTGAGGGAAAAACCTGCAAAACGCCGCGTCCGATGGCTTCGGCCGCTTGTTTGGCGGTGAGAGAACCTTTGAATTTATCGGGGGCGATTAAGAAGCGCATAAGGGATTTCTTGCTGGAAAGTGGTGATTGGTCGAGAAATCACGTGTTTTTATTGCGAAGCATCGAACAAATTTTTGACAAGTGGCGATTTGGTGTTTAAAGAACCCGCCCCGCGCGGTGGAAAATCGCCCCGCGCTCATTCACGTTTCACTTCAATCTCATTTCAGTTATGGCCACGACGACAACACTTAAAGCAGCCCCGCGCCTCCGCAGCGGTTCAGGAAAACTCAATCAAATGCGCCGTGAAGGCTGGCTTCCATCCGTGGTTTACGGACGTGGTGTGGAGAACGCTAACTTGAAAGTGGACGCAAAGACTTTCGCTGAGCTTCTGGCTCACAGTTTGTCGGACAGCATTCTCATCAACCTTGATGTGGAGGGTGTCGGCACTCGTTCCGTTTTCCTCAAAACCATCCAGCACGATCCTTTGACCGGTCGCGCGCTTCACGTGGATTTCCTCGCCGTGGATGACAATACCGAGATCACTGCGAACATTCCGGTGCACCTCAACGGTGAAGCCAAAGGTGTCAAAGGTGGCGGTGTTATTGAGCAATACTTACACACGCTTGAGATCATTTGTTTGCCAAGCGCGTTGCCTGACACGATCGAAGTGGATGTCACCGCACTTGATATGGGCGAGTCCCTTCACATTGGTGAACTGAAACTTCCAGCCGGTGTCAAAGCGACTCACGCAGCTGAAGTTGTGGTTGCGCACATTGGCAAACCAGCAGCTTTGGTGGCTGAAGAGGCTGCAGTAGCACCAGCACCTGCAGCGAAAGCCGCACCTGCGAAACCCGCAGCTTCGAAGTAAGTTTCACAAACTCTCTTTAAAGCGCTCGAAGATTTCTTCGGGCGCTTTTTTTGTGCTCAAATATGTTTGCGGGGAGTTCCTCAATAAGGTGTTTTGTGGTATGGGAATTTCGTTGATCATCGGATTGGGCAATCCGGGTAGGCAATATGAGGAAACTCGGCACAACGTCGGGTTCATGTTGTTGGACCAGATCGCGTTGGCTGAGGGGGTGGTTTTTAAATCGGAGCCAAAATTTCAGTCGCACATCGCCAAGCTGGGGGATGGGACGATATTGATGAAACCCCAGACATTTATGAATCTAAGCGGTCGCTCGGTGCGGCAGTTGATGGCGTTTTATAAATGGGAAATGGATCGTATTTTGGTGGTTTATGACGATGTGGCGTTGCCATTGGGACATCTGAGATTCAGGGAAAAAGGCTCGGCAGGAGGGCATAACGGGATCAAATCCATCATTGAGCATGTGGGCGGAGATGGGTTTCCGCGGCTGAAACTTGGAATCGGCGCATCCCGTCCGGGCGGGATGACGGGGCATGTTTTAGGGAAATTCGCACCAGAAGAACGAGAAGACCTTGAAAACATGCTTGCCACAGCGCGCGAAGCCGTGCAGTTTTCGCGCTCCCAAGGCATCGCCTTGGCCTCGAACCGTTTTAATACTCCACGGGTCAAACCACCACAAAATCAAACCACCGAACACACACAAGATGAGCCGTAAATACGAAGGCCTGATCGCCCTGACGACAAAGAACCAAGAAGGCAGCATGGACGAACTCGTGAACGCGATTTCGAAAGATATCGAGTCCGCTGGCGCCAAGGTTGAAAAAATCAACAACATGGGCCGCAAAGATTTCGCCTACACCCCACGCAAAATCAACGGCGCGCATTACGTGACCTACACGATTTCTGGCAGCCCAGATTGCATCACGAAGATTCAAGAGAAACTCGCTCTTAACGACGCAGTTTACCTGAATCAATTCAACCGCGTTGCTTAATTTTTAGATTTCTAACATAACTCCCCCCACAGGTCGCATTCATTTAACTTTTTACACTTATCTACTCCTATGGCCAATTTGAACAAAGTCATGTTACTCGGTAACCTCACCCGTGATCCTGAATTGCGGCATACTCCCAAAGGATCGGCTGTGGCAGATCTGGGTATCGCTGTGAACCGTAAGGTTCAGGATGGCAACGGAGGTTGGAAAGATGAAACGACTTTTGTCGATGTTACGGTTTGGGGAGCGAGCGCGGAGAATGCGCAAAAATATCTTACCAAAGGACGCGGCGTTTTTATTGAAGGTCGCCTCCAAATGGATGTCTGGGATGACAAGGCTACTGGCCAAAAGCGCAGCAAACTCAAAGTCGTCGCCGATAACCTCCAGTTTTTGCCGGATGGCAAAGGCGGTTCCCGCCCACCAAACGACGGGGGTTACACTGGAACTCCAGACGGCGGCCGCCAAGGCGGTTCTGCCGGCCCGATGGAGGATTACCAGGAAGAGGATGATATTCCGTTCTGAGAGCGGAGAGGTGAGAGCTTGGAGCGGAGCGGAGAGGAGAGAGAGGAGAGTTGATGAACAGCTCTGACTTATTATCGGAGTTATAAGTCCATATCCGGCGGATGTTGCCCATTCAGGGCGTTAGCGCCGCAGGCTTTGGACTGCTCTACTTTAATTCAGCTTTCCTCATCACGGACCAGCTGTTTTAAATCGTTGGCTAGAAAATTTTAAAATATGAAAATGAAAACATGTGCCCTTTTTCTATTGTTCTTGTGCTTCGGTGGTAGCGCCAGTGCTCACAATAATTACTTTTTACCTGGCGATTCGTTTTTCTCGGTTTCTATCACACGCGATGTGATTAAGAAGTGGATGGAAAACTCGAAGCCTGAGTTTGAGTTTGAATACTCACGCTTCGATGGAGAGTTCATAGCTTGTGGTAACATCGGCTACTCGAATTTGAAGGTTCATGGGATTGATTCGAATTTTAAGTCGGCACTTTCTGAAGCCTATTGGAGTTACTCAATCAACGAGCCTCCACTCTATCGCCTTGAGGACGAAAAGACCAAGAAACAGTCTCAAGTTAATGGGGTAGTTGCTTTGATTTACAATGCCGACTTCGACGGTCCGTTTGGTCTCAAGTTTAATGAGGATTGGCAAACGCAGGGTGCTGGACGATATTGTGGTCTGTTTGAAGCGGCGAAGCCTGTCATCTTTGATTGGCAGCTTGGTTCTAAGTTTCCTCCGCTCAAATTGGATTCAGCGCCTGAGCCGCTAGAGCATATTCAACCTGGCGGCTACGATGTTTTTCGCACCATGGAAAAGGTGCTGACCACAGAAGCAAAGAATATCAAAATCGTTCTAGTGGGCTTCGTAAAACAGGATGGTTATGCCGTGACACAAAAATGCCCGAATCTTCAGCGGATTTTCGATGAGGAGGAAAATACCGAATACGTAACCGTAGATTTGAAAGGATTCACCACTATATCGCTCGTTCAGAATGAAGGATGGAAAGAAAACAGAATTGATACTCCAGTCCCGGCTGAGAGTTCTAATATACCCAAAGTAGTAGCTGAAATCAGTGAACCTGATTCCGCTGTGGAATCGAAAAAATAAGAGACGAGTGTTCGGGGGCGGTGGGTGCGGGCGGCGGCAGTGTTGTTGATGAAGCTGAGGTATTTGCTTGCCCGGAATATCTTTGGATGTTGTGACCTAGGGCGTTGCCCTACCTAGGGCGCTGCCCTAGGCTATCGTGGGATGCCCTTTCAGGGCGGAAGAGTGGCGGGCTGCGGCGGAGGTGATGATTAAGCGGAGGTGTTTGCTTGCCCGGAATATCTTTGGATGTTGTGACCTAGGGCGTTGCCCTAGGCTGTCGTGGGTTGCCCTTTCAGGGCGGAAGGAGGGAGTCATTTAAGCCGCAGGCTTTGGGCGGCGGCGCCTCTAAATTTGGGATTTGGAATTTGAGATTTGGAAATTGGAAATTGGAAATTAGGGTGGCTGGGATGAAAGGTTTATCTTTGAAGTTGTTGCGGTATGTGAGTTTGGCGGAAGGGATTTCGTTTTTGGTTTTGATGTATGCGGCGATTTATCAGAAGCGGATATTGGGGGATAAGGATGCGATTGCGGTTCCGGGGATGATTCATGGGGTGTTGTTTGTGATTTTCTGTTTTCTGCTGCTGCATGTTTGGATTGATAGGGCGTGGCCGTTCAAGAAAGCGGTGTTTGCATTTTTGTGTTCGCTGTTACCGTTTGCGCCGTTTTATTTGGAGCGGAAGCTGAAGCAGGAGGAAGCGAGTTGCAAAGCGGAGCGGGAAGGATAGATCTGTGTTGTGAGCAGTTGGCAAAAAGCGGTTGATGGGTTGCGCGACTTGGTGCGTGCTGGGGTGGGTGAGTTTGTGGTGTGCGGAGGTGCGCGCAATGCGGTTTTGTTAGAAATGCTGGCGAAACTTGAGGCTGCGGGGAAAGTAAAGGTCTGGAGTCATTTCGAGGAGAGGTCGGCGGGATTTTTTGCGTTGGGCCGGACCATGGTGACGGGGAAGCCTTGTGGAGTGGTGGTCACGAGTGGGACGGCGGTTGCGGAATTGTTGCCGGCGGTGGTTGAGGCGTATTATCAGGCGCGGCCGTTGGTGTTGTTGACGGCGGACAGGCCGGAGCATTTTCGGGGGAGTGGTGCGCCGCAGGCGATTGAGCAGGTGGGGATTTTCGCGGGGTATGCGGGAAGTGATTTAGGAAAGTGGGATGGCAAAGGTCCGCTGCATGTGAACATGCAGTTGGATGAGGAGTTTGTGGTGGGGGATGAAAATTTCGGGGATTTCGCGGTGGGTGAATTCGCGGTGGATTTCGGTAGGCCGCAGGTGGCGGAGTTGGCGCGGTGGCTGCGGGAGCCGACGTTGCGGGGCTTGGTGGTGATGATAGGGGATTTGGAGTTGGATGAGCAGGAAGAGGTATTTCATTTTTGTGAAAGCTTGGCGGCGCCGGTTGTGGTGGAGGCGAGCAGTGGCTTGCGGGAGGCGTTGCAGCATCTCGTTGTGGTGGATGCGGATCGGGTGCTGAAAGAGAATCCGCCCGCGAAAGTGCTGCGATTGGGAGGGGTGCCGAGCGGGAGGTTTTGGCGGGATTTGGAAGATTTACCGAAAGTGAGTGTGTGGTCGGTGTGTCGAAATGGGATGCGCGGGTTAGGCAGGGATGTCGGAGTTTTACAGGGAACCTTGCAGAGAGTTTTACCAGCCTTGGGCGAGCCCGAAGAGATGGGTGATGTGGGGGAGTGGTTGGAAGGGGTTGAGGGTCGGGGCCAACGGATCGAGGAGGCACTTGAGGCATTTCCCGACAGTGAAGCGGGCTGGATGCGGATGCTTTCGGTTTATGCGGCGATGGGTAGCAGTGTGTATTTGGGAAATAGTTTGCCGATCCGTGAATGGAACGCCTATGCACAATGGGAGCGGCCGGTGCGGAATGTGCGGGTGAACCGCGGAGCGAACGGGATAGACGGACAAATCAGCACGTGGTTGGGGGCGAGTGCGGGTGAGGCAGATGCTTGGGGGATTTTCGGGGATCTAACGGTTCTCTATGATTTGGCGGGATTGAAAATGTTAGGGCAAGTGGAGGTGAGAGGTCGGGTGTTGGTGGTGATTAATAACGGTGGTGGAAAAATTTTTGATAAGGTTCCGCGTTTGCAAGGGATGAGTGAGGCGGCGAAGGCGTGGATGTGTGCGGAGAGTCCGGTGGATTTTGAGGCGTTGGCCAAAGGCTTTGGAATGGATTATGTGCGGGTCACGCGAACGGATGATTTTGATGGGGCTGGAAATGGGGAGCGGGCGGTGTTGTTGGAGGTGTTGCCGGATGAGGGGCAGGGGCGTGGGTTTGCGGGGTTTTGAGATTAATAAGAGTTTCAACGCACCCTACTTCGCTAAAGCTACGAAGGGCGGGAAGGTCGCAGAGGGACGCAAAGCCTTAGTTGATAATAGAGATTTATTGAAGTTTTGAGGTGAATGAGGGACAGGATTGCCCTCCTTCTTAGAAATGGTTGAAAATTTACCTTGGAGATATGGGCTTTGCCTTTCTAGTCTGCGCGCACCGAACACGAACCCTATGGCTAAAAAAGATTTTACGATTCTAAACAAACTCGGAATTCATGCGCGCCCTGCTGCGCAGTTTGTGAAGATGGCAAACCGATTCAAATGCGACATCATGGTCGAGAAGGATGGTGAAGAGGTGGATGGTAAAAGTATCATGGGCTTGATGATGTTGGCGGCTGGCCATGGATCGGTGATCTTGGTGAGCGCGGAGGGTGAAGATGAGGATGCGGCGTTGGAGGCGATCGGTGATTTGATCGAGCGCAAGTTTGAAGAGGAGTGAGAATAAATTTTTAGTTATATGTCGAAGATTACGATTTTATCGGGTGACGGTATCGGCCCGGAAGTGATGGTTCAGGCGCTGCGCGTGCTGGATGCCGTTGAGGTGAAATTTGGTTTCAAGGTCGAGCGCTCTGAGCATCTTGTGGGAGGTGCGGCGATTGATCATGGTGGGCATCCGTTGCCTGTGGAAACGGTCGCGGCGAGTGAGGCTGCGGACGCGATCTTGTTTGGTTCCGTTGGTGGACCTAAGTGGGAGAGTTTACCTCCAGAGATTCAACCCGAGCGCGGGGCGTTGCTACCGTTGCGGAAACATTTCGGTTTGTTTGCAAATTTGCGTCCTGGAGTTTGCTTGCCGGCGTTGACCGATGCATCACCGGTGAAGCAGGAACTCATCGCAGATGGTTTCGATGTGCTCTGTGTTCGCGAGCTAACAGGCGGCGTGTATTTCGGATCGCCTAAAGGACGTCATGAAGAAAATGGCGAACCGGTTGCGTTGGATACGATGATTTATAAGAAAAGTGAGATCGTAAGGATTGCGCGTATTGCTTTCACCGCGGCGATGGGTCGTAAGAAGCAATTATTGTCTGTGGATAAAGCCAACGTGTTAGCCTCATCCGTATTGTGGCGTGAAACCGTGAACGAGATCGCTAAAGAATTTCCTGAAGTCCAGTTGTCGCACATGTATGTGGACAATGCGGCGATGCAGTTGATCAAGCGTCCGGGTTCGTTCGATGTGTTGGTTACGGAAAATCTTTTCGGTGATATTCTTTCCGATGAGATGGCGATGATTTCTGGTTCGCTGGGGATGTTGCCATCGGCTTCGTTGGGTCAGCAAAAACCAGACGGTTTGTATTTCGGTTTATATGAGCCATCGGGTGGATCTGCTCCGGATATCGCCGGGCAGGGTATCGCGAACCCAATTGCACAGGTGCTTTCCTTGGCGATGTTGTTGCGTTTCTCGCTTGGAAAAATTGAAGCAGCGGATGCGATCGAAGCGGCGGTGGCTCAGTCGATTTCAGACGGATTCCGGACGGGTGATATAGCGACTGGAAAAGTAGGAGAGAAAAAAGTCGGCACTGCAGGTATGGGTGACGCGATTCTCGAAAGACTCTAACTGTTTTTCATCGCCTCTCGCATAAATGGGAGAGCGTCATTTTCAGGAAACCAATGTTGAAAGGCTAGTGCGCCTTGGTGGATGAGGAGACTGAGGCCGTTATCGGTTTTACATCCGACCTTGCGGGCGCTGGCGAGGAAACGAGTTTCTGCGGGTTTGTAAATCGTATCGTAAGCGCAGTGATGCGGGAGGAAATAGTCATCTGGGATGACTTCCGGGTCATCGGCTTTTAGGCCAAGTGAACTGGTTTGAACAAGAAGATCAGCTTGATGGCAGAAATGTTTTAACCGAGGATCGGTTAGAGTTAGAGTTTGGATCTCGGTGCCGGGAGAAAGTTTCTCGAGGCGAGCGGCGAGCGCATCGATTTTATCGAGGCTGCGATTGACTAGAGTGAGCTTCGCGGGTTTTTCGAGGCAGCATTGGGTGGCGATGGCTTGTCCGGCTCCGCCGCCGGCCCCGAGGATGAGGGTGTGGACTTGGCTGGCTTTGATGGCGAACGCTTCTTCAATGGCAGCAATGAAACCGGGTCCGTCGGTGTTGTAGCCGAATGTGCCGGTTTCGGAAAAAACCACGGTGTTCACGGCACCTAATAGTTGAGCTTGAGGCGATACATTGGTGCAACACGCCATCGCCTCAAACTTGTGCGGCACGGTGACATTGCAGCCGATGAAGCCGAGTTCACGCATCAACTGGAATGCATGGGCGATTTCACCGGGAGCGACTTCGAGTCGGACGTATGAGGCATTTATGGAAAACGCGTCGAGAGCGGGTTGGTGGAGGCGCGGGGAAGCGGAATGCGCGACGGGATGACCCAGCACCGCTAGGCGCGCGGGTTTGGGTTCTGCGGCGGCTTCGTTGAGATCGGAAAGGGTGTAGACCGGTTTCATATTAGGGTCTTTTTAGAGTGAGCGTGAGGCGCGGATGCCGTCTCGGAGGCGTTTTGCAGGCCATTGGCCGGGTGCGGTTTCGGATTTTCCAATAAAGCCGTAGTTCAAAATACTGCCGTTTTGGGCGCAGAGTAGACGAGAATCGGGTGCCAAACTGCCCATTCCCATGCTGGCGGTGGGGAGACCGAAGTCGTGGGTTTGGAGGTTTGCGAGGATGGCGAGTTCTTCGACGTGATGAAGTCGCGCAGCGAATTTGAAACCAGAGGCACCGGCTTGTTTGGCTAGGGCGGCACGTGAAGTGAGCTCCTCAAGCGTGGGGAGGCGTTCGAAGTTGTGGAAAGAGGCGATCCATGGGATGCGTTTAGCGTTGATTTCAGCGATCAACTCCACCATTTCCTCGATGCTTGCGACCTCGATATCGATCAGGGTAGCAGTGGGTAAGCCTGATAATAGAAGGTTTTTCCGGGTCTCGGTGCATAGATTGAATGGCGAACCCTCGGCATGGCAGCGGGCAGTGAAGAGTAGGGGAAAGCCCCGTAAATGCGCCCAGAGTTCGGGGCCTTGTTGGGAGAATTCTTGGTGAAAAAGATCGAGCCGGATCTCAGCGATATCACATTCCAAGGCGAGTGATTCGGGTGTTGCGGAGCGGAGCGAATCGATATCCCCAAAGCTTCCAACCACAGAGGGGTTAGAATTTGGAAAAGAGAATGGCGGCTCACACATGGGTTAAGTGATGTGCAAGCGAGGCGCTTTCGTCAATCGCTTGTGCGGTTGACCGTCTCGATTTTTAACTTTCTATCAAAGAATTTCATTTTGATTCATCTTTTATCTGGTCAACCCAACTAAGAATTCCTTAGTTTTTTATAAATCCAAACATTATGCGTAATTTACGTCTTTCCTTACTATCGGTTGTCAGCGTGGCAACTCTCTGTGTCTCTTTGCAATCCACGGCCAATGCACAGGCTTATAAAGTGGAACCAGAAAAGCCAAAATTTGATGATCTTCCTTCGCCAGAATTTGGTACAAGTAAGAAAACTTTCAAGCCAAAGGATTGGTTGGAAATTGAAGCGTCATTTAAAGTTCAGATGTCACCTGAACCACCATCGAAGACCGCGGAGCGAGTAACGGTGAAGTGGTTTATTGCAGTGGAGCATCCGGATAAAAAAGGTGCTTACTTATTACTTACGAAAGACATCACTCATGTGAACGTGCCATTGGGTGAGGAGATTTTCTCTTCGGTTTATCTATCTCCCGCCTCGATCAAGCGATTGACAGGACGTGATCGCGCAGGGAAAAGCGCTGTGAATTTGGTTGGCTACGAAATATTGATCAATGGTGAAAAAGTCGCACAGGAAACCAGCGACAGCAAAGTGGGTTGGTGGAATACAACTTCCGATAAAATTTCTCGCAGCGATTCAGTGCCTCTTTTAAATAAGAGTGAGACGCCATTTGCTAGTATGTGGTGGGATCGTTACGCTGAGATTCTCGTCGAAAAGCGTTAGTTTTTCTTATTTTAATATCCATAGCTCATTTTTTAAATTTCACTGCTCTTTTCTCTCCATGTCTGACTCCCCGACCACCGTAGCTTTAAACATTGGCTCTCAACGTATCAGTGTGGCTGTATTTGAAACATCCAAGCAGGGCGATCTGGTTCTTAAAGGGTATGAATCCGAGACTATCGTTGCTGATCCAGCTTTTGAGGCCTCGCGAGAAGTTCAGATTCAAGTTGCGCTGAAAGAAATCGTCGAGCGCTTGAAAATCTCGAAGTTAAAGGTTCGCTACGCCATTTCCGCGCAGGCCGTGTTCATGCGGTTTGTGAAATTGCCACCGATCCAAGATGACAACATCGAGCAACTGGTGACTTTTGAGGCACGGCAACACGTGCCTTTCCCGCTCAGCGAGGTGGTTTGGGATTATGAATTGATCGAAGGCAGTAAAGAAAAAGAAGCGGTGATCGTTGCGATCAAGATCGATGAACTCGAGGAAGTTAACGACACCGTTAACTCATCAGGCTTGGCCACAGCCGAGGTCGATGTGGCACCAATGGCTCTCTATAATGCTTACCGTTCTGCCTACGGAGCATCAGATGAACCGATATTGATTGTGGATATTGGAGCAAAGACCAGCAGCTTGCTTTATGTTGAGGGAAAACGATTTTTCACTCGTAGCGTGCAAATCGGCGGCGCGTCCATTAGCACGGCGATTGCCAAAGAGTATCGCGTTCCTTTCGGCGAGGCTGAGCACCAAAAAATCCACAATGGATTGGTAGCACTAGGAGGTGGACACACGGATAGTTTGGATGAATCGATGGCGGCATTGGCGATGGTCATTCGTAACGCCCTTACCCGTCTAACATCCGATATCACACGTACCACAAACTACTATCGCAGTCAGCATAATGGAAGCGCACCGAAGAAAGTTTTACTCGCGGGCGGTGGTGCAAATCTAGCCTACACCTTGGAGTTTCTTGAGGAAAAACTCGGTCTGCCGGTAGAGTTTTTTAATCCGCTCACCAACATTGCCATCGGCAAGGATGTCGATACGGAAATCCTTCAAAGAGAAGCTCACATGATGGGCGAATTGGTCGGGCTTGGACTGAGAGGAATTGGAAAATCATCGATCAATATCGATCTCGTCCCTGCTGCGGTTGAGCAAATTCGTGATGCGGATCGGCGCAAGCCATTCTTGATCGCCGCCGCTGCCGTTTTGGTAGTTGGTTTTGGAATTTGGGCGTTGATGTCGCAACTCGGAGCAACTGACGCGAAGGACAAGGCGCGCTCGATGAGCGATGTGAAAGATAAACTTTCCTCTCATGCTACCAAAATTAAATCACTGCTTAAAAAAGAAGAGAATTTGAATGAGGTTGCAACCGCATACACGGATCTTCAAGAAGATCATACCTATTGGTTCAACGTATTGAGTGAAGTCAACGAAGCCTTTGCAAACGATTCCGTTTGGCTGACCGAATTGACTCCAGTTTATGGATTTAATCCAATTCCACCGAAAGATTCCACTACACCAGTGGCCGCGCCGCAACAGGTGATTACACGTAATTTTGCCAATGCTTCCTCTGGCGCAGCGAGTTTGATTACCAATCCACCAGTGGTGGAGGAAGCCCCGTCCAATGGTAAAGGAAAAAGCAAAGGAAAAGGCAAAGCAAAATCAAATAGTAGACCAAAAGCAGCGCCGAAAGTCGTAGCTAACGCGATCATGATCCGTGGTTTTTGGCGGGAAAATCCTCGCAGTCAAAATGCGGTGTCGGACCTTTTAAAAAACTTACGTGAGAACAGCACTGTGTTCAAATTTACCGTTACAGAAGGCAGTGCTAGAAAGAACTCTGAAGCAAAAGAAATCTATCTGAGTGATGAGCAGTTATTAAAACCATCTGCATCAGTTGGAAATGACGATCTTGGTTTTCCTTTTGAATTGATCCTGCCTCTCGCCAAACCGGTAGCCGTCAAATAACTCACAACTTTAGAATTTTACCTAGCCACTATGAATTGGATTAAACAAAACCCATTCCTTTCGATCTTACTCGGCAGCACGCTTGTCCTTTGCGGTTTGCTGGCGTTTATCGCGACTAAAGGCGGATCAAAATATAAGGAAGCCAAAAAAGATTTTGATAGCGATTATGCAGAGGTTGCCAAGTTTGAAAAGTTGGATCTTTATCCAACGGGTGATAACAGCCAGGCGAAGAAGAAAGCTTTGGATGATTACAGCCAGGCGATCGACGAGCTGAGTGAGTTATACGCCAAGTATCAAATTGATTCGTCAAAACAGATCACGATCGAGCAGTTTGCTGATAATTTTGGAAAGGCGAAGAAGGAAGTGGAAAAAGCATTTTCAGCAGCAGAAACAAAATTGCCCGCAGATTTTCACATGGGCTTCGAGGTCTATAATGGAAAATATGCAAAAACAGGTTCCACCGCGTTGCTGGATTATGAGCTCAATGCGATTAAGCATGTGCTGTTAGGTATGGCTGCGGCGCGCCCTTCTGAATTGATTCACATCTATCGAGAAACGATTCCTGAGGAAAATGACGTCAAATTCGTTCCAGCAGAAAATGAGGTAGCTAGAAGGTTAAGTTGCGAAATCGTTTTTAAAGGATCTGAAGCTTCGGTGCGGGATTTTATTAATAAGTTGGGAGAGAAAGATTCCTACTATTGCGTGATACGCTCGATCCGGATCAATAATGAGCGGGACACGCCACCTAGAATTTCCGATGCGAAATTCGAAAAGCCAGCAGATGCTGCTGACGCGGCAGGTCCCTTCGGAGCTTTCTTTCAAGAAGCTCCAGCACCTGCGCCCGCTCCGGCCCCCGCTCCGGGCCCAGCACCTGTGGTCGCCCCACAACCACCCGAAGGCGGAGCACCTGTGGTCGCCCCACAACCCGAAGGCGGCGCACCAGAAGTAGTAGCGCCCCCAGCTCCTATAGAAGCGGCACCGATCGCACCCGTAGCACCACCAACTGGGAAATCTGTGGATACATCTAGTATCCTTTACCAGGTGCTCGGTGACGAAGAATTAGAGGTTTTTATTAGATTCGATATCTTGCTGTTCTTGCCTAAAGAAGCACCTGCCAAACCCTAAGCTCAAATTTTCTCATTATGTCTTGGATTTCTGATCATTACGAAAAAGCAGCCCTTGCCGGAACCTTGCTTGTGGCCGTGGCCCTAGGTTATACGGGTTTGCAGAGTAAAAACGCAGTCGAGAAGGATTTTGCCGACGTCCCGAAAGGAGATGGCCCAAATGATCCTTCGATCAAAAATGGCGACAAAGTAGCGATTGCGAAGTCATCGTATCAGATCAATCAGAAATGGAACAAAGCAGAGCCAGATGGCCGACCTATGGATTTATTCACCGGAGTACCGCTTTTCGTGGATAAAGCCAATCCCAAGAAGCCCGTTGATTTGCCAAAAAGCGCGGATGTCCATCCGCCCATTCCCAACCAATGGTGGATCGATAATCGGATCGACCCAGGTTTCGGCGACTCTCCGCAGCGCGATGAAGACAAAGATGGTTTTACTAACGAGGAAGAGTTCATAGCCAAGACGAATCCTACGGACAATCGTTCGCATCCGAACTTGATCCAAAAACTTACCTACTTGGGCGATGATTCCGTGAAATGGGTGCTGCGCCCCAGTGGTGATCCCACGGATCAACAACCCGAAGTCAGCTTTGAGTACAGCGACACCAAGCGCGTAAGGGCAAGGACACCGGCGGCAGAGCCGATCAAAAAAGACGGCTTGTTCTTCGCAGATGATGCAGCCAAAGACGCGAAAAACCGATTCAAATATCTTGGATTTGAAATAAAAGTGGAGAAAAATGATCGTCTCGATGAGGTAGTGCAAATCAAAATCATCAAAGTCGAAGACCAGAAGCCGAACAAAAAAGGAACAATTTATGAATTTCCGGTGAGTTTCAGGCAAACTGATCAAGGGAAATTTGCGCAATATGATCGCACGGCGAAATTATCCTTAGATGCGCTCGGATTAAGCGGTCAGGAATTCAAGGTCGAGGAGTATACAGACTTTGGTTTACCTAAGGATTCAGAGGTCAAAAACTTCCGCCTGATGGAAGTGACCCCAAATCGAATTGTGGTCCGAGAAACCCTCGAGGACAAGTCAACCAAGCTCCATGAAATCAACAAACGCCCCTAATTTATTTCTACCTCTACCTGAAATATCAACATTTCTCAAAAAAGCACTTTTCAAATCGACATATTCCCTCCAGAAACTTCTCGTTCACTATGCAAAAAAAGCCAACGTATAGCTCAAGTCCAACTGCCGTATCTCTGATATTGCTTGCTGCGACCATGCCCTTTAATCTTTCCTCAGCGCAATCAGGCGAGGGTAGTTCAACCAAGAGTAGCCTTGCTCAGCGTGAAATTATCCGCAGGACAAAGGCTGTGACCGACGGGGATCGTCTTTTCGCTGAAGGCCGTGAAGCATACGCGAAAGCCGATTTCCAAGTAGCTGTAGACAAATACAAAGAAGCATTGAACAATGTCAGAGATGTCCCTGCGCTCGTGGACAGATATGAAAGTTACACTCAGCATCTAGTGGACGCCAGCGTGGCGCTTGCTCAGTCATACCGCAAAGTGGGTAAATATAAAGAGGCCCGTGATTTGCTCGAGTATGTTCTCAGTCCAGATGTGGATCCAGATAACGCCATCGCCAAAACCGAATTAGGCTATTTGGACGATCCGATTCGCACCAGCCCAGCTCTCGACTACGCGCACGTCAAAAAGGTCGATGAAGTTCGTCGCAAACTTTACATGGCCCAAGGTCAGTATGATCTAGGTAAATATGATCATGCCAAAAAAGAGTATGAAGACATCATACGCATCGATCCATTTAACGAGGCTGCACGCCGTGGGATGGAAAAAATTGCTGATACGAAAAGTGATTATTACCGCGCAGCATACGGCCACACACGTGCTGAGTTGCTGATGGAAGTTGATAAAGCATGGGAATTATCTGTGCCTGCCGATGTGCCGACTTTTGATCCGACCTCTAATACGGGTAATCGCGCTTCGGATGGTGTCGCCGCACTTAATGCCAAGCTCCGCAATATCATCATTCCTAAAATTGACTTTGAAGATAGAACGGTTGAGGAAGCCATTGATTACCTTCGTTTGCGCGCCGCTGAACTCGACGTAACTGAGCTCGATCCTGCGAAAAGAGGCGTGAACTTGGTGATTCGTCGCCCCAAAGGCAACACGCTCGGTGGCGGTGAGGCTCCGGCAGCTGAACCTGCGGCTGATGATTTGTTAGGTGGGGGTGATTTAGGTGCTGCGCGCATCGATGAACTCCGTCTGCGTAACGTTCCTCTGGGCGTTGCCCTTAAATACATCTGCGACAAAACCAAGTTGCGTTATAAAGTAGATGACTTTGCCGTGACTCTCGTTCCGATCACGGAGGAAGGGGATGACGTGTTTACCCGCACATTCCGCGTGCCACCTGATTTTGTAAGTTTATTGATGGCAGCTGGTGGTGGCGGTGGTGCTGCACCTGTTGATGATCCATTCGCAGCAGCAGGCGGCGGCGGCGGGCTCGATGCAGGTCTAACATCACGTCCACCCATCATTGAGCTTCTAAAAAGTAACGGTATTGCCTTCTCGGAAGGTAGTGCAGCCACATTGGGCTCAGCTGGCACTTTATTGGTCACTAACACCCCAGCCGAATTAGATAAAGTAGAGCAGTTGGTTGAACTTTATCTGAATCAGCAGCCTAAGCAGGTGAAAATCACCACCAAGTTTGTTGAAATTACTCAGGAAAACAGCGACGAGCTCGGCTTTGACTGGGTTTTCAGTCCTATCGGTGGTTCAGGCGGCAGCATTTTCGGAACCGCAGGAACATTGGGAAGTGGAGCTGCACGCACAGCTCTAGATTTCATCAACCCCATTGATGGCACTTCGATTCCAGGTATTCCAAGCTCGTCATTAGAAAACGTCACTAACACTCCAACTTCAGGTCTACGCAGTGGTGACTACGCCGTTAATCGGAATAGTATCGACGCTATTTTAAATAATCCTAACCGCTCGTTACAAAACCCTTCGGTTGCACCGGGTATCCTTGGTGTCACGGGTTTGTTCTCTGATGGTCAAGTCCAGATGATCATGCGTGGTCTCGCTCAGAAAAAAGGCAGCGATCTGATGACCGCACCTTCGGTGACTGCGCGCTCCGGCCAGAAAGCGACGATCGAGGTCATTCGTGAATTCATTTACCCTATCGAATACGAACCCCCACAAGTACCGCAAAACATCGGCGGCGGCGGCGGTGGTTTCAACAACAATAACGGTGGCCAACAACAAGCTCCTCAGAGTATTCCTGTTACTCCTGCATCACCTGTTGCATGGGAAACTCGCAACACAGGTGTGACTTTGGAGATCGAGCCAAACATTGGTGAAAACGATTTCGTGATCGATATTCGTTTCCTCCCACAGATCGTTGAGTTCGAAGGTTTCGTGAACTACGGCAGCCCCATCCTCGCTCCTTCGGTAGATGCCGATGGAAACCCAATTACTTTGGTGGTTACGGAAAACCGTATTGAGATGCCCGTTTTCTCGAAACGCAGTGTGGATACCTCACTCACCATTTATGACGGCTACACAGTGGCTGTTGGTGGTCTGATGCGCGAGGATGTTCAAATCGTGGAAGACAAAGTGCCTATCCTTGGAGACATTCCAATCATCGGCAGATTGTTCCAAAGTGAGGCAGAAAACCGCATCAAGAGTAACTTGATCATCTTTGTGACCGCTGAAATCATCGATCCAACCGGTAGACGCGTGCGTGGCGAAGAGACCACTGCTCCACCAGAGGAAGTTCCTATTGGTGGCGGACTTAATGATGGACTTGATGGTGGTGGGTTAATTGGTCCTCCTCCTGCCGCAGATGGCATCATACCCATCGAATAAACTATCTTAAAATATCACAAAAGGGCGGGAGGTAACTCTCGCCCTTTTTGTTTGGTTACCCGGCAAAAAAGACGAGTAAAGAAATCTTGCCAAACTGTGATTCTTTGATTAATCCAAGAGAGTCATTCCTGCATTCTAGCTGTTTGACGCGCTTCGTCTGGTCCTTTAACGCCATGGTCTCAGGAAGTATGGTTTGTAATGGCGTGACTCAAAGAATAAGAAAATGGACATCTATGTGGGCAACTTGCCCTACACCGCTACCGAAGAAGACGTAACAGATCTCTTCGCCGCATACGGCCCGGTTGAACGGGTAAAAATCATCACCGATCGTGAAACAGGCCGCTCTAAGGGGTTTGCTTTTGTCACTCTCGGAGATCAAAGCCAATTGAATGCTTC
>JANPMK010000049.1:0-25109 GCA_031422775.1 Akkermansiaceae bacterium | reverse complement strand
CCCCATCTCCCGCTTCTCCCGCTTCTCCCGCTTCTCCCGCTTCTCCCGCTTCTCCCGCTTCTCCCGCTTCTCCCGCTTCTCCCGCTTCTCCCGCTTCTCCCGCTTCTCCCGCTTCTCCCGCTTCTCCCGCTTCTCCTCCCTCCCTGTAGAAAAATGCCTAAACAACCCCACAGCGGGCTAAATTCGCTTTAGGCGATTTCCGATGCGTAAAATTCCTGCCAGTCATCGAGGTTGTTCAGGTTGACGGCATCGGTGGGTTTTCCATCCGGAAGACCTACGGCAGCAAGAATGGATTGGCGGGTTTCGTCTTTGTGTTGGTAACCAGCAACCGCTCCGTTGATTTCAGCAATTGCAGCCGCGGTGAGTTTGGTTGCGTTCTCAGCAATGAACTTTTCAAACTGCACATAACTTGGCTTTGCAGATGCGACGAAGTTAATCAATGCCTCATGATTCACGCCGATCGCATCAAGCACCATCAGGTCGTAACCCGGTCCACAGTTTTTATATCCATCGGCCAGTTTACCAACCGCACCAAGGCACATTTTTTGCCAGAGGCGTGGAAGATGAAGAACGCCAAGCGGACCGGCGGTGCCGGAAGAAATAGTAGGAACGATTTTGTGACTCATAGTTGCGGGAGACTAAGGCGCGATTTTCAAAATTCAAATTTCTATTTTGGGTAATGGTTATTCGGGCATTTTTAAAACAGCGAGGGAGGAGGTTATGGAGGAGAGGAGTTATTTTTAAGAATTTGAACTTAACTCTTTCTCCTCTTCTCCCGATTCTCCTTCCCTCCCTGTTTTAAAAAAGCCCGAACATCCTTGGAAATTTGCTTTATCCTTGCTCGTCTGCTCTAGTTGGGATTTGTTCTCGGCTCTCATGTCCACACTTCCTACCGCTGACCTCCTGGCGCTTGATACGGACGGCATTTCCAGCCGCCTGTCAAAACTCAGGAGGTACCTTTGACGTTCCCGTTTTAGAAAACAAGATCCAGACGCTTGAAGAAGCGATGGGTGCTCCGGCATTTTGGGACGATCCTGACAAGGCGCGGAAAATTTCTGAAGAAGCCGCTGGAATGAAAAAGAAGCTGGAGAGCTTTCTCGCGCTCGAGGGTAGATGCAAAGACGTGATCGAAGGTGTGTCGCTCGCGAAAGAATTTGATGACGAGGATTTAGCCAAAGAAGCCATCGCTGGCGCAGCGGCATTGGAAAAAGACATCCGTGATTTCGAGCTTCTCACTCTGCTTAATCGGCCCAACGACAATGCCAATTGCTACCTCGTGATCCAGGCAGGAGCCGGCGGCACCGAGGCTTGCGACTGGGCACAGATGCTCCACCGCATGTACAGCCGCTGGGCGGAACGCAAAGGCTACAAGGTTGAAACCCTCGATTGGGAAGACGGCGATGGCGCTGGCCTTCGCTCCTCAACGATCAAAATCACTGGCGAGAACGCGTTTGGTTTCCTGAAAAACGAACGCGGCGTCCACCGACTTGTGCGCATCTCGCCATTTGATGCAGCTGGAAAACGACACACCTCTTTCGCATCGATCGACGCGACTCCCGAAGTCGATGACAAGATCAAGATCGAGATTAACGATAAAGATGTGGAGATCAGCACCATGCGTTCCGGCGGCAAGGGCGGACAAAACGTCAACAAGGTCGAAACCGGAGTTTTACTACGCCACCTTCCTTCTGGAATCCTGATCAAGTCCACCGCATCCCGTACTCAAGGCGCGAACAAAGAACTCGCCTACCAAATCCTCAAAGCGAAACTTTTCCAGATCGAGGAAGACAAACGCGCCGCCGAAGCCGAAGCCGCTTACGGCGAAAAAAGCGACGTCTCATGGGGAAGCCAGATCCGCTCCTACGTCTTCCAACCCTACCAAAAAGTCCTCGACCTCCGCACCGGAGAGGAATCAGGAAACATCCAGGATGTGATGGATGGTGATATCGATAACTTCATCGAAGCGAAGCTGCGCGGAAAAGTTAGAGTCAAAGGCGCGAAGGATGATGAGGATTAACAAGGAGAAGCGGCTTCCTGCCGCCTTCTTGAAATAAATTTGGTTGTAGGGCTCCCCATGCAATTTCTGCCCTAGTCATTTTGATAAACGTAAATTCTCGAACGCGCCTGATCGACAAAAATTCTTAGCGCATATCCATCGATGTGTCCTCTGTAATAGCCAGTCGTGATTGCTGAAGGATCCCACCACGGCATTGGTAAAAATTTCTTTAGTGGACTAGGAAATTCTGCTGCGGAAATAGCGACTCGCGGATAGGGCAAGGTTCTTTTCATTTGTGAGTTGTTCCATGAGACAAGGGCGTCGACCGCTGCATCCAACTCCTCAGAATCGACATCGAATCTAACATAAGATTCGGTGTCCTGCATCCCGCCACCATAAAAGAGGTAGTAAATGGAGTTCGCAGTCGGCGTGAATGGATAATCCACGTGCGCCTTGACGGCGTCTGTCTGCGTCAGCGGTTTATCTGAACGGAAAGTTGACTCGTCTGAGCAGCCTATTGAAAAGAAGGCGATTGCAGCAAAAAGAATAAACGGAAGGAATTTTATCATCTGTTTGTCTATCCTCATTTAGAATCTCTAACACGCTTCAAAAATACGACAAGCCCGTAAAGACTTCCGGCAAACAGCATGAACGGAGGGATTATTACCCAATCCAGTTCGGGTCGGCGAAGGGCTACCGTTATCACCCATGACCAAACAACCAAATACAATCCCGAGATCCCGACCAGCATCCAATCTGTAACTTTGCGCGCCGAGTTGGATGACTTGCTGCGAATGAAACCTAGAGCAGGAATCATCACTCCTCCAAGGGCCATCAAGACCCACAATGCGTAAGAACGAACGTCATGCCAATACTCCAATCGCATCCAGTAGTCCCAACCTTCTCGCGGCGTGCTTTCGAAGTCAGGAACGACCTGTGTTTCGTCGAATACTCCAATATAACCGAAGCACAAGAGTCCCACGGCAATAAGCCCACAAAAGAAAGTCAGAATTGCACCGAGGGATCTCATCTGTTTGTCCGATTTAACAACATGACCTCATGTGCGTGGCGATCTTATTTGATAGACTGCAAGTGCGACCATGGAGGCTAAAATTGGGAGACTGGGAACAGCTATCTCCTGCCAGAATGGTAGCGATGCTTTTGTGCCGTCCATCTCAACAGCTACGTAGTCGATGCGGTAAACATACGCTGCGTATAACCATGAGACTAACCCAAAGGCCATTGCAGCAAGGGTGGTGGGGATAAACCAAACCGATCGACGACGGGTGACGAATGATCTCGCTAGCACAGCGATGGCCAACAGGCACGCTATATAGAATGCCGCAAGTGCATAGTTCAACCAGATATACGGCAGTTCTTCGGACGGTGAGGCTGTTGCGAGGATGGATAAGTATTTTTTCAATTCTTGGCTGGACTGTGATTATCTTCATCAAGTTACTCGACTGTCTGCGGCGGAAACTTGGCTTCGATTATCTTTCTGAAGTCAGAATAATCATCGGCTCCAATAAACTTCGGATACAAAGTGATCGACTTTCCGGCTGTTCGTTCGAGGCACTCTAGCAACGCTTCGATGAGCTCCTTATTCACCAGCTTCCGATCCGCCTTGGTGAAATCCCAGATAATGTAGAGCTTTACCTGGCCCGCAGCTGCCGACCTGCAATCCAGTGAGACACCAGCTCTTGAAGCAACATTGATGTCTCCTACTGGCGAAGGGGTCTGTTGCTGTGGAAGGTGAGGTCGGGTAATGGCGGAGAAGAATACCTCTGGAAAAGCGCCGCTCGTCACGAAGGGAACCTCTCGCACTACTACTGACCCATCGACCATAGGATCAAGTGGTTGGTATATAGTGGTCAAAACGTTCTCACTTCCGTGGGCGATGGGCAAGGTTGAAACCAGAGCGGATAAAAGAAGCGGGATGATCTTCATGAGTTTAATTTCTTCGCCAACAGGATTATTTTCCGACCGGTCGGATTTGTAGATTTTTTACTTCACACCTCACCCACTCGCCAATCACCAAATGCTTGAAGCGGAGTTCGTGATGAGTCGCTTACGGGGTCGCGATTATAATTGCCGACATACTGGAGGTAAAAAGGTCGGCCATCTCCGCTGCGCTTCGATTCGCGGTTCCTTTCTTGGGCGGCAGAATGCCGCCCCTCCTCGCAGATTTTTAATCAGAATAAAGGGACAGGAATATCTCTTCTCCTTAAACCGACATCGCACGAGCGAGTTCTTCGCGGCGGAAGTTGGTGGGAGAGTTTCCTGTGAAGCGGGCGAAGCTGCGGTTGAACTGGGAGAGCGATTGATAACCGATGTGAAAAGCGATTTCTGAAACGCGGGCCTCAGGTTTGAGTAGTTCCTTTTTCGCCCATTCGATGCGACGGCGGTTGACGTAGTCTGTTAGAGTCAGACCGGTAGCTTCTTTGAAAACCCTGCAGAAATGGGATTCGCTGAGTCCGGCTTGTCTGGCGACGAGAGAGAGCGGCAAAGGATCGGCGAGGGTTTCATCGATGAACTTACGTGCGCGGGCGACGGCGGCAGGTTCGCTATGGTCGCTGATAATTGCCAGCTTTTCCGCATGTCTGCTGAGTTGGTAGGCGAAGGTGGAAAGCAAAGTGACCATGCTTTGATAGCGCTCGGGATCTACGACCTGTGTTTGGAAATAGGCCTCTTTCAGCGCAGCGACATCTTTTTTCGTGAGGCCTTGGCGGTGCAGAGTTTTCGATACTTGTTCAAAAGTGCTGGGGCTGGGGACTTTGTGAAAAATCTGACCGGTGCGCAGGATGCCGATTGGGCTGCCGTTACTTAAAACTGGCACGGCGGTGGCGGACATTCCGGAAAAGCAATGGCAGGTGGTGGGGCCGTTGATTTTAGCTTCTGCGTTGAGGCGTTGGTTCACGTCGATACAAGCTTTGCAGGCACTTTTACAGAGGTTGAGTTTTTCACAAAACGAACTGCCGTTTGCGTCATACTCGCAAGCGGCTTCTAATCCTGCATCTATTCTCAAGAACCGAAGCGGCAGGCCTGTTGCGCTGCGGAATGCGTGCTGATACGTCGTAAACAATTCACAATGCAGCACTTTTTCATAAAGTGCTTGATTGAAATGGTCTGGATCGCTGGTCATTTTTCGCTGTCGCCTTGCTGCAATGCGGCGGACGATAGAGGAGCTTGGCCGAGAACGCAACTTTTTGATCCTGTCACGGATTTTTAGCCTGTTTCTGAGGAAAAAATGGAGATTTTGACTCATGAATTATCTTTCAGCCCAATGGCGATGATGGTCAGGGAGATCACCGAACTCAGCGGCATGATAATGGCGGCGACGAGAGGATTCATGAAACCCATCCAAGCGAAGGTAATGGTGGTCGCGTTATATATCAGCGCAAAACTGAACGCGATGGCGATGGTGCGGTATCGGCGGCTGGCGAGATTCAGCATTCCCGGCAGAAAGCTCAGGCTCTGGCTGAGAAAGAAAAAATCGGATTTTTGCTCTAACAAACTACGATCCACCACTGGAGTCCCGGTCACAAAGGCCGCATTGAACGCAAGCGAGTCGTTCGCACCATCGCCTAGGTAAAGGGTGTCATGGCAGTCGATTTCGCGCACGATCCGTTCTTTTTCGTCTGGCTGCAAAATCGCATGCGCGTCCTCGCGAGCGATGCCTAACGCATCAGCCACCGCAGTGACCTTTTCGGATTTATCTCCAGAAAGAATGATCAAGCGATAATTCTGATTCCGAAGTTTTGAGAGTGCCGTGACCGTATCGGGACGGAGACTTTCTTTGAAATGAAACCGCGCAACACTCAGGCCGTTGCGGGAGAGTTCGGCATCGTGCGGCGCATCGGGATCGAGGTTTCCTGTTTTCCAGCCGGGTCGTCCGAGCGACCAAATTTCGTTTTCCATTTCAAAATGCCGACCCATCCCCGGCACTTCGTGAATTTCCACAGACGGTGCTTGCTGAAGCATTTCCATTCCGGATATTCCGAGAGATTCGAACAAGGATCGCGCAACCGGGTGAAGCGATCCGTTGCTCAAGCGCGCGAGCGCAAGCTGAGATTGATGATCGATCTGGAGGATGGCCTCGGGATTTTCTAACACCGGACGTTCGAGGGTCAGCGTGCCGGTCTTATCGAAAATGATGGTCTTGATGTTACGCAGTCGCGACCACAGCAGTGACTCGCGGATGAACACCCCGGCGCGTTCCATCTGGGAACCCGCGAGCTCATCCGCCAGCGGAATGGCGACCCCGAGTGCGCATGGGCAGGACACGACGAAGATCGAAATCATCACTTGCAGGGCGTGGGTGAAACCTGCGGTTGGCATCCAGAAAATAAAACTGGAAATCCCGCAGACGATGATCGCGAGCAGATAAAATTTCAGGAGTTTTTCCAGTGCGGGAACTCTGCCGGTCGAGCGCACGGATTCTGTTAGACGTGAAAGCAAAGATTGCTCCCAAGTTTCCGAAGCGCGAACGATGATGGGCGAGCTGCCGAGGTGGATCGCTCCGGCCGGGACGGGTCGACCCGCGCGGAAGGTGAGAGGTGTGGCTTCGCCGTTGATCCATTCGAGCGAGAACTCCGCCAAGGACGTTTCAAGAACCGATGCCACAGGAACCGATTGCCCAGAACGGATTTCCAAACGTAAATCCGCGCATATTTCCGAGAGCGGCAGCGCTACGTCGCGATCCGGTGAGTTCACCATGTCAGGAACGGGACGTCTCCGCTGCAGGCGGTTGCGGTTTTTTTCAATCGCAGACAACTGCAAGTAACGCCCGCCGAGCATGAGGAAAATGAACATCGCGACGAAGTCGAAATAGATCAGTCCCTCGCTTCCGACGATCCAGCCGATGATGGAACCCGCGAAGGCAAAAATGATTCCAAGCGCGATGGGGAGATCGATGTGTGGAGTCCGTGCGCGCACCGCATGCCATGCGCGTTTGATGAAATAAGAACCGCCGACCATCATTGAGAGGGTGGCGGAAAGAAAAGTGACGAGTTGGAAAATCCCTGCGAAAGCGAAGTCATCTGGCATGCCGACATATTTCGGGAGGGTGAACACCATGGCGTTCATCATGAATGCCGCACACAGCCCGAGTTTGGCGCCTAGCTCATGCGTCTCGCTGCGCTGCGCGCTTCCGCGATGTTTGGAGAGCATGTAACCAAACCCCGCAATCTCACTGGCGAAGCCGCATAAATCGGTTTTGCCTGCGCTCCATTTCAAACGTAGCTGACCTGTCGTGGGATGCGCAGCGGCTTCAATCGCGCCGTCGTATTTCTGGAAAATCTTTTCCACCAACCACACGCAACCCACGCATGACAAACCTTCCATCGAAAATTCCGCCTGGGCTTCTTCGCCACTTGGTAAAGCTTCTTCAACTTTCGCGACCTCATCTTTCAACCATTGGAAATCCTTCTCCTCAAACGGCACGCTTCTGACGGGTCGGATCGATGAATTACTACGTAAGTCGTAGAACCGATCCAATCCTTCGTGATGAATGAGATCGTAAACATACTCACAGCCACGGCAGCAGAATTTCTCTAAGCTCGAAGCTGTAGAAAATGGAGTGGCGCAATGGACGCAAGTGGGCATGACTTAATGACAACAGGATGGGAGTTCGGATTTTTTCTCCGGAGCCGTTTCAACGAAAGGCAAGGTTCCCCAAAGCCGGAACGCAAGCAGGCAGGCGGACAGGATGGCGAGTGAACGCTGGATGGTGACGAGGTTGAAACGTTTACCGAGACGGCGGAGCTGTTGTTGGGCGATCCACAGCAACGGCACGGTGCCGAGCCCGAAGGCGAGCGCGAACTCCGCACCACGGATGGCCGATCCGCTGAGCAGGGCTGCGCCGAAAAGCAAATATAGCGGCCCGCAAGGTAGCAGCGGCGTGAGTAAGCCGAGCGCGAGTCCACTACGAACCGGCGATAATTTTCCAAGACGGAATCGCAGTTTCGCCGTCCATTTCAGCAAAGCTGGAGGGCGTGGTAGTTTTTTTTCCAAGCCGAAACCGAAGATCAGAAACACCAACACCAGCACCCATGGCAGCAGCGCGGCGGGCGAATCAAAAAACCATTTTAACGGTTGTTGCCCAAGCGAACCGCACAGCGCGCCGATGAGTCCGTATGCAAACAACCGCGCGCCGTGATACGAAGTCATCGCCAGCAACCGCTGAGTCTCTGTGCTCGGCATGGAGGATAAGCCGCAAGCAATCGGTCCACACATGCCAACGCAATGCACACTGGTCACAAGACCCGCGACCAGCGACCAGCGACCAGCGACCAGCGCTCCTAAAGTTGTATGAACGGGATCCAAAGTTTTAAATTTCAAGTTTCAAATTCCAAATCTCAATGAAGACATGTGATATCGGAATCTAACATTATGGTTTGTATGCGTGGAGCTTGGCAAATCATACGAAGGACTTGCTTTGAACTTTAAGGTTTAGAGTTTAAAGTTTGGATCGGGATGCGTTCCGGCGAATGTTTGACTGCGATAAAAATCAGGCTGCTCCATGCTGCGATGAGCAGCAGAAATGCGGCGACGACGTAGAGCCATGGGCGGATGGTTATGATATTCATGGTTTGTGTATTTGATTTGGATTGGGTCCGAGAAATTTCAGTTTTTGACGTATGGTTTGATTGCCGGGTTTGGCGCGGATTTCCAAAGTGAGTTCTTTGGGGCCGGTGTAGTGCTCGGTGTCATTGATGATAACCAATGCCCGACTTGTTTCAGCCAAAGCTCCGAGCGTGATCGTGCCATCAGTCCCGCTCAGGGTGAAGCCTGCGGGCGCCTGATCGAGCGAAAGGGAAAACTCCACTGGCTGATTGCGTTTGTTCAGAAGCCTCAGCTGATAATGATTTCTAACAAATGATGCTTCGGTATAAAACGGCGCGCCGCGCATCCGAGAAACTTCCGCGAAAAACGGCTTGGCTTTGAACCATGCGGTCGTGCCTAGCGCGATGAAGCCGAATAAACCAAGCGCGGCGTATAACCAAATCCTTGGGCGCATGATTCGGCGTTTGGTTCCTGAGAGGCCAGCGGTAGAATCATATCGCACCAAGCCCTCTGGGCGTTTCAATTTACGCATGATGTCATCACAGGCATCGACACAAGCCGCGCAGCCGATGCATTCCATCTGCAAGTCATTGCGGATATCAATGCCGGTCGGGCAGACTTGGACGCAGCGGTTGCAATCGATGCAGGCACCGGCCGTCGGATCGGTGGCTTTTCCTCGAGGTTCCCCTCTAACAGAATCGTAGCCGATGACAACGGTTTGTTCATCCGTCAGCGCGGACTGGATGCGACCGTAGGGGCAGAGGATGATGCAGAATTGTTCTCGGAACCAGGCGAAGCAGAAGTAGAGTGCTCCAGTAAGGGCGAAGATGATGGTGAATGTGGCTCCGTGTTGGAGCGGGCCTTCCCGCATGAATTGGTACAAGCGGGGCAATGAGACGAAGTAGCTGATGAACACATGGGCAATGAGGGCTGATGCTGTTAGATAGAGCGCGTATTTCAACGCGCGACGTAGGGTTTTTCCGATACTTGAAGGCGCTGCATCGAGTTTGCGGCGCGCGGTGGCGTCGCCATCGATCCAGCGTTCGATGCGTCGGAAAACATGTTCCAAGAAAACGGTATAGGGACAGGCCCAGCCGCACCAGAGGCGGCCGAGCAGGGCGGTGATGAAAAACAGCACGAAACCGAGTCCGCTCAGGAGGAAAAAGAACACCCATAAATCCTGAGCGAGCAAAGTCAGGCCGAAGATATGGAAGCGCCGATTTTCCACATCGAGAAACAGTGCAGGCGCATCATTGATCGGGATCCACGGCAGCAGGACATAGACCGCGATTAGCAGAATTCCGAAGATCCTGCGAACGCTGGTGAATTTTCCTTTCACATCCGCAGGGTGCAACACGTAATGCGAGCCATCCAGATTGATCGTCGTTACCGAGATCAAATTTGGACGTCTGTTTTTCTGCATGGGCGCTGGCACGTCGAAAACATGTCACCGAATCAAACTTTCTGCTCCGCATGAGCTCGCGGAAAGTGCGCGGGATTTGCGCAAAAAACTGGAAGAAGACGGCAGCCCCGATGTGTCGGGGCTGCCGCTCCTTGGTATAAGAGTTAAAACGTCCAGACCAAGTCAAGGGTGATGCGGTCTTTCATAAGGCTATCTCCATCTTCGGTGAGGGGGATTTCGTAGGCGAAGCCGAGGGTTGCTGCATCGGTGACGCGTGAGCGGAAGCCGATTGCAGTGGTGACGAAATCGCGGTTGTTGGCGGAGTTCACGCCGCCTAGGTTGAAAAGATCTCCACCTTCGAAGTTGATGACGCCGGGAACCGCACCGCCGACTTGGCCAGCGAAGTTGCCCGCGCCGTTTCCTGCATCGATGACATGGAACCAGTTGAGTTTGACGAGCGGGATGAACCAAGAGCAAAACTCATAACTGGCGTGCGTGCTGATAAAACCGTTGGTTGATTGTTCATCCGAAAATGGAATTTGAGCACCAGCGGCTGCGGCGAATTGCCAATCATCGATGAGTTTCAGGCCGTTGAGGATCATGTTTACGGAACCTTTGCCTTCACCTTGGAGCACATCGGAGTTTCCGGTGGGGAGCTCAAAAGTCATCGTGCCGCTGACGGCGGTTTGAGAAACGGGATCGAGAAGAAAAGCGTATTTCAGTCCCGCACCGAGGTTGGCGAAGCCGGAGGATTTCGAGAGGGTGCTGTCGGGGTTGAAATCGACATAGCCGTCTTTGGTGGCGACGATGGACAGGCGATCATTCATCGCGATTTCAAATTGGAGAGCGTAGAGTTGGACATCACCACCGAGAGGAAGGTTGGGATTGATCGTGGTATTGACGCTGCTTGGTAAGCGATGGTGAAGGAAGATGGGATGGAGGTTGGTGGTGGGTAACGCCAGATCGAAAAGCGTTGGATTAGAAATGGGCCGACGTGCGCTTTCAAATCCGTCGCTTGTGGTTTTGGTATTAGGGCTAGCGATGTCCGGAATGATCGTTCCAGCAGTGGAAAGCGTAGTGATGAGACCGAGTAGGCTGAGGGCGGTGGTTGTAGTTTTCATAGGTATCGTTAGTTACTTATTTGGAAAATTCTGCTTGGTTTTCACTGATGATGAAGGCGGTGAGTTCGGCGATTTGGACGGGTGGGAGTTTCAAGCCCCATGCTTCCATTTTCGCGTTGTTGTGACCGGGCGATTCGGGCGGTGTGCCGTTGTTAATGAGACGGAAAATATCCATTGGCTTGGCACCGTATTTCCACTCTCTATCTGTTAGGGAAAGCCCCGGGAGATTGACAAACTGACCTCCGCCAACATCGATTCTCGCCGCAAGATCCTGGCCATGGCAGGCGGTGCAGTTGATGAGATAAATTTCACGTCCGGACGCAACTCGCACGGGATCTTTGGCCCATTCATTGACGAGGGCTTCGTCGTTGAGTTTAGCTAGCATTTCATCAAGGGCTTTTTTCTGGGCGACTTCGATGCGAGTCATCGCGGTTTGGATTTTCGCTTCGTCGGATTCCATCCAGCCGAAGTGATAGTAAGCGATCCAATATCCAAAAAAGAACACGTGCGCGGAAATGAAGATGACCAACCACCAATTGGGCAGTTTTTGATCGTATTCTTGGATGCCGTCGTATTCGTGTTCACGGAGAACGATCTCGCCTTCTTTTTCGGCGAATTGGGCACGGCGGATTTCTGGTTCGTCTGGCATGGTATTGAGTGACTAGTGAACAGTTAGCAGTGATCAGTGTTAGAATTTTCTTCAAACGGGATGCGCGCGAGGGCTTCGCGGCGGGATTTCGGAAGAGTTAGGGCGCGGATGGTGACGACTAGGAAAATCCCAGCCGTGACGGTGAATGAAATGATAGGGACAATGCTTGCCCAGTTTTCGTGGATGATGCGTTGGAGCATGGTGGTTTGAGGGTTATCTGTTTCGGAAGGAATCGGGATCTAGGGCTTGTTTTTCGCGTTCAGTTTCGACCTTTTCGTAAACTCCGATTTTCTGCATGTAGGCGATAAGCGCGACGACTTCGGTTTCTGCGAGATGACGCATGAGGGCGTCTTCTTGGAGGTCGGTGCGGTTGGGTAAGTAGGCCCCGGCTTTGACTAGCGACTCGGAAATTTTCATCGCTTGGTCGCGGGCGCTTTGTTCGATTTCATGTTTGGTCATCGCTGGCCATGGAACACCGAGAGTTGTCTGGACGGCGACGCGTTTTGGGAGAGATTTGAAGTCGGCCTTTTTGTCGAATAGGAACGTGTATGGCGGCATGTTTGAACCCGGTGAGGTTTGGCGAGGATCCCAGAAATGATTGAAGTGCCAGAGGTTGTCCCGGCGGCCGGAGCGGACGACTTCCGAGCCTTGGATGAAATTTCCGCCCTCGCGTGCGAGATCGGGACCGGTGCGCTTGGAGCCCCATTGATGCGGATAATCGTACAGCGACTCGCCCATGCGGCTGTATCCTTGATCTTGAGTTGGGCCGTAGCGCATCACGTCTGGGACGAGAGTGCGGATCATTTGGGAATGGCAGTTGTAACAACCTTCCGAAACATAGATATCGCGTCCCGCCAGTTCGAGTGGTGTGTAGGGAACTTGGAGACGTTCTTCCATGTTTGCGGATTGATTGATCATCAGGGATGGAATGATTTGAACGATGCCGCCAATGGCGACCGCGAAGAAAATCAAGACGGTGAACGGAAGGTAGTTTTCTAACAACCGATCAAAATAATCACTCCAGCTTTTGGAGTCCTTTTTGAATACGGTGTAGCCTTTGATTCCAAGGATGAGGGTGATAGCGAGTGCTGCTTTATCCGCGTGCGGCGGAAGCAGGAACCAGAGAATCATAAAGGCGATTCCGAGAACGGCGTAGATGACGGGATCTTTAGTGAGAGCCTCGCCGATGCGCATTTTGTCTTTTTGGGTTTTTTCTAATAACTTCACCTCAACCGTATCGTCGGTTGCTTTGCCGCTGCGGGCGGTCATGAAGATATTGAAGGCGCAGGCAATGAAGCCGAGGAGGTAAAGGCCGCCACCGAATGAGCGGAGGATGTAGAGGATGTTGATCTGGCGGAGGGTTTCGACAAAATCGTATTTCAAAGAAGCGCCGCCGGGATTGGTTTCCGAGAGCATGAGTCCCTGCATGATGCCAGCAACCCACATTGAGGAAACGTAAAGAAGGATTCCAACCAGTCCGATCCAGAAGTGCATGTTGGCGAGAGTGGTGGACCAGAGTTTGGTTTTCCAAAGACGTGGAGCGAGCCAGTAGAACATTCCGGCAGCCATGAAGCCGTTCCAACCTAGTGCACCGGAATGAACGTGGCCGACCGTCCAGTCGGTGTAGTGCGAGAGTGCGTTGACAGCGCGGATGGAAAGCAGCGGACCTTCAAAGGTTGCCATGCCGTAAAAGGTGACGGCGACGGCGAAAAATTTGATGACGGGATCTGTGCGGAGTTTATCCCATGCGCCGCGCAGGGTGAGCAGGCCGTTGAGCATGCCCGCCCATGATGGCGCCCAGAGCATGATGGAAAACAACATGCCGAGCGTTTGCAACCAGTGTGGGAGAGAGGTATTAAGCAGGTGGTGAGGACCAGCCCAGATGTAGATAAAAACGAGTGCCCAAAAGTGGATGATCGAGAGTCGATAAGAATACACCGGACGATCCGCCGCTTTCGGGATGAAATAATACATGATCCCGAGGATGGGAGTTGTTAGAAAAAACGCGACGGCGTTGTGGCCATACCACCATTGCACCAGCGCGTCTTGGACTCCGCCGAAGATGGGATAGGAGTGAATAAGTGAGGTCGGGATGGATAGGTGATTGACGACGTAAAGCAGGGCGATCGTGATGACCGTTGCAATGTAGAACCAAAGTGAAACATAGAGGGAACGCTCGTTTCGTTTCGCGAGTGTCCAGAAAAAGTTCACGCCAAAGACGATCCAGATGACCACCACGCCGATGTTTAGCGGCCAGATGAGCTCGGCGTATTCTTTGCCGCGGGTCAGACCAGCGGGCAAAGTGATCGCTGCTCCGAGGATGATCGCTTGCCAGCCCCAGAAGTGGATTTTTGATAGAAGATCTGATGCCGTCCGGCATTTGCACAGGCGCTGAGTGGAATAGTAAACACCCGCGAACACCATGTTTCCGACGAAGGCGAAAATCACTGCATTGGTATGCAGCGGACGGATGCGGCCAAAGGTGATGTAGGAAAGTCCTTCACCTTTGAAGAGGCCGAAACTGATCGTTTCGATAAATTTACCGTTCATCTGCCACCATGAAAGTTGGGTGGCGGCGAGCACGCCAACGAGCATGCCGACTATCCCCCAGAAGATGGAGGCGGTCATGAAGCGGCGGACGGTTTTATCGTCGTAAGTGATGGATGTGGTCATGGGATCAACGTGGAGATAAATCAGCTTTTTCGAGAGGAAGGTTTGGTGGAATCGAGAGGCAACAAGGAGTCTCGCTCAAAGCTAGAGCTCCGGCCGCGGTATGCCTCTATGGCGAAGCACACGACAAAAATTGCCGCCAAGCAGGAGCTGACGAGAATGGTGATGGCGAGAACTTGCACGCCGAGAGTCGAGCAGTTCTTCAAAAAATACGTATCGCGTAGTTTGCGTTAGACTCCGCGTATTTTGTTTTTATGAGCGAATCAGCAAATAATTGCACTAGCTTAACCTAAAATCAGATCCTCAAAGCCACCTTTAAGAACGGAGCGGTGCGGGAGGTTTTGGACTTAGTGATGGCTTCCGGTGTGCCTTGGGCAACGATGGTTCCACCGTTTTCTCCGGCTTCGGGGCCGATGTCTAAAATCCAATCCGCCTCTGCGGCGACGGCCATGTGATGTTCGATGACGACAACTGTATGGCCTTCATCGACAAGGCGATGAAGGATATCGATCAAGCGGCGGATGTCCTCGTGATGGAGCCCGACGGTGGGTTCTTCGATGAGGTAGAGATTGGAGATTTGAAATTTGGAATTTGTGAGTTGCGCGCGTGCGCCGCGGCCTTTGATGAGTTCCGAGACGAGTTTGATGCGTTGGGCTTCGCCTCCGGAGAGGGTGGGTGAGGGTTGGCCGAGCTGAAGGTAGCCGAGTCCGGTATCGGCCATGAGTTTGAGTGGAGCGGAGATACGTGGTTGGGATTCAAAAAAGATCGCCGCTTCGTCGATGGTCATGGCGAGCACTTGGCCGATATCTTTGCTTTTGAACGAAATTTCCAATGTCGCGGGGTTGTAGCGCATGCCGTTGCAACCTTCACAGTGCACCCAAGTAGACGGCAGGAAATCCATTTCAAGCTTCACTCGTCCATTGCCTTTGCAATCCGGGCAACGACCGCCTTCGGTGTTGAAGGAGAAACGTGAGGCATCGAATCCACGCATGCGTGCTTCGGGGAGTTGTGCGAAGAGCGCGCGGATATGATCGAACACTTTCACGTAAGTAGCTGGGCAAGAGCGTGAGGTTTTTCCGATGGGGGATTGATCGACCTCGTAGATAGCTTTGATAGATTTCTCGCCGCTGACTTTTTTGAAGGGTTTCTGTTTGGCTTTTTGATTAAAAACTGCCGCCACGCATTGGTGCATGATCGTGGATTTTCCTGAGCCGGAAATTCCCGTGAGCACGGTGAGACGAGAGAGAGGAATCGCGACGTCGATGGATTTTAGATTGTTCGCATGACAACCGGTAATTTTAAGGAATGGGTGTGATTTACTAACAGTTCGTCGCTCGCCACGGGTGGGGTGGATGATGGGGTTTAAAAGCGCGCGGAGGGTTGGAGAGTTAGCTAGTTTCAAGTTTTCAGTTTTCAGCGAAGAGGCTGTGCGATCGCTCTTTTTCTTATTACTTGAAACTGAGCACTGAAAACTAGCCAACTGCGGCGGCTTTCCTTCGTAGACGATTTCTCCGCCCAGCCGTCCCGCTCCCGGACCAAGATCGATTAGGTGATCGGCCGCCGCAATGGTGTCTTCGTCGTGTTCGACGATAATGAGTGAGTTGCCTTGATCTCGGAGGGCTGTGAGGGTTTTGAGGAGAGCGGCGTTGTCGCGTGGGTGGAGTCCGATAGTGGGTTCATCTAGCACATACAGCACGCCGCGTAGGTTGGAACCGAGTTGTGCGGCGAGACGGATGCGCTGCGATTCGCCGCCGGAAAGGGTGTTTCCGGAACGATTTAGATGGAGATAACCTAGGCCGACTTCTTGGAGGAATGACAGGCGTTGGGAAATTTCTGGAATGATATCGCGGGAGATGAGTTTTTCACGCGACTCCGTGAATTTGAGATGTTGGAAATGGGAAGAGGCTTCGTTGATTGATAGTTGAGAGAGTTGGGCGACTGAGGTTTCTCTTAATTTGACAGCCGAGCCAATGCGATTGATTCGCGATCCATGGCAAGCGGGACATTCGATGAGCTCGGCGTCTTCCATGCGGTCAATGGAGCGATCCGCATCAATCTCGGCTTCGAGCACGGAATCGAATCGTGATGTATCGAGGTGCTGCCGGCGTTTCGGAACTTTTCCATGGCCTCTGCATTCTTTGCACCAACCATGAGGAGAGTTGAAGGAAAACAGGCGTGGATCGAGTTCTTCGAATGAGCGGTTGCAACAAGGGCAGCTTGCTTCGGTGGAGAGCAGGATGAATTTTTTATCGGCGGTGAAAAGTTTGATCATGCCTTTACCGATTTCGAGCGCGCGTGAAACTTGAGTGCCGAGTGCCGAGTGATCAGTGATCAGAGAAGATGCTGCGCGCTTTATCTTTTTCCCACTGATCACTGCTAACTGATCACTCGGCACTTCTGTGACCACGACATCAATATCGTGTTCGACGAAGCGTTCGAGGCGGGTGAAGTCTTCGGCTTGTTTGAATTGCTTATCTACTAGAAGTGTCGTAAATCCGTGTTTGATTGCCCATTGTGCGATCTCGGTATGATAACCTTTTTTCCCGCGGATCAGTGGGGCGAGTATTTTAACGTGACCTTTTTTAAGTTCCGCACGGATGTGGTTTTCGATTGCTGCGAGGGATTGTTTTTCAACCGGAACGAGGCAGTCCGGACAATAAAGAGTTCCGAGTTTTGAATACAGTAAGCGGATGAAATTCCAAAGCTCTGTAACCGTCGCGACCGTGGATTTACCACCACCTTGGGAAACGCGTTGCTCGATGGCGACTGTGGGAGGTAGGCCATGCAGTTGATCGATTTCAGGCTTCTCCAGTTGCTCTGCAAACTGGCGTGCATAGGCCGACATGGAGTCGAGGAAGCGACGTTGGCCTTCGGCGAAGAGGATGTCGAAGGCGAGGGTGGATTTGCCTGATCCAGAAAGTCCCGAGATCACGACGAGTTGATCGCGTGGAATATCGATGGAGATATTTTTGAGATTGTGATGGCGGGCGCCTCGAAGAGAGATTGTGGAAGTGCTGAGTGCCGAGTGATCAGTGATCAGTGGTTTGCTTGGCAGAGTTGAGATTCCTTTGAGCGCGTTGCGGAGGTAGCTGCCCGTGGGAGATTTGTGTTTGGCAATTTCTTCAGGGCTGCCTTGGGCGACGATTTGTCCGCCGTGTTTTCCTGCTTCTGGTCCGAGATCGATGATCCAGTCGGCGGATTTGATGACGTCGAGATTGTGTTCGATGACGAGCAGGGAGTGTCCGAAATCGACGAGTTTTTGAAATACGCCTAACAGATTTTCGATATCGGAGAAGTGAAGGCCGGTGGTTGGTTCATCCAAGATGAGGAGCTTAGAGCTGGGAGCAGAGAGCGAAGAGGAAGATGAGGCGAGGAGTTGGCAGAGTTTAAGGCGTTGGGATTCGCCGCCGGAGAGGGTGTTGAGGGCTTGGCCGAGTTTTAGGTAGCCGAGACCGACTTGGAGGAGGGGAGCTAGCGACTTTTGAATCTCTCCAATCAGGCGGGAATCTTTTTTGGAGTGATCGGCATGGCGGTTTCCTCCTTCGCCAAGGCTACGGCGGACTTGGAAAACCGCCGCCACGGCTTCGGATGCAGTGAGGTCGAGGATGTCGGCGATGGATTTTCCGTTCCACGTGTAATCAAGCGTAGAGGATTTGTAGCGGCGGCCGTTGCAGTCGGGACAAGTGACGTAGAGATCAGAGAGGAACTGCATCTCCACTGTTTCAAAACCATTTCCCGCGCAACGATCGCAGCGACCTTCTCCTGAGTTGAAGGAAAAGAATCCGGGTTTGAGCGCAGCGGATTTTGCAGCATCGGTTTCGCAGAAAAGTTGTCGGATCGGATCGAAAGCACCGAGAAAAACCGCAGGCGTAGAGCGAGGGGTGCGGGCGACGGCGGTTTGATCGATCAGTTCGACGCCGCTGAGATACTGGGTTCCTAGTATGTCTTTAATGGGTGCTGCTTCTTCATGGGTTTCGATCCCAAGTTTACGCGCAATGTTTTGATAGAGAACTCCGTGAGCGAGGGTGGATTTACCAGATCCGGATACACCGGTTAAGCAAGCGAAGAGTCCCAACGGTAGATCGATATCGAGTTTACGGATGTTGTGGCGGGTTGCTCCTTTGATCTGAATTTTGGCTTTGCCGGGTTTGCGTCGATTTTTCGGAATGGCGATGGATTTTTCGCCGGTCAGCCAGGGTATAGTGCCGAGTGCCGAGTGATCAGTGATCGGTGCCTTGTTGCTGGCCTTGCGTCTCATTCTTCCACTGATCACTGCTGACTGATCACTTGGCATTTCGGGCGCAGGCCCGTTGTAGATGATGTTACCGCCGTGTTGGCCTGCTCCTGGGCCGATATCGACAAGGTTGTCGGCGGCTTGCATGACGGTTTGCTCGTGCTCTACGACGACTAAGGTATTTCCCTTGTCGCGTAAGCCGTGCATGATGCCGACGAGTCGATCGATATCGCGTGGGTGGAGGCCGACCGTTGGCTCGTCGAGGACAAACAAGGTGCCAGTGAGTGAAGCGCCGAGGCAGGTGGTGAGGTTTACGCGTTCGACTTCGCCACCGGAAAGGGTTCGAGTCTGGCGGTCGAGAGTGAGGTAGGATAGTCCGACTTCGTTGAGGTAATGTAGGCGGGAATGAATTTCTGTTAGGACGAGTTTGAGGGTGGAGTCGGGAGTAGTGCCGAGTGAGCAGTGATCAGTGAGAAGTGAAGAAAACCAAGGATGGAGTTCGGAGACGGGGAGTTGCCAGATTTCTGGGAGCGTTTTGCCTTCGACTTTGAAGCAGAGTGATTCGGGTTGAAGGCGATTTCCACGGCAGGCGTCGCATGTGGTGTAGGAACGGTAGCGGGATAAGAAGACACGGACATGCATCTTGTAGGCTTTTGTTTCTAGCCAATCGAAAAATCCTTTCACTCCATACCAACCGCCAGATTTCCAGAGTTCTTCTAACTCTTCGGGTGTGGTCGTTCTACGATCTCCATAGTAGATCCACTCATGGGTGTCTGGATCGAGGTCTTCCCATGAGGTGGTGAGGTCGATTCCGCGTTCTTTACAATTACGGATGAGATCGCGCTGGCATTCTTCGCCGCGCTCTCCTTGGAAAGGTTTGATCGCGCCTTGCTTGATGCTGAGAGATGGATCGGGGACAGATTTTTCGAGATCGATTCCGATGATGCGCCCAAAGCCACGGCATTTCTGGCACGCACCGAGTGGAGAGTTGAAGGAGAAAAGTCCCGGGGTTGGCGGGCGGAGGGTGAAGCCGGTTTTCGGGTTGGTCCAAGTGTTAGAGAAAGCTTGTGAACGCTTGGGATGAATGATGGATGCGTGGCCTTTTCCGAGATGGAAAGCGGCTTCGAGCGCTTCAAGAAGGCGGGAGGAATTTGCAGGAGTGATTTTTAAGCGATCCTGAACGATGAGCAGGGAGGGCGGGAGTTTCGTGGAAGGTGTTTCATCGGTTCGCAGAATTTCATTTTTGATGAGAACTCGGAGATAGCCCTGAGAGTTTAGGAAAGGGAATAGCTCGCTGGCTTGCGTGTCTTTTGCAACAGGGATGGGGAAAGTGATGAGGATGTCTTCGCCTTTCAAATGTTCGTTCGCCCATGCGGCGGCGGAGTCGGAGGAATCGGGTCGGATTTCATCGCCAGTGACAGGATCATAACCAACCGCGAGGCGCGCGAAGAGGAGTTTTAGGTAATCGTTGATTTCAGTCAACGTGCCAACGGTTGAGCGGGTGGTGCGGACGTGATTTTTCTGCTCGATCGCGATTGCTGGAGGAATGCCTGTGATCGAATCGACATCAGGTTTATCCATTCGATCGAAAAACTGCCGGACGTAGGGAGAAAAGGTCTCCACGTAACGGCGTTGCCCTTCTGCGTAGAGCGTGTGGAAGGCGAGGGATGATTTTCCCGATCCTGATGGGCCGGTGACGACCGTGAGTTTTCCAAGGGGAATATCGAGATCAATGCCTTGGAGATTGTGTTGGCGGCAGCCACGCAGGGCGATATGTGCGTTTTTTTGTGTTTGATCCGATTTCTTAGGCACGCGCAGAGAATAGGCGGAAAATGCGCCTTCGCTAGTGGAAGAATGACTCATGTAGTATTTTCTGCCAATCCGGGCATTGACAGGGGCCGCGATCCCACGTAATCAATCGCCTCCCGCGCCGGTAACGGCGGAGTCGCCAAGTGGTAAGGCAATGGTTTGCAAAACCGTCATTCGTGGGTTCGATTCCCACCTCCGCCTCCATTCTTCGCTTCCGTTGGAAGCTACGAATGGCAAGCTCTAGAATAGGTTAAAGGAAGCGAAGAATGCCCTTCGAAGCCTTGGCGAAGTAGGGCGGCCTTCATTTGCGGATAAGCGATTCAGCGCTTTGCGGCGTTTAATGGTGATAAATCGCTGGGGCGTTCCTATATCCGTGTGTGTCGTGATAGGATAAACAGTTTGATTATTTTTCAGAGCTTTGTTTTGTGTAATAATTTATCTGGTAGGAGACGAATCAAGGTCATGATGATTTTCCACCAACCGGGAAGGTAGGCGACGGATTTGCCGGACTGTATTGCCTTCCAACTCAGAGCGCCGACAGATTCAGCGCTGCTGAAAAGAGGGCCTTTGGGAAGGTGGCTGGTCATGGGCGAGTCAGTCATACCGGGTTTGAGGGTGATAATTTTAATTTGCGGGTGCTTTGAAAAATGGTGACGCATTCCAGCAAGGAAGGCATCGATGCCGGCTTTGGCGGAGCCATAGATGAAATTTGAGCCGCGCCCACGATCACCCGCGACGGAACCGAAGACAGCCAGTGTGCCGTGGGTTTGTTTTTCTAGGACTTGAGCGCAAGCGGAGGCGATGATGGCAGGGCTGACAAAATTGACGTCAAGTGAGGTTGTCATTTCTTGTGGATCGCGGAAAGCGGTGTCTTGGTCAGGGAGCGAGCCATGGGCTATCAGTAGAAGGTCCCATGGTATGGATTGGGCATTTTCATTAAGAAGAAGCTGCCAGTCAGTTTTGGTGTCTAGGAAGTTGGCGGAAAGTGTGGTGCATTCAGCACCGCGGGAGCGTAAATCGGATGCGACGACATCCAATCGGGCTAGATCTCGGCCGATAAGTAAGAGCTTGGCGGATTTCTGCTGCACCATGGCGCGCATTGTCTCGATAGCGATGGCGGATGTGGCACCGAAGATGGCGGCATGATAAGGCAGAGTGCTCATTATGGGTGTGAGGTAGTGGTCATGCGTTTCCAAAAATTCGAGGAGAATTTCGGATCGAGGAATGATTGGAAGGATTCGAGCTGTGGATAGCTATGAAAGAAATCCTGAGCGTTCATACGCGCATCCTTGGCAGGGTAGAGACGACCTTTGCATGTGCGGACGATTTCGTCGAGTTGCAGGAACAGATCATGGGTGGCGGGTCCGCGTTCCGGGAAATCCAGTGCAAGGGTGATACCGGGTTGAGGGAATGAGAGCATGCCGGGCGAGGGGGCATCGCCAAATGTTTTGAGGACGGCGAGGAACGATGCTTGTCCCGACGCAGCGATTTTACTGAGGATTTCCTTCATTGGTTCAGTGCCTGCTGCAGTTGGGGTTACACATTGATATTGGTAGAATCCCGGTTTGCCGTAGATGCGGTTCCATTCGTTTACGCCATCCAGAGGATAGAAAAACGGCGAATAGTGTTGATGAAGCGTTTTGGATTTTCCGAGATAACGGTAGTAGTAGAGGGTGTTGAAAGCTTTTACGGTAAATCGATTCAAGGTGAATTTCGGCATTTCAAATGGGGCGGTTAGGCGTGCCGATTGATGGGCGCTGAGATCGCCGCTTTTGCTCCAATTGCTACGAATGAAGATTCCGCGACCGAGCGATTCACCGCTGGCGACACAGTCGATCCAGGCTACGGTGTGTTCCCAGGTTTCGGCGGAGGCCGCTGAAATTTCCATGAATTCATCTAGTCCGCAGAACCGTATGAGTTCGACATCTAGATGGGCCGATTGGATGGGAACCAGTTGGATTTCAGCAGAGGTGATTAAGCCAGTCAGACCGAGACCACCGATGGTGGCGGCTAGCATCGGATCGCCGGGCCGGCAGGTTTGCATTGTACCATCCGAGCGCAGGAGGTTAAGTGAGCGTACATGGTTGCCGAAGCAACCGGCACGGTGGTGATTTTTGCCATGCACGTCATTCGCGATAGCACCGCCTAGGGTGATTTGAGAAGTCCCTGGAGTGGTGGGTAAAAACCAGCCTTTTGGGACGCAAAAACGAAGGATGGAGGCTAAGGTGATACCTGATTCCGCACGAAGGCAGCCGGTGTTAGAATCGAAGTGCTCGATGCGATCTAGGAAACGGGTTTCTATCATGGTGCCATCGTCCAGAAGGCAACTGTCACCATAGGATCGACCGAGTCCGTAGGCGAGAAACGGGCCATCTTTCGGAAGATGCGAAGGTATCCAAGCGGGGGTAAGGAACTGCGCTTTGGCAGGACGAAGTTTTCCCCACGAATGAAATTCTTTCGTTACACTCATGGTGATGAAATAGGTGAGGCGAGCAGGACACAGGCGGCGGAGAAGGCAGCGACCAACCAGGTCCCCCTGTCTTTGATGGCAAAAACGACGGGATCGTCGTGCATGATGCCGCGTTTAGTGAGAAACCAGATACGCGATATCCAGAAAAGGGCGGCTACGCAGACTCCCCAGAACCATTCCGGGTTGTGGTAGAGGGCGGTTACCTGAGGGCTGTTAGAGTAAAGGCCTAAGACTACGATCGAAGCGACACCGGTGGAAATCCCGAGTTCTGAAACCGTCAATAGATCATCATGATTGTATCCACGGCCTGGCAAAAGGGATGTGTTATTCGTTGCAGTGGTGCGGCGGAGTTCCACGAATCGCTTCATCGCCGCAAGCGAGAGGAAAAAGAGAAAAGTGAATGCAAACAGCCAGAAGGAAACGATGGCCGATGAAATCAGAATGCCCGCTACAATCCGTGATAAATATAGGAATGCGAGGACGAAAATATCTGCTATAGCGATGCGTTTTATAAAAAGTGAATATGATAGTGTGACTATAATGTAGGCGATCAATAGTAAACCGAACTGCAGCTTCACGTAGAAAGCTCCAGCTAGTCCGGTGGTGATCAGAAAGAGAGATACGCAAATCAGTCGGTGCACCGACGTTTTTCCTGAGGCGGCCAAGCGGTCTTTCTTGGTGGGATGAGTCCGATCAAAGTCTAGATCTAACAAGTCATTCCATAGATACGTGCCAGACGCGCAGAGGCTCATGGAGAGGAATGCTGCAACGAGTCCGGCCAGTTGCCAAAGTTCGCTGAAGTGGTGACCTACAAGAAAAGGCACAGCGATTAGCATGTTTTTTGCCCACTGATGAATGCGCAATCCCCGAAGCCAGTCCTTCCATGTCGTGCGATCCGAGGTTGAAAAAACCCGGTCGATTTCGAACATGGACGACCACCGTTTGATGAGTCGGCTTGAGCGCTGGACAAGGATGGCTTTTCTGGCGACAAGCCAGACAGCCTCGTCTGCAGTGGAATCCCCTGCATAATCGAATCCCTTTTCGCCGAAGCGTTCTACTAGGGCCTTGGCTTTGGTGGAGCCTTTGAGATTGATCTTGTCATCGCTGGCTAGAACTTCATCGAAGGGGAATACCTGGAGAATCGGATTTAGGAATGAGTGGTGAGCGGCGGTGGCCAGCACGATTTTACGACCTTTGGATTTCTCCTCCTGTAGGAAGGCGAGCAGACGTAGGTTGATTGGTGGAGCAAGAACAGGAGGTGGAGCATTGTGAATGACCTGGGATTTGAGCATTTGCCGCCCTGACAACAGCCACCACGGGATTTGCAGCAAGCGCAATGGGTTGCTGCGGATCAAGCGCAGGATGGCATCCCAGAGCATATCGCCACGGATGAAAGTGCCATCAAGATCCACGCAAAGCGGAATATTTGGTGAGGTGTTTGAGTGATCAGACATCGCAAGGTTTTTGCATGCGGTTAGGGAGAGGGAGACTTGGATTTATCTTTAACTTTTTTGAGTAATTCTGCCAATTTAGGGTTATTGGGATAAAGTGTTGTGGCTTTGGTGGCGGCGCGCAAGGCATCATCCCACTTGTTTTGGGCAATATAGCATTCGATATGCATTAAGACCGCTGAGTAATTATATATGCTGCGCGGGGTGTTCAATAAGTCCAGCAGTGTCTCCCGCACGAGATGGCGTTTCTCTTCTTGGGAAAAGTAGGTGTAGGCAAGATAGTAGCGACAGCCATCCTTGATTGGTGTTCTTGCTTGAGAGTTCTGAATGGCACTAAGAAAGTATTTCTCAGCTGCAGGATAGTCTTTCTTATCTAAAGCCACACGACCAAGGACAAAAGTTGAGTTGTCAAACCAAGGTGCTGATTCATGCGATTTCAATGCAAATTCTTGAGCTCCGCTCAGGTTTCCTCTTTCGAGTAGCTCGGTGGCGATTAAAGATTGGGTACGAAACTGCCCTGTCCGCGTGAGGTCCCAGTGCACATATAATTCAATCGGGCGGGACCAGAGGTCGGCTTGTAGCCAGAAAAGCGGTAAGCAAACGAGTCTCCAAGTTGTGCCGATAAAAAGCGTGAGCCCTACGATCAGTTTGTGTGAGGATTTAGGGTTGGATCCTTCACGCAAATACCATGCGATTAGCGACTTGGCACAGCCCACCAAGGCGATGGAGAGCCCAAGACTGGG
>JANPMK010000048.1:0-5837 GCA_031422775.1 Akkermansiaceae bacterium | reverse complement strand
CACCAAAGCCAACGCCTACTTCACCGGCTTCGGGAAACATAAAAAAATCGCCCTGTTCGATACCTTGGTCGATAAATCCACCACCCCAGAAATCCTCGCCATCCTCGCCCACGAGATCGGCCACTTCAAACTCGGCCACATCAAACAACGCCTTTTCGTCGGCATTATACAAATGGCTCTCATCTTCTTCCTCATCGGCCTCGCCACCGATCCCAACGGCACCTTCGCCCGACTCCTCCACGATGCATTCTTCGTCGAGAAAATCTCCACTTACACCGGCCTCGTGTTCTTCACCATCTTGTTAGAACCCGCCTCCAAATTCCTCTCCGTCCTCGCCAACGCATGGTCCCGCAAACACGAGTTCGAAGCCGATGCCTACGCCGCCCAATCCACCGGCACCCCCGAAGCCCTCGCCACCGCCCTCAAAAAACTCTCCTCCGACCACCTCTCCCACCCCGCCCCCCACAAACTCCGGGTTGTTCTGGATTACTCACATCCACCACTGCTTCAACGGCTACAAGCTTTAGGTTCTTAGTGATTAGCCTTCTTCCTTGATAGTTGAAACTTGAAAGTTGAAACTTCCCCCATGAAATACCGACGCTGCGGCGACTCCGGCCTCCTCCTCCCCGAAATCTCTCTCGGTTTCTGGCATAACTTCGGCCACGTCGATGATTTCCAGGAATCCCGTGCGATGATGCACCGCGCATTCGATCGCGGTATCACTCACTTCGACCTCGCCAACAACTACGGCCCACCTCCGGGATCGGCTGAGGAAAATGTTGGAAAAATTCTAGCAGAAGATTTTTCCAGCCATCGCGACGAACTCATCATCACCACCAAAGCCGGTCACACGATGTGGAACGGACCTTACGGCGAATGGGGTTCTCGTAAACATCTGTTAGCCTCTCTCGATCAATCGCTCAAACGCCTTCGCCTGCCATACTTCGATATCTTTTATTCGCACCGACCCGATCCCCACACCCGACTCGAAGAAACCATGTCGGCACTCGCCACCGCTGTGCAATCGGGCAAAGCCCTTTACGTCGGCCTCTCGAAATACCCATTAGATATGCTGATGCAAGCCGTTGAAATTCTCAAACAAATGGGCGTGCGCTGCGTCGTCTATCAACCGCCGTATTCCATTCTGAATCGCTGGCCAGAGGCAGAGGGAATTCTCAATTACCTCGATCAAGAGAAAATCGGCTGCGTGGCTTTTTCACCTCTCGCGCAAGGCATGTTGAGCCCGAAATATGTCGATTCCATCCCCGCCGACTCCCGAGCCGCCCGTGCCGAGGGTTTTCTGCAAGAAGACCAAGTCATCGCCCAACAGGAAAAAATCCGCGCACTCGATCAAGTTGCGAAATCCCAAGGCATGCCACTCCACCACATGGCGATTCAATTTGCCCTGAACCACCGAGCCGTCACCTCAGCCATCATCGGCGCACGAAACGTCGCTCAACTCGATGACACCCTCGCCGCCCTGAACGCACCGAAACTTTCCGAAGCCACCTTGAAAAGCATCGACACCATCGCGCCCACCCGCAAATCGACAGATGCCGAGTCGTAACATTTTCCTTATAACTGATACCTTGAAACTTATAACTTCCAGAATCCGCAGTGAACACTGCGAATTCTGGTTGTATGATTCCGATTGAAGTTTCTGGCTCGAAACCTAAGTTCCCCCGCCATGTCGACAACCAGCCCATTTTCCGCACGCAAAGACAAAGCTCAGATCGAGGAATCCACCGATTTCGCACCGAAATTCGATGAAAATGGCTTAATCCCCGCGATGGCCATCGATGCCGCGACCAAAGAACCTTTGATGCTCGCTTACATGAACGCGGAATCCCTGAAACTCACCTTGGAGTGTGGCGAGGCGGTTTATTGGTCCCGCTCGCGCTCAGAAATCTGGCACAAGGGCAAAACATCCGGCCACTCCCAGAAAATCGTCGAAATCCGCACGGATTGCGACCAAGACGCCCTGATTCTCATGGTCGACCAAATCGGTGCCGGAGCCTGCCACACCGGCCGCGATTCCTGTTTCTACCGAAAAATCGTCCCAGGCACCCCCGCAGCCCTCAAATTCACCCAAACCGACCTCTCCTTCGACCCGAGCGCCGTTTATAAAAAGTAACGAGTCAAAAGATGGGCAAAGATCCCGGTAGGGATCACAGAAATTAGCCCGGTGGTCAAAGACACCGGGAAGCCTGCCCAAAGAAATATCCGATCCTGACAGGGATCGCAGAACCGCACGATAACCCGTTTGCCATCATTCCGCCTGTCACTCTCTATTCTAGCCTTCAGGCATCCCTGCCGGGATGCGGAATATTTTTGAATCGTATAAACCCGGGGTCTTCGACCGCCGGGCTAATTTCTGCCACCTCGCTGAGGTGAAAAGAGATCATCACTCTGGACGCTTAAGTCTCAAATCCATTTTTTGATCTCCCTCAGCGTCCTCCGTTTCCTCCTCTTCTCCGTTTAAAAATTTGCCTGAACCTATCTTGATCTCCAACTCCTACCTAAAAATCTCAAAATTATGGCTGATTTTAAACTTCAGCCTTGCAAAACCCATACACATCCCCTAGCCATCTCACCCCGCGCGTTCGGTAAGCCGCCGCAGCGCCACTACCACACACCCTTTCCGCAATTACGATCATGGACATTATCAAGAAAATCGAACAAGAGCAACTCAAGGAAGACGTTGCATCATTCAACGTTGGCGACACTATCAAAGTTCATTGCCGCGTGGTTGAAGGCGGAAAAGAGCGCGTTCAGATCTTCGCAGGTATCGTCATCGCTAAAGGCGGAACAGGTATCAACTCCGCTTTCACTGTCCGTAAAATTTCCTACGGCGAAGGTGTCGAGCGTGTATTCCCTCTCCACACCCCACGTATCGCGAAAATCGAAGTCGTCACCCAAGGCAAAGTCCGCCGTGCGAAACTTCATTACCTCCGCGACCGCGTTGGCAAACGCGCTCTCCTCGTAAAGAGCGCTGACTGATCCTTAAAATCAGCACCTAAAATTTCACCCCACCTGCAAATTTTTGTCGGTGGGGTTTTTCTTTGTTTCATTCCAGACATCTCGCTCTAAGTTTTCCGCCAAGCATTCATGCGTATTCCCTTTTACATCACCATCCCAAGCTGCCTCCTCATCGTCCTGATTGTCTGGTGGATCAGCACCCGTCATATCGATTTTCTAACGCCACCTACGCAAGCACAGTTGGAAATCATCCATAATAAAACCATCGCTTCCCTGCCCATCTCCAAATCACAGCCCGAGGTCACCGCCGTCGCCACTCCCAACCTTCCTAACATCGAGCAATCCGCCAACGATCCCTCAGTCGTTTATGAAGGCGCAATCGACATCGGCGACCTCTCACCTCCGAAAGATCTCGATACTTATTCAGAACGTGCACCGGACGGCGCAGCGAAATTACTGAAACTCGCCGCCGAGCTCGAACAACAAAACGCACCCCAACGCGCCCTGCTTGCCAACGAACGCGTGCTCGATCTTTCCCAAGCGAATCCTCAGCAAATCTACCTCGCCCAGCACAACATCCGCCGCATCAGCCCAAGCCTGCCTGCTTGGAACCAAGATTCCAAAGCCACCCACCCCATCGTGATCCACATCGGCACCGGACAAAAATTTGCAAAAGTCCTGCCTGAAATCATGGAGAGCATCACCCAAGAACTTCACAGCTCATCTTCCGGACTCATCCACTGCAAGATCGAACTCAACATCGGAGAATCCATCCGCACCAACGACGCACCGACTCCCGTCGCTTTATGGATGACCGGCAAAAGCAAAAGCAGCCCATCCACCGATGTCCTCTCATTCACATCCAACAACCCCGATACTCTCCGCAAAGAACTTCTCAAAACCATCTTCAACCTCATCCGCGGGCAGCTTTCAAAATCCACCTCCTACAACCCCGCGCCCGAAGCGGTCGATGACCCACAGATCGCCCTATCTTCTAATATCACCCGTCTGTTGTGGAATGAGTTCGGAAAAACTCTGAACCCACCTCCCAAGAGCCGATAACCCGTTTTTTCAAGTGGATTCCATCACGCAAGCCGCACTAGGCGCCGCCATCGGCGAGGCAACTCTCGGTAAAAAAATCGGCAACCGCGCCATCATTTGGGGCGCGCTGTTCGGGACTATCCCCGATCTCGATATCATTTTCGCACCCCTGCTCGATAACGCCCAGGATCTCGCCTTCCACCGTGGAGGCAGCCACTCCCTCCTGCTCATGGTCATCGTCAGCCTCGCGCTCGCCAAACCCCTCGCCAAGCTCTGGATTAAAGAAAAAGTCTCACCCCTTCGCGCCGGTACTTTCGTGTTTCTCGCCTGGCTGACCCATGTTTTAATCGACTGTTTTACGATTTACGGGACCTCGGTGCTCTGGCCATTTTCCTCGGTTCGCGTCGGCTTCAACAACCTATTCATCATAGATCCGCTCTACACTCTCCCCCTCCTCGTCTCCCTAATCTGGCTCGCCTTTTACCGCACCAAAAAGCAACAACCCAAGCGCACCCGTATCCTCAACTGGGGTCTCGGTCTCAGCAGCGGATACGTCGTCCTCAGCTTCGCTCTGAAATTTTACGCCTCCCATTCCTTCGATGCCGATCTCGCCCGCCGCAGCATCGAATACAACCGCCGTATCGAAGCCCCGACCGCTTTCAACACCCTGCTCTGGCGCTCCATCGTCGAACGAGAAGACGAAATCTGGGTCGGCTATCGCTCCGTTTTCGATATGCCCTCGAAACCCATCCGCTGGACGGTTTACCCACGCCAAAAGGAAATCGTCGCTCCCTTTGCCAACGAGCGTGAAGTCCAGACACTCGACTGGTTCTCGCAAGGCTGGTGGATCGCTCGACCCCACGCACATGGCATCTGGATCGCCGATATGCGATTCGGTGAAACCCGCATCTACGACGACAAACCCGGCATGGTCGATTCCCGGTTCATGTTCTCATGGTCCTTCGAACCCAAACGAGAAGGCGACCGCCTCAACAACACCCGACCCTCAGCGAGAAACGCCAAAGATACATTGAGACGAATCGGTCATCGGATTCTAGGAAACACCAAACAATGGGAAGCCAACCCACGCCTAGCCGGCATGACCGGAGCGCTACCAGAAATCCTCAGGGTGGTGGAGTGAAAGTAGCCGCGGCGTCCATCTGCAGGCCGTTCAAGCTGCGACTCGCAGATTTCTAATAAAATCTGAATACACATACGATCGCAGTATCATTCGCTTGAGTTCACTATTCGTAACGGGAACCCTTGCTGATAAAAAGCTTATAGAATCCGATTAGAATCATAATCAGACTTATCGAATAGAGGAATGACGTCAATCTCACCAATAAGGTCAAACGCTCCACTGACTCGCTAAAATGTGGGCTAAGTAGCCACAAAACTAACGGTCCCAAGAGGGCGAGAAAAAAACCAATTGCCATGGAAAGAAATCCAACTCTCTTTGTCCGAAAAAACAAAATACTGCTGATAGCGAGAAGAGCAAGCTGACTACCATGGGTGAGGAAAAGTGAAACCACGATGTAAAGTTTATCCAAGCTGCTCATCTAGTCTAATTTTGTTTAAAACGTTATAGGCTATTCAACGGCGAGGAAGGAAGCCCCAATTCGAACTGGGACGTTAGCCGCCGTTGAATGTGCCGACTTGTTCGCCGTTACATTGCTGGCGAATTCAGGTCGGAAGTGCGCGGCTTTTATTTCAGTTAGATAGGTATATAAAGTTTGGTGTGTTTCTGTCGAGACATCTTCGCGGTCGATTGTTGAGTTTATCCTGAACTATCCTGATCTGTTTCTCGGAGATGTGGT
>JANPMK010000047.1:0-32968 GCA_031422775.1 Akkermansiaceae bacterium | reverse complement strand
CGCGGTGCCTCCCGCGAAGTTTCAATGGGTTAGCTAACATAACTGCAACACTCGGTAGTTTCTACTGGCTAGGTTTTGAAACATCAGGTCTTTCACCTGACAAGAAGCGCCTTGCTTTGCTCGGCGCACAACAGTCTTATTAAACCACTGGTTTTATTTGTCCTGCATATACAACACTCAGTATAATACCTACAAATACTACTTGGAATGGCGTGCTCTCGATTGTCTATCCATTGGATGATCTTTAACTCATCACAAGGAGGATGAGCAAGATGATTATGGTAACGGATTTCTCGTTCGTTGCAGCCGCCTGAAAGGCGGCTCTCCAGCAGTCTCTCCGTCAAATACTCATCGCCTGGAACCCGCCGTCGACTATCATTTCCATGCCGGTGATGAAGGAGGATGCTTTCGGGGAGGCGAGTAGAAGCGTTGCGCCGATGAGTTCCTCGGCGTTTCCGAAGCGGGATGATGGGGTGTGGCGGAGGATATCTAACACGCGTGATTCATCGAGGACCTTGCGGTTTTGCTCAGCTGGGAAGAAGCCGGGGACGAGGGTGTTGACGCGGATGTCTTTGTCCGCCCACTCACGCGCGAGGTTGCGGGTGAGGTTGTGCACCGCTGCTTTAGAAGCGGAATAGGTGAACACGCGCGATAGTGGATTGAGTCCGGAAATCGAGCCAAGGTTGATGATGGAGGCAGGTCTCATTTCATCGACAAAATACTGACCGAACACTTGGCAAGCGCGGAAGATGGCGGTGAGATTGGTTTCGATGATGCGCGAATATTCTTCCTCAGAAATTTCCAAAAACGGGGTCGGTGAGTTGGTGCCGGCGCCGTTGACCAAGATGTCCACTCCACCGGATTTTTCCAATACTGTATCTAACATGTCGTGCAGCGATTGGCGCGATGTGACATCGACCGGCACGAAATAACCTTTGCCACCATGGGACTCGATTTCAGCCAGGCGCTTGTCGGCTTTTTCTTTAATGCGTCCACCCAGAACGACGGTTGCGCCTGCACGAGCGAGGCCAACGGCCATCGTTCCGCAGAGTTCACCAGTGCCACCGATCACGACGGCGGTTTTTCCAGTGAGATCGAACATTTCCTTGAGATAAGTAGTCGCTGACATGGATGAATGATTTACGGTGTGGCCGATTTGCCAAGTGTATTTCTCGGGCTATTTCAGACAAGTTATGAAGAGAACCACAATCGCAACGAAGTGGAGATGGCCGGACTGTATTATCAGGACTTATCCGGCAAATGGACGCGGATGAACGCGGATAAGATCCAATGATAAAATCATTATTTGTCGTCTCGAAACATAGGGCAAAAACGCCAAATCCGGATTCGAGTTTCAATTCCTATGATTTCATCCGTGTTTATCCGCGCCCATCCGTGGTTCGAATTTTCCACTATTTCCAGTGGAGAAGCTGTAGATCAAGGTTCGTGCTATTGTTCTGGGAAAGTTTCGGGGAATCATCAGAATTCCGCCATGTTCAGTTCCAAACAGCTCACCGCAGAGCAAATTTCAGCGATCAAAGCATGGGCCTCGGAGGGCGCGCAACTCCCTGAAATCCAAGGACGCATCCGCGAAGAGATGAATCATCCAGTGACATACATGGACACGCGCTTTCTCATTCTCGATCTCGGCATCGAATTGATCGTAGAAAAAGAGCCCGAGCCCACTCCCGAAGCAACTGAATCACCATTCCCCGCCAACGGAGCCACGCATGCGACGATGGATGCGATTCCTCTGCCTGGGAGTTTGGTCAGCGGAAAAGTGACGTTTAGCGATGGTGAGTTAGGCGTCTGGACGCTCGATCAGACGGGTCGCCCGACCTTGGATTTCGATACCGTTGGATACCAACCCTCACGCGAGGACATCATGGAGTTTCAAGTGCAGCTACGTGCGTTGATTGAACAATCAGGTCTCTGAAATACAAAAACCGCTGAGTGATTAGCTCAGCGGTTTTAAATATTGTTAGTTAAATAACTCTTATGCGAGGCCGGTTACTGGCTTCGGCAAAGGTTTTTCTTTCTTGCTCAAAGCACGGCGCATTTTTGTTAGGGCCGAGTTTTGGAGCTGACGGATACGCTCACGAGTCACACCGAACTCGCGTCCGACTTCTTCCAAGGTGAGTGGTTTTTTGCCATTCAAACCGAAACGCTCATCGATGATGCGGCGTTCGCGTTCGTCGAGAAGCGAGAGCAGCCCGTCTATTTCACCATGCATGTTTTTATCGGAAAGCATATCGAGTGGACTTTCTGCGCGATCATCACTGATGACTTCTCCATACTCGGTGGTTTCACCTTCGTTGATCGGAGCATCGAGCGATGCAGGGCGCTGAGATGCCTGTCTAAGCATCGCAAGTTTACGGCGCGGGAGACCCACTTCATCTGCTAACTCTTCATCGGTTGGCTCGCGACCCAATGCCTCTGAGAGAAGCGTTGAAATGCGGCGCATTTTGGCGATTTTATCCACCATGTGAACGGGCAGACGAATTGTTTTCGACTGATTGGCTAAAGCGCGTTTGATCGATTGTTTGATCCACCATGCGGCGTAGGTCGAGAGCTTCCCGCCTTTTTCAGGATCGAAACGCTCAACTGCTTTCATCAGTCCGATGTTTCCTTCGGAAATTAGGTCGGTCACCGGAAGGCCATAGTTGGAATAATCCTGTGCGATTTTGACAACCAGGCGCAAATTCGCACGGATCATGTGCGCACGGGCATCTGGGTCACCATTTCTGATGCGATCGGCAAGCTGGATTTCTTCTTCGACCGTGAGCAGCGGAGTTTTTGAAATCTCCCGAAGATAAAGTTTTAAACTGGAGTCGGATTCGTAGGACATAAGGATAGTTTTTTAGGTTTCTATCCTTTAAGCGTCATAACTGACCTTTTTATTCCGAATATTCCGGAATATCTTTCAAAAAAATCTACCGAGATTCCCTACCTAGATCACGCCCTGCTCGCGCAGAACGTCATCCACATCGTCATGTGAAGGCGATCCAATCCCGATATCACGGATTTTTTGGATCTTCCGTCTGACTCCAAATTTGCTGCGAGGACCAGTGATGAGACCCGCCACACCATCGACAGCAAAAGGCACAAGAGCTAAAATCCCAAGGACTCCGAGACCTATGCCAACGCCGCGTCTCGCATTGCTGTGCATAATATCGCCTACCAACAGGCCTGCTGCTACTCCAAGAATTACAGGGGCAGCCAAGGTACTACCTTCTACCCATACCGGCGTCGCGTCTACATGCTCATCTGACATGCGATAAATCTACCTATTCAAATCCGTTCCGACAACCCAAGAAAATGATTCCACCAGAAAAGATATTGTGATTTCCCGTAAACCCAACATCAGTTACCATCCAAAGCGCATGCCAACTCCTGAAAATACTTACGCTCTCATCCTCGCCGGCGGCTCTGGAACACGGTTCTGGCCTCTCAGCCGCAACGACAAACCCAAACAACTTCTCGATCTTTTCGGAACTGGAACTCTTCTGGAGCAAACCATCAACCGCCTCGCGGGTTTGGTTCCCGTTGAAAATATTTTAATCCTAACCAACTCCTTGCAGGTCGATGCCGTGCGTGAAATCGCTTCGATGCTCCCAGCAGGAAACATTTTCGCCGAGCCCGCGAAGCGCGACACAGCGCCCGCTGTCGCTCTCGGCATCGGTTTGATCGCAGCCCGCAATTCCGATGCCGTCATGATGGTGTTGCCTTCTGACCAACTTATTAAAGATCATCATGCTTACCAAGCGGTCATGAAAGACGCGCTCAGTTGCGCAGAACATTCCGATGGATTGGTTACGATCGGCATCCGTCCAACTTGGCCCTGCCCGTCTTACGGCTACATCGAACGCGGCGAGCGCGCAACGATCTCGGGTGCCGAGCTTCAACATCCGCCTGTCGAAGTGAAGCGATTCCGAGAGAAACCCAATCCCGAACTCGCCGAAGAATTTCTTAACGCCGGTGGTTTTTCATGGAATGCCGGCATGTTTGTTTGGTCTCTGCCAACCGTCATCAAGCAGCTCGCCTCTCACGCCCCACAACTGGCGGACTTTATTTCCGAACTCAGAAAATCCAACGACGTCCTCGCAACCATCGAAGCGCAGTTCCCGAAACTCACCGCGGTTTCGATCGACTATGCTTTAATGGAAACGGCAGATCGCGTGCTCAACATCGAGGCAACTTTCGATTGGGACGATGTCGGCTCATGGGTCTCCATCGCGAAATACCTTTCCGACGGTGGAAATAACAACCGCACCAATCAGTTAGTTTCTCAGATCGATTCAGAAAACAACATCATCTTCAATGCGACCGATGGCACCCACATCGCCCTACTCGGAGTCGATGACTTGATCATCGTGAAAACCAACGACGCGCTATTAATTGCCAATCGTCATCAGGCAGATGCGATCAAAAAATTATCCGATCTTCTCCCGCAAAACCTGCTCTGATAAAGAGAACTGATTTCAGACAATCATATTCAACACTTTCACCACGGTGAAAATGAAGACCGCGATTAAGACAACTAGGAAACCTTTAATCGAAAGCTCAATGGAAGAACGTGTCATGACGGCGTCGAAGTAACGCTTCTTGCCATTCCAGCCAAGAACAATCCATAAACGAATCATGAAAAGTCGGCATCTTGTCTTCAGCCAATTCGGAAACCCCAGCTCCGTGTTGAATCTTGAGGCATTCACATTGCCACCTCTGAAAAACGGAGAGGTCCTGATGGAAATCCAAGCCAGCCCCATCAATCCCGCCGATCTCAATTTCATCGAGGGAACCTACGGCATAAAACCCGAACTGCCCGCCACCGCCGGTATCGAATGCGTTGCAACAGTTCTCGAAAGCCAGTCGGAACTCTTTTCCCCCGGCGACACCGTGATCCCACTTTCCAGAGTCGGCGGCTGGGCAGATCACGCCATCACCCACGAAACCAACCTCATCCGTCTCCCGAACGGAATCGATCCCCTGCAGGCCGCCATGCTGAAAGTCAATCCAGCCACAGCCTTCCTTTTGCTCACCCATTTCCAAACACTTCAGACTGGCGATTGGGTCGCCCTCAACGCCGCAAACTCCGGGGTCGGCCAATGCACGATCCAGCTCGCCAAACATTTCGGCATCCGGACGCTCTGTTTTTTGAGAAAGACTGCTCTCATCTCCGAGCTGAAAAGCCTCGGCGCCACGGAGGTTTTCGAAGACTCGCCCGCTGGCTATGCGTCAGCTGTCGAGTCCCTCGGCCAAGACAAAGCCAAACTCGCCTTCAACTCCGTAGGAGGCGAAAGCGCCCTGCGCATCATGAAATTACTCGGCCCCGGCGGCACCCACATCACCTACGGCGCGATGGCAAAAAAACCTCTAACCGTCCCAAATGGCCCCCTGATTTTTAACGATATCCGCCTCCGCGGCCTGTGGGTCACCCAATGGATCCACGAAAGCGATCCACTTACTTTAAACCAAACTTACACCAACCTCACTGAGCTCGTCCTTGCCGGTAAACTCACCCAAGCCATCGACAGCACTTACGACCTCGCCGATTTCTCAAAAGCTCTGGCTCGCTTGGATCAGCCAGAACGCTTAGGTAAAATGATTTTCCATAAAAAATAGCTCAGGATTTATATAGAAAATTTAAAATTTCACCCTTTCCAATGAGATCTTTTAGGGCTAAATTAATCATTATGAATGGTAATCCAAAATCCGGCTTCACCTTGCTCGAGATGACTGTGGTGATCATGGTGCTCTTATCTCTCATAGGCACAGGTCTATTCATGTCTACAAGATACGGTGAGTGGCAGAAAGGCCGGGCAGCGTCCGAAGATCTGAGGAACGTTTATTCCGCGCAACGCTTGTATCTCTCAGATAATCCAACCGTTGTTGTCGCCTCCATCACCTCTTCTCAGCTCATTCCTTATCTGACTGGTGGCTTAACGGCACTACCCGTCGTTAAATCCCTCGAAGGTACCACTCTAACTATCAAAGTAGACGTCACACCTCCTGTCTTCTTAAAAGGGACAGCTACTTACGATCCTTCAGGAGCACCCCTCGATTCTGTATGGGACGTTGGTCAATGAAAGCTCTGATCTTAAGCCTCCTCTGCTTCGCGTCAGTTGCTGCTCATGCTACTGAATTTCGACACATTGGCGACTTTCTGCTGCAGACACATTTTAAAGTCACCGCAACAGGTGCCACACCCATCCCCATGAAACCTGTCGCTTTCAAGGTTTATACCGATGGTGTCACGGTGCGCATCAATCTCATGGAAGACGAAAAAGAAGCTTACACCTCCTTTGAAATTTATCGATCAGATGGCATTAGCCGTCAGCGATCCGATTCGGGAGCTATCGAGGTCATACCCGGCATCCAAGCTTCTAGCAACTCAGATGGCACTCTACGGCACTTGCGCCTGACCAAAGAGTCCTTTACTCTCACCACCTTTCTAGGCGTGTCCGATCAGACCACCGTCAGCCACGCCGTTGCAGCAACTTCCAAAGAGCCCGAATCCGAAAAGAAACCATGAAGCATACCTCAGGATATGAATCCCACAGGGAACCACGGCCGCTCGACATGTCCCTAGCACTCAGCCCAAGACCGCATCCCTACTCTTATGCAAACCGGCGAACGGTCAGCCCAAAGATTCAACGGCTTTACCCCTTGCTTCTGTTAGCAAGCACAGCTGTCGCGGCCATTTTTTGTTTCGCCTACATCACCAAACCCGTCGTTGTAAATAACTCCTCCATTCCAGAAACCATAGGCATCTCTAACCCAAGCATAGCGCCACCTGTAAAACCTGTCGTTAAAACAGAATCTCCATCTAACAACCTCCCCGGACTAAAACCTAAAGAACAACCCCCAATCACCAAACAGGCGCTTCCCTCAGCCCCCCTGACATCCGGCTTTGAAGAAACCAACATCCGGATGCAGCACATTCTCGACGCGGAAAGCGCCAGCGGAGATATCCACCGCATCGTGATCGATGTTCCAGCACTCTACAAAAGCCGCAATCTTCGCTGGTCTCAGGACGATGCAACCCAAGCACGCGTCTTGCTAAGGCGCCTGGAAGATTACCAAGAAAAATCCCGAGCACTTCGCGAAGAAGGCAGCCTCATTCTAGCAGATTGGAACAAACTCATGGACGCATCCGCTCCAAACCAAATCCTCCGCGCCGATAGCCCATCGCTTTCCTCAAACCTCCTGAAATCCTCCCACGTCAACCAGACGCCAAGTTCTGAACCCGTCAAAATCCAACGCGACAAAGAATCCCCATGAAATCATTTTACATCCTTAGCCTAGCGTTCGGACTGATTTCTTCGGTTCACGCTCAGGACGCAAACCCGGAATCCATTCCGGATGCGGAGCAAATTCAAAAAGCGATCGATGAATTCAATCGCAGCAGAAAATCCAAACCTAACGAAGTCACCGTCGTTCTCCCACCCCCTGAAAAGACCACTGCCGCCCCACGCGCCATCGCTGTCGAAGAAGAACCTCAACCCGAAGACCCTGCCAAAAAGAAACCCGTTCTCATCAGTGGAAAGCCTCCTGAAACCAAAAAAGAAGAACAGCCCAAGCCTGAGGAACCTAGGCCTGAGGAACCTAAACCTGAAGAGCCTAAGCCAGAGGAGAAAAAACCCGAACTCATTGCAGCCCCTGAAACCCCAGAGCCCATCAACATCCGGGTCGAATCCATACGCTCCGGCTCCGGAAAAATTGACCCAAATAGCATCGAGATCAAATCCAGCTTTCCAACTAAGCCCCTGATCCAAGCGCCTACTGGCTGGAAACTCGAATCCAATGAACAGGCACCAGCCTTCACCCGTCAGGTCGAAATCAAACCCGGAACTTTCATCTCACTTGAAATTACCCCGCACATTTTATCCCCAGAAGCCGATGGTACTAAAGTCTTTTCCGTGTCCGAGCCAGGATACGATTACCAAAAAGGCTACCAGCAAGATCAGACTGTAGCGAACATCCTCGAGTCATCCATCACCCAACTCGAGACCGATTCTTTAAAAATGGGCAGCGCCCTATCAGAATTACACCGGTTACTTGCGTCCTTGCCAAAACCCGAAACTTCTGTTTCTAATAATCCCCCACCTAAAAAACCATGAACGCCACTCTACCCATTATCTGTGGAACCCTCCTAACCGCTATGGTTGGCGCAGGGCTCAGTCACTATTGGTCAGTTCAGTCAATCGTGGCCATGGCTCGGCTCGATCAACGTCCGGTTCAGATCGTTCCAGCTTCACCCGCCTTCCAGAAACCAGTTCAAAAAATCTCCTCTCCTCTCGCAAACACGGCTATATCACCTGAAGCCACCCCAAAGAGCCACTCACAAGAAGAATTTTTCAACGAGTTACTAACCGAACTCAAACAACTTAAAAACGAGAATCGTGACCTGCGAGATCTCATGGGTGAGACCAACCGCGACGTCATGAAACTCTCCTTCCGCGTCGATACCCACTCAGAATCCTTCAGGCCCCTTCCAACTTCCGAGCAGCGCCAAGACACTTCCTTCAACATACCGGACAACAGTCTACCTGGCGTCCTACCCCCACGCGCCACTCCCGTCATGGGTTTTGGTGAGTGAGATTACCGAAATGAAACGATCCACTTCGCTTTGCGTCGTTTGCCTACTCGTTCTCGCCACATTCTCCCTGTGCGCAGAACCTGAATGGACTAAGCAACTCACTTCCCCAATTCCCGGAAGCCATCCTCCCATCGAAAGCTGTAAGCTAGAGTTTTCACTCAGTTGGAAAGGCGTCGTCAAAGCCGGTTACTTCGACCTCGAATTCGCTCCCAAAAATGTCAGCAAACCTGGATACCTCGTCATCAAATCCACGGCTTACAGCCAAGGAGTTGCAAAAAAACTTTTTCCCTACAAGCACAACTACTGGTCAGAACTCAAACTCGACACTTTAGAGTCCTGTTACTTCCAATCCACCGAAAACGATACCAAAGAGAAAATCGTCACCACCAATCAATACAGCCCCTTAAAAGCTGAGCTCAACGAAGTCACCACGAACCTAAGCACCTCGAAAAGCAAAACCCTTACAAAAACGTTAGATCAACCAAACGTCCGAGATTTATTCTCAGCCATCCTGTTCATTAGAAGCCAGAAGCTCGATGTTGGAGATACCCACGTCATGCTGATCCTTCCTTTCAGAAGCCCTTACCTTTTGAAAGTCAGCGTGGATGCCAAAGAAAAACACGAAGGCAAAGACGCCATCCGCTTAAGCTTTGCTATGCAGAAAATTAAGTACGATACCTACGAACTCATACCTTACAAAAAACTCAAAAAGCCAGTTACTCTCTGGCTTTCTGATGATATCGATCGTGTCCCACTTGAGATCCGCGCCTCCGCATACATCGGAGATGTGCGTGCGGTATTGGCGAAACATACCAAAACTCCATGAAGCCCGGTTTCACGGCATCTTCACCTGAAGCAATGATGAATCTTGGCGCCTTATTTGCCGCCCAAGCAAAACTCGGAGATGTGTTCGCCCTAGTCGGAAATTTAGGTAGCGGAAAAACCCATTGGACCAAAGGTTTCCTACGTCATTTCCAACCGGAAACCCAAGTCACCAGCCCCACATTCAGTATCGTCAATTCCTACACAGATGGAGAATCCCCCATTCATCATTTTGATTTCTATCGCCTGAAATCCGCCAACGAACTCATCGATCTCGGTTGGGATGAATACCTTGAAGATGGAACTATCGTCATCTGCGAGTGGGCGGATTTATTTCCTGAGCTTTTTCCTGACCACACCCAATGGTTAGAATTCATGCATGCTCCTGACGACAGCCGGGAAATTCAAATCTCTAACCGAAAATCGAAGTGATGGGCTTCCCTTGATCGGCGATCTTGAACGGTCGCTTCGTTGGCGACATCAACACCAAATCGTGCGGCAAACCCAAACCGTAGGCAATCGTCGCATTGAAATCTTGGACACTGACCACATCCTGTTTCACTTTGTTTCCTGAAGAATCCGTTAGACCATATTTCACCCCGCCCTTGATTCCACCACCCGCGAGGACGCAACTGAATGCGCTCGGATGATGGTCACGACCTTCCTTGTGCTCAGCTTTGATTTCAGGCGTTCTACCAAACTCCGTAGCCACCACGACCAAGGTATCTTTCAGTTTACCACGCGCATCCAAATCCGTGAGCAACGCCGCGTATGCTTGGTCAAACTCTTTGCAACGCCCTTCGACTCCCGTGAAATTATCGTAATGCGTGTCCCATCCTCCTAATTGCACCTCCACAAAACGCACATCATGTTCAATCAATCTACGTGCCAGCAAACAACCCTGCGCGAAATTTCCAGATCCATACAAATCACGCGTCGCTTGAGTTTCTTTGTTTAAATCAAATGCCGCAAGATCGGATGATTTCATCAACGCAATCGCATCGCGATATAACTCCTCATACGCCTTCACATCCGGATTCGGATAGCGATTGTGAAACTGCTGATTCAATTTATCAGCCAACGACAAACGACGATCGAAATTACCTTCCGAAACTTCCTCAGGTCGCTTCGAATCCAACAGACCCTCATCTGGCTTTCCGATCGGCGCAGCCGAATATTTCGCCCCGAAAAATCCTCCCGAAGTCACCGCCGGAGGCGTGTTGATTGCAACAAATCCCGGTAACTGAGGATGTAACGGCCCAGCAAGCTTCAAAACCCATGAACCAAACGCCGGATGGCGTATCGTGCCTCGCGGCGCGTAACTGTGATGCATCACATACGTTCCCTGCTCATGCGCACCTTGAGTCGAACTCAACGAGTTAATGATACACATCTTATCTGTCACCTGCGCCGTCTTCGGCAAATATCCGCTGAGCGGCACATCCGCCTTACCCATGATCGTTTCCGTCGGACCCATCACCGCTTTTTTCTTTGGCTTCGGATCAAACGTATCCAAGTGGCTCATCCCGCCAGACATATACAAATAAATCACATACTTCGCCTTTCCACCCGCGCCCACTGCCGCAGGTGCCGCACTCGCTACCGAAGAACCCAGCATAGGAAAAAGATGCACCCCGAGATACGTCCGCGCCGCATTCAACATGAACTGCCGACGCGTCAACTCATCAGTGCGATTCAAATTATGGATGTTCATTTCTTGATGAGGTTAAAGATTGAAAATTATTGCAGAAAAACAAACTCGGAAGACATCACCAACGCCGCGACAATGTTTCGATACGCTTGATCCCCCGCAGAATCGACCTCAGCCACCATCCATTCCATTTCCTGGGCGGTGGGAGGCCTGCTTAAAATCGCAAGATACAATCGTCGGATTTTTTCCTGTGTCGACGCTACTCCTTGCAAGCTTTTGTAAACATGCGCTTCTGGCTTGTTCACCAGGTTTCGTTGCACGTAACCATTCATCAACGAAAGCATCTGACCCACATTCGGATCCTTACTCGCCGCTTCCACAACCTCACGATCCGATGCACCGAACAAGTAAAGAAAATGTTCGCGCGGCGCGGGCGATGGTAACTCAGACGCTCTCACCGCGGAGTCCGCTCCATACTTCTGCACGTTCTCCATCATCATCGACGCACTACCCTTCTTCGCTCCACCGTCCTTTTTCACGCGTTCTAAAAAATCTTTGAAATACTTTCTAACCTGTACTTCTGTCTTCAACGCGAGCACTTCATTCGAAAGCTGCACCATATCCATCTCTCCAACCAACACTGGCTGACCTCCGACATAAATCTGATTATCCACGCCTCGCTTTGGCAACCGATCTGGATCGCCATTCGATAGCGTGATCAGAGAATCCCAAATCTGCTCCGCCGATAGCCGATCAATTTTCCGCCCATGAAAATCATCTCCACCATCCAAGGTCGATGGATTCGGATTGGTCGCAAATTGAAAGGTCTTTGTGAGCAAAAGCACATTCTGGAACGCTTTTATATCGTAATCTAACTCATGTATAAGCGAAGCAAGATAGGTCATTAATTCAGGATAAACCGTCTTCGTAGCATCGATGTAATCATCCACTGGCTCATGGATTCCTTTTCCCATCACACGCTTCCACATCCGGTTTGCAATCACAGATGAAAACTGCGGTTCGGTCTTTACTGTAATCCAATCGGAAAATTTTTCGCGTCCATCATCATCGTCCTTCCGATCTGATGTTCTCGTGAATTTTCCAAACGGAGTTTTGCCACCCAAAATCTCACCTGGCTTGCCGTCGCGATACTGATAATCCGATGGCAACTGAATGCGCCCATCTCCACCTCCCCCAAGTGACATCCCATAAATCCTATCCCAAAATAACTGTCCGACCTGATACTCAATTCCTTTCGACTCACTTTCATCGCGGAGTTCTTCCCAAAGATTACTCATCAAATGCTGATTTAATTGACCCTGGCCGTGTGTGAAGGCAGCCAAGTGATAAAAATCTTTCCGCTCCGTCTCGCCAAATGGATCGTCATGGCATTGCGCGCATTCCATGCGAGTCCCAAGAAACACGCGCATGGTGTTAGATAAATTATCTAACGGCATCCCTCGATCACTCGTGTAATAACCCACTGCTGCCGTTTTAGTATCCCAGCCATTCCCACTACTACTCACCAACTTTTCCACAAACTCATTCCACGGCATATTCTGAGCCATCGCCTGACGAATCCAGTTGCGATACGGCTCGCTATTCCCCTGACCTCCTTGTCGGTAATCCCGAAGCCTTAACAAATCGAAAGCCCAGTTCGTCATGTGGCTCGAATAACCTTGGGATTTCATTAAATGGGATACCAGCTCCGCTCGCTTGTTCGGATCTTCCATCTCGATAAACGCCCATGCCTCCTCAGCTGTCGGAATCCGACCTATCGTCACCAAAAACGCCCGCCGCATGAACGTCGCATCATCCGTAACCTCTGGAACCGGTAATTTCTTACTCCGGTAAAAATTCGCAATCAGCGTATCAATTTTTAAAGCCGACTTTTTAAGGTATTCCGCATCGTCCTTCGGTTTGACCTCATCAAACGCCTGCGCAGCCATCCCAAATGTGAGACTGAACAGCAGGACGCGAATGAAAATTCTTAACATGGGTTTTTAGGATTCTCTTAAATTACCTCCTTCTCATTCTGAGTCAATCCTGCGAATTAAGTGTAGGCATATGAATACGAACCGCAATGGGAGCGAAGCGGACATGGACGAACACAAAATCCATTCTCTGAGTCAAATGGACACGGATTAACACGGATCGGATTCTCAGAAAATTGGGTTAACCGAACAAGAATTCGGAAATACAACCATCCGCGAAGAATCAGATCCGTGTTTATCCGTGTCCATCCGTGGTTCGACTCTTAATTTTATGATTCATCTCAATGTGAATAACTGTGAAGAATTTCCACCCGAAAATTCCCAAGCAACTGTTTAAATATAAGCAAAAGCCTACGATTTGAGGCGGCTCCTCAGTCTCTTCACAAGTTATTCACAACGCCGATTCGATTATTGCATCGCCTTTTCCATGAGCGCGTTCATGCGGCGGATCATCTCGCGAGCATCATCGAGGAGGCCTGCGGAAATGAGTGCGTTGTCGAGCATTTGGGCGGCTACTAACTTCGCGACCTCCGGATGGGATTCGCGGGTTTCGGATAGCTTTTTGATCAGCGCGTGTCGCGGGTTGATCTCGAGTTCGACTTTGACCTCGTCTTTGAAATTCTCATCCATCGCCTTCATCATTTGGCGAACCTGCGGGCTCATGCCGTCCTCGGGCACCAAGGCAATCACCGGGCTTTCGACCAAGCGTTTGCCGCTGGAAACTTGGGTGACTTTATCGCCCAACTCGGTTTTTAAAAACTCACACAGTCCGTTGATCTGCTCTTCGCTGAGGCTGTCGGCATCGGAATCGACGTCTTCCAACTCCACTCCCGCATGACGCACGGATGCCAATTTCTTGCCATCGAACTCACCGAGGGAATCGACCACGTATTCATCCACCGCATCGGTGAAATAGATGACTTCCAAACCGCGCGCTTTGAACGCCTCGATGTAGGGACCGCTTTCGATTTGATCGCGATTCTGGCCGACCAAATAATAAATTTTTTCCTGACCGTCTTTCATGCGACCGACGTAATCGGTTAGGCTGCAGACTTCTCCGGCATCGGTCATGGAAGATTCGAAGCGTAGCAGTTTCGCAAGCGCGTCTTTGTTAGCGTAATCGGTGGCGATACCTTCCTTGAAGAAGCGCTCGAATTTCTTGTAAAACTCGCGGTATTTCGCCGGATCGGCAGCAGCTTCTTTTTCGAACATCTTGATGATGCGCTTGGTGATCACGCCGTTCAATTTCCGCACCAACGCACTGTCCTGCATAGTTTCACGGGAAATATTTAGCGGCAGATCCGCACTATCGACCACGCCTTTCACGAAGCGCAACCACTCCGGCAACAAGCCTTTTGGTTCAGGATCGATCAGCACTTTTTTGCAATACAACGCCACGCCTCCATCAACTTTTCCAAAGCCCATTTTCTCTGGATTCTCGCCCGGAGTGAAAATTAATGCGTTGATTGTGATCGGTGCGTCCGCACTGAAATGCAGGCGATAGGCCGGTTCATCGAAGCCCTTGCACGCGAATTGATAAAACGCTTTGTATTCCTCATCCGTAATCTCGGATTTATTTTTCAACCACAACGCCTCAACTTCGTTGACGCGTTTGCCATCGATCAAGATCGGGAAACCAACGAAATTGCTGTAACGTTGAATCAAGCCTTTGATGCGGAAATCATCCGCGAACTCTTTGCTCGCTTCGTTGAGATGCAGCACGATTTTCACGCCACGTGGTAATTCATCCGCCGTCTCGATCTCGTAGCCAGTCTTGCCATCGCTTTCCCAGCGCAGGCTCTCCGCATCTTCTTTCCAAGAGCGGCTGAAAACCTCCACCTTATCAGCGACCATGAACGCGGAGTAAAAACCCACGCCGAACTGACCGATCAGTCCCGATGAACTTCCGCCGTTTGCTTTGATCTGTTCAAGAAACGCTTTGGTTCCCGAATGTGCGATCGTGCCGAGATTTTCAATCAACTCCTCACGAGTCATGCCAATGCCGCGGTCGATCAAAGTCACCGTGCCGGCTTCTTTATCGGCCTCCAAGGTGATTTGGAGTTCCTCGCCGGCATCTTTGAAATGCTTTTCAGTGCCCTCAAGATGGCGGACTTTCTCCATCGAATCCGATGCATTCGAGATCAACTCCCGCAGGAAAATATCTTTGTCGGTGTAAAGCGAGTGCACCACCAAATCCAGCAGTTGTTGGATCTCTGCTTGGAATACATGCTTTTCTGTCGTTGCTGTGTTCATAATTGGATGGGATTGAATTTGATTCGGCAGCGACATAGCCGCTACCCGACCTTGTTGTCAAAAAAAACAGTGAATGAATCTACTTTCATTGGGATGAGGGAGATTCTCATCACACGAAGATCCGATCGTAAGTCCAATACAGGCCAAGCACCGCGATCATTGCCGAGGCCACTTTACTGAAGATCTGGAATTTTTTATGTTTTATGAACCAGAAAGTCATGCCAAACGCCAGTGCGAGCACGGTCACCTGACCCAGCTCAACACCAAGATTGAAACCGATCAAGGGCTTGATCACTTGGCCCTCCGGTAGATCCAGCTCCTTCATCACCGAGGCAAATCCCATGCCGTGGAGAAGACCCATGCCAAAAACCAGTCCCACGCGCCAGGGTTTCAGTTCCCGCGCCCATAGGTTTTCGATCCCGATATAAACGATGCTTATTGCGATCATCGGCTCGACGATCTTTGCCGGTGCCGTGATGACTCCAAGCACCACCAATGAAAGCGTAATCGAATGCGCAAGCGTGAAGGCACTCGTCTGCCAGAGCAGCGGCCGCATTTTGGGTTGTAGGAGAAACAGCCCTAGAATGAAACAAATGTGATCCAGCCCCAGCGGCAGGATGTGGCGAAAGCCGGCGATAATCCATGTGCCCAACGATGTTTCTTGGGAACTCGCTTCCACATGACCGTCCTTACCAATTCGCATCAACTCCTCCGGCTCTCCTTCTGGATCGATCCTTCTCAATTCACTCTTCTTTGCTGACGGAATTTTTATCTCAAGCGCCAGCGGCTCATTCTCATCGTCATTCCATACCAACATTAAGGGTCCAGAAACGCCCTCGGGAATCTTGCCTTTCATGTCGATCCTCATCAACGCATTGCCGCTCTCATTTTCTTTGAGCTCTGGAGTCGGGCTATCATTGTAATCAGGAAATTCGTATTCTGCCTTCAAGCTCTCACCGTTCAAAGTCAGTAAAAAAGTATGACGTAAAAAACCAGCAGCGATATCACGCATCACATCATGGTCATCGATATCTAAAGTCTTCATCCAATCATCCCCCGCCGTATTCGGATCTCCTGGTGTGCCAGATGGGATTTTCGGCCCGTCCTCCGGATAGAGTGCCCAAGCTTCTAACCAAACCGAACCATGCCACTCTCCTTTCTCAGCGGTAATTTCCGCCCGGACCTGCCTCATTGAATGCCCTTCCGCGCTAGCGACTATACCCACAAGCCCAACCAGCCATGCCATGCAACGTAACCATCCGCTCAATCTTTGAAAAGTTTGCATCATCGTTCACTTATTATGCATCAGAACAGCATGCCTTGTAAAATCTTGGCTGCTTCGTCTAACTGATGAACGAGCGCAAGGAACATCAGCCCCCAAACATCTTAGTGATAGCTCGTTTGATTTTCGAAGTGATCGAGCCTCCATGCGGGCGAACTGGCAAATTGGAATTTTTATCACTAGTATTAACAAGCTCTTCTTTGAGTTGTTTTGTCCGCAGCGTGTAATCTCCCACTGGCACAATCTGGTTACAGTGCGGGCACGGTGCAGTCTTTCCTCTCAACTTTTCCTTAGCTTCAATCCGCCCTCCGCAGGCTGAACAATGAAATTTAAATAGGCGATCCTTGGAATGAATCGCTACGAAATTATCGCTGCATTTCACGCATTTGATAGACATCCCTTCGTAATGGGATGGGGTCTTATTGACAGCGCCACAAGAGGTGCAGATAGCGTCGAACATCATAGGATTAGGGAGTTAATGCTGATTCAATTTATAGCTAGAGTTATGCCACTTTAATTTTTTGACAGGGCTAATCACTGTTCTTTATCGCTCGGCGGAGGTGTAGCTGGTCGGGAGAAAGGCATGAGTAGGCGGCGTGGTGGCGGCGGCGTGCCGATGACATTTCCAGTAGGAGTGAGAGCGCGGGTGGGCGGGCCAGTAGGATTACCTGGAGGAGTGAGAGCGCGGGTTGGCGCTCCAGTAGGATTAACTGGAGGGGCCCCACCCGGAAAAGCAGGAGGAGTTAGAGGTCCAGTCGTGGAAACTGCTGCAAAAGGAACTGGGATGGGAGCTTCTTGCTGAGTAACGGGCAACTCGCTCGGTATCAAGGTTGCTGCTGGAATAGAAATGGGTTGAGGGGCAACCGGCTGCGCAAATGGAATGGGTGGCGCGACGGGGATCGGTGCTGCTACTGGAGGGGTGGCTGGGGCTCCGCCGGGTCTGGCGGGAGCGGTACTCCATTTTACACGAAGCAGAGTTGTCGGAACTGAAGATTGACTGATAGGTAATGCCTGAGGGACAGGAGCATTTTTGATCGTATCTGTTGTTTCGGTCTCCGATGCGCTCGCTTCTGGCTCTTTCGAAAACATCACAGGAGATGGAGTTGCGGGGGCTGCTGGAAGTTTAATTGAGCCAGTTAATCTCTCATCTCCGAGGAAGGAAACGGCTCTAGGCGTCGAATCTGCAGGTAGTGGTGTTGGATCTGCAAAGAATGGAACAGCAGCGGGTAATGGCCCTACTTGGGATGGTGTTGGATCCGCAAAGAATGGAGTAACAGCAGGCAATGGAGCCGCGGCAGATTCCGGCGGTGCTTCAAACGCTGGAGGCGTGCCAGGTGTTATGAGAGTTGCAACTGGGATTGGAGTTGATGCTGGAGTGAAAACCGGCACTGCGGGAACAACCAGACTGGCAGCGGGAGCTATAGGCGCTGCAGGTCTCGGGCTTTCTGGGAAAACCACTCTCGCCGGAAATGATGGCGGACTTTCGATGGGAGTCACTGTTGCAGGCGCTGAAATAGGCGCAGGCGGAGTTGCTGAAATAGGTTCAGGCGGAGTTGCTGGGGCACTGCTAACAACGGTAGCTCCGTAAGTTTCATCAAACAGGCGATCTTTGGGATCGACGCGATCGATAGGAATCGTCACGGCTGGCGGTGGAGTGATTTTCGCCTGATGCGTAGCCTCTTGCTGATAGAGGTCGTGCTTGAGATCCTCGCCGTGGACTTTGGGAAGCTCGGGCACGGAGATCGGAGTCGTGTGAAGGCTGACGCGCGAGGTAAGTCTGAGCGCCTCTTTCGGATCGCGGAGCATCCATGGAAGCTGTCCGAGCTTCGGCCGATTTTTTTCAAACAGATCCCACATGGTGCATTCATCGTCGGACCATAAGACGAAGTGCTCGAGGTCTGGATTGACCAGAGTAGAATCGGCCTCCAAGGCCGCGCCGTAAAAACGAGCAGCTTGAAGAACCATACCGTGATGGAGTAGAGCATTCGCCATCGCCATGTTTTGCACGGCCTTGCCTTGATTAAGTTCGAGCACGGCTGTTAGAAGTCGGATCGCACGACGCGGCTGAGCTTTCGCTAGAATGCGAATGGCGAACGCGAGATCAAGATCGGTGCTCGGGATTTGATCCGATGTCCAAATGATTTCCGCGGCCTCTGCGTAAGCGTGTTTATTGTAAAGCCCATGCGCGAGCTCACGACGTGTCTCCCAAGTGGTTGGGTCACTTTTGAGTTTATCTTTGAGAAAAGTTTCGTCGAAGGGTAGGCGTTCAGAGCTCACAGTGTGTAAGTAGGTTTGATTGGGCTACTAAAACGCCATCCCCGTCCATTTTCGGCAAGCAAGAAAGTGCGCCGTGGATCAATTTTTGAATCCCTATATTTTACCGAAATTCCACAAGATCACTAATTCGGCAATTTCTGGGGCTCTTCAGGCAGATAGTTTTGCGCAACTATTTTCTGAGGCGGCTGTTTCAACCCATAGAATAATTATATGAAACGCACTTTCTTTCTAATTTGCACCTTATCCGTATTTGGCTCAATTGCTTTGATGGCGGCTCCCGATGATAAAAAAAAGGGCAAAGGTCGCCTCAATGAGCCAAGCAAAGAAGAGGTATCCAAAACCGCTCCCAAGCCTGCGGCCTCTCCTTCATGGCATAATTGGACGGCATCTGGGGGAGAGAAATTGGAAGCGAAATTCAAAGCACTGGAAAACGGCATCGTGACCGTGGAGAAAAAAGACCAAAAACTGGTGCGGTTTGCCCTCACGCGCTTGAGTGCTGACGACCAAGCATTTGCCCAAGCATGTAAAATGGCTCAGCCAAATGCTCCATTTTCACAAACTGTGATCAACAGCGCTGCCGCGCGCTTGGATGAATCGATCAACGTCGCACTCAAAACCAACAATACGCCGCCGAATCTGACGATTCCGGATAGCTTGTTCATACGACGCATTTATCTCGATACCATCGGACGCATTCCGACCGAAGAAGAATGTCAGTCATTTTTGAATGACTCGTCACCGCAGAAGCGCTCGAACCTGATCAATGAATTGCTCAATTCTCCCGGTTACACGATGCACATGTATAACTGGCTCGCCGATATGCTGCGGGTCAAAGACGACTACGGCAAAGGCGCGCGCGCTTATCTTTACGAAGATTGGCTCAAAGACCAGATCGCGATGAATGTGCCATGGAATGCGGTGGTGCGCGACATGTTGACTGCCGATGGAAAGCTCTACGAAAATGGGGCCGCGGGATTTCTCCTGCGTGATGCGCAGATGCCGCTTGATGGCATGTCCAATATGTTAACCACTTTTCTTGGAGCGAACGTTTCATGTGCGCAATGCCATGATCATCCGTTTGCCGATTGGTCTCAGCATGATTTCTACAGCATGGCTGCGTATTTTGGAGCGACCGATGGATTCCATGAAGATGTGTTTCGTAAAACGCGCCGTCTCCTCAAATCCGAAGAAATCGCCTCGATGGGTAAGAATATGGTCTTTCAGTCACTTTCTGCAAATGCACTTAACTTGGTGGATCTACCGAAGAATCGGTTGAAATTTCCAGAGGATTATAAATACAAAGATGCCAAGCCCGGTGAGCTGACCATGCCTTCATTAATTCGTTGGCCTGACACGAAAGAAAGCAATCCCGCATACGATCTCACCAACCAAAGCTCGGCTCAACTTCGCAATCAATTTGCCGATTGGATGGTGCATCCGGAGAATCCCCGCTTTGCCACCGCAATCGCAAATCGCTTGTGGAAAAAAGTTTTCGGGATCGCAGTTCAAGAACCAGTCTCGGACATCGATGATCCAAAGCTCGCCAGCAACCCGGAATTGTTAGACCAGATCACCACTTATATGAAGCAGGCGAAATTTGATCTGCGCGAATTCCAACGCATCCTTTTCCACACTGCAGCTTATCAACGACAAGCAAGTCAGATGCCGGAAAATCCGAAGGAATATCGCTTCCCTGGGCCGGTCGTTCGTCGCATGAGCGCGGAGCAAGCATGGGACTCGATCGTAACCTTGGTCTCAGGTGAAAGTGCGGATCAACTGCTGCTGCGCCGTGGTGACGATCTTCAGAAAACGGTTATTGCCGATGATAAAATCAATGTGGAAAGCGTCAAAAAACTCGTCGAGGAAATGCAGGAGAGTGGCACATTTATGGGTGGCGGTGGTGGCAAGAAAGCGGGTGGAGGTATGCGCATGATCGCCTCATTTTATGAGGGAGGAAAACCCGAGTTTCGCTCGGGCTTGCTACTCGCTCGTGCCAGTGAAATTCAGCAACCCGCTCCGGAAAATCACTTCCTGCGTTTGTTTGGTCAAAGTGACCGACTTGTGTCCGACACGAATACCTCGGATGGCAGCGTGCCGCAGATGCTACAACTCATGAACGGCCCCGTGCAGGACATGGTGACCCAAAACTCGCTCGCGATGCGTTCTGCAAAACAGCAGGCAGATGCGACAGCTCAGGTCACTTCGCTCTATTTGAGTTTCCTATGCCGTAAACCGACCACCGATGAAACGACTAAAGCCCTTACTGCTCTCAAAGACGGCCTGCGTCCCGAGGATCTTGCATGGGTGTTACTCAACACACGCGAATTCCTTTTCCTTCCCTAACATTTTTAACCGCATTCCTTATTATGAAATCCGACCATATCAAACTCAACGAAGTGACCCGCCGAATGTTTGTCGAGCGCATGGCGAAATCGGCCTTCGGCCTCAGCTTGTTGCCCTATTTTTCACAACAAAGCTTCGCTGAAGAAGCGATCCAAGCCACTGGCCAAGCCAAGCCGGGCTTCGGTAAAGCCAAGGCGGTCATCATGCTGCAACTCACAGGCGGATTGAGTCAGATCGATAGTTTCGATCCAAAAACTGGAGCATCGAAAGGTCCGGGCTCGGCGGTTAGCACCAAGGCTGACTATCAGGTTTCCTCGTTCCTTCCAGAGATCGCAAAAATCGCCGATAAAATCACCGTGATTCGCAGCATGACCGCAAAAGTGGGAGTGCATGAACAAGCCCAATATCTGATGCGTACGGGCTTTGAAAAACGTGGCACGATTGTGCATCCAACACTTGGCGCGTGGGCGCAAAATTTTCTTGGCCCAAGCCACCAGACTTTGCCGAGCAGTGTCTGTGTGAACCGATCCGCCAATCACGGTAATGGATTTTTCCCTGCGACTATGAGTCCGCTGCCGATTCTTGATCCAGATGAAGGACTTCAACATGCGATTTCCAAAGCAGATGCGAGCGTAATGCAGAAACGTTTGTCACTGCTGCACCAGATGGACAGCATGTTCAGTGATGCGGTGAACGACCCAAGCGTTTCCGCATATAATGATTTTTATGAAAGCACCTTGCGCCTGATGAAGGGCAAAGACTTGCAGTGCTTCGATCTTGAAAAAGAACCCACTGAGCTACGCAGCAAGTATGGCAGAAATAAATTTGGTCAAGGCTGCCTGCTCGCGCGGCGCTTGGTCGAAGGTGGCGTGCGCTATGTCGAGGTGCAAAGCGGCGGCTGGGATATGCACAAAGACCTCGAAGGAGGAATGGAAGATCGTGGCGCGGAATTCGATACCGCTTTCGCTGCGCTCGTCAGTGATCTGGACTCGCGTGGCTTACTCGATAGTACGATGGTCGTCGTAGCAACGGAGTTTGGTCGCAAACCCACCTTCGATGGCAGTGGTCGCGGCCATCATCCTCTGGTCTTTTCTTGCGTGCTCGCCGGCGGTGGCGCGAAACGCGGTTACGTCCACGGCGCCAGCGATGCCGCGGGCGGAGATGTCGATAAAGATCCGGTCACGGTCGGTGATCTTCACGCAACGGTCGCACAAGCCTGCGGTTTACCGATCGAAAAAGCCGTGGTTAGTCCGAACGGCCGACCTTTCACCATCGGCAACAAAGGCAAACCCGTAAACGCAATATTCGCTTGAGCATATTAGCCTGAACCGCTTGCCAGAGTTTAGCTATAGGCAGCGCTGCACATCATCAACGACCAGGGGGCAAGTTCTGTCGACGTGGACCGAGGTTAGCTGGTGCAGCTGGAGTAACCGGAGCAGATGGCACGAACGGAGCAGATGGAGCAACCGGCGCGACTGGAGGCGCGGCTACAGGGATAGCTTGATCTCCTGGTGTTGTGGGAAGCGTGCTCCATTTGACGTGGAGAATGGCGGTTGGAACGGAGGATTTACTAACAGGAGTAGCAGGGGCGATTTTAGCTTGGAGGGCGTCTTGCGCAGAGAAGTCGTGACTGAATTCTTCACCGGCAACTGGGCTCAAGTCTGGCAAGTAGACTGGGAGATCGTGAAGAAGCAGACGTGAAGAAAGATCGAGCGTCTCACTCGGATCGCGAACCGTTCGCGGAAGATTGCCGATTTTGGGAAGTCTCTTTTCATACAGAGCGATTGTAGCGGCTTTATCATCGGTCCACAAAATCAAGGACTCAATGTCTGGATTCACTTGAGCAGGATCGACCTCCAGAGCAGCCCCATAGAATCGGATGGCTTGCGTGACCATGCCGAAGTGGAGCAGCGCGTTTGCCATCGCCATGTTATGAGCAGCCTTACCTTGATTGAGTCCGAGCACGGCTGTTAGAAGTCGGATCGCCTTACGTGGCTGAGATTTCGCTAAGATACGGATGGATAGCGCAAGATCCAGATCGTTGCTTGGAATGATTCTGCCACTCCATATAACTTCAGCGGCCTCGGCGTAGGCCTGCTTGTCGTAAAGTCCATCAGCAAGCTGCAGGCGCGTGTCCCAGTCTGATGGATTGAAATTCAGTTTTTCTTTCAGAAAGGATTCATCAAAGGGCAGGCGTTCTTCACTCACGGGGTTATAGGGGTTATATTCAACTACTAAAACGCCATCCTCAGCGTTCTTGCGCAAGCAATAAAGTTAGTTGAGGTTAATTTTAACCATTCAACAATTCTTCAACCAGCGGAATATCTGCCCCTGCCCAATCTAAATCGGGGAGCTCGGAGAGCCCGCACCAGCGGATTTCCGCATGTTCATGGGCGTGGGGGGGGGAGCCTTCCGTAATCTCACAGAAAAAGCCACGCAGGCGGATTGAAACCGCACCATCCGTCCATTCGACGGTAGCAGCGAGTTGCTCACCGACCCGCACCGCGATACCCAATTCCTCCTGAAGCTCTCTAGCTAAAGCCGCCTCCGGGGTTTCTCCAGCATCAACCTTGCCTCCGGGGAATTCCCACAGCCCACCCAAATGCCGCTCCAAGCCACGGCGACAGGCGAGGAATTTTCCTTCAGTATTTCTAATGATTCCGCAGACGACTTCGAGCATGGACACAGGTCTTATAGGACTTATTCGACCCATATCCATTTCTTTTCTTCTTAACGCGACCGCTTCTCTAACTCACCGATCAACTCGACGAATTCCGCACGATCCTCGTTTTTGTCATCTTTCAGACCCGAGCGAGCCAACTCACGAACGCCCTCCCATGAAATCTGGGAGACTTCACTCATGCCGCGCAGCTTCATTCCGAACATGGCGACGGCTGTTGCGAATTGAAAATCCGTTCCAATTTTCTGCCAAGGGGTCGGCTGACCTTTGAGAACGCTTTCTTCCAAAGCGCTGATATCTCCCTCCGCATGTTTGTGACGCAGTTTCAATGTCAGCCACTCATCGCTGGGTTCGGTGGGTGATTTCACCGCTGAAGGTGTGGTTTTTTGATATTTGAGCGCATCGACAGCGCCACCATTCGATTGAGCCAATCCGGCAGGAACGATTTCATAAAACGCGGTCACCGTATGGCCTGCGCCGATATCGCCGGCATCTACTTTGTCATTATTGAAATCCTCATCTTTAAGCACGCGATTGGCGTAACCGATCAGGCGATACGAAGCGACTTTATCTGGATTGAACTCCACCTGGATTTTTACATCCTTCGCGATCGTGATCAGTGAACCTGTTAGATTTTCAAGAAACACTTTGCGTCCTTCGCGAATGGTATCGATGTAGAAATAATTGCCATTTCCATCTTTGCAGATCGCCTCGAACATCGAGTCATTCAAGTTGCCCGTTCCGAAAGCGAGAACGCTCAGATAGATGTTTTTCGCCGCGCGCTCTTTAACAAGCTCTACCAACGCACCTTGACCCGTGACTCCCACATTGAAGTCGCCGTCACTCGCAAGAATAACCCGATTGACCCCGCCTGCGATAAAGTTCTCCAAAGCCAATTGATAGGCGCGTTTGATCCCCGCTCCGCCATTGGTGGAACCACCAGACTCAAGTTTATTCAATGCTTCCAAGGCTTTCGACCGACCCGCTTCGGTCATCTTGGTCGGAGGCATGACCACTCCCTCGCTCCCGGCATAGACTACATAAGATACGCTGTCCCGCTCATCTAACTGATGCAGCAGTAGCTTCAACGACTCTTTGACCAGCGGCAGCTTGTTGCTGCTTTGCATGGATCCGGAAACATCGATCAGAAACACCAGGTTTGAAACGGGGCGTTTCTCAAGAGCGATCTCACGTCCCTTGATCCCGAATTTCACCAAGAGGTTGTCTTTATTCCATGGGCAAGTCGCGAGTTCGCTATGAACAGCGAAGGCTTTGTCTTCTGTCGGTGTTTTATAGGCATAACTAAAGGCATTGATGCATTCCTCGATGCGCACCGCGTCCACAGGAATCTGGCGACCTTCACGGATCATGCGCCGGATGTTCGAATACGATGCGGTATCAACATCGATGGAAAAGGTGGACAAGGGTTTCTCCGTCGGACGCTGCCATGTCGGATCGACAAGCTGTCCGTAACGCTCGGCATTGATTGAATCCGTGCTGCTCGGTATGTCCCCACTTCGAGTAGCATCGCCTAATGTATTTTTATCGCGTAAAGTAAAGCCATTGCCCTCGCCTGCACCGAAAACACTACCGGCACCGCCACCGGCACCTGCACCACCGCCGGTGCCACTGCCGAGCCCACGGCCGACACCACTGCCAGCAAGACTGGCACTACCAGCTAGATCTCCCAAACTTTTATTAACCTCATCGAAATTTCTGGAACTCGTAGCTGGCTTTTTCATCGCGATTTCCGCAGCAGGCACCGGATTTGAGGATGGAGGAGCGGCTGTGACAGACGGACTAGTCGTTGTAAATGACTCATCGATCTGTGCCAGCTTCATTTCCTCCAGCAGATTTGCTTCAGCTAAGTAACTAGCTTCCGCTGCCTTTTGGCTTGGCGGAACTGTAGTCTGCGCTAGTGCTTCTAACCTAGCTTCAGCTTCACGATTTGTTTCATTGAATTTCGTTCCATCTAACGCGCTTAACTGATTCTTAAGATCTTCGACTTTATCTTTCTCTTGGAGGATCGCTTTTTTGGAATAAGCGATCCTTTCCTGCCTGGAAAATTTCTCATCAAGCTGAGCTAAGTTACGTTTGTCATTTCGTTGTATATTGACCCCCGTCACTACGATCCCTCCCAATGCGATCGATGCCGCAATCATTCCCAAACGTTTCGGCCACATGGGCCTAGCTTGCGCTGGGCTTCCTAACATCTGTTCATTGAGCGCGTTTTCAATATCCGCAAGAGCCTGTTCTCTGTTCGTGCGGTTATGCTCGTGCAACAGAGCATCGAGTAATTGATCTTCTAATTGTTCTTGATTCGGTTTCATGGTCTTAAGCGTTGGTAATAGGTTTCAGTTGTAGGCATTGGCGCAGTGCTTCACGGGCTCGTTCGAGACGTTTTCGTAAGGTTGCGCCGTTGATTCCGAGACGCCCTGCGGCCTCGTCGGTGTTGAGTTGCTCATCATAAAAGACATCGATGCTCTCCGCCAAGGTGCCGGGCAATTTGGCGCGGCAATCCGCGAGTCGGTCGAAAACTTCAGAGCGATCCGCCTGCCATGCGACAATGGTGGACTCGATCGCTTCTAGCGTCTCTTGATCCATGCTGATTTCACGGTTGTATCTACGGCAGTTTTCCCGCCATTTATTACGTACGATACCCCGCAACCAACTCGACACATCCCGTGTCACATCGAACTTGCCGATGTTCTGCCAGGCCGTGACAAAGGCATCCTGAACCACTTCGCCAGCTTTTACCCCATCGCCCGTAATTATCCGGGCATAGGCGGTCAGTGTGGCGTGGTTTTCACGAACCAAGCCGGAGAAGGTTTCACGGGTCATCATAGCGGTTTTTGGAAAAGTTTGGGCGACGGCTTTCATGGTTTCTACCCTTGATTGCCGCGCGCTCACTGTTTTGTGACATTTATTTTTGAAACCCTCGGTGAAAGTTCAAAATTCGACATCAGGAGCCATAACGTTTCTGCGCCTGCTCCTTCAGATCTATCTTAAATTTCACGAAAACAAAGGCCGCAGGCAGGAAGCCGTCAGCACGGCTTGAATTTCCGAAATTCCTTCTGCAATTTCATCTCCATCCGCGTCACCTTCCAAGGCGTGTTTCAGCGCGACGATAAACCACTCAGACTGCTCCTCGATGTCGATATCGAGATTTTCCGGGAAAGCGGCATCAAGTAGGCTGATTCCAAAATCGCTTGGCTCCATCAGTTCTTCCGCCCAGCCAAGAATAGCATCGATGGGTGATGAACCGGGAAAGCGCTGGGTGATTAGCGCAAAAATACCGCTGCGATTCTGCACGTTCATCAATAACGCGAGGAAAAAGCGATGCTCCGGATTCACGATGAAATGACGCATCTGGGAGATCGTTTCACGACGCAGACATTCCTCCAATGTATCAGGCACACCCAACGCGAGTTCGCCGTGTCTTTTTTGAAACGTCGCCAGCGCCTCATCCCACTCATCGAGTTCTTGCAGGTGCGGCATGGCGTGGCGAAGCATGTTGAAGCCGCGCTCGAAATCCAACTGCTCCATCATTTCATTCACGAAAGTTGCGTAGTGCTGATCGTCGGTGGCTTCCAGCACGTCCAGCAGTTGCTTGCGCCGGGCTGTTAGCGAATCCGAGTTTAGCGGATTGATCGCGATGTGTGGCGGCAGGTAATTGTATTGCGGCCCCGTGCCAGGATCGTGATGGGTGCGAATCACCACGGTGATGGAAGGAGTATCGAGGTGAAAAAGCGAATGGATGCATTCCCGTCCGGAGGTGATGGGCACTGTGCGTCCGGTTTCTAACAGCTCGATCCGCTTCACGCGGAGATCGCCAATGCGGATGTGTGGAGTGACGGTACGGGAGCCCACGAAATCGAATTCCGAATGCACGCTTGAACCGCGCATCACATGGAATGCTCCGGAGAATTCGTGCTGATGGATTTCCGTTGTTCCCTCCAGCCAGAACAGGATCTGAATGTAAAACCGCGGATCGTTGAAAGCGATCAACTCAGGCTGACCGAAGCCGGATTCTCCTTGGAAAGGTTGTTCGTCATTGAAAAGGAACTCATGAATCATCTCGTCGATATCGACGTTTTCCGACGGCGGAGCCTCGTCGATCGCGATGCGGGTCAGTTCGGGAAAAGCTTCGAGCGAGAAATTCTGCTCCCGCCACCGTTCCAAAACCGTCTGGCCAAGCTTTTCAAAATAGGAATTCATGTGAACCCATCATGCGTCTAACCCACGCCCCGATACAAGGGATAAGAATGGGCGGAATAGTCATTTCAACTCACCATCGCCAACCCCGCGATCCTTCCTCCAGTCCATGCAGCTTGGAAATTAAATCCGCCGGTGATGCCATCGATATCGAGGCACTCGCCCGCAAAGTGCAAGCCGGGGACGATGCGACTCTCCATCCTGCGGAAATCGATTTCTTTAAGCCTCACCCCGCCACAGGTGACGAATTCATCTTTGTTGGTAGTCTTGCCATTGACCTGAAATCGGCAATCCGTGAGCTGATTGACTAAAACGTTTTCTCGATCTTTGGTGAGCTGCGACCATTGGGTTTCCGGAGCGATGGCGGTGGTTTCGAGCAAACGCTCCCAGAGTCGACGCGGCAGACCCGCGGGCACTTTGTTTTTGACCAGGGATTTTCCGGATTCCGCACGATTGTTAGAAAACGTCTCTCGCAGTTCTTCGGCTGAGGTATTTCCGAGCCAGTTGATCGAAATTTCCACCGCATAATCCTGCTCCGCAAAGCGCCGCGCCTCCCATGCAGATAGCCGTAGGATCGCTGGCCCGCTGAGACCGCGATGGGTGATCAGCACCGGACCGCTTTGCGCCAAGCTTTTCGGAATGATTTTCACTCTCGCATCCTGCACCGAAAGTCCGGAGAGCCCTTCCAAGCGTGAATCCGGAATGTTGAATGCGAACAACGAAGGAACAAGCGGCTCGATGCTGTGCCCGAGTGATTCGATGGCGCGGGTGAGCGGAGACGCTTTGAGCGATCCCGAAGTGATGCATACTTTGTCCGCTCTAACCGTTTCGCCATTGCTGAAATGTAAGGAAAATTTTCCGTCGGGATCGGCTTGCAGTTCATGGAGCGCGATGCCGGTTTTTAAAATCACCCCAGCATCGCGGGCGGATTTTATGAAACAATCGATGATCGTCTGTGAGCTATCGGTCACCGGAAACATCCTGCCATCGGCCTCGGCCTTCAACTCCACCCCGCGCACTTCAAACCAAGCAACGGTGTCCTGCGGCTGCCATTCATGAAACGCCCCGCGAAGCTCTCGCGAGCCGCGAGGATAGTTTTTGGAAAGCAACGCAGGATCGAAACAAGCATGCGTGACATTGCAGCGCCCGCCGCCGGAAATTTTCACCTTGGTGAGAAACGCGTTACCTTTTTCATAAATTGTGACCTCCGCAGAGGGATCTGCTTCGGCAGCGGTGATCGCCGCGAAAAAGCCTGCTGCTCCGCCGCCAATCACAACGATTTTTGGGGGAGTGGTGGTTTTAGGGTTCATCGGGAATAGGTCGTATAGGACTTATAAGACCTATTCTTTATGATTTTTCCGATAAGCCAACCGTGCTTTTGTCATATTTTCGCGGAGGCCGCCTTTTTTGAGGAAATCATTCTCTAAACGACGGATTTGCTGATCTAACAGGTAGTTCGCTTGATGAATCAAGCAGATTGCGATGTTCGCGAGAGTTTCTGGAGGGCGCGTTTCCATATAGGTCCTATAGGTCTCATAGGACTCATTTGTCTTTTTGCCGAGCTTTCGAACATAAAGAGCTTCTTTGGAGTCCTTATCCCACATTTCCATATCACGGACTCGCAAAAAATCCTGATAGTCTTTGAGGAGTTCTTCGAGGCTGGCTCGTGCCACATTGGTGAGCTTAATTTCCATCTCGGAGGATGTCTTGGAGGCCTTACTGCCTTCCACGATGTTTTGTTTTCCTGAGCGCGCAGCCTGCACCATCTGATCAATGGTGCGATCACTACGCTTCAGGACACGCTCGCAAAATCGAAAGGTGAAATCGTAGATGATTTCAGACTTCTGATAAGAAAGGAGTTCTTCGTAGTTGCCGCCTTTTGGAAGGAAGCCTGATGTTTCATCGGGGGAGGAAGGAGACATAGGTCTTATGTGTCCTATACGACCTATTTCTTCAAGCTTTCACATAAACCTCAGCACCCGCCTCGGCGAACTCTTTACTCTTCTCCTCCATCCCTTTCTCCAGCGCCTCTTCATCAGAAATTCCCTGAGCGGCGGCGTATTGGCGGACGTCTTCTGAAATTTTCATCGAGCAGAAATGCGGGCCGCACATGGAGCAGAAGTGGGCGGTTTTCGCGCCGTCCTGTGGGAGAGTTTCATCGTGGAATTCGCGAGCAGTTGATGGATCGAGTCCGAGGTTGAACTGATCTTCCCAACGGAATTCGAAGCGGGCTTTGGAAAGGGCGTTGTCGCGGTATTGAGCGCCGGGATGGCCTTTCGCGAGGTCGGCTGCGTGAGCTGCGAGCTTGTAGGTGATCACTCCGTCTTTCACGTCTTTTTTGTTAGGAAGACCGAGATGTTCTTTCGGAGTCACGTAGCAAAGCATCGCGCAACCATACCAACCAATCATCGCGGCACCGATGCCTGAAGTGATGTGATCATAACCCGGAGCAATGTCCGTGGTCAAAGGTCCGAGCGTGTAGAACGGCGCTTCGTGGCACCATTCTAACTGTTTCGCCATATTCTCTTCGATCATATGCATCGGAACGTGGCCGGGGCCTTCGTTCATGACTTGGCAACCTTTTGCCCATGCACGTGTAGTGAGTTCACCTTGAACTTGGAGTTCGCCGAACTGTGCCATGTCGTTGGCATCCGCGATCGATCCCGGACGCAGGCCATCGCCGATGGAGAAGCTGACATCATATTTGGCACAGATGTCGCAGATTTCATCCCAATGCGTGTAGAGGAAATTTTCTTTGTGATGCGAGAGGCACCATTTCGCCATAATCGATCCACCACGTGAAACGATACCTGTCATACGGCTGGCGGTCATTGGCACGAAGCGTAGAAGCACACCGGCGTGGATGGTGAAATAATCCACGCCCTGCTCGGCTTGCTCGATGAGCGTATCGCGATAAAGCTCCCATGTTAGATCCTCGGCCTTGCCGTTGACTTTTTCGAGCGCCTGATAAATCGGCACCGTGCCGATGGGCACCGGGCTGTTGCGCAAAATCCATTCGCGCGTCGCGTGGATGTTTTTTCCTGTGGAAAGATCCATCACGGTGTCGCCACCCCACTTGGTCGCCCAACGCATTTTCTCAACTTCTTCTTCGATCGAAGATGCGACTGCGGAGTTGCCGATGTTCGCATTGATTTTCACGAGGAAATTCCGGCCGATGATCATCGGTTCGCACTCGGGATGGTTGATGTTAAGCGGAATGATCGCGCGTCCTGCGGCGACCTCACTGCGCACGAATTCAGGAGTGATTTCTACTGGGATGCGTTGTGGGAAACGTTTGAAAATTCCGGGAGTGTACGGGCTGTCGGGGGATTGATTCGAACCCGCGTGCTGTTTGTTGAGATCGTTGCGAACGATATCTGCTGATTGATCGGTGATCTTTGCGCGACGCATGTTTTCACGGATCGCGATGAATTCCATTTCTGGCGTGATGATGCCGTTGTCGGCATACCATTTCTGAGTGACGGGTTTATCTTTCGCGCGCAGCGGTTGGCGACGCTCAGCGGTCAGACCGGGAAACTCGACGAAACGATTGGCGCGCTCCGATTTGGAAGCAAACTCTGCGTGTTTTTCTGTTAGGTAACCGTTGTCTTGTGGTTGAACCTCACGGCCATCGTAAGCTTCCACATCACCACGTTTTAAAATCCATTCACGGCGCAGCGGCGGTAAACCTTCCTCCGACGTTCCCTTGAAATCCGGATCGCCCCATGGTCCAGAGCAATCATAAACGCGAACTGCTTCGTTTTTCTCAATCCGTCCGTTGAACGCCTTAGTATCGCTCAACGTGATCTCACGCATCGGCACTTGAACCTCAGGATGAATCTCACCTTGCACATAAATCCGGGTCGATGCTGGCAACTGCGCGCGGGATTCATCGTGTGTGGTGGATTCCTTACCGACAGTTTCTTCTGGGCTGATCATGATGGTTTCTGAGTTCGTGGTTAAAAATGCGCGGATCAAAAAACCATCGGAAAACAAGAAAGCCAAACAGCCTTCCCGACTCCCTCCGGCGGCATGACCCGCTTCAGGTTCGAAGGGTTTCTTTCCGCGCGTCGGAAAATCTCAGCCCCCCGTTCGGAAAGCTCCCCTGTCGTCTAAGCAGAGTCAATCAGCCCACCCCACTTGTCAAGAACCCGAACCGCCTGAGGCTTTGGACTGCTGAGATTCTTCTCAGCTCTTTGTGTTGGGCTGTTTTATCGGGTGGAAAAATGAATACGGCGCAGCTCCGATTTAGAACATCTGCCCTGAAAGCTGTGGATAACCACAGCAGTCCAAAGCCTCCGGCGTAATAGCTCTCTCTTTGCTTGCCCCGCCCGCCCCTGTCGGCTACTCCAAGCGGGACATGAGCGAAGCCACTTCCCAAGCACCCCAGTCCACCGAGGCAGAACTTATTGCGGTCCGCCGTGAAAAACTTGCGAAGCTGCGTGAACTCGGAGTCGATCCCTATGGTGCACGATTTGAAACCACGATCTCCCCTACTAATCTCAAGGCAAATTTCGAAGAAGGCAAACAAGTGACCACCGCTGGCCGCATCGTTGCGCTGCGCGACATGGGAAAATCGGTTTTCTTCGGTGTCGGCGACGCACATGGCTCCATCCAAGGCTACCTCAGCATTAAGGAACTCGATGAAACCCAAGCAGCGATCTGGAAATGCCTCGATCGTGGCGACTGGATCGGGGTTTCCGGCGAAACCTTCCTCACCCGCACCGGCGAGCCGACGATTAAAGTTTCCTCCTTCACCGTGCTTTCCAAATCCCTACGCCCGATGCCGGACAAATTCCACGGGCTCACGGATCGCGAAACAAAATACCGCAAACGCCACCTCGATCTCATC
>JANPMK010000046.1:0-4649 GCA_031422775.1 Akkermansiaceae bacterium | reverse complement strand
TTCGTCAGTGCGCCGGGCGGCGTTGGAAAGCCTGCACTCGTTTCGTCCGGAAATTCCGGCGGTGGCCGCCGCATTGAAAGAGGATTTAGCCAATCCCGAGTCGCAACCGCTCTCCCTGCTTGCGTTGGCACGGGAAAACCCGGGCGCGCATCTGGAAGAACTGGCAAGGGCGATCGAAGGCAAGACCGAGCCCACCAATTCATCCGGCGGCGAGATTCCCGCTTTCACTGCTTGGAAACTCCTCTTCAAACACCTTCGCGCGCAGCCCGTCACGGATATCCGATCGGGCAAGTGGGATCGATATCTCGATGCTTTGGAAAAAGTTGGCCAGTATTCATCCTCCGAACCACGGGATATCTATGCGTTCTATCTCCAGTGCGGGATGCCCGAACGCGCCTTAAATTACCGCGCGACGGCGAAGAAAGCAGTCAGTTACGATTTGGATTATTTCTTCGACATGGTGGACAAGAATCCCTCGGTTTATGAGGGAAACTGAAACCACAGATCGGGAGCAGTTACCTCCATCGTAACTTTCCGATTTTTACCCCTCAACCACCGGCGGCGGGAAGGGTTGCTCGGAAATCACACGGTTTCAGACAAACTATCTACGGGCAAGCTATGGACCGACGATCCTAATCAGCAGTTGAGAGCTCTTGACTTTGCCGTGGAAAGACCTGGCAACAAAATCTACGCAGCCGACGGGCAGGATTTTGGGTATCCACTTTATTCGCTGGATCTTGCTAAAAAACGACTGATCGTAATTAGCCACGCAAAAAAATCATTGTATTCATCCATTTCCTTCAATCCGAATAATCGCTTGCTTTACGGAGTGTTATGGCCCGGTCCGCATCGGGATTTGTTGGCGACGATCGATCCGGCGACCGGTGAATGCCAGGAAATCGCACCCATTGTGACAGGTGCGCAAATATCATTCGCACCCAACGGCGTGCTCTATGCCGTTATTTCCGGAGGATTTCTCGATCCCCGCGTGGAAAACGGCCAACTTTACCGCATTGATCCTGAAACCGCCAAGCACACGTTGATTGGGCATCCGGAATTGGATTACAAGTCATCCCACTTCACCATTTCCCGAAGCGGCGTCGGATACCTGCTAGAGCACACGGGGAAATTGCGATCGCTCAATCTCGAAACGGGCGAATCTAAACTTTTGGGAGATAGCGGGTGCCGAGCTGCATTTGGCCTCTTTGAGTATGAAATCCCCGAAAACTTTTCATCCATTCCATTGGGAGAAAAATAAGTGCCGGACTCAATCGGTGGCATCAATAGCCTTCCGTGAATAACAATTTTCTAGCAGTTATTCACTTCCCGGCGGCAGGGGCCACCCGCGACTCTCTGACTGCGATATCGTGTAGTCCATAGAACCTCTCATAGACAAACCCTTTCCCTTCCATACTCGGCTCTTTAGTCTACTATTCGGGGCAGACAACTTGTAAATATTGCAACGAGCCGTTGTTACTGATAACACACCAATCCACATGACCCTCCGCGAAAAACCTTCATTTCAATGTTTGTCAACGGCTGGAGGAATATTAGCGCCGAAGTTTCTCCAAGCGTATGTCTTGGGATGTCTTCGCCATTCGCTAAAAAGAAAACCCCTTGGGTCTTACGACCGAAGGGGTTTCTGTGGGCAAACCCTTTCGGATCGGCCCATCGCCACAAGGGCGAGAAGTTGCAGAAACATTACCACAGCGATGGAGATGTCAACAGTGATTTTCAAACATGACTGAACCATTAGCTGATTCAGAGGATGCTTCCACCCGCAAGAAGGCCATGGTTTACGTGGACGGCTTCAACCTCTATTTTGGGATTTTGCAAGGCGCTCCCGTCTTGAAATGGCTGGATCTTCAGTCATTTATGGATTTTCTCAGGCCTGATGAGGAGGTGGTTGGGGTGCGCTATTTCACGGCCTTGGTGGATCCGCAAAAGCGCCTTTCGGTTTCCCGGGATCGTCAGAAGCGCTACCTTTTGGCACTTGAATCCTGCTCTCGGGTTAATGTGGTCAGGGGTAAATACCAGATGAGGGAGGTAAGCTGCCGAGCTCGTTGCCGGGATCGTTACGAAGTGCCTGAAGAGAAAAAGACCGATGTGGGTATCGCTGTCCAAATGATCTCGGACTCCATCGACAGTCTTATGGATCGGATAGTTCTTATTTCTGGGGATTCAGATCTTGAACCAGCGGTGGAGTGGATCCGCAAGCGCTATCCTAAAATCAAAATCACGGTTTACATCCCACAAGATCCCGACGATCGCATACAACGCCGGAACGATACCTACAGAAACATGGGAGTGGATGCCAAGCCTCTGCCCACGGCCGACATTGTCCGTTTTCAGTTTCCCAAGAAGGTTGATCTTGGAAGCGGTCGCAGCGTAGAACGGCCTAACGAGTGGAAATAACAACGTAGCAGACGTAGGTTTTGAAAAGCTTGGAAGGAAAGGATTACCCAAGGCTCTCTGAGCTGAACATGGGAAATTTTTAAGTCTGTTAAATTGAGGAATGAAGCTGTAATTCCAAATAAAGCTAAAGACAGAATCTATGTTTAGTATTTCAGCATCAGTTTTACAAGATGAGTTTGAAGCAGGTGATATCCCATGCCGCGTTGCGCGGCATAGTTCAAAATGTCTGATGCCGATCGGAAGCTCTTTGCCTGATAGTGATCATGGACTTATTGAAATCGTGATTATAGGTGATGGTTTTGAATCTGTAACCGATGAAGATATTGCCCAACTCCAACCGAGAGATATCAATGAGCTGAAGACTTGGCTTGAAGAAGGTTATAATGCATATCTCAAAACCATCTCGCCTGAGGGGTTTATAGATAGATGTGAAGATTGGTTATTGGAAGTTTTAGGCCTGACCCAGGCGCAGGCCGTGGAGATATATAAAAATCAAGGAATTACTGCATTTATGCGGATTGACCGCGTTGTGTTTTGTATGTCTGAACTCGTAACTTGTATTGATGTCACATGCTTTGGTGATGTTTATCTCTGGGATTTCGGGTTTAATATAGACCGCGCTAAAGGAGTAACTTGGAATGTATCTCCAAGACTCAATTTGATTTGTGATACCATTTACCCAGCTACTGAGGCTTATGATGCATTTTAATACTCATACACCTGTCTAGATTTTCTTTGTATGATGGAAGATGTTTCCGTCTCGCTATCCCCCTTTTCCCCTTCACAGACTGGCTCTCCAGTGTATTCTCCGAGCTAGGTGAAAAAGCAAATTTCTAGCAACGACACGAATCTAGGTAATCCGCATGGTGCGCCCATGAAGAATTCCCGCATCTGGTTGTTGATTGGCATCTGCTCTCTGGCGATCTCAAGGATGGCTACCGGCTACATGGTGGGGCCAGCTCTCACGCTGGATCAACTGGTGGAGGATTCGGATGTCATTTTCAAAGGCGAAGCCATTGAGAGCAAGCCGGTGCAGGACGAGTGGTTCGAAGACATCCAAGGCTATGAGGCACGCGAAACACGATTCAAAATCATTTCGCAAATCAAGGGTGAGGCTGGCAACGGCGAAGTGCGCTTTCGTCATTACGACAAGAAGGCTGATTATTCTGGCGGATTCTCGTATAGCCCACAGTTATACCATTTCGAGCAGGGGAGGACTTATATCGTATTTGCTGACAAGGCTGCAAATGGAACCAGGCAGACCCGACTGAGCCATACCATGCAAGAGGATTTGGGCGTGCTCCGTTGCCGGGATGAACGGCCGGTGGCTGCCAAAACCCTGCATGATATTTATTGGTCGGAACTCATCGCCCTGCGTGACAGCCCCGTGGCGGACGATGTGGTTTACGCAATCCGCCAGTTAGATGAGATGAGCGAAAGCCCCGGCCGAAGAGATTACGGCGAAGCAAAGGATTTTTCGCGAATCGAGGTGTTTTCCGCGGTTCGTGGTTTGATTTCACGGCAGGAGCCGGAAATTGCACAGGCGGCCATTCGTTTGATCGGCGATGGCAGCCCTTATCTGACCGATGACCTCGCTCCTTATTGGCTGGGCACCATCGGTGTCGAAACACCAGGTCTTGCCCGGTTGGAGCCAGGCACACGCAACGCTGGCGGCGCGCTCGCTTGGCGGGAACTCGCGGCGGTGGCGAATAGCCGTGCAGCACCCGAGACCCGCGCACTTGCCATCCGGGCGATGGGACTGGCAAAGAATTGGCGACTACAGGAAGGGTTGCGTACTTGGTTGAGAGATCCTGCTATTCCTGTCCGCGCCTCAGCCATTTTGATTTTCAGCGATTTTGCAGCACCCGGTGACTTCACCACGGGGCAATTTGCCGAGTTTGCCGCCGATCCCGCACCCGAGGTGCGGAAGTGCGCCGCCTACGCGATTGGTTTCATGCAGAATCCGGACTTGGTTTCCATTTTGTCCAAATTGATCAAAGACAAGGATTCGTCAGTGCGCCGGGCGGCGTTGGAAAGCTTGCACTCATTTCGTCCAGAAATACCGGCGGTGGCGGCCGCATTGAAAGAGGATCTAGCCAATCCCGAGTCGCAACCGCTCTCCCTGCTTGCGTTGGCACGGGAAAACCCCGGCGCACATCTGGAAGAACTGGCGAAGGCGATCGAAGGCAAGACCGAGCCCACCAATTCATCCGGCGGCGAGATTCCCGCTTTCA
>JANPMK010000045.1:0-23136 GCA_031422775.1 Akkermansiaceae bacterium | reverse complement strand
TGCCTTATCTTGTTCACAGACTCATCCGTTAGAGGGAGGTCTTGTCATGAGTTCAGATTGCATCACGCGGCCGTTTTGGGTTCCATTTCGGAACGATTGTTGTAGCCTATTTCTCGGCTGAAATCCACCTTATGAGTCATGACGCATCAACCGGCCATGAGCTTTTCAATTTCACTTCAAGATCCATTGAATAGCGCCGGTGGGCACACATCAAACGTTATGTAAGAAATAGAAAGTCGCTAATAAGATGAAAGCTTCCCGATCAATACCGCGCTTTCTCGCGTATCTGGTTCTCGCGATGATCCTCGTAATCCCAGTGTCCTGGTGTGTTCTCTATTTCGGATACGTGGGCTATGAGAATTGGAAGAATTGGGGTCATCAAGATTTTGCGAGGCACGGGGTTTCCCAGATTCAGCCTGCCGCAGAGATGGACGAGCTGTTCGATGATTGCCGTCACTATGTCGTTTACACGGGTCGAAGCTCAGTCAGCACATGGAATGCAACAGCATTCTTTGGCGAGCGATACGTGCTTACGATGCAGGTCCCAATCGAAATTTCTTCAAGCACACGCGGGCACACGATAGGAGACCCCAAATTTTACCTGAACGAGGTTAGCGTGGTTACAGACGGCGGCTATGGGGCTCGCTTTTCCGGAGACTTCAAATTTGGTCCTTCAGAGTGGAAGCGCATTTATGAGAGCAACGGTGACTTTGAGACGGTGGGGTTTACATTGGATCCAACACCCGTCCCAAATTTCCAGAGCTATTCAGACGCCTTACGCCCATCAAACTAAGAACATAACAAGTCAGAGATGGCGACGGCGAGGAAGCCGTCTGATCAAATTTGGCTTCACCCCGGCGCGCCATTCCTATAACGTTCTGCAAGAAATGAAGAAACTCCTCTTACCAGTCATTGTCGTGCTATCAGCGATTCTCGCGAGCTGCGATATGAAGTTTGGGGACGATGTTGAGCTGTCGGGAGCCGCATTTGATGCGACTAAGCTATCTCAAGTTTCGACACTTACCGGTGTCACATTCCCCACTGGTTCAGTAGGGGTTGAGTATTTCTATCTTGGATCCGGGATCGATGACGCATTGGCCGCCAAAATTACGATTCCTGACTCCGCAGTCGAAGAATTCAACACCAACCCAGTTTTTAGCACTGGAACTGATTCCAAGGCGAACATTGAGATTGGACGCAGTAAGCCATGGTGGAAGATAGTCTCGCTCACTGATCGAATTGACCGGACGCTGAACCTTCCGAATGCCCGGTTCCTTGAGGTCACTTGTGGCCGGGAGAACGGTGCGTTTGTCGTATATGTAAGCTGGATCACAACCTAGAGCAGAACAAAAGTCGAGACACAGCAACCGCTATCAGCTTTTCCATTTCATTTCAACATCCCTTCAACCGCGCCGGTGGGCGCACATCAATCGTTAGATGTTAGATTTTCGACTGTTTGTTTCTGACTTTGTGGGGGATGCTACAACGATGCGAATGGTGGTTGATTTGCCGGGTACGGAAGTGATGGAGAAGTCGCCGCCGATCATTTCCGCGCGTTCCCTCATCCCTATCAGACCGAGCCGCCCTTTCTTTTTCGGTGTTTGGTGTTTATTCAGCTCGAAGCCTTGGCCGTTGTCGGTAATTTCCATGGAGATGCTGCCGTCTAGGTTCTGAATTAGGATCTCGACGGCGCTCGCCTTGGCGTGTTTGGCCACATTCACAAGTGCCTCCTGGGAGATGCGATAGAATGTCGTACGAATGATTTCAGGCACTTCCTCAATCCCGGCAAATACCTTGAGGCTCACGCGTATGCCAGTTTCCTCCATGAAGATCTTGAGGCTGGTCTGGAGCGCGGGGATCAGCCCGAGGTCATCCAGCATGGTCGGACGCAGATCATGGGCGAACTGGTGGACGATTTCCAACGATTTCTCGACCAAGTGCTGGGTGTTTACGATGCGTTGATGGAGACCGCCGATTTTGCCTTCTGTCTCCAGAGCCAGTGTCGAGACGTGGAAATTAATGCCGACGAGAGTCTGGGCGATGACATCATGCAGTTCGCGGCTGATTCTCCGGCGCTCTTCTTCCTGGATCGATAGTAATTGGCGTGAGAGGTGGCGGAGTTCCTCCTGCATCTCAAGAGACTTTACCAGTAGCTGGCTGGTGGTGAGTTCGCTGGTTTTGAGTGCTTCCTCTGCCGCTCTCCGCTGAAGGATCTCCAGCTTGAGTTCCTTCACTGAATCGGCCAGTTCCAATGTGCGCTGGCCGAGTGCTTTGACGATTTGATTGAGGTGAATGTTCGCCTCTGAAGCACCGCGGTGGGTTTTCTCGATGGGGACGAGCACCTCGGCGAAGAACGCCGCCGCCCGCCCTAACAGGACGCCGCTGGTCTGGGGCGTGTAAGAGGAGAAAATGAGGGTGGCGACGGCGATCTCATGGATCCTGGCGATGTCCAGTGTTTCAAGGCCTTGGGTGACCGCTTGGTGTCCAAGTGCCCGCGCTGGCTCCATGTCCGTCTCGGCCCCTCGCTTCAGGTAGTGTCGCAAGGCTGCGTGATAGAGTCGCGATAGGTCGGCGCGTTTGTCATGCATGGTGGCTACTAAATTCACGGATTAAGTTGCTGAGGGTTTGCTCCGAGGTTTGTACCAGGCAATGGGCGGTGTTGATTTCCTGAGAGAGACTTAGCTGATTGGCGGAAACTCCACTCTCCAGTGCCAGGAGTTTGCTTTTGATTCCAAGGAGTGCTTGGGCGATTTCGTGCTGCAAGACTTGGCTCATCTTGGTGCGTTCCGTTTCGTTCGCACAAAAAATTTTACGCACGATGCCTTGGAGTTGTTGTTCGAGAATGAGGGATTCCGCCTGCTCATCGCTGGCGGATTTTTCCGAGGTCTTGAGCGCGGCCAAGTGTTTGATGGTGTCCATGGGGATTGTTCTCGTTAGATCAAGGCCTCCTGTGGATTGATGGCGGGGATGGGCATGGGTGCCCCGTCGCGATTCGCTGCGTATTCCAAGGTGAAATTGAGCGTTTCCATCAACGCGATCACGTTGATGGGTTTGGTGAGGTATTTGAAAAATCCGGCGCTGAGGCCATTTGCGACGTCCAGCGGCATGGCGTTGGCACTGAGAGCCACGATGGGAATATGGGCGGTGATCGGGTTCTGATTGAGGATTCGCATGGCATCGATGCCGCTGATGCCGGGCAGGTTGATATCCATTAAAATAGCATCCGGCACGCAGCTGAGTGCCAGGGCGATGCCGTCTTGGGCGTTCTTCGCCGTGAGAAGCTGAATGCCGGGGCAGCGGGCGAGGAGCTGCTCGATAAGCTGGAGATTGGCCAGATTATCCTCCACGTAAAGCACCACGCTCTGGCGACTGTCTCTTGAGATGGGCATGGGTATGAACTTACTGGTAGCCGCCTGAAGGAGCTTCGAATGCGCGTCACTAGCATGAATGAACTCGACCCAGAAAACACTCCCTGCTCCGACTTTGCTGGTCGCCCCGATTTTTCCGTGCATCAGTTCGACCAAGCGTTTGCTCACCACCAGGCCGATTCCAGTGCCTTCCTCATCCGTCGCTTCCTGGCCGAGGCGGTTAAACGGTTGGAACAACTGGGCGAGCATTTCCGGAGCCAGCCCTGCGCCGGTATCCTTCACGCTGATGCGGATGTGGCCAGCGGGCGTCTTCACGCATTCCACGGTGACAGTGCCGCTAGTTCGGTTGTATTTGATCGCGTTTGATAGAATATTGATCAGCACTTGCTTCAGCCGGGTGCGGTCCGCTTTGACGAAGCAAGGCTCCGAAAATGTGGGGAAGGTCATGTGAACGCCGCGTTTCTGGGCTTGCGGATCGAACATTTCCTGGCACTCGTCCAAGACTTCCGACAGCGAGACGGGTTCCAGCGAAAGGGAGAGACGTCCGGACTCAATCACTGCCAGATCCAGAATATCATTGATCAGATCCAACAGATACCAGCCGGCGTGCAGGATTTGGTCGATGCTCGCCTTCTGGCTTGCCGTTGGCGCGGGCGTGTCTGATTCCATCAACTGGGCAAAACCAAGAATGGCATTGAGCGGCGAGCGCAGCTCATGGCTCATGCTGGAGAGAAAGTCCGACTTCGCGAGATTGGCCTTCTCCGCGATGGCCTTGGCCTGCTCAAGTTGCCGGCTCGTCTCCTGCTGGACTTCGAGCAACTGCAGGGTTTCGAGATGCACCAGATTCTTGATCTGATGACGGCTGTCCCGATAGATCAACCACGCGAACACCAGCGCCGTCGCCAGCGTGAACAGGCTGGCGATCACGAGGATGGTGAACAAATAGCGCAGTCTCGCATGAAACTGGCGATCGTGCTGCGCCAGCGCGGCTTCCTCGATCTGGATGAAGGCGTCCATTTCCACCCGGATCAAGTCCATGATCCGCTTGCCCTCGCCTTTGGCGATCAACGCCACCGCGCCCGCCGTGTCCTGCTGGCGCTGCAGCTTGATGACCTGCGCCATGTGCGCCATTCTTGAAGCGAGCAATGGCGTCACGGCATCCAGGCGAGCCCGGCCTTCAGGGATCGCGGTAAGCTGACGCAATTCTTGCAAGCTGCCATCCAGCCCATCGCGCACTTTCAGATAGGGTTCCAGGAAAGCTTCGTCACTAGTGATCGCATAGCCACGCATACTGGTCTCGGCATCTATGAGTTGAGACAACCAATCTTGTGAATGGATCACGACCACATGGTTTTGCTTGCGCGCTGCTGCCGCCTGTTCGATCTGCCCGTAAGACCAGAATAAACCCAATGCTCCCAGTGCCACTATGAGCAGCGCGGCCACCAGCGTGCCCCAAATTTTATGGGGAGTCTTCAAGCCCTCCTCCTCTCTCGGCGTGCTCCAGGGCGACGGCAAGCGTTTCCATGAATTCATTCACTTTGATCGGCTTGGTGAGATAGCGGAAAAATCCGGCTTCCATGCCTTTTTCAATGTCGCGCGGGATGGCGTTGGCGCTGACCGCGACGATAGGAATGTGCGCGATGGTGGGATCCAGCTGGATGATTTTCATGGCATCGATACCGCTGATGCCGGGTAGATTGATATCCATCAGAATCACATCCGGCACACAGCGGCGGGCGAGTTCGATGCCATCCTTGCCATTCTGCGCGGTGAGAAGCCGCAGATCCGGGTAACGGGAAATGAGCTGCTCGATGAGCTTCAAGTTGGCCGGATTATCCTCAATGTAGAGCAGCAAGCGTGTGCGCGAACCGTCCGCGATGCGGGATACAGGTGCCGAGGTGCTGACCGCTTTGATGTATTCTGCATGAGGGTTCGCATCGTGCATCAGCTCGATCCAGAACACGCTGCCCACGCCTTCGGTGCTTTCTGCGCCGATGACTCCATGCATCAGTTCCACCAAGCGCTTGCTGACGACTAGGCCGATGCCAGTGCCTTCCTCGCCGCTGGCCTCCTTGCCTAGGCGGTTGAAGGCCTGAAACAACTGCGCCAACATGGATGGAGACATTCCCTCGCCAGTGTCGCGCACGGTGATGCGCATGCGACCATCGGTGCTCAAAGCGTATTCCACCACCACCTTGCCGCCGACCTCGTTGTATTTGATAGCGTTAGAAAGCAGGTTGATCAGCACCTGCTTCAAGCGCGTGCGGTCTGCCTTGATATAGCAAGGCGCGTCGAACTTCGGAAACGCCATGCTGATGCCGCGTTTCTGCGCCTGCGGCTCGATCATCGCTTGGCATTCGATCAAGACTTCCGGCAGCGAAACAGCTTCCAGCGAGAGCGTCAAGCGCCCGGACTCGATCACCGCCAGATCGAGAATCTCATTAATCAGCTCTAACAGAAACCATCCGGCGTGAAGGATCTGGTCGATGCCGGCCTTCTGCGCGGGCGTGGGCCCCGGCGTATCGGACTCGATGAGCTGGGCGAAGCCGAGGATGGCATTGAGCGGCGAGCGTAACTCATGGCTCATGCTGGAGAGGAAATCCGATTTCGCGAGGTTGGCCTTTTCCGCAATGGCCTTCGCGGTCTCGAGCTCCAGCGTTTTTTCCTGCAAGACCTTGTCCCAGCGCTTGCGTTCCGTCACATCCCGCGCTGCGGCGAAGACGCCCTGCAGCACGCCATCGCGGTTATGAAACGTCGTCGCGTTGTAAGACACCACCGTTTCCGTGCCATCCTTGGAGCGCGCGGTGAGTTCGTAGTCCGTCACTTTTCCCTCACTGAGAACCCGCCGGATGCCCTCCTCAGCCCGCGCGGGATCGGTGAAGTAGTTTTTGAAAAACTCCCCTATCAGCTCATCACGCGAGAGACCGGTGAGCGTCTCCATCTGATTGTTCACATCCGTGATGACCCCGGAAGGGTCCGTGGTCATCAGCGCGTCGATGTTAGACTCGATCAAAGACCGAGTGTAAAACTGCTGGTCGCGCAGACTTTGATCCAGCTTGCTGCGCTCCTCCTCCACTTGCATCCGCGACGTGTTGTCCGTGCCGATGAGTAGGTAGCCGATAATCCCGCCCTGATCATCCCGCAGCGCAGTCACCGAGACCACCGCAGGGAAACGACTGCCGTCCTTTCGGATGTAGGTGAGTTCATAAATATCCTCGATCCCACGAGAAGCCTTGAAAACCAAGGCCTCAAAGCCCGGCGTGATCTTCGTGCCCAGCTCGCTACTCAGCGCCAAGGCTCGCGCGATGACTTCCTCTGGATCTGAGATGTCCGCCGGGGTGATCCGGTTTATCACCTCGGACGCCGAGTAGCCTAACATGCGCTCCGCACCCACATTGAAGAGCTGGATCACCCCCTTCGCGTCCGTGGCGATGCTGGAGAAGTTCTCGCTCTTCAGAATGGCGTTCTGCAAAGCGCCGGTGATGAGCTGGGCTTCACTGCTGATGAGATCGGTGGGAGCTTCGGGTGTGGAAGCTGTGTGTGGGAGTGTCATTTGAAAAGATATTGCGGGAGCCTTGCACCTATCATGCGAATATCCCAGTCATGCTGTATGGGGTATAACCCTACCATGGCGTGATCTTGCGAGTAGGACGGCGATTGGCTTTCACCGGCGCGGCGCGTGGGAAATTTTGATGGATTTTTTTCCTGATTTTTGGGCTTTTAAGACGATCCGGACGGTGGTGAGCGCACCGGGTGCGATCATTCCTTCGCGGAGTTTCGACCAGATTATTCCAAGGGACAGACAATCTGATTTCAGCTTCCGAATCACATCGGCGGCGGCAAGATCCAATGATCTATTATCAGGAAGAACTTTACCCTAAGGAGGAGGCAGCATCGTGCTGAGCTCGATTTTTCCCCCCTCGGTGGATCCAGGGAAGTAACCCCACGCGCTGTTAGACTTCGGCAAGAACACACCACGTCCCTTCCTCGCTTGATCAAGGTCTGAGTGGCTCAATGTCGCTAAGAAGACGCCGTTACTGAAAAAGGTCTTGAATCTCCTCAACTCGTCTGCCGGTGCCACCAAACCATTGGTTACTGTGGTGGAAACGATCACATCCGAGATCAAGTCGCCACTGCTGAAGGTCACGGTCACCGGACCATTTGGAAGCAATGAAACACCTCTCTCAAAGAGACAACCGTTAGCGGTGAGCGTGGAATCATGTGCTGCGAGAAGCAGGCCATTGGTCATTTCATCTGATACCCAACTCAACTGCCCAGTCACATCGGTGGAGGCAAGATCAGCGATGGTGAATTCTCCTGCCAACGACGAGGCTCCCTTTTTCTTGGCAACGACAGATTGGAAAACAAAGCTTCCATTGTCCGCGAGATAGGCGGTGCCAGAAACGTTGCGACCATCAGGCAACTTACCCATGAGGACGATGCGTCCATTGGCCCTCACATGGGCCACGATGTAGCCGCCACCAAGGAGAGCGGGGTCCGTCGTCGCCAGCGCAATGTTGTACTGTTGCTCGATCGCACTCTCCACGCAGCGGCGCAGGGTGCCCACATAGGTCGTGCCGTCGATCAACACCCTAAGCTGGCCGGTCTCTGAGTTTTCAAACACTTCACAATCCCCAAACTTACTCGAGAATGTCGCCGAACCATCTGGATCAAGCTGAAATCTCACCCCGTCAATTTCTAAACCAATGCGGATCAAGCCGCTGAAACTGCTAGATGAACGCATTGCCTCCATCGTGCCCATCGGCAAACCAGCTTCATCGTAAAGCATCCCTGCCCATCGCTTACTTTCTGTTAGAATGGTTCCGGCTGTGATAGTCACATCCGCACTTGTCACACCATATACACTGTAGGTGAAGGTTCCTACATATCCCGCAGGGACCATCAAATACCGTCCGTCAGCACTGATAAAAACCGATGGCTCATCCACATCTGTAATCGCTAAATCAGCTACATTGCCCGTGTCGTTAGCCAAAGGGTAAACCACGGTGTAGCCAGTCGTTGAAGTCGCCGCATCATCCATGGCCACGCCAGTGATAAGCGCCGAATGATAAACCCGCACATGGCCGGCACCAAAACTGTTTACAGTTCTGTATGCAGCATTGAATGGTGCCCCGATGGCGACGCGGCTTCCATCCGAGGACATCGCCACTGATTCGCCCGACAGGTCACTTGCCCCCTCGCCGTCGATATCCAAGCCCAACTGCATCCAAGTGCTGCCATTCCAATTGTATATCCGTACATGGCCGGAATTATACCCGTTCCCGTCGTTGCCAGGAGCCCCGATGGCCACACGGCTTCCATCCGCGGACATCGCCACGGAACGGCCTGAATTGTCATTTTCAAGCTCACCGTCGATATCCAAGCCCAATTGTATCCAAGCACTTCCACTCCAATAGTAAATCCGTACATGGCCGGCATCAGTTCCGTCTCCAGTATTCCTATAAGCGCCGATCGCAACGCGACTCCCATCCGCAGACATCGCCACGGAATAGCCTGAATAGTCAAATTTCGACTCACCGTCGATATCCAAGCCCAACTGTATCCACGCGCTTCCACTCCAATCGTATATCCGCACATGGCCGGAATTATCTCCGCTCCCGTCGTTGCCATATGCGCCGATCGCAACGCGGCTCCCATCCGAGGACATCGCCACGGAATAGCCCGACAGGTCACCTGACGCCTCGCTGTCGATATCCAAGCCCAACTGTATCCAAGCGCTTCCGCTCCAATGGTAAATCCGTACATGGCCTGTAGCGAATCCGTTCCCGTCGTTGAATGGTGCCCCGATGGCAACACGGCTTCCATCCGAGGACATCGCCACGGAACGACCTGAATAGTCATATCCCGACTCGCCGTCGATATCCAAGCCCAACTGTATCCAAGCGCTTCCACTCCAATCGTATATCCGCACATGGCCGGAATTAATTCCGTTCCCGTCGTTGTCATAAGCGCCGATCGCAACGCGGCTCCCATCCGCAGACATCGCCACGGAACAGCCTGAATAGTCAAATTCCGACTCGCCGTCTATATCCAAGCCCAACTGTATCCAAGCGCTTCCACTCCAATCGTATATCCGCACATGGCCGGTATCATATCCGTTCCCGTAGTTGGATATCGCCCCGATGGCGATGCGAGTTCCGTCCGAGGACATCGCCACGGAATCGCCCGACCTGTCGAATACGTTCTCACCATCGATGTCAGACCCCGATTGCGCCCAGCCGTATTTTGGAGGTGAGGCAAAGGCAATGACGCTCGCGATTGAAGAGCAAAGCAGGGTGAATAGGAATAAGCGGATGGTTTCCATGATGGTTTGGCAGATAGTTCGTTTTTTGTCCAAAGATCAGAATTCAAAACTCATGTATCAGATAGGATGATTAGTCGGGCATGAATGCAAATGACTTCCATAAATAAAATCCTCTCCGACGATGTCCCGAAGTAACCTCTAATGCGACATAGGGCTCTCGCCCGATGCATCACCGAGATGCTCCTTATCTTTCGGCAAGAATTTCTTAAAGCGGGTTTTATCGATCGCTTTCATGTAAGCCTCTTCGGGTGCGATCATTCCTTCGCGGAGTTTCGACCAGATCGATTCGTCCATGAACTGCATGCCATCGCCTTTGCCGCCGGTGATGACGTCATGAAGTTTCTGGGTCGCCCCTTCACGGATGATCGCGGAGACGGCGGGGGTGGCGAACATGATTTCATGGACGGCTACCCGGCCGGGTTTATCCACACGCCTGCAAAGGAGCTGGGCGACCACTCCGCGCAGGGATGCAGCGAGCATGGTGCGAACTTGTGACTGCTGGTCGGCAGGAAAAACGTCGATGATACGGTCGACGGTTTTACGGGCATTGTTGGTATGTAGGGTTCCGAAAACCAGAAGACCGGTTTCCGCCGCGGTGAGTGCGAGCGAAATGGTTTCCAAATCCCGCATCTCGCCGACCAGAACAATGTCCGAATCCTCGCGCAACGAGGCACGCAGTCCATCGGCGAAGGATGGGGTTTGGATCGGCACTTCGCGTTGAGTCAGGATCGATTTTTTATTTCGGTGCACAAACTCGATGGGTTCTTCCACCGTGATGATGTGGCGTGCAAAGTTGGTATTGATATAATCTAACAGCGCAGCGAGTGTTGTTGATTTTCCAGATCCGGTTGGCCCCGTGACCAAGACCAAACCCGAGCGCATGTGTCCGAATTCTTTCACGATTTCAGGGACTCCAAGCGATTCGAGCGACATGATTTCCGTTGGAATCAAACGGAACACAGCCGCGAGGCCGTATTGTTGTTGAAGGTAGTTGCAGCGAAAGCGCGAATCCTCATCCATCTCATAGGCAAAATCGAGATCGCCATTTTTTAGATAACGCTCGAATGCTTTGGGTTCACAAATTTCTGCCAGAAGTTGCTTGAATGATTCACCTTCTAGAATCTCCTCGCCTTCAATTGGCGTCACCGCACCGTGCACACGAATCTTTGGAGGCTGACCCTCAGAAAGGTGCAAATCCGAGCCTTTACTCGCGATCAGGTGTTTGAAGAGCTCATCAATTTTGGCCATGTCGAAATTTTGGTTTTAGTAAAATGTTAGATTCGGAGGTCACTAAGACTTGAGGAAAATCTTCATCTGGGCCTTATCCTCGGCGCGGAACATGAGATCATCAGCGCCGATGATTCCTTTGATGTAAAGCTGGCGGAGAGATTCATCCATGGTGATCATTCCGACATGTTTACCAGTCTGCATGATACCGGGCAGCATGTAAGTTTTTCCCTCACGAATACAGTTCGCAACGGCTGGTGTATTCACAAGTAGTTCGAGCGCGAGCGCGCGGGATGTGCCATCGATGGTTGGGACGAGTTGTTGCGAGAGAATGCCGCGCAGCGATTCGGAAACCATGATACGGATCTGATCGCGTTGATCGGTGGGAAAAACATCAAGTACCCGATCCAATGTCCGCGGTGCATTTCCGGTATGCAGTGTCGCAAGAACTAAGTGACCCGTTTCGGCAGCTGTGAGGGCTAGCTGGATCGTTTCCAAATCCCGCATCTCACCCACCATAATCACATCCGGGTCTTCCCGTAATGCGCCTCGCAAAGCTCGTGCAAAGGATTCGGTATGCTTGTGCACTTCGCGCTGATTGACGTGGCATTTTTTTGAGTCAAAAATATACTCAATCGGATCTTCCAAGGTGAGAATGTGGTCTTCACGGTCTCTATTGATGAAATCAATGATGGAAGCGAGGGTCGTCGATTTACCTGAACCCACGGAACCCGTGATGAGAATGAGACCGTTTTGATAACGCGTCAGAGGGATAATGTGATCGATAGGCAGTCCGATTTCCTCCATCGTCCGCATCTGGGTATTGATGACCCGGAAGACCATATCATAACCCAAACGCTGTTTTACAACCGATGCCCGATATCGGCCATCCGTGCCCTCATACGCAAAGTCAATATCACCGCGCTCTTGCAGACGGTCCCACTCATCTTTTCCTAAAAAGGAGCGCACTAGACCCTCGGTCTCATCAGGTTTCAAGTTTGGATGATCCTCCCAAATTGGCATCAAAGCACCGGAGCGACGCCATGCGGGCGGAAACGCGGTTGCGAGATGAACATCCGAGCAATTGTATTCTCGTCCGAGTTTCAAATACTCATCGACGTGATCCAGGACTTTGTGTTCCGACATTGAGAAAAGTTTGGGGTTTTAGGTAAAGGGGTTGCTGATCAACTGGTTATGGTAAATCAGAATAAAAATATCCTGTCAATATGGGTCACTCCGATTGTTCACATACAAGCTATTTGAACGTCCGCTCAGCTGATTCTGCAGGTAGTCTTTGAGTAGTTTGGTTGCGAAAATTTTCAAGGTTGGCTTAGCCAAAGCGAACAACATCATCAGCAATCCAATGAACCAGCCGCGATGCTTTTTCTCAGGTTCATGCTTGGGTTTGCGTTTAGATCTAAACAACAGGCTGCCGACAAAACCTGCGGCCACTGAACCACCCAACCACTTCAATGGACTGGACTTCAGGGAATTTCTGATACGCAGTGGTATGTCCAATTTCTTTTTGAATTGGAGATGCGCATGCCCAATTTGGATGCGTGCAGCTTCACTGCGCCGAATCAGCTCTGCGAGCTCGAGCGATTTTTGAGTTGATTTAGCCATTCGCGGTCTTTTTCAAATTCTTCACGGGTGATCGAAAACGATTCAATTTTCTTTGATCGATTGATAATGAGTAGCATCGCCAGTGCAATGAGCAGATATCCTCCACCAAGTGATAAGGCTGCGAAATACCATGCACAATTGAATTGCACGGAAATCAAGCCAATCAGGCCCGCCGTCAAAAGCCCCCATGTCGCTATCATGCAAAAAGCGACTATGCCCCATAAGATGAGCTTTTTAGCAACCACTTCAATCGCGTCCTGCACTTCGATACGAAAAATCCCGATGCGTGAAGCAATCAAGGCAGGAATTGCCTCTTTCCAATTACTGGGAAGGTGACCTTCGCCAGAAATCGGAGATTCCGCTGCCCTGGAGTTAGGCATACCTGAAGAATCGGGATTCATCATTTCAATGGGTGGGAAGCGTATAACCCCAGCTTACCTAAAAACACACGACCTAACAGAAAGCTAGGTCGTGTTCAGGTTACATGAGGTAAGAGTTAACTTAGCGTCGCACGATGAGTCCGATCAAAAAGCCCACTCCAAGTGCGCCGAGCACAGCTTTGGTTGGGTTTTGGCGGATATAATCTTCGGCAGTCACATGAATTTCCTTCGCTTTAACGCGAGTTTCATCCCATTGCTGCTGAGCAACTTCTTTAACATGAGTAGCTTTTTCGGTAGCAACGGTTTTTAAGTGTTCAGCTTTTTCGGTAGCGACAGTTTTAAATTGCTCAGCTTTCTGGACGGCGGATGCTTTCAACGCATTCGCTGCCTCAACTGCGCGATCTTTTACATTGCTGGCTTGTTCACCGGTGGTTTTAGCAAAATCACCTGCTGCTGCGCGAAGGTCGTGGGCAGCTAATGCAACTGCGGTATCACCGGTGTTTGAAAATGGATTCTCGTTCATAATATTTAGGGGTTCATTGCTTCATTTACTCAAAGCAACTCATATACCACGAAGATTACAGGCTTCCAGCGTGAAAGCAAGAATACATTAGAAAAGCTGTTTAGCGTTTAAGCTGGCTCTCGATTCGCTCGATTCGCTCCTTCAAGCCCGGCTGTTTGATGAGCTCACTCGCCACTTTTTTGCATGCGTGAATCACGGTTCCGTGGTCTCGCCCGCCAAAAGACTCGCCGATTTCCATGAGGGAACTGTGGGTCAATGAACGGCTCAGATACATCGCCACTTGGCGTGGAAACGCAATACTCGCCGGCCGGCGCCGTGAAATCATGTCCGCCATACGAACATCGAAAACTTCCGCAACCGCCCGCTGAATACCATCGATGCTGACCTGACGGCTCGCTTCTTCTTGGATGAAATCCCGCAGCAGATACTCGACTTTTTCCACCGAGACACTCTCACCCGCCAGAGACGCGAACGTCGCGACCCGGACCAAAGCTCCTTCCAAACGACGCACGTTGGAACGAATTTTTTCTGCGAGGAAATTCAGCACGGTCTCGTCCACGGAAACTTTCCACTCCAGAGATTTCTTCTTCAAGATCGCCATCCGAGTCTCAAGTTGTGGCGGCTGTAGCTCGACAGTGAGTCCACATTCAAAACGGGAAATCAATCGTGGCTCGATGCTCTTGATCTCACATGCCGGACGATCACTGGTCAGAACCACCTGATTGCGACCATCGAGCAAGGTGTTAAAAGTATGGAAGAACTCTTCCTGAGAACGCTCCTTGCCAGCCAAGAACTGCACATCGTCGATGAGCAACACATCAGAATTCCGGTAACGGCGGCGGAACTTTTCGATGTCGCCTTTACGGATCGCTTCGATGAACTCGTTGGTGAAACGCTCACAGGTCAGGTAAATGACGCGTGCATCTGGGCGACGACGCAAAATTTCCTGACCAATCGCGTGCATCAAGTGGGTTTTACCCAAGCCAGAACCACCGTGGATGAAAAGCGGGTTGTAACCCACGCAGGTTTTGGTCGCGACGGCTTCACAAGCCGCATGTGCGAACTGGCTGTTGCTGCCAACCACAAATTTATTGAACGTGTAATCTGGATTCAAGCCCGCTGCTTTAGCGCGCTTCTCAAGCATATCGCTCGGGAGTTCGATTCTGATTTCTGGAAGGAAGTTGTCCGATGAAACATTTTCCCCTTCGCCATCTGTTGCGCTCTCCGCCACCATGATCTTCACATGATGCATTCCCTCATGCACTTCACCCGCAGCCAACATCAGCTCTGGAAAATAATTGGTCTCAATCCACACCTGATGAATCTCACCCGGCACGGTGACAATCCCCTCACCACTCGTCGTGCTCTGCCAACTCGCCGCTCCGAACCAACGCTTAAACGCATCACTCCCAATCGACTTGCTCAAGAAGCTTGAAATCCGCTGCCACTCTCCCGCACCATCATCACTCAATCCTATTTCATTGTGATCGGTCTCCTCCGTTAAAGGCTTAGGCATTCTGTTCTCTGAGGTTTTTCGATTCATGGCTGTCATTCTCTACGTCTCTCAGCACCCCCTATGGGCTGCTACAACGCAACGGTCGACACGGACAATGAACAAGGTTTTCTCAGGTGAAAAATTTTTAAGAATGCGCTCTAACAGATGGAACTTGTTTCCCGTATTCCACAAGCGTTCCACGATATAAAATTTTAAAAACTTGACTCGAATTTTGATTAGCTTTTGTGAAATAATCCTTCGATCTATCAGATCATTTCGCCGCAAGTCGTTGATCCACAACGGAAAATGATCTGACGAAGCTGTCACAAAATTTTACGCCGCCATAGTCGATTCAAAGCTGCAAAGATAGAAGTGATAACCTTACCTCTCCACCTAGACGAAGTGCTAGGCTTCCAATTCAATATCGCGTTAAACAACTCATTCCGAATCTGGTTTTTAAGACAAAATATAGACGGTTATCAGAGTGATTTGTTCGGTCACAATTTTTAAAAAAACTTAAATCATTGCTCCGCCATTGGGTGCTTGGTGCGGAAGCACAACGCCACAGCCACGGTCGCCAAAGTGCCCGCCATGATGCGCCAAGTAAACTTGATCATCGGCAGCCACTCGAAATTTTCATAGAGCGGATCACCTGTCAGCATGCTCCACACTTCATTGGGCAGGTTGCTCAACCACGCGACAACTACGATCCCCGCACCCATCGCAATTAAATTCCCCAACTCGTTGCCACGCGATTTTGTGAAAAGGCCCACGATGAAAATGCCGAGCAAAGAGCCGTAAGTGTAGCCGAAGCTTCCGAGAATAATTCCGATGATGCTCAGGTCTGGATTATAAGCTTTTACGAGAGCTGTCAGCAGCCCCACCGAAATTAGAATCAAAGCGAATGCCAGCGTGCTCCACTTGATGATTCGCACTCGCGCAGCGTCGTCATCAGGAGTTTTAAACCATCGAAAATGAAAATCCCGTGAATAGCTTGTGGCTAGTGAATTCATCGCTGTGCCTAGCGAACCCATTGTTGTAGCAAGGACGCCAGCCACCACCAAACCGCGAAGTCCTCCGGGCATCACGTCGATCACAAAAAAAGGAAAAACTTTCCCGCTATCAACTTTCCCATCCGTCATCGGCAACGCCGCATTCTCAACAAAATTTCCGTAGTAAACCGATAACAATATCCCGATGGATAAAACAGCAAACGTGACAGGAATGTCTGCAATTCCCGAAAGAATCGTAGCAACTGCGCTCTGTCTCTTATTCTTAGCAGTCAACATCCGTTGAACCATATCTTGATCGGTACCATGAGTAGCTAAAGTCACGAAAAGCGATCCCAGCAGCGCAGCCCACACAGTGTAAGAACTCTCTAAAACGCTCTTTATCTCACCCCACGTCGCCCCGTATTTTTCAACGAATTCAGGTGTGGGTGGCTTATCCCCCTGCCATTGCCAAAGGATCATATCCGTTGGTTTATTCAGATGCTCCTTCGCTCCATCCCATCCGCCAGTATGCCCCAGTAAATACCACATCGAGAAACCCAGTGCACCGAACAGAACCGTGATCTGCAACACATCCGTCCAGATCACAGCTTTGATCCCGCCAGCAGCGGTGTAACCAGCCGTTAGAAGACTGATAATCATCAAAGCCGCGCCAGTTACCCAGAATTGTTCCCAGTTTGTCAGTGGCCTTTCTGGATTCATGTGATCCCAAATTACCACCGCTAGTAACGTCGGCACCCATAACCGAGCGCCACTTGCCAACGAGCGCGTAACCAAGAAAATCACACTAGCCACCCTCCGGGTCCGACGGCCAAAACGAATTTCCAAGAACTCATAAATACTTACTACATCATGCTTATAAAACGCCGGAATGAACACGGCACTTACGACCAAACGAGCCAGTAAATATCCCACCATGAGCTGGGCATACGTGTAGTTCCTCATCGCATACCCCTCGCCAGGAGCGCCGAAAAAAGTGCCGGCGCTGATTTCCGCAGCCAGGATAGAGGCCAGCACCGCCCACCAAGGGATGGATCGCCCTCCGAGTGCATATTCCGAAACGTCTTTGTTCCTACGGCTGAAATGCACGCCAATCGCAATGATGATCGCGAAATAAAGCACAATGATGACAAGATCCATTACCAGCGGAGACATACACGGAACTTAAAGATCACACAAAACGAACCAAGCATAAAGTTTCCCCATCGGTCGTGATATTGCCCCATACATTTCGCTTTTCGATACATATCTAAAGTGACAACTTCCTCGCGATGACGGATACCCCAAAACTTGTTCAGGACGATCCGTGGCTGGAGCCTCAGACCGATGCCATCGTGCGTCGCACCGCTCGCTTCGAAAAAGCACTGGAAGAAATTCAGCAACACCACGGCTCGCTCGCCGCCTTCAGCAACGCACATCAATTTCTCGGGATTCATTTCGATACCAATCAAAAGCATTGGACCGTCCGCGAATGGTTGCCGGGGGCAAAGGCCGTTTCTCTGATTGGCGAGTTCAACCAATGGAACCGCGATGCGCATCGTTTAGAGAAATCTGCCGATGGGATCTGGGAGCTGGCCATTCCTGCTGATGCTTTGAAACATGGCGATCAAGTCAAACTGCACATTCATGGCGCTGATGATTCCCAACTCGATCGCCTGCCCGCCACGATCACGCGTGCGGTCCAACACTCGGAGACTCACGATTTTACCGCACAGATCTGGTCTCCACCGCAGCCATATGTTTGGAAGCACACCTTCGACCCCAAACAAATCACCTCGCCGTTTATTTATGAAACCCACGTCGGCATGTCGGGAGAGGAACCGCGGGTGCATACCTATCGTGAATTTGCAGAGCAGATTTTACCGCGCGTGCAAAAAGCCGGATACAACACGATCCAACTGATGGCCGTGCAAGAACATCCGTATTACGGCTCGTTTGGTTATCACGTCTCGTCGTTCTTCGCGCCTTGTTCGCGTTTTGGGACACCTGAGGATTTAAAATATCTCATCGATACCGCACACGGCATGGGCATCGCGGTACTACTTGATATTGTGCACTCGCATGCGGTGAAAAATATCGCCGAGGGTTTGAACAACCTCGATGGCTCGGGTCATCACTATTTCCACTCCGGCGGAAAAGGCGAACATCCGCAATGGGACTCGAAATGTTTCGATTACGGAAAATCCGAAGTCCGCCAGTTTTTGCTCTCAAATGTTCGCTACTGGCTTGAAGAATTCTGCTTCGATGGCTTCCGCTTCGATGGCATCACCTCCATGCTTTACCATTCCCACGGCAACCGCGCCTTCGGATCTTATGATGACTACTTCGGCGATGACGCGGATGAAGAAGCCATCCTTTACCTCAAACTCGCCAACCAACTTATATCGGAAATCAAACCCGGCGCCATCGTCGTCGCTGAGGACATGTCCGGAATGCCTGGCTTGTGCCGACCCAATTCCGAAGGCGGGATCGGTTTCACTCATCGCCTTGCCATGGGCATTCCCGATCATTGGATCAAACTTCTCAAAGACCAACGCGATGAAGATTGGAACATGGATGAACTTTGGGGCGTCCTCAACAATCGTCGCCATGGCGAGGCCACCATCGCCTACGCAGAATCCCACGACCAAGCACTTGTCGGCGATAAGACCATCGCGTTCCGCCTGATGGATCAGGAAATGTATTGGCACATGACCCAAGACGACAACCATCCCGTCGTGGAACGCGGCATCGCTCTCCATAAAATCATCCGACTCATGACCCTTGCCTTCGGCGGTGAAGGTTGGCTGAACTTCATGGGCAACGAATTCGGACATCCCGAATGGCTCGACTTTCCACGCGAAGGCAATGACTGGTCTTACCATTACTGCCGCCGCCAATGGTCGCTGTTAGATAACCCGAAACTCAAATACACCTGGCTCGCCGAATGGGACAAAGATCTCGTGGCTTTGGCGAAAAAGCACAACCTCCTCCAAGCGCCACCTGCAAATCTGCTGCACATCGATCATTCGAACAAAATCATCATTGCCGAGCGCGCGAACCTGATTTTCATCATCAACCTTTCCGCAAATAACTCGATTTTCGGCTACGGTGCGAGCCCCCACAACAAACAAACCCATCAGCTACTTCTCGACTCAGATGCGAAATCCTACGGCGGCCACGCCCGCATTGATCCGAGCGTCAACTACCCCATCCACCCGGATGGACAGCTCAAGTTCTACACTACTTCGCGCAGTGCAATGGTTTTGGGATGAGTCCTTTGCCATAAGAAGTCATTTGACTCTTCCATTCAAATGACTACAATGACTACATGATAGCGAAATTGCGAGACGCCAAAGAACAACTTAGCGAACTTGTGAAACGCGCGGCAGGCGGTGAAGACATCATCATTACTGTCCGCGGCCAACCGATGGCACGCCTTTCTTCCGTTCTACCCATCGCTTCCAATCAGCAAAGCCGAGCCTCCTTCGCCAACGAACTTACGCGCCTAGCCAATTCCGTCCGGACAAAAAAATCTGCCGTCAGCCCACAATCTACTTGGGATGAACTCCGGACAGATCGTTTCTAAATCCCCCAAACATCATGCCAGCCGCTATCTACTGGGACACTTCAGCCCTACTTAAACTTTACGCACCAGAGCCAGATTCCGATCAGTTTAGATCACTCATGGGAGAACAAATCGTCGATATCGCCATTAGTTTCCTCCATCGTGTCGAACTGAATTTCGCGCTCGTAGCCAAAGAACAGCGCGGCGAAATTTCCAAAGGCGGGGCCAAGCAACTTTTCGAATCATTTCTAAAACATAGGGAGCAAGGCCGTTTCCTCGAAATCCCATGGGGTGATGACGTTGAACGACATGCTAGAATCGCCCTCGAAACTTGCTCTCAGAACCAACAACCCGTCATGCTCCGCACTCTTGATGGACTCCATCTCGGTGCCATGCTCGCAGCCGGCATACAAAAAATCGTGACTACCGACCTTCGCCTCCGCCACGCCGCCGTCACTGTAGGTCTCGACGTGATTTGACCCTGATCCTTCATCATCACCTATTGGAAAGCCCTAATCCCCGCAACACGCGGACGCCTCATGCACGCAGGTTTCGCAGAGATGCTCTTCACCTAACAGGCCTAGCGCATCTTGGCCGCAGCGATGACAGACTGCTGGTTCTTGGCTAGATTCTTCCATTACTCCGCGAATCGTATTTCCTTCGCTGACCCGCCTCCACCTCTGCCGATTTTATCACCGATGTCTTTGCTAGTGACATAGAGCATCAGTGAAATCAACGCCAACGCACAGGCAGTTTGAATAATTTCCATCGTCTTCATCTGCATCGGCTTACCGAAAATTTTCTCGAGAATCGCCATAGTGATATGTCCACCATCAAGCACGGGAAACGGCAACATGTTCAGCACCGCAAGGTTCACATTGAAGAGCACCATGAAAAATAAAATCCGTCTCCAACCATCTTCCGTCTGAAGTAGAGAATACAACATCTGCCCAATTCCCACCGGACCACTGAGGTGATCCACACCGATGCTTGAGCCAGGATCAGCCACTTTCGTGACCGTTACCCACATCATTTTCAAACTGTCAGCAACTTGTGTGAATGGATTCGGATGAACGATGCGGACGTCAATGTCTCTCGTTTGATCCCACATGACACCCAACATGGGATCGCGATCCGTCGGCGGCATTGGCTTTGCTGGCGCAACTTCGATGTTCAGCAGTTCACCGCTCATTTTCTTCACTTCCAAAGTCACCGTCTTGAAATCTTTTTGCTTCAAATACTGAGCAAGCTGGATGTCGCTGTATAACTGGGCGCCATCTACTTTGAGAATTTGATCACCTTTTTCTAAGCCCACTTTGGCGGCAGGACTATTTTTGACAACTTCTGCAACAATCGCAGGTCCGGCTGGTGCTAATCCAACTTGGCGCAATCCGCTACGTTGAAACCAACGGCTCTTCGGTCGATCAAATCCACTGGTGAGAACGATGGGCTCTTCCACTCCGGGTCTCTGGACTGTGAATTTAATTTTATCTCCACTACTCAGAATAATGCGCTCAGTGATGCTCTCCAGCGATCCCGCAAAGCCATTCACTGGTTCACCATTGATCTCAAGAATCGTGTCTCCTGGGAGAATCTTCGCCTTATCACCCGGCATTCCTTCTTCCACATAACCCACCACCGTGCTCGGCACGAAATCCTTCGGCTTGCCCACCGCCCAAACAACCACCCCTGCCAACAGTGCGAGTAAAATGGAAAACAACGGCCCGGCGAACGCGACGATAATCTTATCGAGCGGCGTGATTGGCGGTAATGGCTTGCGATTTTTATCACCGCCTTCAATCGCCTCCATCGGTGCCATCTGCGGCAAGGCCACGAATCCACCGGCCGGAATCCAGCCAAGGCCGTATTGCACCCCTTTGTATTCCTTTTTCCAAATCGGCTTCCCGAACCAGATGCCGAAGCCCTCGATGTAAAGCCCGCGCCATTTTGCAGCAAGGAAGTGGCCCAGCTCGTGGACGATGATGAGCAGATTGAAAATGAGGACGACCTCGAGAAGGATGCCGATGAATTTCAGGACGGCGAAAAGTGTATCCATGTGATTTGGGGGTGTGACAGTAGGCGGAGCGCGACGTTCAGCAACACGAACCTGTCGCTATCGGAAGCCTTCGAACGGAACCATGATTCGCACGCTGCACCGAACGTTTTTTGCGCGCGACGACCGTCGCGATTGGCGGGCGCACGGATGAATTATTTTCCACCCGCTGCGAGTTTTTCCGCAGCCCGCGCCCGCGCCCACGAGTCGGCGTCGATGATCTCCGCGAGCGTGGCGTGGGCCTTCACGGTGTGGGCGCGCATCACGCTTTCGACCGTCCGCCAGATCGCCGGGAAGCCGCAGCGTCCATCGAGAAATGCGGCGACGGCGACTTCGTTGGCCGCATTCATCACGGAGGGCAGTGTGCCGCCGTCCGTGCCCGCCCAGCGCGCGAGATCGAGCGCAGGGAAATCAGCGGTGCGCGGCGCTTCGAATTCGAGCTTCGCGAGCTTGGTAAAGTCGAGCGGCGGCAGGCGGTTCGGAACGCGCTCGGGCCACGTGACGGCGAACTGGATCGGGAAGCACATGTCCGTCGCGCTGAGTTGCGCGAGGACGGAGTTGTCCACAAATTCGACCATCGAATGGATGATGCTCTGCGGATGCACGATGACGTCCACGCGCGCCATTTCCACGTCGAAGAGCCACCGTGCCTCGATCATTTCAAGGCCTTTGTTAAAGAGCGTCGCGGAGTCGATCGTGATCTTCGCACCCATGACCCATGTCGGGTGTTTCAGCGCCTGCGCCTTCGTCACTTTCTCCAGATCCGCCGCCGGCAACGTGCGGAATGGCCCGCCGCTCGCCGTCAAAATGATGCGCCGCACCTGCTCCGGGCTGCGGCCTTCGATGCACTGGAAAATCGCATTGTGCTCGCTGTCCACGGGCAGCACCTGCACGCCCTTTTTGCGAGCGGCAGTCATCACAGCCTCGCCGGCCATCACGAGGATTTCCTTGCTCGCGACGGCGATGTCCTTGCCCGCCTCGATCGCCGCGAGCGCGGGCCGCAGGCCTGCGGTGCCGACGATGGCGATGAGCACCAAGTCGGCTTCCGGCAGCGTGGCGAGTTCGCAGAGACCGTCGTCGCCGGAAAAAACCGGGAGACCCGTCGCCGACGCCACATCCTTAACCGCGCCTGCGTCCGCGACCGACACGGCTTTTGGGTGGAATTCTCGGGCCTGCTCGATCAGCTGCGCCGAATTTTTCCCGGCGGCGAGGCCGACGACCTCCATCCTCTCAGGGATGTCGCGCGCGACCTTCAGGGCGCTTTCGCCGATGCTCCCGGTGGAACCGAGGATGACCACGCGGCGCTTTCTCATCGGAGGACGAAACGGAGGTAGAAAAACATCATCGGCGCAGTGAAGAGGATGCTGTCGATGAGGTCGAGCGCACCGCCGATGCCGGGGAGGAAGCGCCCGCTGTCCTTCGCCCCGCAGCTCCGTTTCAGCAGCGATTCCGCGAGGTCTCCGACGATGGCCGCGAAGCCGAGGATGAGCCCCAGAATCACCGCGTCCGACTGTTGCAGGTAGTGCAGGCCGAGCGTCTGCAAAATTTTCTCGGCGTCAGCGGTGAGCAGGTCCAGCTCGGCCAT
>JANPMK010000044.1:0-31635 GCA_031422775.1 Akkermansiaceae bacterium | reverse complement strand
GCTCACTACGGCGAGAGAGCCCTACCAAAATCCTCCGCTCTCTGCGTTCTTTGCGCTCTTTGCGGTTAAAAAATCTTCCTCCAACTCCCCCTCACCCGCTCTCCACCGCACCGGCTCTCCTCCTCACCCGATCTCCCCCTCCCTTTCAAGGCCTTCGCCCGAGCAACCAGCTCATAAGACCTATAGGACTCATAGGACCTATCTCCCCCTCTCCCGATCCCTCCCTCACCCATTCTCGGGAGTCCCTCATTTTGATGTTTAAAGTTTAAAACTTAAAGTTTCTAATCCCCCTGCATGCCTTCAAACCCATCCCAACCCGGAAAACTCCTCGCCGCCAACCGCGGTGAAATCGCGATCCGTATTTTCCGCGCCGCTACCGAGCTCGGTCTCCGCACGGTTTCCATTTTCGCTGAGGAAGATCGCTTCTCCATCCATCGCTTCAAAGCAGACGAAGCTTACCAGCTGGATTCCTCGAAAGGCCCGGTCGGCGCTTACCTGGATTACGAAGGCATCGTCAAACTCGCAAAATCCAAAGGCGTCACCATGATCCATCCGGGCTACGGTTTCCTTTCCGAAAACCCGAATTTCGCCCGCGCCTGCGCCCGCGAAGGAATCACTTTCATCGGACCATCTCCCGAACTGTTAGAAAACATGGGCGATAAAACCGCCGCCCGTGCACTCGCCCACAAGTTCAACGTCCCCACCCTTCCCGGAACCGAAGAGCCCATCACCGATCCCGATGAAGCTCTGGAGGTCGCCCATAAAATCGGTTTCCCTCTCATCATCAAAGCCGCCTTCGGTGGTGGCGGACGCGGCATGCGCGTCGTGGAAAAACCTGCCCAACTCGCCGGCCTGCTCGCCGAGGCCCGCGCCGAAGCCGAGAATGCTTTCGGCAATCCCGCCGTTTTCCTTGAGCGCTACATCAAACGCGCCAAACACATTGAAGTTCAAATCCTCGGCGACCAACACGGTAACGTCGTCCACCTCTACGAACGCGATTGCTCAGTCCAACGCCGCTACCAAAAAGTCGTCGAAGTCGCACCCGCGATGCATCTCGATCCTGTCATCCGCAAGGAACTATGCGACGCCGCCGTGAAACTTGCCGATGGCATCGGCTACAACAACGCCGGCACGGTTGAGTTCCTCTACGACATGGATCAAAACGATTGGTTCTTCATCGAAATGAACCCGCGCATCCAAGTCGAGCACACGGTAACCGAATGCGTCACCGGCATCGACCTCGTCCGCTCGCAGATTCTCGTCGCTCAGGGCGAATCACTTTTCGGTGATGAAATTGCCATTCCCGAACAGGATAAAATTCCCTGCAACGGTTTCGCCATCCAGTGCCGCATCACCACAGAGGATCCTGAGAAAAACTTCGCGCCGGACTACGGCCGCATTCTCAACTACCGCTCCGCCGCAGGTTTCGGCATCCGCCTCGACGCCGCTTCCGGCGATGCTGGCTCGGTCATCACGCCTTACTACGATTCGATGTTGGTGAAACTCACCGCCACGGGCCGCAGCTTCACCACCGCCTGCCAACGCATGGACCGCGCCCTCCGCGAGTTCCGGATTCGCGGTGTGAAAACCAACATCCCTTTCCTCGAAAACATCATTGCTGATGAAACCTTCCGCTCCGGCCAAGCGCACACGAAACTCATCGATACTAAAACCGAGCTTTTCAAATTCAGCAAACGCCGCGACCGCGCCACCCGCACCCTCGCCTACCTCTCCGATATCACAGTAAACGGAAATCCAACCGCCAAAAACTACCGCCCTGCAACCATTCTCACGTCAGCTCCGGTTCCCTCTTCCAATCCAAAATCAACAATCGTCAATCATCAATCGGCAATTGGCACTAAAACGCTGTTAGCTGATCTCGGTCCCGAAAAATTCTCCCAGTGGATCCTCGATCAAAAACGCCTGTTGATCACCGACACTACAATGCGGGACGCCCACCAATCCCTCATCGCCACCCGCATGCGCACCCGCGACATGCTCACCATCGCAGAATCTTACTCAAATCTAACACCCGAGATGTTCTCTCTGGAAATGTGGGGAGGTGCGACCTTCGACACCTCGATGCGTTTCCTCAACGAATGCCCATGGGAACGCCTCCGCCAACTCCGCGCCAAAGTTCCTAACATTCTTTTCCAAATGCTTTTCCGCGGTTCCAACGCGGTTGGTTACTCAAACTATCCCGACAACGTCGTCGCCGGTTTCATCGAGCACGCCGCCGATTCCGGAATGGATATCTTCCGAATTTTCGATTCCCTCAACTACCTGCCGAACATGCAGGTCGCCATGGAAGCGGTGCGCGAACATGGAAAATCCATCTGCGAAGCCGCGATCTGTTACTCCGGTGACATCCTCAACCCCGCCCGCTCGAAATACGATCTCAACTACTACATCGCGAAAGCCAAGGAAGTAGAGAAAATGGGCGCACATATCCTTTGTATCAAAGACATGGCCGGTCTCTGCAAACCCCAAGCGGCTTACAATCTCATCCATGCCCTGAAACAAGAAATCGGCATCCCCATCCATTTCCACACCCACGACACCTCCGGCCTCAACGCTGCTTCGGTCATCGCCGCATCCCGCGCCGGAGTCGATATCGCCGACCTCGCGATCGCGTCCATGTCCGGCTCGACCTCCCAGCCAAACCTCAACTCGGTTTGCGCCGCTCTCGGATCTTCCGAGCAAGATCCCGGTCTCGACTTCGATGCTCTCAACGACATCTCCGATTACTGGGAGCACGTTCTAACATTTTATAAACCGTTCGACTCCGCACCGCGCGCCGGCACCGCTGAAGTTTACGAACACGAAATGCCCGGCGGCCAATACACCAACCTCCGCGAACAAGCCAACGCCATGGGCCTCGGCCACCGCTGGCGCGAAATCGCCCGCACCTACGCCGATGTCAACCAGCTCTTCGGCGACATCATCAAAGTCACCCCGTCCTCCAAAGTCGTCGGCGACATGTGCATGTTCCTCGTCACCCGCGGCATCAAGGCATCCGACGTCACCAAGATCAAACCCGGCTCCATCGATTTCCCGGAATCCGTCATCGACATGCTCTCTGGCGGCCTCGGCCAACCCGATGGCGGCTGGCCTGCCGATGTCCAAAAAGTCGTCCTCGGCCCCAATCAAAAAATCACCACCAAACGCCCCGGCGAACTCGCCGAACCCGTGGATCTCCAAAGCGTGGCGGCAAATTTCATCCGCCCAACCGATCCATCCTGCTCAACCTTCGAAGCCCCCGCAGTTCAGGACGCTCTCTATTCCCACCTAACGTATCCACAAGTCTACAAAGACTTCCAAGCAATCTGCACAAGATACGACGACCTCTCCAAACTACCCACTCCCGCCTTCTTCTACGGCCTGCAGATCGGCGAGGAAATCGAAGTCGAAATCGATCCCGGAAAAATCCTCATCATCAAACTCATCTCCATCGGTGTGGCTGATAACGAAGGTCGCCGCACCCTCTTCTATGAACTCAACGGCATGCCGCGCGAATCCGTCATCGTCGATAAATCCCTTATCAGCACCGCCACCGCCGCCCGCCAAAAAGGTGATCCGTCAGATCCAAATCAAATCTGCGCTCCCCTTCCCGGCATGATCACAGAAATCGTCGTCTCACCCGGAACCGAAGTGAAAGCCGGCGACAAACTCATCACCCTAGAAGCGATGAAAATGCTCACCACCGTCTCCGCCCAAGCCGACGGAATCATCAAAGACATCCTCGTCAAAAAAGGCATCCAAGTAGACTCCGATGATTTGTTAGTGTTGATGGAAACATCTGGCTGAAGCATTCTTTTGTAGCTGGGGATTCCAGCCCCAGGCCGTTATTGGGGAATCCTGCCCCAATAATCCAATCCCAACGGGATTCCGCATCCCAGCCAGGGGTTGAAACAACCCCTGGAATCCAGACATAAAGAAAAGGAACGCTGAAAGCGTTCTGGAGGTGTGAGCATCCTCGTATTTGCAAGCTGGCATGATCTAACATGCTGAGCCACTCCAAAACCCTTTCAGGGTTTTAACATCATTCGGATCCAGCCCCGGGTTGTGCCAACCCTGGGCTGGAATACCCAATCCCGTTGGGATTGATAAGATTCACCTCCCCCACGCTACCGGATCCACGCCGTAAAACCCACTCATCTCCTCATAAAGCTCCGGCCACTTCTGCTTCAGTTGTTTTGGCTTTTCAAAAAAGGTCTCCGTCACAACAGCGAAAAACTCTGCTGGGTTCGTTGCTCCGTAGGAATCGATCACAGTCTTTTTCCCTCGCTCCACTAGCTCGTGGAAATCCTCGTAGTTTTCCTGAAAAACCCGTGCCCATGAGCGGTATGCCTCGCGACTCGAAAGACCCGGAGCCCCATCGGTCGCGCCGTCTTCGTGATCTAACTGATGAGCAAATTCATGGAAGGTCACGTTCTCCGCATCGTGAATGTTCCGCGCGCCATGCTCGGCGGCTGACCACGATAAAATCACCGTACCGGTTTCCCAAGATTCTCCCAGCCGATGAACTTCACCCTCCGTCACCACGCCATGAGCGTTCTGCTTTTTCATCACCGAACTGAACGAGCTCGGATAAAGATACACATTCCGCAATTCCGGATAAGGCTCCCCTTTCCGATGCAGGACAAGCATGCATGCCTGGGCTGAAACAGTTAGAATCATTTCCTCTGTTAGTTCGAGCCCGTTGCATCCCTCGAAACGTGTTGAGGAAATAAAGCTGGCAATCCGCTCATGCAGAAGAGGCCGAAGCTCATCAGGCAAACACGAATACAGCGGAACATTTTCCTCCAGCATCCCTATCCATTCCTCTTTGAAAACAGACTCCACGGGATCTTCACCGCTGAACAGTTCTTTGATTTCTTGCCACATGATTCGCTTTTTAATATTTAATTAGTCTGTGCCCGTTTGATTAAGAGAAAAATTATCATAGTGGGCTTGTAGCGTGTGAAATAATGCGATTCGCATCATCCAAAGACACCATATCCAAGGATTCACGCATCCCCAGACTGAATAGATCTCCATTGATGCATCAAGGAATTTCTAATAATCAGTTCGCCTATCCGCCGAATGTCAGAGACAGTTTCATTCACATCGCTCCATCCTGACCACACAACTCATCCAGCTTCCTATCCATGAAATTCACCGCTTTCCTCCCGCTGGCACTTTTCACAACAAGCGCCCTCGCCGCACCTCTCGCCAAGGAAACCATCGCCACTGGCCTCAACGACCCCATGGAAATCGCCATCGCTCCGAACGGGGATTTCTATGTGGTCGAGCGCGAAGGCCGGGTTCTGCGGATCAACCCCAACACGGGTGGAATGTTTGAGATCGGCATCATTCCCGTTCAAACGGTTAGAAGCGATAATCCGAAAAACATGTATGGACGCGAGGACGCGCTGCATGGAATCGCCCTCGATCCGAACTTCGCAAAAAACCAACGCATCTATCTCTACTACAGCGTGGCGGATGCGATCATGAATCGCCTTTCCCGCTTCACCTTGAAAGATGGCAAAATCGATTTCTCCTCGGAGCTCAAACTCATCGAAATTCCCACCAACCGCGAACCCAAAGTCTGCCACCACGGCGGTAGCCTGAAATTCGGACCCGATGGATTGCTCTATCTCTCGACGGGCGACAACACCAACCCCTTCGAAAGCAAAGGCTACGCCCCTATCGATGATAGAGATAAACGCGACCCATGGGATGCCCAACGCACCGCAGGAAACACCAACGACCTTCGCGGAAAAGTCCTGCGTATCAAACCCACCGAAACGAGTTACGAAATCCCACCTGAAAATCTTTTCCCCAAAGGCACCGATAAAGCTCGCCCAGAAATCTATGTCATGGGTTGCCGCAATCCCTTCCGTATTTCCATCGATCCTAAAACCAAAACCCTCTACTGGGGCGAGGTCGGTCCGGACGGACGCGAAGACGCACCGGAAGGCCCGCGCGGACACGACGAAGTCAACCAAGCCAAAGCCGCCGGCAACTACGGCTGGCCCTTTGTCATCGCCAACAACAAACCCTATCCCATCCGGAATTTCGCCGACAACACCATCGGCAAAATGACCGATCCCGCCGCTCCTGAAAACCCAGGCAAGCGCAACACCGGGCTGAAAATTCTGCCACCCGCCCAACCCGCTTTCATCTGGTATCCCTACGCAGCAAGCGAGGAGTTCCCTAATATCGGCCAAGGAGGACGCAACGCCATGGCGGGTCCCGTTTTTTATTACGAATCTGATAGAAAATACAACGTCCTCTCCAAAGAAGATAACATGACCCTGCTCAACTACGATTGGATGCGAGGCAAAATTTTCAAAACCAAACTCACAGCCGACGAGAAGTTCGAGAAAATGGAAATCCTGCTCGATAAACTCGTCCACCCCATGGATCTCGAAATGGATAAGGACGGTTCCCTCGTCCTGCTCGAATACGGCTCCGATTGGTATTTCAATAAGAACGGCGGTGTCTATCGCCTCACGCCGGATACAGGAAACAAGGCACCCACTCTCACCATCAAACCCACCGATGGAGTTGAGAAGGGTTACTCGGTGAACCAAGCCGCCGATCCCGAAGGCGGTAAAATCAACGTCACTTGGTATCTCACCGAAGGCGCCAACGAACGCAACCTCGGCACCAGTTCCAGCGTGGTTATCCCATCCGGAACGTTCGAGGAAATCCGTGCCGTGGCCGAAGACGACAAAGGCGCGAAAACCGTCGCACGCGTTTCTCTAACAGCCGCGAAGGAACAACATACCCTCGCCCTTGAGCTTGAAAAGGTGCCAGCGAAACTCGGTTTCGGCGAAGCAGTGATATTCAAAGTCAGCGCCAAAACAAATCCTGAGCCAAAACAACTCAAAGTCCGCGCCCGTTACATCCCGCCAACCGGCCACGATTCCGGCGGCCCGCAGTTCGAAGCCGTTCCTGCCGAACTCGCCAAAGTCAACCAATGCCTCGCCTGCCACCAGGTCGATGCCACTTCCGTCGGCCCAGCCTACTTCGATGTTGCTCTCAAATACCGCGATCAAAAAGACGCCGCTGAGTATCTGAAAAATAAATTGAAAACCGGTGGCGCTGGTGTCTGGGGTGAAATTCCCATGCCTCCACAAGTCGCACTCAAACCCGCCGATGCGGACAAACTCATCGCAGCTATCCTCGCCTTATCGAACGGAAGCACCCAAACCAGCGGTGCACTCGCAGGCACCCTCCAACTCGCCCCACAAAAAGATCTGGAACCCGGCGGTGCATGGGAAATTTCCGCAGATGCCCCGGGCTATTCCCCAGCAAGAACCCGCGTTCCGGCAAAGTGATCCGACATCCCAATCCCAACGGGATTACGCATCCCAGCCAGGGGTTGGAACAACCCCTGGAATAAAAACATAAAAAATAGGAACGCTGAAAGCGTTATGCAGGTGGAATCGATTTTGTTAGAAAAAATATGGATACGAACCTCTTACTCCAAAACCCCTTCAGGGTTTTAAAATCATTTCCATCCATACCCAGGGTTGTTCCAACCCCGGGCTGGGATGCATAATCCCTTTGGGATCGGTAACAATCACTCACCACTCGGAAAAATCTGCTGCAACGGCGTTTCCACTCGCTCATCCATCCACTTCTCCAATGCAACGCGCATCGCTTCGGTGACTTGCGGATGCTCTGCGGAAACATCCTGCAAACTAAAATTCACACCTTCCCTTTGAAATAACCCAAAGTGGCGTTTGCCCTCAATCGTCGGTGTGCAAATCAATTTCCATTTCTCAGTCGCCAAACAACGCTGCTTCGCTGCGACCAATGGCTGTTCATACTCTTTCTTCAGTACGAACTGGTAATTAAATGATTCATCAATACCTGTCATCTGATCCATCGGCGGAAGTTTTTGACGCTCAATCCCTTTCACCCGGAACTGGATAAACGGGAAACCCGTTTCACCATAGAACGCGCGGCTCTTCGGCGTTTCACTTCCATCTAGCCATTTTGAAAAACTCTGACCTTCCCAGTTAGACGGCTTCTCCACTTCCAATAGATCGGCAAGTGTAGGTATAATATCAATGAGTCGCACTTGTTCAGGAATGGTTCGCGGCTCCGCATTTGGAAGTCGCACAAGCAAGGGAATATGATTCGCCTGAAGCCCGCCGTTAAACGTCAGACCATGACCTAAAGTCACGCCTTCTTCGTAAAGATTATCTCCGTGATCCGCGGTGATGATCACGATCGTGTTATCTGCGAGACCGCTTTTTTCCAGAGCCTTTAAAATATCACCGACGTTGTCATCGAACTGCCTCGTGCAGCCATCATACAAATCTCGGATCTGCTGAATCTCCTTATCCGGAAGGGCCTTCCACTTGTTTTCCAAATCCGTTCCGCCGATGAATTCATCGATATCAAACGCAACCCCGTTTTTGTTAGGGCCTTCATAATGCGGATCGGTGAACATACTCGAATACGGCTCGGGATTCCGATACGGGAGGTGGTTGCAGGAATAAAACACATGCCAGAAAAACGGCTCCCCTGTTTTTGCCACCTGATCCAAGCGCTGCGTCACCCGATTCGTCACCACTTTCGGCGTCACGAATTGTGCGAACGAACCCAACTGCGGGAAAATATCATAACCAATGTCATGATCGAAATAGAGCGGGATCACAAAATGTGCCAACACCACTGCCTGACTCATGTAGATTTTGAAATTATCAAAACTCGATACTGAAATATGCTCAAATCCCAATGGCATCACCTCATAATACCCCGCACACCAATCACCAATCGCTGCGGTATCGTATCCGTCTTTACGTAAAAATTCCGCAATCGGAGATATGCTCGCCTTCGCCGCCTTAACGGTTTCCTCACTCGGATACATCTGCCGGAAACCATGCGTGTGCGGATACTGGGAACTCATCAAGGTCGTCCCGGACTCCAGGGTCGACGCGATGGGCGTCAGGCAATTCGACAGATTGATCGAACGCTTCGCGAGTGCATCGATGTTCGGTGAAACTCCCGCCGCAGCTGATCCGTCAATGCGACGCGGAAGGTATCCCGCATAGCCCAGTTTATCTCCACGCAACGAATCCGATCCAATGATGATCACATTCAAACGTTTTTTATCCTCTGTTTCCTCAGCCGCCTCCAATCGTGTGGACGCTGGATTGAATTTCAAAAAAAGGAACACACCCAAACACAGCACCACCACACCCGCCGCGATGCGCATCTTTTTTCCAAGATGACGATAATACCACCAACCCGCGAAACACAAAACCACCCACGGCAAGATCGTGAAAATCACAAAGAACACCGAAGGCTTCGCTGCCTCTGGCACAACATTTAAAATTTCAAAATACCAATATCCAAACTTCGCATCATCCAGGAAATACGGTCGCGTCTTGACCAAGCGAAGCGTGAAAAAACCATGAATGATAAAACTTCCTGCCAGCCCCGCCATCACTTCCACCCACCACCTGCGGATGGGCCATTTCCTCAAAACCAAATCCACCAGAGGACACAAAACCACCGTGAACAAAATCGCCAGTATCGCGTAACCTAACAGCACATAGAGATTCTGCATCACCAGAAAGTCCATATACTTGTCCTGCGCAAGCACACTGAACTTGTTCTTCATTGACCCCGATCCGCCGCTCAGACGCATGAGCGCAATCACATATTGAAACGCAAAAAACAAACTTACCCCGCCGATGATTTTCAAAACATACGGCCGCGTCATTTTTCGTTCATCATCCATGATCACTTCTTCACCTCCGGCGAATTCACTAATAACCACCGTCCTGCCACCATCTCTTCAATCAACACCCCGCTCTTTGATTGCATACCCTCTTGCAAATACAGCCGTAACATCAACGGCACTTTCTGGTTTTGATTTTGCTTAAGTAAACTCTCTATCGATTTAAATGCCTGCCCATCCCTTAGTGCATAGCCATAAATCACTTCGTAGCTATTCAGAGTTGTTAGTTTGAATGCTTGGTATTTCTGGCTATCAACAAACTCATAGTTGTAAAAATTTTCCCACTCCACATAAACGCGGAAATCTCCGCGATATCCCGCTGGCCTATCTTTTACAAATCGCTCCCAGTCCATCGGTTGAGCACAAACATGCGTCTCCCAATCCACCAAGGCTTCAGTTGGACTCTTCACCTCTACTACTAATTTCCCGTCCACTCCCGAACTGAGTTGCGTTAGAATCACCCAAAAACCTCCAACCGTTCCGATCATCAGCGGATTCATCTCCACTAATGAATTCACCTCCGCGGCATTCATCGGTTTTTTTGAATAGTAATTCTCCATCATCGGCCTGACTCGCTCAGAGTGCCTGACATATTTAGACATCTCATCCACCGAGCTCGATCCGTAAAATTTCCTCACCACCTCATTGATCGTCGCGATGGTCTGGACCGCTTCAAGCTCTGACTGCTCCTCATGCTCTTTCAAACTCTTCGTATCCGCTCGTGCCGTGATCTCTTGCTGATTCAGTTGCGAAACTTCAAATCCCAACCAGGCGATCCCTGCCACAAAAATCAACACGATCGAAATCCAAAACCCTTTGTGAACCCGAGACGGCTTAACCTCCGTGTTCCACTCATCCTCTAAAGTCGCGTCATCCTGCCCCATCCATTCCCCAAGTTTCGGCTCATGTGTCCTGAACTTTAATTCACTCCTCTCCTTCACCTCCAACCGCACTTTTTCCTCATTTTCGCCCATCGGTTGCCCATCCAACGGCGAAACCTCTCCCTCTGGACCTTCGTCCACAGTCCGCAATTTCGGTTGATCGTCCTTTTTCTGCATCGGCGGACTAAGGAAAGCAGAAAAGTCCATCGACGCAATGCCACACTCTGTTTTAAAGTCGCCCCGAGCAAATTCAAGATGTCGGCAAAAAAACGTATACTCATCATCACCGCCGCATTCGGTGAAGGACACAACAGCGCGGCGCGCAACCTCGCGCTGGCCTTCAATAAACTAGGAATGGAGGCCCGCGTTGCCGATCCCTGTGTGCTTTCCGCTCCGCATTCCACCGCTGTGATTCAATGGGGCTACCGCTTGGTCACCACTCATTTCCCGAAAATATGGGAAAAAATCTACCGCGCCACCGACCAATGCGATTTCTCCGTCCCAAGCATGCCCTTGATGCGTCGCCCGGAAAGCTACCTGCAAACCCTCGTTGACGAATATCAACCCGACGCCATCGCTTCCACCTACCCGATCTATCCCTACTTCCTCGAACGCCATTTTCAAGAAACCAGTAAACGACTCCCCGTTTTCACCGTCGTCACCGACTCCATCGAAATCAACGCCTCATGGCTACGCGCTCCAACGGATTACTTCCTCGTCACCGATCGCGTCACGGTCGATGCGATGAGCACATGGGGCATTCCGGAAAATAAAATCATCAGCACCGGTTTCCCCGTGAATCCAATGTTTACCTCACTCACCCCCGTGAGCAGCGATGAACCGCACAAACCTTTCCGCATCCTCTATTTTCCAACCGCAAAAAAACCTTTCGTTCGACGCCACTCCCGCGCCCTGCTCAACGCCTCACCCGATGTCCATATCACCATCGTGTTAGGTAAAAATTTCCGTTCTCTCTACTCACGCGCAGCAGAAATCAAAGCTGAGTATCCAAACCGCGTCCGCTTGTTAGGTTGGACAAAAAAAGTTCCGCAACTCCTCAACTCTCACCACCTCGTGGTCGGCAAAGCCGGTGGTGCGACCGTCCATGAAGCCATCGCCGCACAGTGCCCGATGCTGATCCATCACCTCGTCCCCGGACAAGAAGAAGGAAACCTTCAACTCCTCCAACATCTCCACGCAGGCGACCTCGCAGAAGATCCCAAAGACCTAACCCAAGCCGTCTTTAATCTTCTCGCAAACAACGCCGCTGAGTGGCGTGTCATGAAAAGCAATCTCGCGAAACACGACTGCAACAACGGCGCCATCACCGCCGCCAATTTCATCCTCAACCATATCTAATCATTCTTTGTGATTTAGAGTTTAAAATTTAAAGTTTCGACCACCGTGCCAGACTTCCTCTTCGATATCGGAAAAGTCCTCCTCGACTTTGATTTTGAAACATCCCTCCGCAAATTTCTCCCCAGCAATCACCCAGACCCCGCCGCCGCTCTCGAAACGTTACTCGCCCGCAAAGACGAGTTCGAAGCCGGCCAGATCAGCACAGAAAATTACACCCGCTGGGCGCTCGAAACACTCGACTCCGATGTTTCCACCGAAGTCTTCCACCACGCTTGGCGCAACATTTTCACGCCTAACCCACCCATGTGGGAAACCGTCCGTAAACTCCACACCGCAGGACATCGCCTCATCCTATTTTCCAACATCAACGGCATCCACTCCCCGTGGATCTTCGAAAATTTCCCAGAATTCTCCCTGTTCCACGGCGCCGTCTTATCCTACGAAGTCGGTGCCATCAAACCCCAGACGGAAATCTACCAACACGCTATCGACAAATACTCCCTCGTCCCTGAAAACACTCTCTACATCGACGACCTCCCTGCCAACATCGCCACCGGTCAACAATTAGGTTTCCAAACCCATCCCTACGATCTCAAAAACCACCCAGCCTTCGAGCATTGGCTCGCAGCGCAACTTTCTTCCCTGAACACTTCAAACTGAAAACTAGCAAACTTCATGCTTAAAATCGCAGACCGCACTTTCTCTTCCCGCCTCTTTCTTGGAACCGGTAAATTCCCTTCCAACGAATCCATGCGCGATGCCCTCGCCGCCTCGGGAACCGAAATCGTCACCGTCGCCCTTCGCCGCGCCGACCTCTCGGGAAAAAACGACCCCTTCGCCAACATCCTCGATTTCGTCGATCCCGAGAAATACCTCCTGCTAGCCAACACCAGCGGCGCAATGAATGCCGACGAAGCCGTCCGCCTCGCTCGCCTCGCACACTCCGCCGGCCTACCAAAATGGATCAAACTCGAAATCCATCCCGATCCCACCTACCTCCTCCCCGATCCCATCGAAACCCTCAAAGCCGCTGAAATTTTAGTCAAAGAAGGTTTCACCGTCCTCCCCTACATCAACGCCGATCCCGTCCTCGCGAAACGCCTCCAGGAATGTGGTTGCGCCACGGTCATGCCGCTCGGCTCACCCATCGGATCTAACAAAGGAATCACCACCCGCGATCAAATCGCCATCATCATCGCTCAAGCCATCGTTCCCGTGGTCGTCGATGCCGGAATCGGCGCACCCTCCCACGCCGCAGAAGCCATGGAACTCGGCGCCGATGCCGTCCTCGTCAACACCGCCATCGCCATCGCCTCCGATCCCGTGAAAATGGCCATCGCCTTCAAACAAGCCGTCCAAGCCGGTCGCACCGCCTTCGAGCTAGGCTTACCCGAACCCTCCCAAACCGCCAACGCCACTTCTCCGCTAACAGCCTTTCTGAACTCGTAGCGGCGATCATTGGTCGCCGTGTGAAACAAGAAGTGATTGAGGCGCAAAATTCCGCTCGAGTTCTCTGCTCGAACCTTCCTTCCAACATGGTGATCGGGGATTCTCATTTTCTGATTTTGGCGAACTCACCAACAAGATCAGCGGAACTCGTCAATTCTTTCCAAAAGAAGTCGCGTATCATAGCTGCTTATTCCCGCTTTCTCTTGATCGGTGAAAATGAATTCAAGATCCGCGCGCAATGGCTCCAATAACGGCACTGGTAGGCGGTTCATTTGCGTCAGGAGTTCGTTGCGTTCTTCCGGATCGCTTTTCCTAAGCACTTTTGAAAAACCCGGCTCGCCGAGGGAATGTAGGCTCACCCATGCACTGGTGCGAACCTTGCGCTCGGGATCGGCCAAGAGACGACGAAGAATCACCATGTTTTCCTCGCGCCGGGCAGCTTCTACTTCCGCCAAACCCACCACCGCTGCCATGCGGTCTTCCATGGAGGTGGCAGCAGCCAGCTCACGATAGAAAGCCTGTGCTCCGTGACCGCCAATCTTTTGCACCGCTTCCAGAATATGCTTAGGGGTCAGCAATTCCTCATCTTGCACAGGATCGCGCGGGCGTGGCTGGGTGGAAGTCTGTAACTCATCCCAGTCGCTCTCGATGGTGTTGAGGTTGCTTAAATTCGTATATGCGCCTTGGCTGATAGAAACGGTGTTCTGGGCAAGCAGACCCGCTCCTTCACTACGGCTTTTTTCGGCGTTGCGCTCGTTTTGATGCAGCCCGATCAACCTCGGAACTGCTTCGCTTGCTTTGAGTTCGCCGAGTGCCCAGACGATGGAAGCCCGCGACAGCCCGCTTTCCATATCGAGCGCACGCAGCAGATGGGGAATCGACGACGCATCGCCTATAGCTCCGCAGGCACGGGCTGCGTTCGACCGCACGACCCGCTCTTTGCTAGTGAGCGCCTCATGCAGGATAGGAAGCATTTCCTTGCCAGCGTGTTGGAAGACGGCCGGCACGAACGTCCGCCATGTCCCGTGCCGCTCCTTGTCCTGCACGGCGAGCAGCACAGATGCGGCATCAGGGTGTTTTCTCAAAGACTTGCCGAAGGCTGGATAAACGGGTTCGATATAATAGAGGTTCGGCGGTGGAAGCGTCACCAAAAACTCGAAACCCTTGTGGTCAGCATGTCTGGCGAGCGAGGTGAAGATTTCAGTTTCGCTTGCTCCCACACTGAACGAGGATTCGTCATCGTAAGAGAAACTTCTATTCTTGTCGCTGTATTTGACAGCGTTCTGAAAGTGCACTAGCGGCGGCATCTCGCCGAGCTTGGCGATGGCGACGGTCGCCATTGCGCGGATAAAGGGATCCGTGTCGTCAAGTGCTTCACGCAAGGGTGCGATGGCCGCCGAGCTTTCGCATTGCGAAAGGTTCCAAATGGCGACGGCGCGCACATAGGGAAATTTATCGTTCACACTATCCAGCAAGATAGGTGCGAATTCAGCCGCTTGATCGCCTCTCACAGCCGCGTAGGAGGCTTTCACCGCACGAAAGCGCACATTCGGATTGGGATGCTTGACGAGTTCCTTGAGCTGTTTGGCTGTGATGGGATTCGGGATTTTGATTTTCTTCGCCTCCTCGCGTGAAATCTCGATCGCGCTGGGAATCCGTTTCACCCACATCGGAGCAATCGTGAGAGCAGGTGCTTTCGTTCCGGAAAAAATCACCAGCCCGCGTGCGCCGCAATGCCATGTTTTCCCGTCGCGTTGATTACTGCGGTAAGCCGGGCCACCCAGCACCGGCATGATGCCGTTGATCGCAGGAGCTGGAAGTTTTCCCTCCACGGGTGCGATCGGCTCCTTACCGCCGGAGGTGAACTGGCTGTTGGCGGGATCGAATTGACCAGGATAGAGATTATTTTTGGTGTCATCAGCGGGATATTCTACCCCGTAGTGCACTTCCAATTTTCCCTCCTTCACGGCCAGGCCCACCACCTTGTTGGAGTCCATCCCATCGGAGCGGAACCACGGAGTGAAAACCCTCGTCTCCGTATCATAGACGGTCAGGGAGCCGCGATGATCGTCCCATGCGGAGGCGAAATACAGTTTTCCGCCCATCTCGACGCCGTCGAGCATCGGCCCGAGCGTCAAGCCCTCCGCGTTGCCAAAATGCCGTAACGGCGAGCCATCGCGCGGCATCACCGCGAGCCCTGCGCCCCCGCAAAGCCAGTCCTGCTTGCGGGCGTCGTCAAAGACCACCGCCCAAACGGCATCTTCCGGCCAACGGTCCGAAAAACGTGTCGAGCGCACGCCTTTGCGCAATTGATCGGGCCACGCGTTAGCGGGAATCGCGGCTGCCAAGTCCGGAAGCGGATCACTGATCATTTCCGCTTTAATCTCATCGTCAGCCTCTTGCAGGCGGCGGATGTTGTTAGAATTTTTTTCTAACACAAAGCGCCCGCCATAGCCGCCTTTCCCACCAAACACAGGTTGTCCGTGATGATGGCCGAGAAAAACGAGATTGAAGTTGATCATCCCATCATAACGATCCTTCGAATTGCCGCGCATTTTGAGCGGAGTCACTTCCAAGGTCTTGCGATTCAGCCGCGCTGGGCGATGGCGCAACTCGTCATTGATCCAGACATCCGCCCAAACCTGGCCATCGACGATCCCGATGAGATGTACTGGGTCGCGTGGTCCGGGATTTTCCACCGCGCTCCAAGTATCGGTCGCACGCTCGTAGCGCAGCAGGCCGTGGTAATTGTCGGCCCACACATATTTGCCGTCCGCCTCGAAGCGTGTGAAATCGGTTGTCCGCTCGATGCCGATCTCCTCAGCGGCAAACGTACGCATGGACAGTGTGCGACGGTTCAGGGTCATGAGACTTTTATCTCTATGTTCACTCACGCCAATCCAAAGTTGCTCACCATCCAAACCGAGGGCCACCACCTCGCCCACGGGTTCATGCGTAACCGTCCATTTTTCTGCCGTGATAAGAAATAGACCATCTTTCGTCCCTGCCCAAAGCTGGTCTTCCGTAGCGACCAGATGGGTCACGGAATTTCCTAACAGAATCCGCGTCACCGGCGCGCCTTTGGCATTATAGACCGCCACACCCCAGGGCGCACCAGCGTATAGAAAGCGCTCGCTCTTTGCCACACAGGTCACGGAATCGCAGGAAACGATCACTTGTGTGTCTGGCGGCAGATTTACCCAGGGTGGGGATGCTCCGACGTTTTTTGGCTCAACCACTTTGTCGAGCCGCCGAGCCATTTGCGAACGCGCGCCCACCCAGCGCGAAGTTTCAAGCGCGGTGGCGAGTTCGGTCTGGTAGGCGGGAGCATCCGCGTGCTGCACCGCCAGTGCGAGGCAGGCGTTGCCGTATTCTTCCCGCCCGTTGGATCCGATCCTCTCATATCCGTGCGAATCGAACTTGTCGAAAGGCTTCTCCTCCCTCGCCATCCGCAGTCCGGTGGCGCGCAGCTTATCTAACAAATTATGTTTTTCATAAAGCCGCATCAGACGGTAGGTGAGTGCGAAGTATCCCTCGAAGTGGACGCGGTTCCATACCCCAATCCTTTGTGGAAAAGCGGTATCCGCATCGGTTTCGAGAAGTGTTTCAAGAGCCGCTACAGCCTCTAGCCCGTCCACATTGTCCTGAAGATCGAGCAGTTCAAGGCGGGCGACAGCGTCACCCGGAATCCTCTCCACAATCGCCTGCAGATATCCCAATTCATGCTTCGGATCGATTTTTGAAAAGCGCTCACGCCACGAAATCCTCTCATTATAATTTCCCTGATAGCTCTCGGCGGCATGGCGGACGGCGGTGGGATAATCCCCAAGCAGCCAAGACAGATTCGCCTTGGTGCGGAGGCTTTTCGCGGTGGCGAGCTTACCGGTAGCCCATTTGGTGAAGCTCTCCTCCTGCCCAGCGCTTTTCAGACGCGTAGCCATCTCCTCGACGTAATGGAGCTGTTCCAATTGGTTTTCATCAGCATCGAACTGGGCAAACTGCAATGCGAGCACTTTGTCCATGCTCCCTTGTGCGGCGTAGAGGCGTTGCAGACGCTCCTCCACATCTCTGCGGTTCAGCGCCGCGGAGCCGAACCAGCCGATTCCGGATAAACCTATCGAAAGGTGCCGTATCTCCGAAGTCTGCTCATCGGCAACGGGCGCATTCAGCGGCAGCGACTCCGCAGCCAGCGCTTGCTCAAAAGCGATTACCGCCTCGTCTGTTTTGCCATTCGACTCGTAAATCAAGCCATTGCGGTAAGCCATACTCACCGGATTGAAGCCGCCCTTTTCAATGTATCCGAGTTCCAAGGCAAACGCCGCCTCGGTCTCGCCTGCGTGCAGTTTGATCTGAGCCAACACCCGCTGGGCGCGGTTATCCCCCTGATCGATCTGCTTTTGTAGTAACTCGACAAGCGCGCCCTCCCGCTTCGCATTTTTGAATTCGCCGTAAGCTAGCCGGATGAACTCTTTGCGCGCCACTCCCACCATATCCCAAGGACGCAAAGAATCCGGAACCACTGGCGCACTCCGTATTGGGTGTCTCTCTGGATTCTCTGTCGCCTGAAGCTTCGAAGATGTGAAATTTGGATTGTGATCCATATCGATGACCCGCAAAGGCTCCATCAGAACATTCAGCACCTCATCCGCGCGTTTCGTCCGTTTTAAGAAATACGCATAGTCTAGCGCAAACTGCAGCCCGAGGCCGTTGAATCCAGTCGGATAGAAGAAATGTTTCAATTCGGAATCGGGCGGCAGCGATTCATCCTGATTCCGACTAAGCACCGCATACGGCTTTGAATTCGCGCGGTGTATCTCCCAGATCCGCGCAAACTCACGCGCTGCCTCGTCCATCAGATCAAGCGCGATGAGCCGACGCAGGAGCCAGTTATCGCGATGACTGCCGGATGCGTAGGCATAAGGAGCTAGAGGTTGGGTGAATAGAAATTCACTGGAACTTCCCGGCAGCTCCACCGGATAATAACCCGGCTGCCCGGTACCCCAATCGCCTTTCCCGGCCACATCGGCAAGTGCCTTGAACCGTCCGCGCGCCTCATCTTTGCGTCCACTTGCCAGTAGCAGTTCCGCTTCGATCAGCCTGCCCCGTGGCGTATCCAACAGCTTGGCGTCCGCCCGAATGATGGCAAGAAACCCTGCCGCATCGCCGCGCGCCGCCACCGCCGCCGCGTATTCCCCTCCGGGCATGACGGCATGGGCGCGGAATGTTTCTTCCAGCTTAGCACGATCATCCAATGGTTCAGCGAATCCACTGCCGCCCATCGCTAAAATACATAGAATACGTAGTTTCATGTTCTCACCAAATTATCAGAAATCCGCAGTGGCATTGTAAGGAAATTGTAAAATGAATGCTAAGAATTTACTTTTCCACTTATCGCGGAGAATACACTGAAGGACCGTCTGAGGAAGGGGAAAAGGGGGTTACCTATCAAGTCGTTGTCTTGCGCATTGCCGATCAAGTTAAGGAAAAGAGAACTTCGAATGAAACCCACAATTGAGATTGTGCTCGGCCATTTTTTGGCTATGTTCCCGAGTTATTCAACTACCCACTCCCTATGAAAAAACTCATTCTACTTCTCGCCGCTCTGATGCTCGTCGTGCCTGCTGAAGCGGCCACCCAAAAGAAGGACCCAAGAAAAGAAGCCCGCGAAAAAGAAAGGGCTTTGAGGGAAAAAGATCGCGAAGCCATCAATGACTTCCTCGAATCGAAGGATAAGAACAAGGACGGCTCAGTCCGTCGCGACGAATACGTAGCCGACGCAAACGACAAGGAAGCAGCTGGTAAAGAATTTGACGAAGCCAATAAAGACCGCGATAGCTCACTGTCAAAATCTGAAATTTCAGACATGTTAGGACTCGGCAAAGAATTAGCGCAGCTTAAAGCTGACGAGAAGGCGAAGAAAAAGAAATAGTAACTCGATTCTATACACTTCAACGATGACATCTGACTTCGCCTCCCAGCTCTCTGACATGGGGGAAGTCATCTTACGGGTCGGGCTAAATCTCCAGCCCGGGCAACCGCTTCTCATTACCGAGCCCTATGAATTACAGGGCGTCCATCCGGAGACCAACACACTGGTCGCAGCGATACGGACTGCCGTCTCAAAATTGGAAGTTGAATCGGGAGGCTCTCACTCCACCATCGAAGTCATTCAATCCGACCCGGATCGGCTGCGTGAATTAGTGGAAACCGATAACACTCGGGGTTACGAAATCCTGGTTTCCAACCACAGTCGGCGCATGCAACAGCACCTCGCGCGCGGTGGGGCGTTTCTTTTCCTCATGGGCAGCCAGCCAAAACTCATGTCCGGCTTACCGGCCGAGCGATTGGCCCGCTTCGATCGCATCAAGTGGCGGCACCTCGGCCCCGTCATACAACCTCTCGTCCGTGGAGCCAGCCAGTGGACACTCGCCCCAGCCCCCTCGTCCGTATGGGCCGATGCCGTTGGAATGAGTGTCGATGCCTTGTGGGAGGTCGTGTTTCAGGCGATGCGGGTGACTGCCCCTCACGACTCTGCAGCGTCGGAGCAAAATACCTATTCCGCATTCAACCCTGTCGAGCACTGGCACACCCATCTCTCAAACCTTGCCCGACGTCGCGACGAACTAAACGCCGCACGCCACCGACATATCCGTTATGTAGGTGAAGGCACCGACCTTACGCTCGATCTTACCCGCTCGCACGCATGGTGTACCGCCCAGCTCACATCCAAATCTGGCGTACTCTTCGTCTGTAATCTGCCAACCGAGGAAATTTTTACCGCACCGCACAAGAAATCCGCCCGCGGCATCGTGCGAATTTCCCGGCCGGTCACGCATGGCGGCACCGTGATCGAGGGTATCGAACTGGAGTTCCGGCGAGGAAAAGTCGTCAGCGCCCGCTCCCGCACTGGACAAGATGCGCTGCAACACCTGCTCGCCACCGATCACAGTTCCGACCGGATTGGTGAGGTGGCCATCTTGCCTGCATTGTTAGAAAATAGTTCCCCGACCAACCACAGTCCCTCTGGAGATGGACCCTCCACTTGGCAAACCTCCGCGTGCCTATTCCATCACACCCTGCTGGACGAAAACGCAGCGAACCATATCGCCCTCGGCGATGCTTACCCTTTCTGCAGTCGTGCCTTCATGCCCTTTGCCCTCAATTCCAGCCAGATTCATCTCGACCTACCGCTGGATGCCTCGGTCGAATTTTCATGATGAAATATCTCATGGAGACAGTTCACTAATAACCCACTCTCTCCACCAAGCTTACACACCTCTCAACGCGTAGCGGCGATCTTCGGTCGCCGTGTGAAACAAAAAGTAAATGAAGCAGTCCTTTAAAAATCCAATTTCTTCCAAATCAAAAATCATCACTCGGGATTTTTCAACGCAGCATCTTGTTCGGCTTCTGTCATTGGTTTGTGCTTTTTCCGTCCCCAAATATTCAGCCAAATTGGCCGCGCAAAATATCCAACCCCAAAACCAATAAGAGCGCCGCCGCCAAGCTTCATCCAGAATATTGAGGAGGACGTCATAGAATGCGGACTAGCCGAAAGGAGATTAAACCCAGTGAGGACCATCCAGAGGGCGACCAATCCACCAAGGAGCCTCCACTTCGGCAGCGGCATACGCAGACCGCCGATAAGACCGCAGATGATTCCGAGAATAGATAGGAGGATATTCACAAATGGATTAGTAGATCGTTATTGGCGAACGTTTGAGTGCTCCTAAGGGAGCGATTGGATGAAAATTGGAATGAGATCGAGTTGCTTATGGCTCGTTAGGAGGCACGGCTTGTTCGGATTTTATTTTTTGCGACGCTCTAGTTCCAACTTCCCTGAGGGGCCGAGCCGAATATCCAGAATCTCAATGAGGGGATTCTTTGACGCGCCGTCGATAATGGACTGAATCTGAGAGATCGGAACAAAATCTTCAGAGAGCAAAGCAAGTCCAATCATCGAGCCGTTCTCCCTGCTTTTTAAGAATTCCACGAAGGCTGCGATTGAAACCGGTTTGTCTGATCCACTGTGTAACACCATATAGGTATCACCCTCCTTCGTGATCACGCCTTCAATCTCATAGGCCTTTGCGTTCACAAGCTCTGCGAATGCAATCAGCAAGAAGAAGATGATCTTTAAATGTTTCATTCTATTCCGAACAGTTCTTGTTAGTATTATCTCGGGATCGTATATCCAGTGAGCATCATTTCTAAATATGAATGACAAATCCGCGATTTGAAAAGGATTTTTTCAGTTCGCTTGTGTATATCAAATCTACTTCATATGGCTTGCTCGGCGGCTTTTGGATTTCTGATATCCATCCCTTTGAGTTGAATCAGAGTTTGCTGTACGACAGGTAAAAAAGAAAGGAACCGCGATTTTCAATCGCGACTGCAACCGCCGCGTTAGTCCATTATATTTCGCACACTTGGTCGCTATTTAAAATCGCGGTTCCTTTCTTTTAGATTCTCTCAATCAAGCTCACGCACCCATCACCGGCAAACCCGCCGCCCATGCTTTGAGTTCGTTCATCGTACAAGCCGCGCCTGCGCCTTCTTACGTAATTCCTCGGGAATCTCGTCAGATTCGACAATTTGCTTCAGCGTGCTTTCATAATCATATTGGCGATCAATGAGAGCCTCGATGGCGAAGTCTCTCGTTGGACCCGCATTCAATTTCATCACTTCCATGAGAATATCATCAGAGGGCGTCATCGTCGAATAGTAGATCCTTCTCGCAAGTTCACCTTTCCCAACTCTTCCATCCGCCTCTGCGGAAGAAAGCCACTGAACTGCTGATTGTATATCAGCCCTCAGCCATGCTGCGAATGCTTCAGGAATAAAGTCACTACCATCTTCTTCAGTGTAATCAGTCATCCATTTGATAGCAGCATCAGGATTCACTTGGATCCATCGCACCGCTAGTGTTTCTGCAAATTCGCCATCTTGTGCTTTCCAAAATCCAGCAACTCCCAGAGAAACCGATCCCATGCTATTCGCCTTGTTCCACAACTCTAACCATGGTGTATTTTTCGGAAGCCCCATCACTACACCGGTAAGCACATATTCTCGATTCCAACCAACATTTCGCCATGCCCAGTCTAAAGCCACTTCGGGCTCCACTTCCGCCCAGCCTCTGGCTGCGGCGATGATTGAAAAGATCGGCCAAGTATCAGCATTTTTTTCACACTGAGATACCAGTTCCATAATCGCCTCCAAACGTATCGCCCTCCCTCTTCCGCGATAAACCGCATCCGCAAGCTCGGAGCTTATCGGGTTATCGTCCACGGTAATTAATGACCAAGCCGATTTAAAATCTAACTCGCCGTAGCGCGCAAAAATTTCCAAGTAAAAATTAGCCGCTGGATGAGCTTCCAGGATAGTAATTTGATTGAGCCAATCCGCTTCACGTAGGACGCTCGGTCTTTGCTCTACTGCTAGAAAAGCACGAACCTCCTGAATGGAGAGCTTGCGAACATACAGGCTCAATTCTTCACCTCTCAGCGATTCCCACGCAACACCCGGAGCTCGATTTGAAGGTTTATTATCTTCGCTAAGATTTTTACTTTCTGAGTAACGCAAAAAAACTAGTAACGCGAGAGGAAGCATAAGAGCCAAGCCTGCGCCGATCCAAAATAGGCCTTTCATAATTAAAGCAGAACACACCCACTGCACTCAGCATAGCCAAAAGAGAAATGCTTTTTCCCATCTCACTGAATCATCATATTGATGCAACGAATCACTCCTTGACATCGTGTTGCAAATGGGACACATTTTAGATATGAAAACCGCCGCAGTTCACAGCAGAATCCAGCCCGACATTAAGCAAAAAGCGGAAGATATCCTGCAACGTTTAGGAGTGAGCCCGACCGAGGCGATTCGAATGTTCTATACCCAAATTGCATTAAGAAACGGATTACCATTTGATGTCTCCATCCCAAATGATGTGACTGTCAAAGCGTTAGAAGATTCTAGAAAAGGTCGTAATCTTGAGCGTTTTGAATCGGTCGACAAACTATTTGAAAGCTGGGATTCATGAAAATTGTTTTTCAGACCAGTCCGTTTAAGAAAGATTTCAAACGGGCAATAAAGAGAGGGAAAGATATTGAAAAGTTAAAGCATGTGATTCGTTTGATTGTGACGGAGCAGGCTTTGGAAGAACGACATCGAGACCACGCTCTCGGTGGTAACTGGTCAGGATCTCGTGACTGCCACATTGAACCCGATTGGATTTTAATTTATCGCATTGAAGATCAATCACTGTTTCTTGAGAGAACCGGCAGTCACAGTGATCTTTTTAGATAAATGATTCTTATTTTTCTGCCTAAAATTTTCTGTTTAATAGTCTACTCTCTCAACCAAACCCACACACCTCTCACCTGGCATAACGCTGAGTTCCATCTGATTCATCACGTAACCAAACGACACTCCGCTAACTGGATCGCCAAATCCATGACACCCGCCCGCCCCTGGATGGCCGAAGGCTAAAATCGATTGCCCATACAAAAAGCGTTTCTTCTGTCCGAATTCATCAACCGGATCCATCTGGCAACCGCAGGTGAAAGCGGTTTCACGCAACAGCACCTTATCCTCTCCAGAAATCTGCAAACTCCCGAGAGCGCGCATCACTCCTGCTGAAAACGGACTTTCCAACGCACCGATCGCGCATTGGTAAAACTTCGCAAGTCCGCTTGCTGATCCCAAACCACCCATCGCCGGCAAGCCAGCAGCCCATGCTTTGGGTTCGTTCATCTCCGCAATCGCATGCAAGCCGCGTGGCGATGAAAATGCCCGACGCGTGAGGCTGCCTGATTGGGCGTAGATCTGATAAAACCCTTCTTCAAAGGCCGATGGCTTTGCTCTACCTGGAACCAATTGCGCCACCCTTCTCCATTCGCTTTCCGGCAAACCGATCCAGAAATCGATTTCCATCGGTCTAGCGATTTCATCGTTCCAAAACTCACCAAGAGTCTTTCCTTCAAGGCGACGCACACATTCGTCTAACAAAAATCCATACGTCCTCGGGTGATACCCATGACCATGACCCGGCGACCACTCAGGCGTGGTGTGCTCGATGGCCGCAATCACCGCGCGATGATCATAGACATCCGCATTTTCCGACAACGCCGCCAAACCGCATTGATGAGAAAGCATCTGACCAAACGTCGTCGCATGTAGCGGAAACCCAATCCAAACCTCGCTCACTAAATCATTTTCATCCAAGCCATGTTTGGAAAGCGCATGCAGCAAAGTCGCCGCAGCCGGTCCCTTTGTGGCGGAGTAGACCGGAGCCAATGTTTTAGCATTCCATTTCTCAGTTCGATTCCTATCCCGATATCCTCCCGTGTGTGAAACGATCTCTTCCCCATCTTTCCAAACACTCAGCCCAGCCCCCAACTCCCCACGCACCGCGAAGTTTTCCTCAAAATAATTTCTAAGCTCTGCAAAATCCATCAACGTTATAAAAGCTCTTGATTTACGTTCACTTGTCCGTCGTAGCCTTCTTGACCGCCGTAGCCTTGGCGTAGGAGGTGGCGAAGTCGGATTCGCGGTTAAAAATCTTTTCCGAAACTATCGAATCCACCGCGCCACATCTTTCGCAAAATAAGTTAGAATCATATCCGCACCCGCACGGCGTATCCCCAAAAGACTTTCCAGAACCACAGCCTTTTCATCCAACCAACCACTCGCACACGCCGCTTTGATCATCAGATATTCTCCACTGACCTGATACGCCGCAATCGGCAAAGTCGTCTCATCCCGCAAGCGCGCGATCACATCGAGATACGGACCGGCAGGTTTCACCATCACCATGTCAGCACCTTCTTCCTCATCCATCAACAACTCACGGATCGCCTCACGCACATTTCCGGGATCCATCTGATAGGTTTTCTTATCACCTTCTTTTGGTGCGGAATCAAGCGCCCCACGGAATGGCCCGTAAAATGCCGATGCATATTTTGCCGTATAAGACATGATCCCGACTTCTTCAAATCCCGCTTCGTCGAGCGCAACACGGATCGCGCCCACCCGACCGTCCATCATGTCCGATGGTGCGACGATGTCCGCACCTGCCCTCGCATGACAAAGTGCCTGATCACAAAGCACCTCGACCGTTTCATCATTAAGAATTTTCAATTCACCATCACAACCCCGAACCACCAAACCATCGTGTCCGTCCGAGTTATATGGATCGAGCGCGACATCCGTGATCACGCACATCTCAGGACAAAGTTTTTTAATTTCCCGAATCACATGCGGCACCAAACCATGGTCATTCGCCGATTCGCTACCTTGAGAATTTTTCAGAGAATCCTCAATTTTCGGAAAAAGCACCACCGCGCGTATACCTAAATCACGAACCTCCAAAATCTCTTTCAACAATCCCTGAACCGACCAACGCGTGCAACCAGGCATCGATTCGATCGCAACATCCTCGGCATCCGCATGAAAAAACATGGGCAAAATCAAATCCTCCACCGCAAGTCGGGTTTCCCGAACCAATCCACGAATCGCCGCACTCCGCCGATTTCTTCTCGCTCTAACCATCATTTCCATGCCCCTAGCTTTCGCTATTCAACCCGTCTTGGCAAGCCACCTTGCGGCTCAATCATGTGTCTATTTATGATGCTAATTCCTCTAAAAAACTTATCTATACCTCAACCCAAGCTTTGCGTCCCACTGCGACCTCTGCGCTTCGCGGTGAAAATAAACCCCAACTGCAGTTTCTATATCCAAAACCTCTTCCGTTTTCTCCATTTCACTGCTTAGCTAACCCCCGTCCATGAATCCCGCCGAAAAAGCCAACGCCCTGATCGAAGCCCTGCCCTACCTCCAGGCCTTCCGCTCGAAAACCATTCTCATCAAAATGGGCGGCTCCGCCATGGAAGATCCCGAGCTCGTCGCCAGCGTCATGCGCGACATCACATTTCTTGAAGTCGCCGGCATCAACCCCGTCGTCGTTCACGGCGGAGGAAAAGCGATTTCCGCCGCCATGGAGAAATCCGGCATCGAGGCGAAATTCATCAACGGCCTCCGCTACACCAGCGAAGAAGCGATCGACATCGTTTCCCGTGTCCTCTCTAACGAAATCAATCCCGGCCTAGTCCGTATGATCCGCGACTTCGGCGGCAAAGCCATAGGCATTCCCGGAACCGACATCTTCCTCGGTGAAAAAATCAAATCCTTCGATAAAGACAACAAACCCATCGACCTTGGCCGCGTGGGTGAAGTCGTCGGCTGCCAGCTCGCCAACATGGACACCGCCCACAAAGCCGGCATCGTCCCAGTCATTTCCCCGCTCGCCTCAGAAATCGCCACGGGCAAAGCCCTCAATATCAACGCCGACCTCGCAGCTGCCGCCCTCGCCAAAGAACTGCGCGTCTCGAAACTCGTCTACCTATCAGACGTCCCAGGCCTTCTCGCCGATCCCAAAGATCCATCCTCGCTGATCCAATCCATCAACGTCGAGCAAGCCAACGCCCTTATCGCCGATGGCACGATCTCCGGCGGCATGATCCCAAAAATCCGCTCCGCAATCGACGCTCTCAACGCCGGCGTCCGTAAAGTCCACTTTGTGGATGGACGACTCCCGCATGCACTGCTCTTGGAGATTTTTACGGATGGCGGCATCGGCACTGAGGTGACTCTTTAGGAAATAAGTCCTATAGGACCTATAAGACTTATCTTGCAAATCAGCTCAAAATCTTACCGCCAGCCCATCAGCCAACATATGGTGGCCTGAGGAACATTTTCTTCCGATCACGCATTTGTAAAATGACAATCGCCATGACTGAGAAAACAAACAGCATCAACGAAAGTATCAGTCCCTCAAATAAGGTGATCAGATAAATTTCCTTAAATCCGGGCTGTATCAAAACTCCATCTTTACTAGTATTTCCGTCGAACATTTTACGCAAATCGGTCTCATGACCAAGAAACCCATAAATGCGATCCACGAAACCCGTTGCAATATTTCCACACCAGAAATCCGGTGTGAAGATCACGATTGGACCCAAAAAAAGAAAAAGAAACGTCCATATCGAACAAATCATTCTCAAAATCAAACCGACTCTCAAAGCTCTCGAAAACAAAGTGTCTTTATGTGTTAAAGGCCCCGGCAACGAGGTCATAACCGAATACATAACCACAAAAGTAAATACCGCCGAGAGCATCGCCATATGGCTGGTTGGATTACCAAACTGACCCAGCCAAACCATCACAATCAGATAGCTGGGCAATGCATTGATCAAACAATGGAATGTCCAAAATTTCAGCTTCCCCTTGAGATTGTATATAAACCCTGGCTCACCCATTTCCAGATGCTGTGATCTATGCTGATAATCGTCAATCCTCCCCAGCAAATTCTCCCGACATCAACGGTAAACATCCCGCCGATGAGCGACCTTGAAAATCCTGACGATCCTGATTTCCTCAGCAATTTCATACAGAACCCGATAATCACCCACCCGAATTCTCCAATCATTCGGCGTTGAAACCAAACTCTTGCCCCGCGGGCTGCTCTCCGCTATCTCGTTGCCCGCCCATGAACGAGCAAATCGCCAATATCCAATCTTCCGCCCTCGAACTCATCGCCGCCGCCAACGATGCGCGCTCGCTCGATGATGCCCGCGTTGCGGTTCTAGGGAAAAAAGGAACCCTCACTCTCGCCGGAGCCCTGATCAAAGACATCCCCAACGAAGAAAAAGCCACTTTTGGCCAATCCCTCAACGCTGCCCGCACCGCGATCACTTCCGCGCTTGAGGAAAAACAAAACGCCCTGCAAGCCGTTGCCGATGCCGCCGCGCTTTCAGGCATCGACCTCACCCTTCCCGCTCGCACCCTTCCAACCGGCGGCCTACATCCGCTAACCTTGATCCGCGACGAAGCGATCCAAATCCTCCGCCGCATGGGCTTCGCCCTCGCCGATGGCCCGGAAATTGAAGACGAATACCATTGCTTCGATGCGCTCAACACCCCCGCCGATCACCCCGCTCGTAACGAAAAAGATACGTTCTATTTCAACTCAGGAAAACTCCTCCGCACTCATACCTCCAGCGTGCAGATCCGCACGATGGAATCCGCCACTCCGCCTATCCGCATCATCGCTCCCGGCTCTGCTTACCGCCGTGACGAAATCGACGCCACCCACCTCTCCGTCTTCAACCAACTCGAAGGCCTCTTCGTCGATACCGATGTCACCCTTCCTGACCTCAAAGGCACACTCGAATATTTCTTCCGTGAAATGTTTGGCACCACCACCGAAGTGCGCTTCCGCCCACATTTCTTTCCCTTCACCGAGCCATCTTTTGAGATCGATGTAAAACTCCAGATCAAAGGCCAAGCACCTCGTTGGATCGAAGTCGCTGGCTGCGGCATGGTCGACCCCGCAGTATTCGAATCCATCAACGCCACCCGCAAAGACAACGCCCTCAATCCTGAAAAAATCACCGGCTTCGCCTTCGGCATGGGCCTCGACCGCCTCGCCATGATCCGCTGGGGCATCAAAGACATCCGCCTACTCATCGAAAACGACACCCGCTTTCTCAAGCAGTTCGCATAATCGAATCTTCCACTGATCACTGCTCACTGAACACTTTACACTCTGATGAACATCTCACTCAACTGGCTCTCAACTCACCTAGACCTTTCCGGAAAATCCATATCTGAGATCTCCGATCTCTTCACCTTTGCTGGCGTCGAAGTCGAGGGCATTGTGACCAAGGGCATTGCCTCCGATAAAATTGTCGTCGCTCAGATCATGGAAGCTGTCCAGCACCCTGATGCAGACAAACTCAAGGTCACGCAAGTCGATGCCGGCGAGGGTCAGCTCCGCCAAATCGTTTGCGGCGCGAAAAATTACAAAGTAGGCGATAAAGTTCCTTGCTGCCTTCCCGGCGCCCAACTCCCCGCAGGCTTCACCATCGGTGAAACCAAAATGCGCGGAGTCGAATCCAAAGGCATGCTCGCCGCAGCCGAAGAAATCGGCCTCCCGAAAGGCGAAGACGGCCTGCTAATCTTACCCGAAGACTCACCCATCGGCGTTCCCGTAAAAAACCTTTTCGATTCCGATACTCTGTTAGAACTCGAAGTCACTCCCAACCGTCCTGACCTTTTATCTCACGCCGGCATGGCGCGCGAGCTCGCGACCCTACTGAAAACTCCTCTCATCAACGAGAGCGCGGGCGCCTCGCCCGCTTCTTCTATTCCCGCCTCCACCGATTTCATCAAACTTGAAGCCACCGCCTCCTGCCCGTTCTACGCCGCAACCCGCATCGATGGAATCTCCGTCACCGAAAGCCCCGATTGGCTCAAACAACGCCTCACATCCATCGGACTCCGCCCGATCAACAACATCGTTGATATCACCAATTACGTTCTCCACGAAACCGGACAACCCCTGCACGCCTTCGATGCAGCAAAAGTATCTGGTGCCATCGTCATCCGCCAAGCAAAAGACGGCGAGTCCTTCAAAGCACTCGATGAATCCGTTCACATTCTAACAAGCGACGACCTCCTCATCTCCGACGAATCCGGTGCAGCCCTGGCACTCGCTGGCGTGATGGGTGGACTCGATAGCGGTGTCACCGAATCCACCTCCTCCATCATCCTCGAATCCGCTCACTTCTCCCCATCCGGCATCCGCCGCACCTCGCGCCGTACCGCCCTTTCATCGGATTCATCCTATCGCTACGAACGCGGGGTCGATCCACAAGGCGTCCTCCCCGCCGCCGCGCTCGCGATTGAACTGATCGGCGCATCACCTTCACCCACTCAGGCCGCGGGCACTCCCCCACTCCCCCCATCCGCCGTCGCCCTCGATCTCGTTCAACTCCATCACCTACTCGGCAATTCCATTTCCACCGAAGCCGCAGAGGAAATCCTCACTCGTCTCGGTCTGAGCAAACAAGCTGATGGCAAATGGCTCATCCCATCGTTTCGCCAAGACCTCACTCGTCACATCGATCTCGCAGAGGAAATCACCCGCGTCCACGGCCTCGCGAATGTGCCATCACGTTTCCGCGCCACGCTTGTTCCAACCAGTGATGTCGACGCCGCATACGATGCCGACATGATCCTGCGCCGTCGTCTCGCCGCACTTGGTTTATACGAGTGCCAGACGATCAAACTGATTTCCGAGAGCCAACTTACCGATATACTCCCGCTTCGCCCGCTTCAAGAAGGCGATCTCATCCGCGTCAAATCTCCGCTCAGCGAGGATCACTCGATCATGCGCCCGTCCATCGTGCCGGGCCTCGTTACCAGCGCTGAACGCAATGCTCGCCAACAGGCAAAATCCATCCGTCTCTTCGAAATGGGACGCGTCTTCCGCAACGCCGGCGGCGGTAAAGCTCTTGATCAAGAAAGCGACAGCCTCGCCATTCTCATCTCCGGAAACTCCCAGCCATCCTCATGGTCTAACAAAGATCGCGCCGCAGATCTTTACGATGCGAAAGCCACCCTCTCCGCTTTACTTCCAAACCAAACGATTTCCCTGAAACCCAAAGATCGCGAAAACTTCACCCTCGGCGCGGAAATCAAAGCTGGCGACCAAACGATCGGATTCTTCGCCCGCCTCTCTCTCAAGCGTGAGCGCGATCTTGATTTCATCTCGCCCGTATTCGTCGCAGAACTCGATCTCGGAAAACTCCGTAAACTCATTTCTAACAAATCCCAGGTCGAAGATCTCCCGCAATTCCCCGGCTCCACCCGCGATGCTGCGATGGAACTTTCCATCAACACCCCGAACGCCGACATCGAAGCCGTTCTCGAAAAAGCCAAAGAGCCACTCCTCATTTCCTACGAATGCTTCGACCTCTTCACCGATCCATCCGGCCAAAAAATCGCCACCGACCGTAAATCCATCGCCTACCGCTTCCAATACCGCGCCGCCGATAGAACTTTAAAAGCCAACGAAATCGACTCCGCTCACGAAGCCATCTTAAATCTCCTAAAAACCATCAACGGCTTGATCTTTCGCTAGACCGGTTGCCAAAAGTGCATGCGCATTTAATCGTGGCTGCGGATTCCAGCCCTAGGTCGTTCTTGGGGACTCTGGCCCCAACCAAGCACATAAACGCAAGGACTTCGGCAAACGGTCTAAATCCGGATCAGAACGTCCAGTTCGTGGAAACCGTTCCGAAGAGTTGCCCTTCGTCCTGGCCTTTAAATTCCTTGGTGCGATAGACCAGCGCGTAA
>JANPMK010000043.1:0-10751 GCA_031422775.1 Akkermansiaceae bacterium | reverse complement strand
GTTCGAGGTCGAGCTTGCCGAGGGCGAGCTGGCGCATGAAGACCGTGGCGGACATGTAGTTTTTCGCGGCGACCATTTTCCGGAAAAGTTCCTCGGGAATGGCTTCGCCGGTGATGTGGTGGCGGGCGAAGAGATCGAGCGATTCCCTTTCCCAGCAGAAATTCTCCATGATCTGGGAGGGTAGCTCGACGAAATCCCAGGCGACGTTCGTGCCGGAAAGGGATTTCACCGGGACATGGGAAAGCAGGCCGTGGAGCAAGTGGCCGAACTCGTGGAAGATCGTCTCGACCTCGCGGTGGGTGAGCAGGGCGGGGGTGTCGCCGACGGGAGGCGACATGTTGCCGATGATCAGGCCGAGGTGCGGCTCGCCGAGCTCGCCGGTGTGGAGGGAGTTCATCCACGCGCCGACGCGCTTCGATTCGCGCGGGTGCCAATCGGCGTAGAAGGAGCCGAGATGCGCGCCGGAATTGGTGTCATGTATCTCGTAGAAGGTGACTTCCGGGTGCCATGTTTCGGGGAGAGATGGATGATCCGACTTCGCCGAGGCTTCGACGGACAAGTTGATGATTGATGATTGTGGATTTTCGATTGAATCCAGATAGACCGTATCGCGCTGTGTGATGGTGATACCGAAGATTTTTGTGGCGATGCCGAACATGCCTTCCATGACGCGGTTGACGGGGAAGTAGGGGCGGAGGTCTTCGTCGTCGATGTCGTAGTGTTCCTTGCGTTGCGATTCCGCGTAGTAGGAAATTTCCCAGGGCTCCAATGGCTCGGGTTGCTGGGCAGCAGAATGCAGCCCCTCCTTGAAAAATGAGGTTTGCAACCCCTTCTCCATGTTGCTTGAAGTCGGGCATGCCTAAAGCCGTTTCGCCCCTATTTGTTTGCGGGGCAACTGCGTCTGGTAAGACCGCCTATGCGCTGCGGATGGCGGAGGAGTTGGGCGGGGAGATTGTAAATGGCGATGCGTTTCAGTTATTCCGAGGGATCGAGATTTTGAGTGCAGCTCCGAGCGAGGAGGAGAAGAAAGGTTTTCATCACCATTTGTTTGGTGTGTTAGAGCCGGGAGAGAGCTGCGATGCGGGTCGGTATTTCGAGATGGCGATGCCAGTAATTTCCGAAATCCAGTCGCGTGGGAAAACGCCGATCGTGGTGGGTGGGTCGGGTTTGTATTTAAAATTCCTCACCCATGGGCCATCGCCGTTGCCGAAAGGGGATGAAAAGATGCGCGCAGAAATGGACGGTCAGACGTTGGAAGAATTATTAGCAGAACTGGAAGCGATCGATCCTGTGGAGGCGGCTCAGGTGAACCGCGGAAATAAACGTTACGTATCGCGTTCATTGGAAATTTGTCGACTCACTGGTGAGAAAGTTTCTGAGCTACGTGATGGTTGGGAAAAGAAGACTCAGGAGTTAGAGAAGACGCTCAGAGGAGTATGGTTGATCCGCGAGCGTTTGGACTTGCATGAGCGGATCGCGTTGAGAACCAAGCAAATGCTTTCCAGAGGAGCGATCGAAGAGGTCTCTGCTCTAGCAGAAATTTATGGCAACTGGGAGAAAGCGATCGGCGTGAAAGAAATTCGGCGATTTCTTTCAGGTGAGATTTCTCGAAAGGAGTGCGAGGAATTGATCGTTTTTGCAACGCGTCAGTATGCGAAGCGACAGGAAACTTGGTTCCGTCGGGAGAAGTGGTTAGAGCAGTTAGAGATTTAAGATAATACCTCTTCGTTCGATTCTTCGAAATCCAATTCACGCACGCGTTTTTTATCACGGACGATTTCGACTTCTCTGCGAAGAGATTCACGAAGATTGATCGCGTCTGGAATCGCAGGGATTGTAACCTGAGGAAGTGAGCGATCCGAGGTTTCGATATGGAGTGAACCGAGGTTTAAGATGCGCATCCACCATTTTTTCTCAACTAAGACATCTTTGACTCGATACAGCTCGATCTCATCTATTTTTTGGTTGAAAACGCCTTTGCTGATTCTGAGGCGTTGAGACGTCAGTTCAAAAACTTGGCAGCGGATGACGAGGTAGCTCCAGATGATCCAGGTCAGAGGAAGGATCAATGCCGCGAATGCGGGCGGGAAAAAGATGCCTCCGACGACGATACCGGCGCATAACAACAGAGCTAAACTGAACGGGCCGATGTTCAACCATTGGGATGGGCTGCCTTTCCAAAGCGGAGTCTCGATTTCTTGAGTCATGCGCGGAGGCTAGCATGAAATTTCATTTGGGAAATGAGAAGTTTTAGGGTTCGCCGGGAAAAGGATTGGCGTCCAGGCGGGTTTGAATTTCTTCCTGGCTGATTGTTGGGCTTTTATTGCCAATGACAGAAAGTGCACATGCTGTGGCGGATGCAAATGATGCCATTAGGATGAGTAAAACGGTGCTGCTGCGGTTCGATGGAGTTAACATGCGCGAAACTCTTAGGTGCAGAGAGGAAGGGTTTGCCATGGCCGGCGCAAGAGGCGCATTCGCTTGTTTTTCTGCGATGCTACAAAGTAAGCGAGCGTAGGATTTGGGGTCGGCTCCAAGTTTGAGCACAGATTCGTCACACGCATATTCGCACTGAAGCGTAAATCGATTCACCATCCAATGCGTCAGTGGGTTATACCAATGAATCGCACGAGCGATTTCTGCACACAGTCTCCACAAAGGATCTTTGCGCCGGTGATGCGAAAGTTCGTGATCGAGAACAATTTTTTGATCGTTTTCGGACCATGAATTCCAGTTTTCTGGAACAAAAATCATTTTCTGAACGACTCCAGCAGCCACTGGACCACGAAGATTTTTAACTGAGTAGATTTCAACGCCATCGATGGTTTCTATTTTGATAGAACTTCTACGCCAACGATGCAGTCCGATGCTGGCCACGGCGAGTCGGCTTAGAAAAAGGAGGCAACCTAAAACCCAGATGACAAATAGTGATGTTACGATTGGGAATACGTTTTTGGAGTATGAGGTTTCGTCAGCGGAAAGCAGTTCGACCTTCGGTAGTAATAATGACATGAGAGGCAACAACGCAATCAACACCAATAAAAACAATGTTAAGCGAGGATCTCGTGCCTGATCTTTATAGCCTGCTAAAAGAATCAGGCCGGCGGCTACGAATGTAAAAATGATGGTAGTGATCATATTTTGATTTTCGTTAGGTTGACTCGCTATCATCAATGAGTTTTTTGATTCTGGAGATTTCTTCTTTGGAGAGGTTCTGATCTTTTGGGTCCAAAAGGGAGGCGACCAGCTTTTCCGGGCTGCCGTCGAAAAATGTAGCCATCAGTTGTTTCAATGCGGTCCGCTTGGCCTTTTTTTCCGGAACCGCTGCGTGATAGACATAGCGCCGGGAATCTTTTGAGTGAGTGACCAGCTCTTTTTGTTCGAGAGTCGACAACAGCGCACGCACCGCTGAATAGCTCGGTGGTTCTGGGAGTTCTTCCATGACCTCTTCAGCCGTACATTTTCCTTTCCTAAAAAGGATGTCCATCACTTGTCTTTCGCGGCGCGTGATTTGGCCGTTTTCAAATCGTTTCACATGGGTAAACTGACTTATCCAAAAGATAGCGCAATACTAAATGCTGGAAAAACTGCATTTTGTATTTGACGTCGATTAATCTAAATGCTGTTTTTCCAGCACTATGAAATTAAAACATATCATCGTATCGGGGGCTTCGCTCATCGCCATTTTAATAAGTTCCTGCGGGGGGCCGATGGTTCATCCGCCATTAGGAGAACCTAGCCCGACTGCAGGACTACGTTCAGGAGATCATGCGATTTCTCGTAATGAAATCGATGCGATTTTGAGCAATCCTCCATCTGCAAAAAGTGAGAATATCGATACGATTTTGAACAATCCTAATCCCTCAAAAAAGCAGAAAGAGCGACCTGGATTGGCAACGGGATGGGGTGACGAGAAAATATCGGTGATGCCTAACGCGAGTTTTACCCGAGCTTCTAAGAAGCCAACTGGAGTGGATGTGATTTATTATAATGATTCCGAAGGACTCAAAGCAATGGCGCCGGGCAAGGATAAAGTTGATGCATTGCAGACTGCAGCGGGAAATATGGTGGAGTGGGGAATCAAGGGCAGTTTTGGATATCTACCGACTTATAAGGACTATGGAAGTTATTGGTCAAGTAATGGAACTAACAAACGATATGTATCGGGTAAAAACAATCAGACCTACTCGATCCTGATTAAAAACCGCAGCAAGAGTGCGCTTGAAATCGTTGCGAGTGTGGATGGGTTAGATGTTCAAGATGGCAAACCTGCCTCTTACTCCAAGCGTGGTTACATTGTTCCAGCGGGGGAGACTGTAGAGATTAAAGGATTCAGAACGAGCGAGTCCAAAGTAGCTGCGTTCAAGTTTTCCACTGTAACGAATTCTTATGCGAACATGCGCCATGGCGAGACCACCAATGTTGGTGTGATTGGAATCGCTGTCTTTACTCAAAAGGACGTGGATCCTTGGACATGGATGCCACAGGAGGTTTCCAAGCGTAAAAACGCCACTGCTTTTGCGGTTGCTCCGTAAATTAAGAGTCGATCATTCATAAGTCCTATATGTCTTATAGGACTTATCTTTTCATCATCTAAGCCTAGACTTGCAAGTTGTGAGCTAAGAGGCGATTGAAAGGGCATGGACCGTTGGTTTCTTATCGCTGCAACGTTGCTCGCCGCTGTGGCGGGGGTGCGGGGTTTGTTGATTTTACGACATGGCAACCGGAGCCGGTGGACGGTTTGGTGGATGATTGCCGTGATGCTTTGCCAAATGGGCTATCTCGCGGTGCGGGGTGAAATGCGAGGAGCTTGTCCGTTGCGGAGCATTGCGGAGATCTCGGTGTTTCTCGCGTGGTCGCTGACTTTGTTTTATTTGTTAGTTGGACCGGTGTATCGGATTTCTCTGCTCGGGGTTTTCACTGCACCGGTGGTGGTGATTTTTCAGGGATTTGCGTTGTTGCCGGGTCGGTTAGCGGCGAATCCGGAAAAGGTGTTGAATACGAGTTTCTGGGGAGAGACGCATTCCGCGATGTCGGTTTTGGCGTACGGGGCGTTGGCGTTGGCGGCGGTGGCGGGGGTGATGTTTTTGGTGTTGGATCATCAATTGAAGGAGCATCACCTTAAAGGAGGTTTGTTCCGGAACTTGCCACCTGTTCCTGAATTGTTAGTTTCGTTGGAACGTTTGCTTTGGCTGGGGATGGTTCTGTTAACTGTCGGCGTCATTGCTGGGGTGCTTATGCCGTCGGGTAAAGGAGCGATGGCGCATCTAATTGCGGCGGTTGGGGTTTGGTTAGGGTATGTTATTTTAATGGTCACCAAGCGGGTGAGGGGAATTACGGGACGGCGGTTTGCGCTGGGTGCAGTTGCACTTTTCGTCCTTTCACTTGGAGTTTTTGCTTTTGTCTAAATGGAATTCGTTTGCTTGGGAGTGAATCATAAAACCGCACCTGTCGAGGTTCGGGAGCGTTTTGCTGTGGGCACGACCAAGCTCGGCGAAGCTGCGCAGCAGTTGTTAGAAATGGCCGGCGTGCCTGAGGGCGTTGTGGTTTCGACCTGTAACCGCACGGAGTTTTATCTCGTGGCTGACAATGCGGCGACGGCTCTTGAGCGATTGGAAAACTCGCTGGCGGAAAAAGTTCACGGCCATGAGGAGCCGTTTTATCGCTACGAAAAAGCCGATGCAGCGCGGCATTTGTGCAAAGTGGTGAGCGGGTTGGATTCGATGTTGCTCGGAGAAACGGAAATTTTCGGACAAGTCAAACAAGCCTACCAAGCGGCGCATGAAGCTGGCGCGACCGGGCCGATGTTGAACAAGCTGTTCCAAAAAGTTTTTAGCGTAGGTAAAAAAGTTCGTACCCAGACATCGATCCAAGAGGGGTCGACATCGATCGGCAACGTGGCGGTTGAGTTAGCAGAAAAGATTTTCGGACATTTAAAAAACAGCGAAGTGATGGTGCTGGGGGCTGGCGAGATGAGTCGATTGACCGCGCAGGCCTTGGTTTCGCGAGGAGCGAAATCGATTATTGTCGCGAATCGCACGCACGAGCGCGCGGTTGAGCTTGCAGAGGAAATGGGTGGCAGAGCGGTGCGGTTTGATGATTGGTTGGAAGAATTGAAAAAGGTCGACGTTGTCATTTCCTCAACCGGTGCTCCGCATACGATCATTCATCGTGAAGAAGTGGAATCGTTGCGCCGCGCGAGAAAGTTCCGGCCCTTATTCATGATCGACATCGCCGTGCCGCGTGACATCGAGCATTCGGTGGGAGAGATCGAAGAGGTTTATCTTTACGATATTGATGCGTTGGAGCAAATCGCTGAAGAAGCGAAGGTGCGTCGCGTGAATCAGATCATCGAATGTGAAAAGATCATCGAAGCGGAGTTGGTGAAAATCGTGCATACACAAGATCGCTGATGAACCCCGCACTCGAGACTCTGGTTCTTGCGCTGCAAGAGCACCGCGCTGATTCAGGGAATGTTTTATTTCTCGGAGCGGAACCTCATTCGGATCTACCACCACTGACGGGATGGCAGCCGCTAAAGCCCTTGGCGAATGCTTGCGAACGTGCGGGTATGGTTCTAATGGATAATCCGACGGGTAGATTTTCGACTGTGTTGTTTTTGCCGGGAAAGACAAAGGAAGAGACCTTAGTTGGATTTGCAATGGCGCATGAATGTTTGGCAGAGGGTGGGGTATTTATCACAGCGATAGCGAATACTGCTGGCGCTGCGCGGTTTGAAAAAGAGCTGGGAAAAGCAACGCCGCTTTCCTTTTCCGTTTCGAAACACAAATGCCGTGCCTTCGGAGTGTCGAAGCATGAACCATGGGATGCGGAGATTTTAGTGGATTGGCAAAAGTTAGCCGAGCCACAAGTGATCCCCGAAACTTCTTTCATCACCAAGCCGGGAGTATTCAGCGCGAAACACATCGATCCTGGTTCACTGCTGTTGGCTGCGCATCTGCCAGTTTCGCTGCGCGGAAATGTCGCTGATCTCGGTGCGGGTTGGGGTTTTCTGAGTCATGTGGCTTTGGAAAAATCGCCAAACATTTCACGCATCGATTTATTTGAAGCCGACGCACGATCTTTGGAATGCGCGCGTAAAAATGTTTCCGGAAACGCTCATTTCCATTGGCATGATGTGACTGCTGGTTTGCCGGAAACCTATGATCACATCATTGCGAATCCGCCGTTTCATACTGCGCAGTCGAAGGATGTGGATCTCGGTAAATCCTTTCTCAGTGTTGCGGCTGCAGCTTTGAAGCGCAATGGAACGTTACATCTCGTTGCGAACCGCCAGCTTCCTTATGAGGCACATCTACGGGAGCTCGGTCTGCGCTCGCGTTCGATCGCTGAAGATCACGCCTACAAAATTATTTTCGCCTCGAAGTAGTTGCGAGTTAATCCGCCAGTGACTGAGCGTAAATGTCGTCAGATGAATTGAGAATGATCAGCATGGGTCGGCAGCAAACTTCGCAGTCGTAATCGTATTCGGTTGGCATCTCGGACTCCGGCGGGACGGCGATTTCAAATGTCTCGAAACAGGTAGGGCAAGTGACGGGGTAAGTGTGCATGTAAGTGACTAGTGCCTAGTTAGCAGTGATCAGTTTCTATAATATCGTTGGCGTCGATAAATCGAATATCGACATTCATAGTAAGAAGTTTAGAGATGGTGAATTCAAATAATGAAAAAGTGTCCATATTGTGCGGAGGAGATCCAAGAAGAGGCAGTGAAGTGCAAGCACTGCATGGAATTTCTGGATCCATCCATGCGGCCTATGGCTGCGGTGGTTGCTGCGAAGAGTGGTGTGCCGTGGTATTGCAGTCCTGGATCTATCATCTTGACGCTACTAACGGCTCCGCCTTTTGCCCTGCCTTTGGTTTGGCTTCATCCGAAAATGCACGTGGCATGGAAGATAGTGATCACGGTGTTGATCGCTCTGCTCTGCTGGGGAATTTACCGTACGTTTGTTGCTTTCGTGCAGCAGTTCGACGAGGCGACGAAGATGTTGAATGGGATGCAGTTGGAGGGGTTTTGATGAGGAGGGGATGTGTAACTACACATAAAATATGATGCCTAATCCAAGAAGACAGGGGCATCTCCTTTGAAACTTGATATCAAGATGTAATGCCAGCCTGACGAAAAATTATGCGCTGCAGTATGCAGCCAATAATTAGAGTAAATAATGCGGCAGCGGTTAGAATAGAGGCCTTTTTTATATCTTTTTCCATCTTATGACCCCGCATGCTCTCATATAGCGTCTTAAAAGTGTCTTCACCGTGTAAAGGTATTGCGACTTCACGCTGTTTGATTTGGTTGAAATTTTTCTTATCTCGCCATAAAGGATCCATTCCTAGTCTAACTCGACCATCATCTGGTAGATCGATCTTAAAGTATGATATGAAATCCAAGGTTTTACCATACGCTTTATACTGGTATACGGGGCGATCCCGTCCATCAAATGTCTGATTGCCGATGTAAGTAAAGAAATGCATTTCAGAGTTATCACGGAAAATTCTAGCTGACCTATTTAAGTCAGCGATTTTAGCCCATTCATCCCATGCAAAGCTGCTGATGACGAAAATAGTCATTATCGGAAGGAATAAGTAACGAAGGAATCTTATTAATCCATAACGACCCAGCGCTGAACCTAAATTTTTATTTCCATGGTCATTTCGTTGTTTTCTTGCGGATAATTTTGAGTGTACCGCAAGAGTTCAGACGCCAAGAATTGTTCCAATCGGCAGAAAAAACAGGAGTAGTAACCCAGAGAATTGCATGTAGGGAAGCGCCCATTTTTTGCGAGTCAAGATACCAATGCCACCCATGAGTAGTGAAATTCCAACACTCGTTACATAGGATAAGCCGACAGCATCCATAAAATAGAGTATTCCGTCATCAATCACTGCGGGCCATATGAAATACAAGCAGTATAGACAAAATGGTCCAATTGAGAGATGTAGAATTCCCAACGCACGAATTTCGTAGAGATCAACTGATTTCATTTTTAGTTCGATTGTTAAAAAAACGCCGCAATCTCGGTTGTTTCATCGAAACGACCCTACCTCTCTAACAAAATCTTATCTCCCAGCACGACCAGGTCGATGCGACCTTGTAGCGTTTTATTTAGGAAGGGAGTGTTTTGAGATTTGGACTTCATGAAGTCCTTGGTGAAGGTGGAGGTGGCCTCGGTGTTGAAGAGTGTGAGGTTGGCGGTTTGGCCTTCGGCAATGGTTGGGACCTCGAGGGACATCAGGCGGCGGGGTTCCGCGGAGTATTTTTTGACGAGCGTGTCCCAGCCGAATTTTCCTTCTTTGACGAAGAAGTGGTAGAGCGAGACCACCGCGGTATCGAGGCCGGTGATGCCGTTGGGGGCGGAGACGAAGTCTTGGGATTTCTCGAAGGGGCTGTGTGGAGCGTGATCGGTGGCGATCATGTCGAAGGTGCCGTCGAGCAGTCCTTCAAGTAGGCCTTCGTTATCGGCTTTGCCGCGAAGTGGCGGGTTCATTTTATAATGGGTATCGAAATCGCCGATGTCCTCGTCGGTGAAGAGGAGGTGGTGAGGAGAAACCTCGGCGGTGACTTTGACATCGCCGCGGGATTTCCACCAGCGGATGGTTTCCATGCCCATTTTGGAGGAGACGTGTTGAATGTGGATGTGGGCGCCGGTGGCGTGGGCGAGGCGGATGTCGCGGTCGATGATGATTTCCTCGGCGCAGGCAGGAGAGCCCGCGATGCCGAGTTTGTAGGCGGTTGGGCCGTCGTTGAGAGCGCGTGGTCCGGCGAGTTCGGGGACTTCGCAGTGCGAGGCGAAAAACATTCCAAACTCGGAGGCGTATTGCATCGCGCGGTAGAGCACGGAGGAGTTTAGGGTGGTGTCGCCATCGTCGGTGAGCATTTTCACTCCGGCGGCGCGCATGCCGTCGATTCCTGCCATCTCTTTTCCGTCGCGGCCTTTCGTGACGCAGCCGGAGGTGTAGATGGGGATGCGGGAGTTGCGTTTTCCAGATTCGAGAACCGCGCTGACGACCGCACCGGAATCGAGTGAAGGTGATGTATTCGGCATCATGACGAGGCCGGTGATCCCGCCGTTGATGGCCGATTCCGATCCGCTGGCGATATTTTCTTTGTGCTCTTGGCCGGGCTCGCGGAGATGCACGTGGGCATCGAAAAATGCCGGGCAGAGAACCTGGTTTTTGCAGTCGATGATCTTTGCTCCGTCTGCTGCGGTAATGCCTTTGGCGATTTTTTGAATCACACCATCGACGATCAGAACATCTGCGGAAAGGAGGTCGGGCGAGGATTCAGAGGCGATGCGTGCGTTGCGCAGAAGCAGGTTCATGCGCCGCATCTTAATTTTCAAATCTCAAATCTCAAACCTCAAATTCAGAAGAGTGAAATAGAGTGGATATAGGTCTTATTGGACACATAAGTCCTATACTGGGCTGTATAAACAAAAATACCCCTAAATTGCTCAAATGGTACGTGATTTGCTTTAAATTACTTGTCGGTGGAGCCGGTAGATGATTTTTTGTCCCTGCTTCACTGCAAAACCAATCGCTAACCCGAATAAACAACAACTAAAATGGCTAAATACGTATTAGAGTACCTATGGCTGGACGGCTACACACCTGTTCCAAACATCCGCGGCAAATCCCAAGTTAAGGAATTCGCATCTTTCCCTAAACTCGAAGAACTTCCTGAGTGGGGCTTCGACGGCAGTTCGACCCAACAGGCACCGGGCGGTAGCTCC
>JANPMK010000042.1:0-42973 GCA_031422775.1 Akkermansiaceae bacterium | reverse complement strand
TTGATGCGCATGAAAACTTCGTTCGCCGTCGGGTGAGTGCGCTCTCCCATCAGGAATCGATACACTTCTTGGCGCTGCCGCGTCATGCGGAGGCCGTTGATCTCCTCCGGGATTTCCGTTTGTCGATGTTGTAAGCCGTTGCTTGTCATTTCGGCATTAAATTAGAATCATTCTTATTACTATCAAGAACTATTCTAATTATATTTTTCTTTTTCATGAAAAGCCCCTAAATACATGCTTTTATGGAATCGAATCTGTCCTTTTGAGAAAGTTTTTTAAAAACACTCAAAAAATTCTTGCAAGGTGGTTCGATTCATGGTGGATTCCGCGCCCGCTCCAATAGCGGACAACAACTTTTCCCTAAACGGCCATGGCCTACGCAGTAATCAAAACAGGCGGTAAACAATACCGCGTCAAACAAGGTGACAAGCTCGACGTCGAGAAACTCGAAGCGGCTGTCGATTCCGAAATCACATTCAGCGAAGTTCTGCTTCGTGGCGAAGGTGACAGCGTGACCATCGGCACCCCATTCATCGCAGGCGGCAGCGTCACAGCAAAGGTGATCGATCAGTTCCGTGGTCCTAAAGGTGTCGCTTTCAAATTCAAGCGCCGCAAAGGTTTCCACAAAACGATTGGCTTCCGCCGTCACATGACCAAGTTGGAGATTACCTCCATTGGCTAATTCCTCAATTTCAACCAACCTACTCTCATGGCCCATAAAAAAGGACAAGGCTCCGTCAAGAACGGACGTGACTCACGCAGCAAGCGCCTCGGCGTGAAAAAATTCGGCGGACAAGCCGTTATCGCTGGTAACATCATCATTCGCCAGCGCGGAACCAAAGTGCATCCAGGTGTGGGTGTTGGCTGCGGTAAAGATCACACCCTCTTCGCTTTGACCGATGGTCAAGTGAAGTTCGACCGCGAAGGCGGCCGCGTCAACGTGATCGCTGCAAACTAAGTTTCGCACTCAGATATTTTTGATAAACGCCTCAGGGTTTCCTGAGGCGTTTATTTGTGTCACTTCCTATCTTGGGAGATGTTTCGGGCATTCTTTACAGGGAGGGAGGAGGTTTTGGAGGAGAGGAGGAGAAAGAATATCAATTAAATCCAGAACTCCTCATCTCCCCATCCTCCTCCCTCCTTGTAGAATAAGCACGATTCAACAAAAGATTATGCAAACTATCAGACCCCAAACAAAGATTGCTGATCAATCGCATCAGAAATGACTTCCAGTTTCCATTGCCTATCTACATTGAGTCGCACGGTGGCGAGGTGCTTGTGGTGCCATTGCTCTGGTGCGATCATGGAAAGTAGTTTGCGGCCACGAACTTCATATAAGTGGTAAGTTTGACCGATGATGGGCTCGAAATTGATATCTGCCTCATAAATAAGCTTGTTCCAGTTGAAATGATCGATTGCGGCCAGATAGGTCTCACGGATTTCCGTCAGTTTCTGCTGCAACTCCCTTTCCACTTCCGAGATACCACGCGATTTGAACGAGCTGAGATCGGTTGGGACAATCCTTGGGCTCAAGGTTGAGACCGGATACGGCATGAAAGCCTGGGAAATTTTTTCTGAGGACATGTGTTACGAATGAAAAGTTCCCATCCATCGTCGAGAAACTTCAAATGCGCAACAAAAAAGCCGAGCAGCCCGAAAGCTGCCCGGCTAATGATTGTGGTAGATTAATACTCGGGTTGGACAATTGTTGGGGTGGCGCTAGCGCCCCAAATGGTGCCTGCGCCTGTATCCAGCAATTTCTTGCCGCCGCCCAAGACAACTTCGCCGTCTTTGCTGACGGTCAGAGCTGATGCGCTATTATCCATTCTAAGGCAGATCGCCTTTTTATCAAACGGATCGAGGGCGAATTTACCCGTGTCGTCCAGAGGAGTCACTGCCGAAACGCGTGATGCATTGCCAGCGGTGCTAAGTCCCTCGGTGCCATTCAAGATGTAACCGAAGCCATTTTCACCAGCCTCAAGCGTATCCGCTGCAAGCGCGCCGTCAGGTTTTTTAGTAAAACCAGTCTTTGCATAGAACATGGACTCTGACTCTGTAACACCGGATACGAATAGTTGGCGGAAGTATCCGTTCGAACTATCTGTAGCAGCTGTGACATCACTATCATCGTTGTTTTCTTCAACGAGAGTTTGGGTACCTGCATCTGGGTATGAACCGTATTCTTCTTGGAATAGCAAGAACGCGACACCAATTTGCTTGGCATTGCTAATAGCCTCGACGCGATCTGCACGCTTAATTTGACCTATAATCATGGGAGCTGAGAGAGCTGCCAAGGCAGCGATGATTGCGATAACGACGAGAAGCTCCACCAAGGTGAAGCCGCGTCTGCGGATTGGATTAGTTTTCATGGTTTTTATTTGGATTTGGTTTCTATGGTAGGCAATTGCCTGATTTATAATATCAGCGGAAATATTCCATCTGATGTTCTCTAAAGATATGAACTCTGGACGGCGTTGCAAGCTATTTTTAGCTCATATCACTCATTGAAATCTTGGTCCTCACCGGCTTCTAGTTTTTGAAGAGTTGCCAATTCATTTGGGGTGATAGGATATGGTCCGGAAAATTCGAATTTCTGGGACAATTTGGCCGTACTGCGGCAGGCATAAGCCTCGCGTTTTTTCGGATAATACAGAATGAAATAGCGATCCCCCGAGTTCGTGGTTTCAGCATAATATCTAGGCTGGCCCCTGCTTTCGAGAAATACTGCCAGATCAGGATAACGTTTGGATAAAGCGTGGAGTCTTTGATAACCAAAGCTCTCTGGATTTTCCCTGACCAGCATGATGTGGTCATGAGCCGCGCCGGCGGTTTGATAAAGATAGCCAGTATTTTCTAGTGACCCGCAAGAACTCATCCCTGCAACCATGATGCAGGTAAATGCAGCGAACAAAACAGGGTGGCGTAGCATGGTTTAGCGATTCGAGGCTGGATTGGAATTTCGGTCTCTTTGAATGAGCTCGTGGATTTTTTGGACATTAGGCCTAACTCCCTCGGAATCGATAAATATTGCCGTTTCCAATGGGATGAGGAACTCAACGGCAGAATTTACGCCAATCAAATTTCCATAAGCATCGATGACCGGTCCGCCGCTGTCTCCAGGCTCGAGTGGGATATCCATTTTAAACGTGCGACTTCGGGTTAACAGGCTTTCGGATCCGAGAGATGATTTCAAAGCGCCATGGGATGTTTTAAACCCCGTGGCCATTCCGCCATGGATGATTGGGAGGCCCGCATTGATACGCCGACTCGGTGATGACCACTGGAAATAATAAGGCGTTTTTTTTGAAATGTGTAAAAGGGCGAGATCATCTGCGGCAGAACGCCAAACCACCCTTGCTCTGGCGGTCGTGATTTTTCCCCCATTTGCATAGATGATGAAAACATTTTTATGAGGAGCGCCGGCGAGAACATGATCCGCTGTTAAAAAATAGCCGTCCTCACTAATCGGAGCGGCGGAACCGCCATCCGCATCTTGTGGAGCATTTGCGATGGCAAATTTATGATTCACCCAACTACCAAGTTCTTTGCGTTCTGTGACAACAACTGCGGAAATCCGCTCCCTAACAATTTGGCGCGTCATCTTATCAGGAACCTGAAAACTTGCTTGAGATGGTGCCGTAAGTGCGCATGACGCACACGCGCCAGCTAAAAACATCACAGCTAATTTTTTCAAAAGATCATCCATCCGGCTTTATCAGAGCATAAGCACGCACTCACGTCACATAAGTTTTTAGAAATCGCAAAGGATTGCATCCAACGCCTTCCGGAAGGGCGCCGCTAGAGGCAATTCATTGAACCGATCTAAATCCGTCCATTCATCTCCTGGCATTGCGGCAAATGCATGATCTGCCGCACTGAGAAACACTTTCAGTGAAACGCGGTAGCGCGTGATCGCGTAGGTTGCTTCGTATATTTTTTCTAATCCCAAACAATCCACGCTGGATCTCAGCGGCAATTTCCACAACCCATTACGGCGCTTCCCTGATTCTAGATGAAGCAGTATCCGCCCGGCCGAATCTCGGCAAAAAATCGCGTATTCATCGATGCCAGTGATCGCCACCGCAGGTTTTTTATTTGGTAGTTTCTCTGGTTCCAAACACTCGCAATATGAGGAAACGGGACACATTTCGCAGGCGGGTCGACCTGGGCGACATATCGTCTGACCTAGCTCCATGATCGCGTGATGGTGTATGCCTGGGCTTGTTGGATCACACAACTCCAGCGCCCATTCACGATGCTTGCGGATCACTGCATGCTCATCAATAGGGGAAGCATCCGCCATCAGTCGTGAAAAAATTCGCGATACATTTCCATCGACCAAGCCGGATGGTTTCCCGAAGGCAAACGCCATCAAAGCCGCTGCGGTATATGGGCCGATGCCCGGCAAATCGAGCAAATCTGCCTCGTCTTCCGGAAATTTTCCGGCATGTTTTGTTAGAATCGCTCTGGCGGTTTCTCTGAGCATCCGCGCCCTGCGGTAGTAGCCCAATCCCTCCCATGCTTTCAGCAAACTCTCGTCATCCGCACGGGCTAAGCTCTCTAAATCGGGAAATTTTTCGAGAAACCTCGTGTAATAACCTTTTCCGAGCACCGTCGCGATCTGCGTCTGCTGGAGCATCATTTCTGAAACGAGAATCGGGTAAGGCTCACGAGTTCTTCGCCACGGATAATCTTTCCCAACCCGCCCAAACCAATCCGCAAGCGCCTTACGAAACTTCGTTTTCGCAGCGAACGGAGATGCTTTGAAACGCGGCTTCGGCCTGTCCATCAGCGTTTTTTACGAAGGCGTTTTCCTGTAAGACGCGTGGCGATGAGGTTTGGGCAGCGCCCGTTCAACCTGAGTTGCTCACAGTTTGCCTCGATCTTGATGGATTGGCGCACGGTTTTGAAACCCAGCCGCCGACTCACACAATCCGTCTGGATATCGACGTTTCTATCCTCAAATTCGACCACTTTTCCACAATCGATGCATACCAAGTGATTGTGCGAGGGTTTGTTTAAGAAATTGGGATCGTAGGTCACTTGATTCTCGCCGAGGTCGATTTGGCGCAAAAGATCCGCCTCCACCAAGAGCCCGAGGGTCCGATACACCGTGGCGCGTGAGGTTTCGGCATCCACTTTCCGGACGCGGTCGAACAACTCCTCGGCCGTGAAATGCTCATCGCGAGAAAACACAACGCTCACGATTTGCTCGCGCTGCACCGTCCTGCGTAAGCCTTTTCGGCGAATGAACTCATCAAGCCTTTGCCTAATCTCAACCTCCATGCCGCCCATGTTTAGCTTTCAGCCTGAAAATGTAAACCCTCGGGGTAAAAATCAGCCTTCGATTCTTGGATTGCGTATATTGCCATCCCGCGCCAAGCTTCCATGAGACATTTCTCTGAAAATTTTACATGAATAACCAAAGCGCCAAGCCGTCCAAACCTGAGCAAGATCCCGTCGGATCGCTGAGTGAGGACGGAAACGATCCTAACGAAGACTTTCGATGGGTCGCCCTTGCACAACAAGGTGACATGAACGCCTACAACCAACTTGTCATCCGCCACCAAGGAAAAATTTACGCAATGATACGGAATATGGTCAGAAACGATGCCGACGCCTGGGATTTATCTCAGGACGTCTTCATCAAAGCATGGAAAGCCCTTCCAAGCTTCGAGAACCGCTCCCGTTTCTCGACCTGGCTGTTCCGAATTTCCCACAACGTCGTCTACGATTGGGTGCGTAAACGGAAAATCGAAAGCAGCGGCGAGCTGAATGATGAAATTTTCGACCGAGATCGTATCGACCTCTCCGCCAGAACCGCGCCCGCTCTCATCGAATCTCCAGATGAAGCGCTCTCCAATTCCGAGCTCCGTATTAAAATCAGCGCAGCTTTAGAAAAAATCAGCCCTGAACATCGCGAGGTCGTTATTCTAAAGGACGTCCAAGGCCTGTCCTACAAAGAAATCGCTGATGTTATGGAATGCACCCTCGGCACCGTCATGAGCCGCCTATTTTACGCCCGCCAGAAACTCCAAACCTTACTCAAAGATGAATACGAATCCCGATGAAACCAAACTAGCCCTGTGGCTGGATGACGAACTCAGCGGCGCCGAACTCGCCGAGATGAATGCGTGGGCTGCCGCTCACCCAGAACATCTGGCCGCTCGCGAGGAACTCCGGAACTTCCGAAATATGCTTACCCAAAACATTTCAGCTAACGAAGAACCTCCTTACCCAGATTTTTTTCTCACTCGCATCAATCAAGGCATCCGCGAACTCGAAACCATACCCGCAGCCGCAGGGCAATCCAGCACTGGCTCTTTCTGGAAATCTTGGTTCATGCCCCTCGCTGCGTGCGCTGGCATGGTCCTCGCCTTTTCCATTGGCAGGCAAAGCGGCACCAAAGAAACCTCAGTCGCAGTCGATGATACTCCTAAAACCATCGCCACGCCAGTGGTCTACACTCCTGAAGAAGGCGTGTTTGCCGAGTGGGTCCCATCGACGCAAAACAACGCTTCCGTCATTTTACTAAAAGGCGTCACCGCCATCCCAGATTCCACGGATTTTTCTGAAACGGTCTACGTTCCGACCGCCAGAGAATCCGATCGCACCGCGACTCTTGAACCCGATTCTACCGAAAATTCAACCCAATGACATCGGCTTACTCATTTCTTTGTCGTCTGTTTGCGATCGCCCTTGTGATCACACCCACCCGTTTGCATGCCCAAGAAGATCCGGGAGCCGCAAAAATTGGAACGCTGGATGTCACAGTTTATTACGCGACCAACGCCGATCCCTCTGCTGCCGGTGAGCGCGCTGGAAAGATTTCAGAAACCACGAAAACCAGTCTCAGCGCCACAGAGGGATTGCGATTCAACCACTATCGCGCCATGGGTTCTGACTCCAAACCGATTTTAAAATCCTACGAGAACTGGGCTCAACCGCTCAAACCATCTGACGAAATTCTCATCCGTTTCGAAACCCGCCTCGAGCACACCGTCAATGAAATGCCTATCAACTTAGATCTTTGGTTGAGTCGCAAAAAAGTTCTCAAATCTGATGTCACACTCAAAAATGGCCAACCCCTATACATCCTCGGCCCAGAATGGAGAGGCGGGCGGTTGATCATCGCCGTCGAGCTTGCACCAGAGAAGCCTTAGGTTCAAATTTTACCCCATGAAACTATTACCACTCATCTTTCTTGCTCTATCCTCCATCTTACAGGCTGGGGATTTGAAATTTGAAAAAGACCTTTACGAGGCGCATGCCGGACTCAAGGACGAACTAGTCACTTGCGAGTTCAATTTCACCAACACCAGCGATAAAACGGTCAAAATCCGCCTCGCGGATGCAGGCTGCAGTTGCATGGCCGTGGAACTTTTAAACGGCAAATCCACTTACGCAGCCGGTGAATCCGGGATCATGCGCTTGACTTACAAAATCGAAAACGCCCAAGGCATCGTCAATAAAACGGTCTCCATTTGGCTCGAAGGTGATCCAGAAGAAAAACCCTCCTCGCAAGTCGCCTTTCGCATCCACATACCCACCGCCATTGCACTCGAACCAAAAACCTTAAATTGGGATCTCAACTCTAAACCCGAAGCTAAATCCATACGGGTCAAAATCGATTACGATAAACCCGTACGCATCACCAAGGTTTCATCAAGCAGCGAAAACTTCACCACTGAAATCGTCACCGTCGAAGACGGCAAATCTTACGATATCCGAGTCACCCCAAAAAGCACCGACAATCCGGCAATTTCCCTGATTGGAATTGAATCCGATATCGATCTTCAAAAATACCGAGCGCAACAAGGATTCGCCAGAGTATCGCGTCCCACGACTAACCCATGAAGTCCGTCTTCCAAATCGCGATCCTATTCGCGATCTCGGTGTCCGCAGCCACCATCAGTTGGCTGGCGCGGGATACGAATCCAAAACCCACTCCTATTCCGCATTGCGATCCAGCTGCCATCAAAGCTGACGAAATCTGCTTTGATCAAGTCCCAGCCGACGCGCTTTGGATCGATGCCCGATCACGCTCAGAATGGGAGAAAAACGGTTATCCGAATTCAATCTTGTGGAACCTCGATCCAAAAGAAGACGCCAATAAAATGGAAGCCGATGCCGTTTTTAAAATCGCTGAGAGCAAACAAGTGGTCGTTTACTGCACCAGTCAAGCATGCGACACCAGCCGACAAATCGCCGGAAAAATCCGCAAGCTAGAACTCGGACCACCGGTCAAAGTTCTGCATGGCGGACATCCTTCGCTGCGTTTGAAAAAATGAGGTGATGGCCAACAAAAGCCATCACCTCTATTTCAGTAAACTACTACTTTCGTGTCTTAAAACTCAAACGAGGCGCCAACGTAATAGTTACGACCATTAGACGGATCGATGCCATCATTACGCACTCGGGTGAAGTATTGCTGGTCAAATAAGTTATTAATTCCTGCGATTAAGCTCACATTTTTGTGCACTTTAATTTCTGCTGTTAGATCCCATACATTGTAGTTGGGCACTTGGAAGTTAGCTGTGTTGCCATCGTCAGCGAAGTAATCATCAACGTAAGTGCTACTGAGGGAAATTGTTCCACGCTCCTCGTGACGGTAGATGAGGCCACTACGAATGGTGTGATCTGGAGCATACTGCGGAGTATTACCATCAGCTAGGCCATCGACGAACTCAGCATCAAGAAAGGTAGCGCTGAAAAACCATTCTAAGGCATGTTCAGTTTTCTGCCCATTCGCCAGAGTCAAAAGATCAATGCTGGCATAAATGTCGATACCAAGATGCTGACTATCACCCACGTTTTGTAAAGTTGGCGCGACCGTGCCGATTTGATCCGTAAATTGGAGCAAGAAAATACTCGTGTCGAAGTTCAACCATTCATTAGGACGTGATTTAATCCCGAGTTCGTATTCTATAGATTTTCCTTCTTCGAGATCATTATTGACGATAGTTCCGGCACCCGTTGGAACAGCCTCAGTAAAGATCATTGGACGGTAGCTTTGGGAGACGTTTCCATAAATAGATGTTTCGTTAGGTAATTCATATTCGAGACCTAAGCCACCGAGCAAAACAGTGGTATGATCGCTTTTTGAACCAAGAGGCTGAAGCAGTGCTGTTTTGGTGACGTTAACAACCTCTCTAACATCTTGCCAGATGTTCTCCATGCGCACGCCTGGAGTGATAGAAAAATTACCAAATTTGAAACGGTTTTCTGCAAAGACAGGCGCGTATAAAATTTCACGCTCAGATTGGTTACGCAGTGCACCAGTCGTAGCATTGGGTGTTACACCTCGGAAATCTTGGCGCGGGGAATCGGTATAATAGAGCTGCAGTCCTGTAGAGAATGTGTGCTGGCTTTCACTGCCCCAGTTTTGGCGGTAACGAGTATCCCAGCCAAGAGTATGAAATTCTTGATTTTCAATAGAATTAGTCCCGGCATCCGGCCCTGCAGGCACGGTACCAAATCCACCACCGCGTTGACGTGTGCTGAAACGCGTGTAGTCCGTCCACCAAATGCTACTCGTAAAGAATGACTCCGAAGTGGGCGCAATCTCGTAGGTAAGAGTCGCGGAATCTCGCTCGATGGTCAGATTGTCAAAGAGTCGAGTAGCAGTGAGATCGCCTGCGAAAAAGTTTGCACGTGTCAGGCCGCCCGGCTCGCCATGAGTTTCCTCGTAGGAATCTACGGTAAAGATCAATTTGCCCCCGTTATCCATCGAATACAGTAACTTTACCGAGCCTGTATCGAGGTCGTATGCACTGTTTGCAGAGCGAAACCCGTCCGTTTCTCTGTGATTAAAATAGGTGTAATAACCCAGTTTTCCGACGGTGCCATCGGCTGATGTGAATGTAGAATAGAGGTCATCACTACCAACCACATGCTGTGTGCGGAGAGAAAATTCCTTATCGGTTCGCGGGCGGTGGGTAATGTAGTTCAGCGAACCACCCGGCTGTGGACCAAATTGCAACGCAGCCCCACCGTGGAGAAACTCGATACGGTCCACAGTATCTAAAGGTGGCGTATAGTAAGCCTCTGGATATCCAAGTTGATCAGCGTGAATAGGCAAACCATCACGCAACATTTGTGTGAATTGTGCTCGGTGTGGATTTAGCCCACGATAGCCGATGCTAACCAATGGCGAGGATTCTTCACTGAGTAAGAGACTCGGGCTCTTAATCAACGCTTGGCGATAATTATTCCCCACAATGCGTGGCAGATCATCCAAATCAATAACTTGAGTTTTTTTTCCTGAATATATCTGTGCTCCCGAGACAGCTGGTAACCACAGATTCTGAATGGTTTCATCCGACTCCGATTCCCCCACAATCACAAGCGCGTCTAGCGTCTGGCTCGTCAGAGGTTTTGTTTCCGATGCTTCCTGCGCCATCGCCAAACCTCCAAATGCCATTCCAGCAATTGTCACGCCACCCATCCACTCACCGATTCTCCGCTTCGTTTTGTTCAGTTTCATATTTGTTTTTATCTTTAATGAGACTCAATCTCATTTGTGCAGGGATGTGTTCCCACAATTTGAAGGTCGGAGTCAAAGAAAAAAATGAGAAATTTTGAGTCGATTCATTCCTCCGAAAGGAACCGCGATTTTCAATCGCGACTGCAACCGCCGCGTTGGCCGCAGATATTTCTGCTCACGAGGTCACGATTGAAATTGCCGACAAACTGGAGAAAAAAGGACGGCCATCTCCGCTGCGCTTCGATTCACGGTTCCTTTCGGATAAAGCCATCCATCATTCAAACTGCTCCAGTATGCTCACGCAACCAGGTGCAGAATTCAGATTCTGAAATTTCTCCAGCGGCGAGCGCCAACATCGTTTGGTATCGCTCCGATTTTTCGGCATGCAATTCTACGCCGTTCCATTTCAAGAAGAGGCGATAGACCACAAAAGCCGTGCGTTTGTTCCCATCCAAAAAAGGGTGATTTTTAGCTAGCCCGAATGCATAAGCAGCAGCAAGGGCACAGAGATGGGGTTTGGGATCAGAGTAATGATGCAGCTGCTCAGGCCTGGATAGCGCTGATAATAGAAGATGTTCATCACGAAGTCCGTCCTGCCCTCCGTGCTCGGCAATTTGCCTAGCATGAAGAGCGAGAGTTATTTCCCTGTTTATCCATTTGGGCTCAGGAATCATTCGGCAAGTTTGCGTAACACATCTCTATCCTCACGCATGATTTCCTCAGCTAGCGACATAGCCATGGCGAAATCCGCATCATAAGGGCTCAAACTCAAACCGTCGGGAGTTTCCGTGACCGTCAGAGTATCGCCTCTTTCCACACGCAGCTTTTCCAAGAGCTCTTTAGGTAAAATAATACCTGCAGAATTTCCGATGGAAGTGATTTTGACGGTAGTGACCATGCTGGGAGTATAACAAATGTTATAACGTCTGCAAGACTCAATCTCAGATCACCGTATTCTCCACGCTTCCTCCACTCCAACCTTCATCTTCCATTCATGAACAAAAAAATCCTGATCCTATTAGCCTTCGTCACTTCCTTTGCCCATCAAGCCTATGCAGAAGGAGGGCAGCACCTCTTCGTCCTTTCCGGCCAATCCAACATGACACCCTCTCTGTCTGCGAGCTTTGCGGAGTCAGTGGAGAAAGTTTTTGGTAAAGACAAGGTCATCGTCGTGAGGGTCGGTTGGCCGAGCCAACCCATCAAGATGTGGTACAAGGCTTGGACGCCGCCCGAGGGCATGCAAGATCCGTCGCCAGACAAAAACGGATCCACCTATGACACCCTGATCAAAAGCACACAGAAAGTGATTTCCGGAAAGCAGATCGATAGCGTCACTTATATCTGGATGCAGGGTGAAGAGGACGCGCGTGCCGGTTGGGGCAGCGTTTATGAGAAAAGCTTCAACGGTGTTCTGGAGCAGCTGAAGCAGGATCTTAAAGTGACTAAAATCAATTACGTGGTGGGTCGGATCAATGACTATTGGACCACTGACAAAGGATTGAAGGACGGGGATCTGGTTCGCACCACACTCGTGAATTTAGGCGAGGCCGGTCCCAATGCCGCCTGGATCGACACCGATGACCTCAACAAAGGCGTCAATCCTTGGGGCGGCTATGATGAATGCGACGGGCATTTCCCGCCACAAGGCTACCGCGTCATCGGCCAGCGCTTCGCGAAAAAAGCCTGCCTTCTCATAGATCCGAACATGAAGTTGGACGAAAGTGTTTTCACCGAGGTGTTCTTCGACTCCGCTGAACAAGTGAAAACGCACGCCGCGATCGGCAAATCCATTTCGATCAAATCCTCTAACATCAAGCCCGATGAAAAAATGCCGGGTATGGAAGTTCTGTTAGAAGGCCGCTTCGCCAGTCCCGAAGCGACCGACAAAGGATGGATCACTTTCCCTGCGAACGACCCATCGGTTGAGTTAGTGGTCGACCTCGGCGAGGTTATGCCGATTGATTCCACTACAGTGAATCTGCTAGGTAGCCCGGGCGTGACGGCTTTTCCAAAGAAAATGACCTTTTCGATTTCCGAAGACGGCAAGACCTACCGTGTCCTCAACTCCCGGCACAACAGCGTGGCGTTCACGAATTCCAAGACTGCAAAAGCCGCGTTCGATGACAAGACCCGCAAACCTCGGGGCGTGCTGGTATTAACGGATGAAGCGCAGACACCCGCCCGCTACATCAAAATCGAGATGGCAACAGCGGAGGAAAAAGTGATGCTGGATGAAGTGATCGTTAACCCGAAAGGTTAGAACTTACTATCAAATCATCGAAAGCACTTTCTCCACGATCCGTTTTGGGTTCGGGAGTTGCTCGTTTTCGATGTGCGGAGAGTAGATGGCTGGGGCGTCAATGGTGCAGACGCGTTTGATGGGTCCATCAAGCTCGTCGAAGGCGTGTTCTTGGATGAGATGGGAAACCATGGCGGAGACGCCGCCAAAAGGTTTGGATTCATCGACGAGAACCACGCGGTGGGTTTTGGCGACGGTGGCGAGAATGGCATCGACATCGAGCGGGCGGATCGAGCGGAGATCGAGAACTTCTGCGCTGATGCCGTGCTCAGCTTGAAGAGTTTCCGCAGCAGCAAGAGCGTGGATCACGGAGCGGCCGTGGGCGATGAGGGAAATGTCTTTGCCTTCGCGTTTAATATCGGCTTTGCCGAGAGGAATCACGAAATCGCCATCGGCGGGATCCGGGACTTCGCCGACGTTTCCGTAGAGCAAGGTGTTCTCCATGAAGTAAACAGGATCGTTGTCACGGATCGCGGCTTTCAAGAGGCCTTTGGCATCTGCCGGAGTTGCAGGCGCGCAGACTTTAAGCCCAGGAAACGCAGCGAACATACCTTCAGGAATGTGTGAGTGAGTAGCGCCGACGTTGGTGCCGCCGTTAGCCGGGCCGCGAACAACGATGGGGCAACTGCAAAGACCACCAGACATGTAGCGCACGCAGGCAGCGTTGTTGACGAGTTGGTCGAAAGCAACAGAATGGAATGACCAAAACATCAGCTCCATCACCGGACGAACGCCAAGCATGGATGCACCAATACCCATACCGATGAAACCGGCTTCAGAAATTGGGGTGTCGACGATGCGTTTGTCGCCCCATTTTGCCCACAGGCCTTCGGTGACTTTGTAGGCACCATTGTATTGGGCGACTTCTTCACCCATAATGACGACGTTTTCGTCGCGGGCGAGTTCTTCGTCCATGGCTTCACGGAGGGCTTCACGGTAGGTGAGTGTGCGCATTTTAGGAAAAGTGATTTGGGATTGAGAAATTGTATATTGGGTGCGAAGAAATTAGGCGAAGAAGTGATGGCCGATTTTTGACGCTTCGGTTTGGTTATCGGTTTCCCAATACACATCGGTGGAAATATCCGCGATGGTCGGAGCTGGGGATTCCTCGGCGAATTTGACAGATGCATCCGCTTCTTCTTTTGCCAGTTTGTTGATATTCTCGATCATTTCATCATTCAGCAAACCTTCGGCAACGAGTTTGTTTCTGAAAACATGGATGGGGTCGTGGTTCTTCTTGTAGTTTTCAATCTCCTCAGGCGTGCGGTATTTTTTGAAATTCGCGTCAGCAACGGAGTGGCCGTAGTAGCGGTAGGTATCGATTTCTAACACGGTCGGCTTGTGCTCTTTGCGAGCGCGCTCCATGGCGATGTGAGTTTTCGCGCGGACTTCGTAGATGTCGGAACCATCGACAACATCCCATTCAATCGCGTAGCCCTCGGCGCGTTGCGCGAGGCAGCCGGTGTATGAAGAGGAACGCTTCTGCGAGGTGCCCATCGAGTAACCGTTGTTTTCGATCACGTAAACGACTGGGATTTCGAAAAGAGCGGCGAGGTTGAGGGATTCGTGGAAAGAGCCTTGGTTGACCGCGCCATCGCCGAGGTAGCAGAGGCAGCAGCCTTCTCTACCGAGATATTTCAAACCATAAGCGAGACCGAGGCCGAGTGGAGTTTGACCGGCAACAATACCGTGGCCGCCCCAGAAATTTTTATCAGGCGCGAAGAAGTGCATCGAGCCACCCTTGCCTTTTGAACAACCCGTTTGTTTTCCGAACATTTCCGCCATGCACTCATTCATCGACATGCCGGATGCGAGCGCGTGTGCGTGGCAACGATACGCGGTGATGTTGTGATCATGCTCGCCAGCGAGAGAAAGTGTACCCACCGCGACGGATTCTTGTCCGATATACAAATGCAGGAAACCACCCATACGGCCGGGTTTCTGATAGTTCGCGAGGGAAACTTGTTCGAAGCGGCGGATGCGCACCATCTGGGTGTAGAGCTCAATTTTTCTCTCAGGCGTGAGCGATTGGTTGATGGGCGATGCTGCGAAATTAAGGTCGGACATGTGGAGAGTTCAGTTGGTGAAATCGGTTGCTGCGTAAAGGTAGCTGGGACTGGCGGCAAGTTTTATCTTGCTGGGCTCGTTGCAGGAGCAGCCGAAAAACTTGGAAGCGCGAAACGTGCCGAGAGGAAAATAGCGGTGAAGATCAGATTCGCGCCAACCATATTGCGCAAAAACACCCATGATGGGACCGGACTTCCGACTGGGCCGGTCCAGAGCGATTGGACCACGCCTTCAAGGTTTTTTGTATACATCGGGCTGCCGATCCATGCGGCGAGATTGGTAATCAGGTGGAAAATCAACGCAGCAACTACCGCACCAGCAAGCGTAGTAGCGATGTGTTTTGGCGCCATGGATTTTCCAAAGAAGAACACCACGGCAAATGCGACAGCGGTGGTGATGAATTCCGCAGGTTCGAGAAACTGTGGATTTCCCGTAATGATCGCATTCACAGGATAAGTCACCAGCCATGCGGCTACAGGAATTGCCCAACCTTTCCAACCCGTGGCCATGATCGCGCCACAGAAGAATAAAGCGGCGAGCGGTTGAAAATTCGGCAGGGTTTCTGGAAACGCGCTACCGATGCAGCGGAAAATAATCACCAGTAATGTAAACAATGCCAATGGCAGGAAGCGGTTCATGCGGGAAACTAGTCATCAAGCGGCCTCGGGGGCGAGGCGAATTTTTTCTATAACGCAATTTATTGAGCAAAGTTTCCCAAAGCCACAAAATGTGGCGTATTGCAGATACCCACCCACATCTTGTGATCCCCCCGAAAGATTTCTGGAAATCTCGTGACTGAAAGCTTGCCAAGACAAGGTGAAAAAAGAAACTCGTCGCAAGACATAGTGATGTCGTTCCACTTATGAAGTTCAGTATCTCCAAAGAAGTATTCCTGGAAGGTTTGCAAAAAGTTCAGCACGTGGTGAGTTCTCGGACCACCCTGCCCATCCTTTCCAATGTTCTACTCGTCGCAAAAGGTGGCCGTTTGGTTTTCACCACGACCGACCTTGATGTAGGCATCACCGGCTCGGTTGAAGCATCCATCGACAAAGAAGGAGCAACGACACTTCCAGCCAAACGCCTCGTCAGCATCGTGCGCGAACTTCCATCCAGTGAGGTCGAGGTCACCGTGGATTCGAAAAACTACGCAACCATCAAAAGCGGCGCATCCACTTTCAAAATCATCGGGCTCAGCGATTCCGAGTTCCCACCGCTTCCAAACTTCGAAGGCGCGAAAACATTCAAGATTCCACAAGCCGAATTGAAGAACGGTTTGAAGAAAACTTCATTCGCGATTTCCACCGATGAAACACGCTACGTGCTCAACGGAATCTTCGCTTCTTTCCGCGAAGGCAAACTTGCCTTGGTCGCAACAGATGGCCGCCGCTTAGCGATGGCAGATATGGATCTTGAGTTTCCTGCTTCACACGAAACAGATGTGATCATTCCTTCCAAAGCCGTCCAAGAAATTCAGCGGTTGTTAGGAGATTCCGGTGAAGTTGAAGTTAAACTCAGCGACAGCCAAATTTCCTTCACCGTCGGCGACACCTTACTCGCAAGCAAACTCATCGAAGGCAACTACCCGAACTACCGCCAAGTCATTCCCGGCGATAGCAACGAGCGCGTGGTGATTTCCCGCGAGCAACTCCTCGAAACCGTCCGCCGAGTTTCTCTCCTCTCCTCCGATAAATCGAATTCCGTGAAATTGATCTTCACAGAAAACCAAATCGAAGTTTCCGCAAACTCACCCGATGTCGGTGAAGCTCAAGAAACCCTCGAAGTCAGCTACAGCGGACCGGACATGCAAATCGCTTTCAATCCTGAGTTCCTCCAAGCTCCGCTTCGTGCTCTGGATACCGATAACATCTATCTCGATCTGATCGATGAAATGAGCCCTGGCGTGGTGCGGATCGAAGGATCTTTCCTCTACGTCCTCATGCCAATGCGTGTGACTAACTAATCCTAAAACCATGGGAAGAGCGTTCGAGTGCAGACGGCGGGCAAAGGAGTCGCGGTGGGCGACCATGTCGAAAATTTTCCCTAAATTGGCGAAGTCGATCACGCTTGCCGCGAAAAACGGCGGGCCGGATCCGGAATCCAATGCGCCACTTCGCGTAGCGATCCAAAACGCGAAAGCCGCAAACCTTTCCAAAGATAACATCGAGAACGCGATCAAACGCGCCGCTGGCAAAGACGCTTCCGAAATCACGGAAGTGAACTACGAAGCCAAAGGCCCGCACGGCTCGCTGTTCTACATCGAATGCGCGACCGATAACACGAATCGCTCGGTAGGAAATCTCAAAGTCATCCTAGGGAAAAACGGCGGTGAAATCGCTCCCAGCGGTTCACTGAATTTCATGTTCGATCGCAAAACCGTGATCGAGTTTCCCATCCCCGCCGACCGTGATCTCGAAGAGCTAGAACTCGAACTCATCGATGCCGGTCTCGAAGAACTCTCAGTCGATGACGGCGTTGTCACCCTTTTCGGCGCATACACTTCTTTCGCCAGTTTGACGTCCGGTCTAGAAGCGCAGGGAATCCAAGCCACCAAAGCCAGCCTCCAACGCGTGCCGACCCAACCGATCGAACTCACCGAAGCACAGATCGAAGATGTCGAAACCCTGTTAGACAAAATCGAAGACGACGATGACGTCCAAGTGGTTTACACGAATCTTGGATGAGTTTCTAGTTTGCTAGTGTTCAGCTTTCAGGAAAGAGATTTACGGTAGGGCGGTTTTGATAAAACCGCCGAGCGAAAGAATAGATAACAGGGAAGCCAGACAATCCAGAAAGGAACCGCGATTTTCAATCGCGACCTCGCAAGCGACTCATCACAAACTCCGTCAGAAGATTTAGTGATTGGCAATCGGTTGATGAGCCAACTAAAAACTCTTAGTGGAATGGTGAAGATGTTGAAAAGTGAAGCCCAATGCCAATAGCATCATACAGACAGTTTCGCATCGAAGTTGCCGATGGCTGGTCGGCAATGATTGAGCGTGATTCCACTTCTGATTTTCTCAGAATTACGCCCAGCACCCACATGTCGGAACTACGCCTGACGACGTTTGATCCCCAACAGATGTCAGCCAAGGATTGGGTGGATTTCGCGGTGCGCACGCACCGAATAAAGAATCGATCTGTTTTAAATGTAGAAGTTGGGCCAATGGCGGGATACGAAACCCAATTCGTTGGAGGTTCCACATGGATTCGTGGATGGGTTCTTGAGTGCAACGGGATTCCACTCGATATCACTTATCGTTCCGAAATCAGCTTACGTGGACTCGATGATGTCGACATCGCCACAATGCTCAAATCACTGCAGATAGATTCAACCACAGAAACAGAAGCTACACTGAAACTGCAACAGTGAGCCTTATTTTCAACCCGCCGCAGGCTCTGGACTGCTGCCCCGATGTGTCGGGGCGGCTCCCAAGGTGGATGATTTCAAACAAGCTTCCTTACTTTAACCTGTGGTCTTCAAAATGAAAAAAATTCACAGAAGGCAACGAAGAGAACGAAGGATGTTCCAAAACCTTATTCTCAAATCTACTGCCAAAGAATCATAAAGCCAAAGCCCGCGATGAGTTGTCTCGGCCTTTGAGATTGAAGTCGCCGCTATCCTTTCATAGTAATAACCGATGACGCGCTTTTTCACCCCATCAAAGACGACCAGTCGTGAAATAACTGTTCTACTTAGAGATTGTATAACATCGGTCATATGAAATCGCATTTTCTGATAGGTCTTGTCATCGTTTGCCTGAGCGTATCATCGGCCTATGCCCAAGATGTCACCGTGGCCATACACCTAGATAAACCGCAATGGGTGATATCAAAATATCTGACGGGTTCGCACTTTGTATATGCCTATGAGGCAGACTGGATCTACGAGGACGATGCGATTATCGATTGGATGAAACGTGCCAAGGTCGGCGTCATTCGATATCCTGGCGGCACCGTCACCGAGAACTGGCATTGGGATGACCTCAACGGCTACGCCTTTGATCACCATGTCAAAGAACTCACCGGCGAACTGGGAACTGCTGATACTTGGAGCCCCAAGTATCGCCCACTGCCAAAGCGTGACACTAAAGATTACATGGATGTAGACGAGTATATGGCCATCTGCAAACGGGTGGGATCTGACGCCATGCTTGGCATCAATATACACTCGGGGGACACTTACCGCACTGCCGACGATAGTAAGGCCGAAGCCCAGCGACTAGCTGAATACTGCAAAGGCAAGGGCTACGGCGTGAAGTTCTTCTATATAGGTAACGAGGGTTACACAAACGGATTCTATGGTCAGAAATATGCGACAGCTATTGATGAGTATGCGGCGATCCTAAAGAAGGTCTACCCCGATGCGCAGATCATTGCCGATTGGAAGTATGGGCCGCGTGATAAGAAGCGTTTCGAAGATAGTTTGAAACTCATTCGGATGTCCAAATCTATGGACATCATGGAGTACCACGAAAAATGGGGCACCGACTGGGGGCTTTATTCAGGACAGACCAGAAAAGAGTGGTTAGCTCAGAAGCCTTTTTTGTTTAACGGTCAGTTCAGCGAATTTTACGAACGTTTTGATAAAAATAATCAGACACTGGGCCGGAATGTGAAGCATGCCCATAATGAATGGGGCTTAGGCGGAATGAAGGAATCCAAAAATGATTACGACTTCACCTTGCTGACGGCGGATTTTTTCATCGAGCTCTTCCGCCATCAGACTTACATGGCTTCGTGCTGGAATCTCAATATGGGACCTAAACCTGCTCGTGTATTTCTAACAGAGAATGGCAAGGTCAAGCTCATGCCCCCCGCCTTGGTATACGAGATGGTCGCCACAGCCATGGGAAGCCATCATATACCGATCGAGTCTTCAGGGAATACTGCTGTATACGGTTTCGCGACCAAAAACGACAAGACTCAGTGGACGCAGATTTACCTAATGAACAAAAGCGAATTGCCCGCAGAGGTAACCCTCGATCCAAAGGGACGACATCTCGCAATTGAGACGATCCAACGCCTTGAAGCCCCAGGTAAAGTCACTGTGGAGAAGTTCGCTTCCCCGGCTAAAATCACACTCCAACCCATGTCCTTCACCAGACTCGCCGGTAAAGCGAGCGGCGTTGAGACGAGACCCACCGGAGATGCAGAACTACCACCTGAACGCCACAAGTGATAGACAATCGATCTTTAAAGTCGTGATATCGCAAGCACATCATCACAAACTCCGCTACTAAGCATTTCGCAACTTAATTGAGGAGAAGGGACATTCCTGTCCCTTGCTTTTCATGCGCCGCAGGCTCTGGACTGCTGCCCCGATGTGTCGGGGCAGCTCTCAGGGTGGATGATTTCAACCAAGCTACCTTACTTTACACTGCGGTCTTCAAAATGAAGAACATTTACAGAAGGCAACGAAGAGAACGAAGGATGTTCCAACACCTCATTCTCAAATCTCCTGCCAAAGAATCGTAAATCAAAGCCAAGCCACAGCGCGAAGCCCCTTCGTTGACTTCGTTACCTTCTGTAAAAAAATCTGAATCATTCATGCTCAAATATGGATGAGGTTCAAACGGAATATCCCAGTAACCACCCATCACCCTGATCACCCACACGAAACCAAAAGCTGTGAAAAATCCCAGCAGTCCAAAGCCTACGGCGAGTTGTCTCGGCCTTTGAGATTGAAGTTGGTGCTATTCTTTCTTAGTAATCACAGATGACGCACTTTTTCACCCCATCAAAGACGACTAGTCGCTTTGCGTCGCGATTAGGCGTGGAATAACTGTTCGGTAAAGAAATTACTCATGCGACGCTACTCGCGCTTCATACTCCTGCTTTTTTCGCTCCTTATCGTAGTGGGCTTGTGCATCCTATTCGGCAGATACCCTTCCACTGGCATTTCGAACGACACGATTTCGATCTCAGTAAGTGACAGCGCGGAAGATTCTTCAACGTTCACTTTGACAGATGCAGAAGATCTGCGGGCGGCAAAGGAGATAGCGGGGACGATTTGGAAGCATCTGGGCCATAATTCAATGGATAGTCGTCCAATGTATCGGATAACTTTAACGAAATCTGATCGATCAAGCGAATCGTTCTGGGTGACGTCCACGGAATGGTCAAATCATGGTATAACGCCAGAAGGCTTTACTAAGCTAATTGAAAGAAAGAGACCGAAGGCGCAGATGGCTACGCCGATGAAAGCGTCTGATTAATTTTGGCGTGCAAGCCGGTGCCGCCATTCCTAACGTTGGACTGAAATATGAAGACCTATTCGGACGCCGAGGAGTTTCGAGCCTCAGAGGAAGCAGTGACCTATGCGACTGCCTGGCTTGATGCCCAACGAAGTGGCGATGTTGCCAGTGACTTCCACATGAACCTTCTCGCGTGGACATCAGCCAAACCTCTCCATGTTCTCGGGATCGTGATGAATTTAATCGACCAAGTGGGGGACGACGAGGCAACAGCAGAGATGGTCGCCCTCGGGCCTGTCGAATGGCTCTGCGAGCATTGTGACGACGAGTTTGTTCCAATCATAAGCGAAGCAGTGAGGAAGCATCCCGGATTTGCAACTTTTACCAAGTGGAAACGAGAGAGGTCAAACGATCCTGCTTGGATGCGCTACAGTGAGAAACCAAGCCCCAAGTCGTGTTAGGCCGCGACAACGTCGCTAGTTCAATGTGCTCTCGACAGATTACCTCGCACGCAAAAATTATTTCAATCTGCTACGCCCATCCGCAATGTATTTCGCTAACCGCTCTTTCATCTGCTCCGCGATCTCTGGATTCTCTTTGATCACATCCGTTTTCTCGGATGGATCTTTTGCGAGATCGAATAATTGAAACTGTGGCGTCGGTGTGCCGCCGAGTTTACGCTCCACCACCTCGTTTTGCGCGGTTTTAGTATCGTAACGAACCAGTTTCCAATTCCCTACACGGAAACCAAAATTACCATTTTGCCCGTTGTCTTGCTGAATGAGATGCTCACGGCCTTTTGCACCAGATTTTCCTAACAGAACATCCGACAAATCGTGACTGTCGAGAAACTCGCTCTCCGGCAATGGAGTGCCTGTTAGAGAAGCGAAGCTCGCCGCGAGATCGATTGTGCTGACAATTTCATCGGAAACGCTCGGCTGGATTTTTCCTTTCCAATAAGTGATGAACGGCGTGCGTGTGCCACTCTCGTAGACGCTATATTTACCACCGCGAAACGGGCCGCCCGCTCGATGACTACCAAGCTTTTCAAGAGCGCCATCTTTGTAGCCATCGTCCATCACCGGGCCGTTGTCTGAACAAATAACGACCATTGTGTTTTCAGCGATGCCGAGGCGTTCGAGCGTTTTCATCAACTCACCCACACACCAATCAAGTTGAAGAATGGAATCGCCGCGAAACCCGAGTCCGCTTTTTCCATGAAAACGTTCATGCGGCATGCGCGGCACATGAAGATCGTGCGATGCAAAGAATAAGAAAAACGGTTTATCGCGATGCGACTCAATCCACGCGTTAGATTTTTCTATCCACTTGTCCGCGAGATCTTCATCACGAAACCGCGCGGTATGTCCGCCAGTGTAGAAACCGATCCGGCTGATGCCGTTATGGATCGTACCGTTGTGGCCGTGCGACCAATCCATTTTCAGCGTATCACGATGGCTGACCCCAGTCGGATGATCTTTTGCGGGAATTTCATCACCCACCCAAAGCGGATCTTTCGGATCAAGGCCGACAATCCGATGATTTTCCAAAAACACCTGTGGCACGCGGTCGTTGGTGGTCGGGAGTAAAAAGGCATGGTCAAAGCCGAGTTCCAGCGGACCGGGTTTGATCTCGCCGTTCCAATCGGGACCCGTTTGTCCGCCGAGCCCGAGATGCCATTTACCAATCACCGCCGTGTGATAACCCGCCTTCTTCGCAAGGTCTGGAAAGGTTGTCGTATCCGGTGGAATCGTGAGCTTTCCATTCGGTGGCGCGATGCCCGTGCCCTTGCTGCGGAACGCATACGTGCCGGTCAGTAGGGAATAGCGGGTCGGCGTACAGGTCGATGCCGTCGCGTATCCACTGGTAAAACGCCGACCCTCCTTCGCAAGCTTATCGATATGCGGAGTTTGAAACGCCGTCGCGCCATAACACGAAAGATCCCCGTATCCGAGGTCGTCGGCCATGATCACAATCACATTGGGTTTTTCTGCGGCAATGATCGATGCAGAGAAAACAAGCGCGCTGAGTAAAATCAGCGAATGAAAAAATCGCAACGAACTATGCATGTCAAAGTGAATGATCTATTTGCTATAAAAGCACGAGGTAATAACAAATTTTTTGTAGTCGGGCAGCATCAACTTCTCCATGGGATAGTAATCGGTATTCATCGCTTCGGGATTACCGTTGATGAGAAACATTGAATTAACCGGAATATCGACGTGAAACTTTCCATCACTGTTAATTCCGTCAACCAGCACCCAGCGAACCAGCTCATGGACCGCTTCATTATCAAAAACATATATCATTAACACGGGACGGCTCATCGAGAGATCGGCTTTGATGAGATCGGAAACTTGTTTCTCACTTGTGTTATCCAAGACTGTGAGAACCGGCTTACTTTTAACTCCCGTTATATCCACGATGCCGCGGATCAATTTTTTCTCCAACCTCTCTTCGTGGATTTTCGATATGCTAGTCTGACTATACAAATGGTAAAAAAATCCATTCATTTGTTCCAAGCGCGGCTTAGGATGATCCGGTTCAGGATTCCAGTTGAGTTGATTGAAATCGACCATGGATTTTTTCTGATCTTTATCCGAAAGCGATTGGAACCTCTCAGGGCGGTAGTATGCGATCAGTTTTGCCATCGTGCATAACGGACCATAATTCGTATACCCGTCCGATGTGCCATTACTATATCGATTCGCAAGATATGAATTGTTAGAGAACTGATCAGTGAAAAGCGGGCCGATGTTTGGTGACTGCGTTTTCCCATCCAGTGTCTTGAGGGTTTTTTCCTCATCACTGTAGCGAACGCCCAGTCCATTGGTTGCAAAAGCACGAACGTAGTATGTGGTGTTGGGAGTGAGGTTGAACGCATGACCTCGATAGCATTCGCGATGCGCGAGGATATAGGTGGAGCTTTTGATGGTGGGATTTTTCGACGTGCCCCAGCAGAAACCGTACATGGTTTTGAGCGGCTCGCCGCGAAACTTGATCGTGCAATCCATCGCGAAACTTGTGGATTGGATATCTGTGATCTCATCCAAGCGAATTTGCGGAAGCATCGAAAGGGTATATTCACTACCCGTAACTGGCTTGTGATTGATCGTGACATCGAAGGTAAGTGTGCCGTCCTTTTCCTCGATATTTTTAAATGAAACCCCGCCGTCGAGAAGGTTTGGCAGACGTGATGACGGCTCGGTTTTCATGTTGAATTCCGTCCGACCATGGGCTTTGCTAAATAGGCATTTTTCGGTATCACCAAGGCCGCGAAAAAACGGATCGTTTGGCCGGTAGACGTATGTGTAATCTGGCGATCCGAGATAATTTGTTAGACCAAAATTGATCGCAGAGATCAGCATTCCCTGATGCGATGGGCCGACGCCGACAGAGCTGTTTTCGTTATGAATGTATTCCACCTGATACATGTAGTGAGGATGGTTGCTGGGAAAGAGGTAGCCGACCGCCTCGTTGCCGGTTGGCTTGATGTGCCTTGGATGCAGCGTGTATGTGCCCGAAGTCTTGATCGTAGGGTGATTTTCCTCCTTGATATACGCGTGATGATAAAAGCGACTGAATGCATTGGCGGTGGGGCCATAACCTAACAAGCTCGCTGCTCCACTAATGCCATCGTTGAAACGACCGACCCGATAAACATCCGGCGCACCAAGGCAGTGACCGAGCTCATGAGCCAACACACCACCCGCAAAATCATTGATTTGAATTTTTGAGTTCGGCCACGCCGGATCACCCCATTTGCAGACAGGCACGTACATCTCCCATAACTCGGTGTCAGCGATGCCTGTTGCGCCTTCTTCGATCCGCGCTTTATTTTTCCGGCTTTGGTCCTTGCTGTTAACGTATCCTGGATAGAACTCGAAAAGAGCTTTTGTGGCTTCCTCCACCGGAGTTTCGGGTCGCTTCGTGATGTAGTTGTAGCAAATGAAACGCGGCTTGGATCCCCGGTAGGTTTTGACGGCGAAGCGCATCGCGTTGTCATTCATTTTTTTCACCCGTTCCGCACCTTCTTCGGATTCTTTCCAACCCATCGGATTGGTGAATGGATCATGCTCGCAGTAGTAACCGTAAAAGTTGGGGTCCGCGTAGTGACTTTTTTCGTCAGGCATCATCGCAATTTTCGGCCATGCGATGTCGTTGCTGTAGATTTTGAAATATTCCTCCTGATTCACCGCGCTGGCCTCTGTTAAGGATTTACCACCGCCTGTTGGATCGGCTTCGAGATTTGTATCCGTCACCCGCTTGATATCACTCATCGCGCCACTCACATCTTTTGGAAATACGGTGTCTTTGAAAGTGATATTCACCACACCAACGACAAATTCACCTGTCACCACGGGTGTTTTAGCAGGTTCAAATCGAGGGATCGGCGCAGCTTTCGGAGCTTCATTTTTTTTCGGCGGATGCCCGAAGGAAACTTGAGATGAGCTAATAAGAAGCCCAAGAGCGCAAATGCAGAACTTGAGAGCGAATGTATGGGGGATGCTGGTTTTCATGGGCGGAACGGATCTACCGCTCAGCACCTACATGAAATTTGACCGAGTGAGAAATGAATAGTGTAATAATCTAATCAAGTGGGCGAACGTCATTTTACCCATACAATATGTGTGGGTAGAAATACGATCCATGGCATGGCGGTTGAAAACCGCCGCCACGCTCTCAAGCCACCACAAATCCAGCAGCTTGCTCTGAGGTGAGCTCGATGAACTGCCATGGCAGGCCGTTGACGTTGAGATCGGCCATGAAGGAGTCGGGATCGTGTTGTTCCATGTTCCAGACGCCGGGTTTGTTCCAGCCGCCTTCTAACATTTGCTTCGCGCCTATCATCGCTGGGACGCCAGTGGTGTAGGAAATCGCTTGGGAGCCAACTTCGGCGAAGCAGGCCTCGTGATCGCAGATATTATAAACGTAGATGGCTTTCGGTTTGCCGTCTTTGATTCCGGTGATGACGTTGCCGATGCAGGTTTTGCCTTTGGTGGTCTCACCGAGGTCGCCGGGGTTTGGTAGTACGGCTTTGAGGAACTGCAACGGAACGATTTTCTGGCCTTGGTATTCGACTTCGTCGATGCGGGTCATGCCGACGTTTTGGAGGACTTCCAGATGTTTCAGGTAGTTCTGTGAAAACGACATCCAGAACTGCGCGCGTTTGATGGTGGGGATGTGTTTGACGAGAGATTCGAGTTCCTCGTGATACATCCGGTAAATTTCGTAGGTTCCGACTTGTTGCGGGCAAGTGAACGGCTGATGTTTCGACATCGGTGCGGTCTCGACAAAAGTTCCGTTTTCCCAATGACGGCATTCTGCAGTGACTTCGCGGATGTTGATTTCTGGATTGAAATTCGTCGCGAACGCGCGGCCGTGATCGCCACCATTGACGTCGATGATATCGAGCGTGTGGATTTCATCGAAATGATGTTTCAGCGCCCATGCGGTGAAAACGTTGGTCACTCCGGGATCGAAGCCGGAGCCGAGCAAGGCGGAGATGCCTGCTTTTTCAAATTTTTCCTGATACGCCCATTGCCAGGAGTATTCGAATTTAGCGACGTCGAGCGGCTCGTAGTTCGCGGTGTCGAGGTAATCGATGCCGGCTTTTAAACAGGCATCCATCAGGTTGAGGTCTTGGTAGGGAAGCGCGACGTTGATGAGTAGGACAGCGCCGGTTTTTTTGATGAGTGCGGCGGTTTCATCGGAGTTGTCAGCATCGACTTTCGCGGTAGCGATGGTTTTGCCGGTGCGTTGTTTGACGGATGCGGCGATCGCATCGCATTTCGAAACCGTGCGGGAAGCGAGGGTGATTTCGCCAAATGTTTCGGGAAGCATAGCGCATTTGTGAGCAACCACGCTGCCGACTCCGCCAGCGCCGATGATGAGAATATTTTTCATTTCAATAAGGGGTAAAGTTTTGAATCAGAACGATGGCGCGTATCGAGAGCTACCGAGGGCGAATTGGCAAGTATTTCAAAGTGGCGATTTAAGCAGGTTTCTTGTGCCACAAGGAGGGGCGGCATTCTGCTGCCCACTTTCTTAAACCGGCGGCAGGATGCCGCCGCTCCTTGTAATCATCACGGCATCAGATCGATGCCGAATTTCCTCAGGATAATCACCGTGAGCCAGAAAAAGACCGTGGTGATGACGCAGCTGACCGAGAGCGCGGTCCAGAATGACCAACCATGGCGCAGCATCCATGGAAGAATGAGGAACATCGGGAGGGTCGGCAGGACAAACCAGAACGTTCCCTCGGCGTGACCAGCAATTTTTGAGGAGGATTGGCCGCCCTGCCACATCCAAATCATGGCGAGCAATGAGGTGAGCGGCAGCGCGATGAGCAGGGCTGAGAGCTTGTCGCTGCAGAGCTGCACCTTATTCACCATCAGGATAATGACGGCGGTGAGCAGGACTTTGACGATATCAAAGAGCTTAAATGACAGGATTTCGGACCAAGGTAGGTTGGACATGGCAAAATCATCCGCCGCATTCGAGAAGCTTCAATATAAAATGCGGGAAAGTTGACCGAGAGCAGCTTTTCGCTAAAGTTCCGCCATGAAAGCTGCAGAACTTGCCCAAAAAATCCTCGATGCCATGCTCGGTCACCTCGGAATTGTGGCGAAAATCGAAATCCAAGACACCGACGAAGGCCCATGTTTGCAAATTTTTTCCTCGGAGAAAGAGGCGATCATTGGCGACCACGGGGATCGCCTCGATGACATTCAATATCTCGTCAATCGCATCCTGCGCCGCCAGATGCCAGATGCCGAGCGCGTGAAAGTGGATTGCGAACACTTCCGCACGATGCAAGAAGATCAGCTCAACCAAGAAATCCGCGATTTGATCGAGTTGGTGAAAACCCAAGGGAAGCCCTACCGCGTCCGACCGCTCAACGCTTACTACCGCCGCTTGGCATACAACGTGATTGCAGTCGATGACGAAGTTTCCGCGAGCTCGCCTCCCGGCGATGACAGGCTCAAGCGTATTTCGATTTCCCCTAAAACCAAGTAGTCATGAAACATTTCCTCTTCGATTGCGGCCCACGCGATGCCGGAACATCACTCGGCTTGCTTATCCTCAGAGTCGGCATCGGCTTGTTGATGTTTTTCGGCCACGGTCTCGGAAAGCTCCAAGACTTTGCAGAAAAATCCAAAGGGTTTCCCGCGCCTGATTTTTTTCCGCTGAAATACATGTCATCTCCGGTTAGCTTGGGTGCCACCATCTTTGCGGAAGTCGGTTGCGCGGTTCTGTTAGTTCTCGGCTTTGCAACTCGCCCTGCGGCATTCGTCCTCGCGTTCACCATGACAGTCGCAGCTTTCAACATTCATGCGGCAGGTCCGTTATTCATGAGTGGCGGCGCTGGCGCGAAAGAACCCGCTCTGCTGTTTCTTCTTCCCTGTCTCGCCCTCTTGCTCAGCGGCGCAGGTTCTTTATCTGTCGATGGCTTGATCCTCAAAGAGCGTCGGCGCAACTGGTAAAATTTCACCATCATCATTTTGGAAACCCACCGCTTAGTCATGCCCGGAGATTTGAACCATTACGGTTCATTGTTCGGCGGACGCATGCTGGCATGGGTCGATGAAGCCGCATGGATCGCCGCATCCGCCGAGTTTCCACACTGCCAACTCGTCACCATCGCGATGGACAAAGTCGAGTTTCGCCAAGGTGTTGGCGACGGCACGATTTTAAAAATCAACTGTTCGTTGGCGAGAAAAGGCAACACATCGCTCACCTACCGAGTCGTCGTGACCGATGCGAAAAACTTCGCGGATATTCCCGTTTTCCAAACTCATGTCACTTTCGTTTCGGTGAACGACAACGGCGAGAAACGAGCCATCTGATTTCTCAAGATGATTCACACGCTTGATATCGTCCTGCCGCTGGAGAGCTCTGAACAAGACGACGCTCGCAAAGAGGCGATTGCAAAAATGTTAGAGATCGATCCCTTGCGCGTGCGCGGCATGCGTTTGCGCAAACATTCCATCGATGCGCGCCAACGCCAGGTGAAAGTGCAGTTGCGGATCGAGGTTGCTGTGGATGAGGAATTACCCGAAGAGCCGAAACCCATTTGGTCAGCTCCAGCGCTTTCTGCTGATGCGAAACGCATCCTCATCATCGGTGCGGGGCCAGCGGGATTGTTCGCCGCACTGCGTTGCCTAGAGCTCGGGCAGAAACCGATTGTGTTAGAACGCGGTAAAGACGCCTCGGCTCGTCGTTTCGATCTCGCACCGATTTTACGCGAGGGTCGTGTGATCGAAGATTCTAACTACTGCTTCGGCGAAGGCGGCGCAGGAACTTTTTCCGATGGCAAACTCTACACCCGCGCCACCAAACGCGGTCCCGTCGCCGAAGTTTATCGAGTCTTGGTTGCTCACGGAGCGCCGGAAAAAATCCTGACCGACGCACATCCGCACATCGGCTCGAATCTTTTACCCAACGTCGTGAAAGCCATACGCCAATCCATCATCGACCACGGCGGCGAGGTGCATTTCCAAGCGAAAGTAAACGATCTGTTAATCTCGCAGCATAAGATCCACGGAGTCGCAACCGTCGATGGCCGCGAGTTTATCGGCGATGCGACGATTCTCGCCACGGGACATTCCGCGAGAGATATTTATCAACTGCTCGCTGCGAAAAGCATTTTGATGGAGCACAAACCATTTGCGATCGGTTTCCGCATCGAGCACACGCAACCGTTCATTGACCGCCAGCAATATCACATTCCCGAAGGCCAACCGCGACCGGATTTGCTGCCAGCGGCGCGTTACCGACTCGCCACAAAGATCGAAGATCGCGGCGTGCATTCGTTTTGCATGTGCCCGGGTGGTTGGATCGTTCCGGCGGCAACTGCCGATGAACAGGTCGTCGTCAACGGCATGTCGCTCTCCCGCCGCGATTCGCCTTTCGCGAATTCCGGCTTAGTCACCACCATTGAGCCGGAGGATGTCGCGAATCTCATTCCCCAACACGGCATCATGGCGGGCATCGTATTTCAGGAAAACATCGAACACTCCGCGAAACGCGCGGGTGGAAATGAAAAACTCGGACAAGTTGCGCCAGCTCAGCGCGCCGCAGATTATCTGAAGGGAAAGATTTCCTCAGATCTACCAGAAACCTCGTACTTCCCCGGACTGAATTCAGCTCCCCTGCATGAACTGTTAGCCAAGCCCATCACTCGCCGCATTCGCCAAGGCTTGGAACTCTTCAATCGCCAAATCCGCAACTACGCGTCTTCGGATGCCTTGTTGTTAGGTTTCGAAACCCGAACCTCCTCCCCCCTACGCATCCCACGCGAGCCAGACACCCTCGAACACCCAGAAATCTCAGGATTTTTCCCCTGCGGCGAAGGCGCTGGCTATGCGGGAGGAATCGTATCTGCCGCACTAGACGGCCTAAAAGTCGCCGAGGCTACTGCCCGTTGATCTCAAAATAAAGAGAACCACGGATAAACGCGGATAGACACGGATTTTAAGAGTTCAGATAGTCAGATAGATGATTTTTGAGTCATGACATAATCATGAAATATGATTTATCCGCGTTCATCTGCGTCCATCTGTGGTTCTCTTTCAACTTAGGTTTCACTTCCCTTTCGCTAGCTCGACCTTGTAGTCACCGATCGCCCACTGGATACCGGCCAAGTAGTGGCGCAGCACTTCGGGATTCCAGAACATCTCGTGGTTATGACCGATCGAGCAGTAGAACACCCGGCCTTTTTCCCAGTTTCTCGCCCACGCGACTCCGTAGTCATTGTCCTTACGCTTCATGCCGTTAACTTTCGCGGACTTCTCCGGATCAAGACGTAACAGCATGTGCACTTTGGAAGAATCATAAGGCGCTTTGTATTGATAGATCTCTTCTTTGAAATCCAAACGCTGACCATTGAACATCGCCACCAGCGGATGCTTTTCCTGACCTGGCTCGACAAAAATATTCACCTGCGCTCCTGCACCCCATGGATGTCCGTCGAAATAACCATTGATCATTTCACCATACTCCGGCCATTCATAAAACGTATCGGTCGCTGCGTGAATTCCCACAAAGCCGCCGCCGCTTTTGACATAGGCCATCAAGTTCGCCTTGAGCTCTAACTCGTATTTCGTTGCCGCTTCCTTTTCTTCTGCGGACATTTTCGACAACTCTTCTTTGAATGGCGAAAATGGGTTCTGTGTCGTGCTGAGGAAACAGATCGCATCGAACTGGCTGATCTTATCCTTCTCGAAATTCGAAAGTTCATCGCTGATCACCGCCTCATACGCACCGGTTTTTTTGCCCATTTCCAAGAGCGCCATCTTACCCGTCGCAATCGATTGATGGCGAAAGCCATTGGTGCGGGAAAATACCAGCAACTTACGTGGTTTGGCTGGCTTCGCATAAGCCTCAGCAGGGATCGATGCTGCGATTTTTTCAACCGCGCCCGCTGGTGGTTGCTCCGTTGCGGGGTTATAGGCGACAACTAAAGATGCGACGATAGCAACTGCGAATGGGGGAATGAATGCTTTCATATTTATGTTTGAATGAGCATTTACCACAAATCTCCTCCTGCCGATAAAAAAAATCCGGATGAATACCTTCTAAGTGCCATGCATAAAAAATGAGCCTCAAACAGTGACTATTTTCACCAAACGCACTCCCCGGTCTAAGTCTTCGATGCTCGATTTCACTGGAAGAAATTTTTCGATCACTTCGAGATTCGTCGTGACGTGATTATCAGGGATCATGGTGGTGAAGCTACCCCCGCCAGCGAGTGCGATTGGCAAAAGAAGTTGATCGGCCAGATGGCGACCCACTGCAGCTCCCGAGCTGAGAAAGTGTTTCAGCGACTTTCCGATACGTAGCCCAATTTTTTCTGATGTGAGATGCATCTCTCCACAGGCGCTAGCCATTTCTTCGCCGTTCTCGAAAATAGCTTCGTAGAGGCAGCAAACACCCCGCCCGGGACCGGGCTCGCGCAGATCGATCTTGGTATCATCACACGGCTGTTGTTTGAGCGCAGCCTTAACCATGCGTTCAGCGATGCTTTGGTTTAGATTTCGTATCACACATTGAAGCGATAACGACTTCAACTCTCCTCTGTCATGAAGCGCTATGTTAGAAAGCTTCTTGCAAGGCTGGATGTTGCACTCGATCACTCCACCACCTGCGGGTGCAAACCCGCTTTCAATCAGAGTAATGTCAGCCACCACACCCATACGGCGCAAGGCGGGGAGATAAACACGATCTATGAACTCGAATGGTGGAGCCATCGGATTATGTGTGCCGCCCTCTAAGCGCAAGGTACTGGGCGCATCTGCAAAAAGCAACGCGGGCAAGAGGGTTTGCAGAAGCAAGGTTGTGCTTCCCGCCGTGCCGATAGCGAAATGGTACGATGAACCTCGTAGTTTTCCCGCACGGAAAACTAACTCAGTAGAGCCGAGTTCGGCACCATCCGCTATTCCACCAGACACCTCGCACGCCGCTTTTACGCAGGTGAGATGCTGACGCATCAAACCAGGCTTCAAACGCTGACCGCGAATGTTCGTCATGCGAAACGGTTGTCCGGTCACCATCGCAAGCGTCAACGACGTGCGGAGCATCTGTCCGCCGCCACTGGTTCCATCTATTTGAATGATTTTCATAGTAACATCGAAATTTTCACGAATGCGTTTAGTCATCTGCCTGCGACTCGTCCTTGATCACAAACCTAGCTTTGAGCTTCGCCACCTGCGTAGCAAGTCCTGCCGCTTCTACACTGCGTAGAACTTCAGGGAAATTCTTGTATGCATCGGGTGCTTCGTCGATCGGATACTTGCGGCAATTCGTAAGAATATCTAACGAATCGAAGTCGGCATCCACGGCCTTTTGATCCAAGGTTCGGGCCGCATGTTTACGTCCCATAGCTCGACCAGCTCCGTGGTTTACGGAAAACGCTGTGCGCTCTGCACCACCAGAAGCAACCATGACAACAGAACCGTCACGAGGATTTCCCGGAAGCAAGATAGGATGGCCGGTCTCGGCAAAGCGAGTTCCAGCCAGCGAGAAATGTCCTGCTGGAACAGCTCGTGTTGCACCTTTGCGGTGAACCCATGCTTTATTCCCGCCGACTATTTCCTCACGCGCAATGTTGTGCGAAATGAAATAGACCAACTGACCCGATGCGCCGGGAAGGATTTCCTCGAATGCCTCGAGCACGAGAGAGTTGATTAGGAGATGGTTCACCGTCGCGAAGTTCGCACCAATCGACATGTCATCGATATAGGCATTTGCCTCGGGAGTTCCGAGCGGCGCGTAAACGAGCTGCTTGTCTCCTCCAGGAAACGGCGTGCTCCAGTCACGAAACTTTTTCTCGAGATCTTTAAACTGACCTTGAGCAAGCAAGTTCCCTAGACCTCGCGATCCGCAGTGGCTGAGGAAAGAAACGTGTCCGTCCTTCAAACCAAAGACTTCGGCGGTAGCTCGCGCGGATGGGCGATCCACCACTTGAGTGATTTCGCATTCACCAAAATGGTTTCCTCCACCGTAAGAACCGAGTTGTCCTATTTTGTCGGCGAAGTTTTTAACGCGTTCGCTTTCTAAAATGAATTGCAGGCGGTTGCGCAGAGCGTCGTATGTTCCGTCGTGCCCGGTATGAGTCGAGTCCTCGCAACGTTGAGCCCACTCCACAGGGATTCCAAGAGCTTCGCAAACTCGTTGCGTTGCTCCTTCGGTGACGATGATCTCACCGAGATCACGCCCAACATGACGGCTTTTTTTCACGCTACGCTGACCACGTCCCGCACCGGTTGGAGTACGAGCGACGATAGCATCAATGAGTGCACGACGCGTTTTTTTATCCACGATGATATCCTCTGGAATATCGAGCTGAAGAAGCGACATCGAGCATTTGATATCCACGCCAACTGGGCCTGGATAAATATGCGTTGGCGAGACCATGACGCAACCCACAGGCGCACCGTAACCCGAATGCGCATCTGGATTTAAAATCAGATCCGTAACGCCGGGAGCCATGCGCGAGTTGATCGCCTGCTTGATGCAGTTTTCATCAAAGTTATCACGGATCGCATCTGTGCCGACCACCGTGATCGGTTTACCAGAATCGTCCGGAAGCGGAAGGAAGCCGAGAGCTTCGTCAGTTTTGTGTATGGTGTTCATGGTTTTAAAATAGAGAAAAGTTGGCGACAAGGTTTTGGTGAAACGTTCCTGCTCTACCACTGAGCTACCGGATCGTTGAAAGTGATCCGAGCGGGATTCGAACCCGCGACCTGGTCATTAGTAATGATGTAGTTCCACCGGCATTCGCCGTTGAGGGTTTATTGAAAAGAGAACCGCGACAAGGATTCGGAAAGACGATTTTTCCACTGCTCTATCCAGGCTGAGCTACCCGCTTACGCGGAGCCGGATTCGAACCGGCGACCAATGGCGTCTGGTGTAGTCTTTCCAGCATTCGCGGGAGGGGTTGACGCTGACAAGGGTTTGCGGGACTTACCAAGCCTTTCGGCAAGGGTGGGATTTGAACCCACTTATACCAGATGTAGTCTCACAAGCATTCAACGTCAGATTGGGATCGCGACAAGGTTAGAAGGATGTTTGGCCATGGCTCTACCACTGAGCTACCTTGCGTTTGCAAGAGCCGGATTCGAACCGGCGACAAATGTAATCCTTCATGGCATTCGCGAAATTTTATTTCATGCTGTTTTTATGTGTTGGTTAAGGGGTTGGGATTCGATTTCTTGGATCCAGTTGTATTCATTGTCACCTCCGTCTGCGAAGGCAGCGATGACATCAAATACTTGGTCACTGAAACCTGCGATGTTAAGTATGTCTTTCCGATCAGGCACCTGTGCGGTTGTGTTCGGAACGATGTCTATGCAGACTAATTTGGCTTTCTTGTTACGAGATTTGATCTTTTCCCATTCGACCATCATCGCCGTTCCGCGCTGAGCTTTGGGATCGGCCCATGATTCGTTGTCGGAAATGAAGATGACCAAATCAGGTGCGGCCTGCTCTTTGTTCAGCTTAGTCAATGGTGCGGAACAGTTCGTTCCACCTCCACCAATTTTGGCTAATTTGGTAGCATTCGTCATCACGGAGTCTCGGGGGTTGAGCTTAAGATCAACCACTTCAACTTCGAAGGGCATGACTCGTGCGTTGCGGTTTTTCCGAAGAAAAGCAGCAGAGATCAGAGCAGCCACATCGATGCAACGCACCTTGGAAGACGCGCCTTTCTGATATCCCGTCACAGACGATTGCATCGAACCGGACACATCAGGGCAGACAACAATGTTTCCAGTTATCGTAGGAACGTTATCGATTGCCGTTTCCATGGCATCTTGGAGAGCCTCGCGGATCACAGATGGGACATCGCCGGTGTTCGTATAAGCAGCAAGCAACTGATAAGGGAAAACACGGCTGCATTTCACTTGATCGGGATCCGCCAAGCGTTTGGCAATTTTCTCTAACAATGACTTGTTTTTAAAAACTCCATGACGAGCAAACGTGTTGAGATTCATACGAGTCATCTGCCAAGAAGCCGTCTCTGCGATGGCTGCCCATTCCTTTTCTCCGAGATTCAGTGCGGTGAGCATCTGAAAAGGGACTTCAGGAACTTTGCCTTCTTTAGAAATTTTCCACGCCTCGTAGGCGCGGATCGTTTCAGGTAAAAGTGCAGGATCGTAGGTTTTTCCCACAAGCCACGCATAGAATGCCTCGCGGGTGGCGTCCCCCGGACGGGGGTGGACCATTTTCACCACATCAGACAACGAAGGATTGTTACCGATGGCGGCAGCCAAGAGCTGACGCTCACTTGCACCTTCAAGCCATTTTCTAACGAGACGTTTAGGTGCGCTTCCGAGAGATTTCCGACCCGTGACACCCGAGCGCACGATCTGAACGAAGTTACGGAGCATTTTACCGTTATCGATGACTTGAGGGAAAATCTCGGTAAGCCGATCCAAATCGCGAGATGCGAGCACTGCGCAAAGCAGAGCAGGCATGTCTTTCATGTAGCCTTTCTGGCGCGAGTAGATGGCTGTTTGCGCAAGGAAGTCGGTATCGACCTCGTTAGCCAACGCCAGGACGCAATCGAGCTGCGTTTCCGCAGAGCAATAAAACGTGCGAGTGATGCAACCTGTGGCTGCGATGCGAGCAAGGGCAGCTTTCGGAAAAAGCGCATATGCCTTACCGCCCGCGTCGTTTTGGGTCGTGGTGGCAGGGATGAGTGCTCCGCGTAAAGTTTGGAAGATGGATTTGTTAGCCATGCCAACATTATCGCATGAGCTGTGCCAAGCTTCTAAAATAGCTTATTAAAGACGTGTAACCAACTGATAACCAACAGGTTAAAAAAGTTATAATTTTTTAGCGTATTGGCATGCTTAAAAATTCATTTACTTTTTCTTATCATTTTAGCTAGTTTATTATCCATGAAGCGAGTTGTCATCGGCATCCTTGGAACAAAGTTGGACGGAGGCATCGATGTGCAGCGTTGGGATATGTGGCGACCCACGGTTTCTCTCTTCCAGCATGAGGATTTGGCTTGGGACAGGCTTGAGCTACTGGCGGAATCCAATTTTTCCAAGCTATCTGAGCGAGTGATGGGGGATGTGCGGCAGATATCTCCGGAGACAACGGTGCGATTGCATGAGGTAAGCTTTGGCAACGATCCATGGGATCTGGAGGCGGTTTACGGTGCGCTGCATGATTGGGCGCGGGGATACTCCTTCGATACAGAGAACGAGGAATACTATATCCATATAACTACCGGCACGCACATCGCGCAGATCTCGTTGTTTCTACTCAATGAAGCAGGGACACTACCGGGCAATCTGATCCAAACATCCCCACCGATCACGAAAAGATCGCGGAATCCTCCCGTTCCGGGTTACTCGATTATTGATCTCGATCTCTCCAAATATGACAAGCTGAGCACAAGATTCCAACACGAGCAGAGCGAAGTCACGGATTTCCTGAAAAGTGGGATCGCAACTCGTAATGCTGAATTCAACCGATTGATTGACCGAATCGAGCAAGTCACGTTGGCTTCAAAAGCACCCATACTTCTAACAGGTCCGACGGGAGCTGGAAAATCTCAATTGGCACGCCGTATCTTTGAGTTACGCAAGCAGCGTGGAGGTCTGCGGGGAAACTTCGTAGAAGTGAACTGCGCAACGCTCACTGGCGATACAGCGGCATCCGCGCTATTTGGTCACACCCGCGGATCCTTTACGGGCGCACAAAAAGATAGACCGGGCTTACTCCGCGAAGCGGATGGAGGACTGTTGTTTCTCGATGAGATTGGTGAACTCGGCACCGACGAGCAGGCGATGCTGTTACGTGCTCTTGAAGATAAAACGTTTCTCTCCGTCGGAGCTGACAAACCGGTGACAAGCGACTTTCAACTTATTGCCGGCACAAACCGAGACTTAAAAGAAGCGGTAGCCTCCGGTCGATTTCGTGAGGATCTGATGGCGCGTATTAATCTTTGGACTTTTGCGCTTCCCTCACTGGCACAAAGAAGAGAAGACCTCGCGCCCAATCTAGATTACGAACTCGAACGCTATCACGTATCTAACGGAAAGCAGATCAGTTTTAACAAAGAAGCTCGGCAAGCTTTTCTGAAATTTGCTGAAGATTCAGATAGCAAGTGGAATGGAAATTTCCGTGATTTGAATGCGGCCATCACGCGCATGGCTACACTGGCACCTCGCGGTAGAATCCGCATCGAAGAGGTTGAGGAAGAAATCGCGCGCTTACGAGATGGCTGGAGACGGCATGACGACAAAGCCACCACAGAAACTCTTGATCCAGCCGAGTTCCTTGGGGCGAATCGCGCGGCTGATCTCGATCCCTTCGATCGGGTGCAACTCGGTTACGTCGCTGCCGTCTGCAAACGCTCTAAAAATCTCTCTGATGCTGGGAGGGAAATTTTTGCTGTTTCCAGAAATAAACGAGCTGTCACTAACGATGCGGATCGATTGAAAAAATATCTCAGCAAGTTCGGGCTTACCTTCGGAGACTTGCAATGAACAACCTCGACTATCCACTTGCTGGACCGCTCATCATTCGGGTAGGAATACGAACGCCATAACTTGATTTAGATGACTTCCCACACCACAACCCTCACTTCATCGCAAGTGAGCAAACTCCGCGAGATCCTTGAAGAACAGGGTTTTGAGTTTGTTGATAAGGCATACACGATTTTTGCGGGGAAGAAGGGCAAGCTGAACATCAGTGTTTACGAGAAAGGCCCAAAAGTTCTGATCCAGGGAAAGGACACGGAAGATTTCATTCGCTTCACGCTGGAGCCGCTGGTTCTTGGCGAGGCGAAATTGGGTTACGAAGAAATCACCGATCCTGAACATTTCGCCCCGCACTTCGGGATTGATGAAAGCGGCAAGGGCGATTTCTTCGGTCCGCTGGTCATTGCCGGGGTTTACACCAATGCGGAAATCACGCGCAGCCTGATCAAAGCCGGAATCACGGATTCGAAAAAAATTACAACACCAGCAAAAATCCGCCAGCTTGCCGCTGTAATCAAAGCCACGCCGGGAATCGAGTTCGATGTGATCGCTCTGCGCCCGGAAAAATACAACGAGCTCTATGCCTCGTTCAAAAACCTCAACCGCATGCTCGCTTGGGGTCACGCCACGGTGATCGAAGAACTTGCTAGAAAACGCCCCGACTGCCCACGCGCACTTTCCGATCAATTTGCCAGAGCAGAGGTTTTGCAACGCGCCCTGAAACAAAAAGACATCAACCTCACGCTCGACCAACGCACCAAAGGCGAATCCGACACCGCTGTCGCCGCTGCATCGATTCTGGCTCGTGAGCGTTTTATCGATTGGATGGATGCCGCGACAAAAAAGGTCGGCTTCAAAATTCCTCTCGGTGCTTCAGCCGCCGTTATTGCAGCTGGAAAAACTCTGGTGAACACTCACGGGGCGGATGCACTGAGTAAATTTGCCAAACTGCATTTCAAAACCACCCAGCAGGTCACTGGCGAGTTATTTTAGATAATTTGCATAATTCACAAGGGGAATACCTAAATGTTTCGCGGTTCTGCGGAGCTCCTCGTGATCCTTCAACACCATAATCAAATCGATAGGCAACGGCTTCGCTCGATCGATCTCCTCAAGTTCCTGTGCATGTTTTCCGGAAACAAACTCCCACTCAATATCGACATGAATAAAGTCTTTGCGAAGCTCCGGCATTTGCTCGTCTTGCTCTAACCAAAACAGCATGCGGTGCGGCTTCTGTCCTCTTAACTCCTCTATGCCCAACCATTTCTCTGGCGTCGCCCGCCTGCCAATATAAGTCTTCCAGCGCTCTTGTAGCCAAAAAACATCTAACAAAGAATACCGCATCGCTTCTTCCAATGCCTTCATGCAGTTTTCCGAATGATATGGCTTTTCCACCTTGTGATAACGCGCACTCCATTTACCCGGTGCAATCGTTCGCAAAGAAAGTGCGAGCACCTCACTCTTACACCTTCTCGCTAACAAACTAGGCAATGGACTTACTCGCGTCAAACGTCCGAAGAAACTTACCACTTCACCTTGAAATGCCACCCGTTGATCCGCCAAAATTCCTATCACTCCGTTATCTCTCAAAAAACCTCCAACCTGATGCAAACTATCCCTCTTGGAAAAGAGTTGCGTGCCGTCTGCTTCTCTTGCTTTCAGAACCCGTTCATTCAGGACAAGATTATTTAGTGGTCGATAAAACGCTCCGCTCTTCGTGCCTTCTGGGAAGAAATGATTCAGCTGAGTCAGCAATTCCCAGTTACCCATGTGAGCTAAAAGAATCACCACGCCACGACCCTTCCCAATAGCCTCTTCTAACATTTCGGGATTCTCCACCACAAGCATTTCGTCGATCTTTCCGCCCCTCGCTTTTGATGAAATCGAAGAGCTCACCAAGTTCGCCACGGTCCGAATGAACGATTCTCGCGCCATCCGATCTGCCTCCGCAGGATCCAGTGGTGCACAGGCGATTCGAAGATTCCGAACAATACTGCGCTTGCGCTGATTCACCATTGGCCACATCAGTTTCCCAACAAATTCGCCGAACCGAAACACATGTTCCGCAGATAATAACCGCATGATTGCCACCACGAGCGAATGCCCAATAGCTTCCAGCCTCCAACTCAGTCTTTTTCCAAAACCCGCAGCCATCTAGTCCAATTCCTCTCTCCTGCCGAGTGTGATCGCCAAACCTATCGATCCCACGAAAATAAAATAGCACGCCAAGAGCTCCAAATAACTCTTACAAATTTTCGGGATCTCCGGTGAGAAATCATCTCCCAACGAAGCTTGCCAAAACTGCGGAGCAACGATCACACGATTGAACACGTAGATGATCAACAACGCCGCGCCGATAAAGCCCGCTCCTGCATGATGCCCAAGTGTGGAAAAAAATTTCAGCATAACATACCGATGCCGCGCGACAGTGACGAGCGCCATCAACACCAGTAGACCAATCACCCAGGCATCCGGAAATGGCCATTTCATGATTCCTGAGATGAAATCCTCAAGTTCCCCGACCAATGCCGCCGCCAAACCAAATGCCAGCACCCGGCAAATGCTGCGGCGGTGACCGGAATGCGCCATCGCCCCTATCATCACTGCCGTGGATGCGGCGAGCAAAGCGGCTTGCAACAGCTCAACCGTACCTCGCTCCAAGGGCGCTCCCGGCTTGTTCGGCAACCATGCAGGCAGCAAAATCGCCACCGATCCCGCACAAACCAATACTCCCCGGAGAACGGTTTTTTTCCATGAGCCTGGATTGGATTTGCGGCTTTGAGTCATCGACACCCCGTTGCCTAAATCGTTTTGCCCCCCTTTTGCAAGGCGGATGAATGGAAACCTCATCCATTCCCTGAGCTTGCGATGCCGACTTTTGCCGTTATTCTGGCTCCAACGTGAAGACACTTTTTGAAAAAATTTACGATGGCGAGATCCTGGCGGACATCGTTCACCGGGATGAGATCTGTTGTGCCTTCAGGGATATTTCTCCTCAAGCCCCCACTCATGTCCTAATTATCCCGCGCAAACCCATTCCCAGAATCGGCGAGGCTAGTGCAGCGGATCAGGAAATTCTCGGCCATCTCTTGCTCACGGCGGGAAAAGTGGCGCGCGAGCTCGGAATCGATCAAACGGGTTTCCGCACGGTCATCAATCACGGCCCCCACGGCGGCGAAACCGTCCCTCACCTCCACATCCACTTGCTGGGCGGCAGACAACTCACATGGCCTCCTGGCTAGTCATTATGATCACTGCACGATTTTTCCATCTCTTCACAGGCATCTGCGCAACCGCCGTTTCTTGCCACCCGCAACCCGCGAAACCCAAGGTCGAGCGCGTCGTCATGGTTCACGGAATTTTTGAAGACGGGCAAGCGTTCAGCTCGCTGAAGCGTCGCCTAGAATATCACGGCATCGAATGTTACGTGCCGAAACTCAAGCCCGCCGATGGCAGAGGCGGCTTGGAAAATCTTGCCCAAGGTTTGCAGCGCGACATCGAGAAAGAATTTGGAACTGAAAAACCTTTCGGCCTCGTCGCGTTCAGCATGGGCGGTTTGGTTTCTCGTTACTATCTGCAAGAACTCGGCGGTGCGAATCGCTGTGAAACTTTCATGACGATTTCCACTCCGCATCACGGCACCAAAATCGCTCACGCTTACCCAACCAAAGGTGCCCAACAAATGCGACCGGGCAGTGAGTTTCTCCAAAAACTCCAAGATTCTGAAAGCAATTTGAAAGATATACCCATCGTCTCTTACCGCACCCCGCTCGATCTGGTCATCATCCCCACCGACTCGTCCGTTTGGGACCGTGCTGAAAATCGCTCATACCATGTCGCGCTCCATCCGCTCATGCTCCACACCAAGCCGGTACTGGATGACATCGAGAAACGCCTGGTTCACTAATTTCTAACATCATTCATCCATGAAACTTTATTACCCCATCCTCATTACCGCCTTCGCGTTGTCCGCATGCGCTCCTGGTAATCCACAAGTTGGCGCAGCAAGCAGTAATCTAACAGAAGATCAGAAATCCGCGATCGGTAAAAAAATCTGGCAAAATGAATCCGGTGGAAAAGTCGATGGGCTCACCGCATGGAACGTGGGCGAAGAATTTCCCTCACTCGGTATCGGGCACTTCATTTGGTATCCAGCTGGCTTCAACGGAGGTTTCAAAGAGAGCTGGCCGGATTTCATCACTTACGCGAACAGCAAAGGAGCCAACCCACCGACCATTGCCAAACTCGCCGACGCTCCATGGAACACGCGTGCGGAATTTCTCAAAGATTTCAAATCACCTGAAATGGTCGGCTTGCGCAACTGGCTCGCAGCGACCGTGAACTTGCAAACGGATTTCATCGTCGAGCGCTCACGTGCGGCGTTCCCAAAAATCCTCGCGGCTGCACCGCCGACGGAACGTTCGAAAATCCAAGCGAACTATCACAAAGTTGCCTCAACCTCTCAAGGCACTTACGCCTTGATCGACTACATTAACTTCAAAGGCGACGGCACCAGCCAGACCGAAAAATATAAAGGCCAAGGCTGGGGACTTCTACAAGTTCTCGGCGGCATGAAAGACGTTGGCTCTGGTCCAGCGGCTGCTCAAGAATTCGCCGCCTCAGCGAAGCGCATGCTGTCACGTCGCATCGACAACTCACCACCTGCACGCGGCGAAGCCCGCTGGCGCGAAGGCTGGCACAACCGGTGCGATACCTATGCGAGGCCTCTTTGATCCGCCAGCTTGGGGAAGGCAAGTTGAGAGTTGAGGGTCGATGGTTGATAGTCGATGCAGAAGAGTTCACGCCGAAATGCCCTTCCACTTCAACGATCAAGCACGACAACAACCCAAACCGCTGGTTCTGAACTATCAACACTCAACCATCGACTCTCAACTCGCTTTTTAGGATGAAACGCCACCTTCCCGCC
>JANPMK010000041.1:0-30323 GCA_031422775.1 Akkermansiaceae bacterium | reverse complement strand
GCCCCGGACAAAGCCGCCGCCACTACGGCGCAACTTACCGCCGACCAGACATTGCGCCATTTCATCATCGAGCAGGCGTTGGTCCTCAACACCGCCGTGCCACCCGCTTCCAGCAGCGACAGTGATGTGCTCACCGAGGCGGAAACGGACGATCTCTACTTCTCCGAGGCGGTTGGAGCCATCTCGGACTTCGTCAGTGGCGAGGCGCCGAAAGACAAAAAGTCCGAGTGGGAAATCCTCGGTGAACGCAACCGCGCCGCCCTCAACCAAAACTTCGCCCGCGAGTTGCCGCTCGAATACCGAGCCACCCTCAAGGATTACTACGAAAGAGTCGCCAAATGATTTCACTCCTGCATCGAACGGCGTCCCATTGCTTCACCCGATTCTGTCTGGTGATCGTTTGTGTGCATTCCTTTCCCGCGATGGGGCAAATCGCCGTGCCGGAAGCCAAGGTGAAATCCGGCAAGCACTTGTTCATCCTTTCCGGTCAATCGAATATGACGGGCAACCTCCTTCAAGGATTTACCGAAAAAGTGGAAGGTGCTTTTGGAAAGGATAATGTAACGATTGCCATGAGCATGAAAAGCGGGAGGGGCATTCGTTTTTGGTGCGCTGGCTATCGATATACCGACGATCACAAACCTAGCGAACAAGAGCAACGCGACAACGGCAGTCTCTATCAGCCATTGATCGAAGCGGTCAAAGCTGCGGCGGGCGGTGAGGTTTTTGAAACGGTCACATTCATCTGGATGCAAGGAGAGTCAGATGCAGGGAGAGGTTATGCGGAGGTGTATGCGGAAAGTTTTATAAAACTCCTCCATCGGCTGAAGGTCGACTTGAAAAGAGATGATGTTAAATTTGTGATTGGACGCCTGAGTGATTTCGACATGAAGAATCAGAAGCATCCGCACTGGACGAGAATGCGTGAGGTTCAAGTCAAGATCGCTGGAGATTATAAGGACGGAGAGTGGATCGATACCGATGATCTGATCCAGGAAGATCCTAACGCTGCTGGCAATTTGCACTACGGCAAAGACGAATCGATCAGACTCGGCGGGCGCTTCGCCGCAAAAGCCATTGAAATGATCGAACAATCAAACCAACCACCCAAATGAAATATCTAACCAAGAACATTCTGATGCTCTGTGTGGCGGTGTGCTGGTGGCATCCTATGGAGCTATCCGCGCAGGCGACGGCGACACCAACAGACGCCCCCAAGGAAGGCGATGCGTTGGAGCTCACCGAAGCCGCCGACCGAGCCATGGAGCGCGGTTTGCAACACCTCCTTTCCATCCAGAATCCCGATGGCTCATGGAGCAACACCGATGGAGATTTCAAAATGGCCGGCACCTCGCTCGGACTCATGGCCTTCATGGTCAAGGGGCATTTTCCCGGCTTCGGTCGCCACGCTGCCGCGCTGGATCGCGCCAAGGATTTTCTGCTCAAACACGACAAGGAATCGCCCACCGGTTACGCCGGAGCCATGTATGAGCACGGCCTCTACACCCTCGCCCTGTCGGAACTCTGGGGCATGACCGCCAACAAGGAGGACAACAAGAAAATCCAAGTGGCCCTCGAGCGCGCCGTGCAAGTCATCCTTCGAGCGCAAAGCCCGCTCGGCGGATGGCGCTACCACGCCCGCCCCGACTGCGGTCAGGACACCTCGGTCACCGCCATGGTCTTCGTCTCCCTCGCATCGGCCCGGCAGGCGGGTGTCCTGGTGCCGACGGAAACGATCGACCGGGTCGTAGGCTACCTGCGCGATCAGGTCTGGAATGAACAGACCGGGGGCTTCGGCTACCAGGGAAACACCGGCACCACCCTCGCCTGCACCGCCGGAGGTGCCTACGCCGCCCAGCTCTGCGGCATGCGCAACACCGAGTGGGTTCAGGCCTCGATCCGCTACCTCGAGAACAGCCCCAAGATTTTCAATCAGGAAGAACTGGGTTATTATTTCTACACCCACTATTACGCCATCCAGGCGATGGTCCAGGCCGGGGAAGAACACTACGCGAAATGGTATCCGCAGATCCGCGATGCCCTGATCTCCATCCAGCAGCCCGACGGCTCATGGCTGGAAGGCAAATCGAAGAGCTACCCGCACCCCACGCCCATGGCCATCATCATCCTCGGCACCCCCCATCGCTACATCCCCATCTATCAGGAATAGCGGCCGTCCCGGAAAGCCTCCCGATTCCCGCAACGTTAAACCCAACCGGCAATGCAGATCATGAAACTCCTCACCAAAACCACCGTGGCGCTGATCCTCGCGGCCACCATCGGCTCACTCGCGGCCGCCAGAACACAACAGGAAGAAGTTCCTTTGACCCCCCGTGGCAAGGAACTGCACGGATCCTACACCAAGCAGCTCGATGCCTTGCGCGCCGAGGCCGTTGCCGCCCTGCCCGCCATCGATGAGGGCAAGAAAATCCATTTCATGGAACTCCGCACCAAGTGGAACGGGATTCCCGCCATTACGGAAGGAACCAAACCGGCCGACAAGAAGACGATCGAGGAAACCACCGCACAAGTTCAATCCGATCTGCTGGCTGCCGCGGGAGCCCTGCTTGCCGATCTCGCTCCGGTGCTTTCATCCGAGGCTCTCGATACGAAGCTGATGCGGATCGCCATTCTCACCCACGGCACTCCGCGCGGCCTGGCTGAGTTCGCCCAGCAGGGACCGGATGAGGAAAAATTGTTAGAAAAGCTTTTCGCCGATGAACCGCTGATGCGCCAGATACTCGAAGCGGGTGGTGCCAATGGTGGCGAATATGGCGAGGCGATGCAGGTTTACACAGCCATTCTCGAGGCCAGCGAGCGCGCCCGTGAAGTAGGCAGCATCTTCCAGCGCCTCGCTCTCGGAACCAGCATTCACATGCCGTGGCTCCGGACCGAGACGAAGATTGGGAAGCTCGATGCCGATGCCGAGGCGGGTGCAGAGTCTCCAACGCTCCCGCCGCAGGACAACAAGAAGGGTGGGGTGTATGGCATCGTGTACCGGACCGAGACCGGCATTGCACAAGTGCCGCGCTACCTGCATTACGAAAGAGCCTTTCTCGACGGAGAACTGGATCCCGCGTTCAAGGACTTGAACACTTGGGAATGCCGCTTCATCACGGATTCCGAATACAGCAATGAAGATCTTGCCTGGACACGGCAAATGATGCGCAATTACCGCCCCGATCACATCACCACGGAAGATACCACGTGGCGCTATGTGCGCCTGATCAAGAGCGACGTGCCGTATTGCTCCACCACACATGACCCCTCGCTGGGCACTCGGCCTCAAATGGAGATCGCCCTTGGCGGCATCTGCGGTCGGCGCGCCTTCCTCGGTCGTCTCACCTCACGAGCCTTTGGCATTCCCACCCGCGCATCGACCCAGACAGCCCACGGCGCGATGTGCCATTGGTCACCTAGTGGCTGGGTTATCTGCCTCGGCGCTTGGTGGTCGGTCGCTTATTGCGGCCCGCAGGACGGGCTCGATTTCCTGTTAGACTCTCAGGCTCGTGAGTTTGAGGCCGACTATAAGCAGGTTCAGCGCGCCCAGTGGATCGGTGATACCTTTGGCGAAGAGGACGTGAAGATCTCGCGTGGTCAATACAGCAAAGGTGGAGGTTTCTGGGACAGTCTGGCTTTACTCAAAAAGCAGATTGTCGTCAAAGAGGCGGAAGTCAAAGCGCTTGAACTGGCCGGCGGCATGAAGCTCGGCGAGTCCGATGAATTGCTCGGCGATGAAAAAGGAGAAGCTATCGAAATCCCCGATGCTGACAAAGAGATTAAGATTGCAGAGGATGGCTCCATTAGCATACCGGCAGTTGCCTGCTACTCGCCGCGCGAGAGTTCGGACCGCATCCTTTTCCTCAAGAGTTGGGATACGGGCTATCAACTTCACTATAGCCGCCTTGGCGAGCGCCCGGAGCTTTTCAAATACAACATCGAAGTCCCCGCCGATGGCGAATACGAACTTACCTCCATGGCCGCGACGGTCTCTCCGAATGTCGAGGTTCTTGTGCGCGTCAACCGCGACGAACCCGTCCCATTCGCCATGCCTTACACCCATGGTTTTTGGGAAACATCTAAGCCGCTAAAAATGAAACTGACGCAGGGTCGCAACGTGATCAGCGTCACCGCTCGCACTCCCAACCGCGGCGTGAGCATCAAGAGTTGGCAGCTCAAGCCGGTGAAGTAATCATCGTTCACACTAGCGACTTTCTAGATTCGAAATTCTTATGATAGAAAAATCTAACATACTTCGCTCCTTGTTTTGGGGTGTCCTCTGCTTGTTTCTTTCCGGGCTGCTTGCTCCGAAGCTCATCGCCCAAGATGCTGCCACCCCTATTTCCAAGGAAGTTATTGCGGAACTCGATAAACAACTGGACGAAACCAAGGCAGTCTCGTCTGAAGCTCGTCAGCGGCTTGCCGTGCGCCGGGTTATTAGTGACGCGGAGGATTTAGTTGCGGCTCACGCGACCGACACGAGTCGATTTCTAGCGCTCGAATTTCTCTTCCGCGCGTATCAGCGAATGCTCGCTCTCGACAAGGATGTGGAAAATCGGAAAGCGTTTCTCGCCATTTGCCATGAGCTAGTCAAAGCCCCCGATGAACTTGCTGAATTGCGTCTCGAGGCGGATCTTCTCCTTTCACAGGCGGATCTGTCGAAACAAGGCGCCAACGCCGAAGCGCGCGGCGAAGCTCTGCGCCCGCTGGTCGACCGCTACGTCAACACACCAGTCGCGGCAAAAGTTCTGCGAATGACCATGCTCATGGCACTCGAACTCGGCGACAACCGTCTCGTCACCGACCTGCAAGAGATGATCGAACAGCGCTTTTCCAGCGATCTTGAGATGATTGCATTCCAGCGCGATAAACTTGGCGGTCAGGTGCTCGGCGCCCCTTTTGCTGGCATCTTCAAGAGATCGGATGGCAAGGTGGTGCGTTTACCGATGGATACTCTCGGCCGCTCGACCATGTTGATATTCTGGTCGAAGGACAATGGAGGCGAAGAACTGCTTAAGGAAATCGCCGCCGCTGCATTGGAAAAGAAGGATGATCTGAATGGCAGACTTGAACTCATCAGTTTCAATCTCGACGAGTTGCCCGATGCTGGTGAGTCGTTCATCCGTAGTTTGGGTGTGAAATGGCAAGTAATGCATCTTCCAGGCGGCAAGAAAAACCCGATCTACAATGCATTTGTTAGAGAGGATCCGCGAATCCTGACGGTGAATCCGACCGGATACACCGCCTTGATCATGACCGGCACGGGCCGGACTAAGATGAAACCAGATGGCAAGCCCGATTACACGCAGATGTTCCAATCCGCCTTGGCGCGTCCTTGGACCGAGCCACGCTACGTCACGCAGATCGACTCATTGATGATAGGTGATTTCCTGGTATCTGATCCCGAAGGACGGTTAGATCCGACCTTTCCACCCGAGCTCAAGGCTTACACAATGGGAGAGAAGCCTCAGCCGCTTGCCCGTGTCGCAACATCCGTGCCTGAGGAGACTCTGCAGGCGATTCAAGACTGCTTCGTTGCGCCGCCGCTTCGCTATCGCATGAGTCCTGCGGAGTCGCGCACCAATTATGCAAAAGCTGTCGAGCTTTGCCGTAAGGCCATCAAAGACAACGCGGCTGCTTCGGATCTATGGATCGTCCGCAACCGCCTTATCATCGCTCTAGTGGGATTATGGAAAACCGAGGCAGACCTCGGAAGACGGGAAGAGGCTGTCACCGAGGCGAAGGCAGCACTCGCCGCAGGTTACCCAACAGGTTGCGACGTTGTCGCCCGTTTATGCATCGCCCGTGAGGCGCTTCGCGACTCCGCCGCAAATCCGCAAACCGTCATCAGCCAATTCGTATCCGAAAACGGCGGTGACAAAGCATCCGGTGCAGTTCTGTCGGTGGCAGCCATGCTTTCGATTGATGTTGCCGACCGCAAGGGCTTCGAGGAATACCGGAAAGCGATTCTCAAGAGTCACACCGAATATCCGATGATATGGACTTTTTCTACCTATTTGCTGGATCGTTATAACAGCTATTGGTTGTTCCAAGTGCCTTTCACTGCAGGCTGGACCTTCAGTCGCAGAGAGAATTACTTCCTGGGTAGAGGCGATGCCGAGAATGCACATCGCATCCTGCGCACCGAACTGCAAACGGATCAAGGTAAGCCATTGCGAATCCCTGAGGATCTCGACAGTCAATGGACGGCAATCGTATTCGCCAAGAGCGCTCCTTGGAACAGCAAGCGCGATGACGGGCTCCCAGCTTCACCCAAGAGAGCACTAAAATCCATTGCCGACTTTGCCGCAACACGTCCCGCAGGTGATGTAAAGGTTGTGCTCGCTATGCTGGACGGGAATGTTGAGTCCACTCGCGCGGGATTAAGTGATCCAAAGAATCCAAAGAATCATGTGGAATGTCCCATCGTCACTGTTCCCGGGGGTATGAACAACCCATTGATTCGAAGACTCGGAATTCTTTCCGAAGATATTCAGCTCAACTCCGTGCTGGTGAATAAGGATGGCCGTATCGCAGTGATGCTGTCGGGGATCGACCATCGCGAGGGTGTCATCCTCAACGTCATCATGCGCGAAGATGAAAAAGCTATTTCCGCCTTGTTAGAGCGCGGCGATATTCAGGCAGCCAAGGATAAGATCTTCGCGCTCGCGCCACCGTTCGATCCGAATGCAGTTGACGCGAAAGGCCGCAAACTTATCAAGCCGACCATCAGCCTTGCTCATCTCCGTGCCCGCGCAAAAGTTTACATGGCATTGAAGGATTATGACGCAGCACTCGTAGACGCGGAAGAAGTTGTCCAGCTTCAGCTGGGTACCGATGGCGGTATGAGCCTGCGCACCGACGAATTAGATAAATCCGAGGAACTCCGCGACGAGGTGATCAAGCAGCGTGATCTAGCTAAAGAAAAATAGTAAGCTAGGATTAGGCTGCCTTTATCGTGCTCTTTAGATGCTCAATCAAACGGTGGATCTCTTAAGAACCTCAGTTTCTGTGGTTTTACTTAAACAACGCATCCATTCCCATCGCAGATTTTCTCAATAGCTTGGGAATTTTTTTAGGATCACGGGGTTTGAAAATACGATAGGCGAAGCCGAGGAGGTGGAGAGTGAAAAGGTGATCGACGATGCGGTAGCCGCGTTGTTTTCTCAGGAGGATAGATGAGGCCCAGGAAAGAGTCCGGCGTTTTATGTGGAAAGGCGTGAAGGAAACTTTGATCCTGTAGCGCTCACGCTCGGTGGAGGGATAACGTTTTTTGTAGGCTTTTTTCGCGAGACTGATTTGTTCTGCCAGAGATTCATCGAAGGGAAGAAAGTAGTAACGTCGCGCGAGGAGGATGATGCCGAAGAAGTCGCGCATGTGTTCGATGTCGTCGACGGGTAGATCGGCTTTACGTGCGAGAGCGATCATTTTTGGAAACAAGAGTGATGCCGACTCTGCAGAGCGTAGTGAAAATTCGGGATCGGGGACGAAGTGACCGAGGATTTTTGAGACAGCGTGATTAATAAAAAGGCCGTCCCAATAGAGATGGAGGAGGGGTGGAATGCGGACGCGGCGAAAGAAGATTTTTTGGCGAGCAAACTCCTCGATGTAAAATATTTGTTTAATCACGGTATCGGCGTGACGCAGCAGTTCCAATGCAGCGGGCGCGCGTTGTGCACCGAGTGTCTGTTCGATGGATTGCTCAATGCTGCGTTTGTAGCGAAAGATATGAATTGCAACTGAAACGTTGAGGCGTATCCAAATATCCGAATGGCGATTTCCGCTTAGAAACGCTAGTCGTCGAAAGCGATGCCAGCCACCGGTTTGACACCAAATCGACATCCCGACCACGTTCTCGGCTTTTTCAAGTTCACGGGCAAAATGTTCACAATCGGCTCCGATGAAGGAGGGAAATTCTCCTGCGCCTTCGTATTCACGGCGGGCTTGGAGTTCAATGATCTTAGCTTGCTTGACGTGGAAGAATGCTTTGTTGAGCGGGATGTGGCGGAAGAAATCGCTTTCGCCATGTTTCATGGAGACAATGAAATTCGGAGAATCGATTCCTTCTAAAGTTTCTGTTAGAGTTCCACGGTGCCAGATCAGATCTCCGATGCGATGTGCGCCCACTGTCCAAGTGCGAAGGATGAGTTTTTTGTTTCTCTTCTCAAACTCCGGTAAAAGTTTTCGGATGAGGTGATTCGTTTCGCGTGGATTGCGAAGGTGGAGGCGGGTGCGGATGAGGTCTTTGACATCGACGCCATCGCTTTCACCGATGCGAAGGATGATTCCGGAGAGTTGAGGAAAATCATCGAGAATGTTTTGGATGAGCGTGAGGTAGTAATTTTCGAGCTCGGAGTTTTTCTTGGAGATCGATTCTTCGATCGCCGGAGTGAGCGGGATGACGTCGCTGGTGAGGAAAACTTTGAGTCCGAATTCTTCGGTGAGTAGATTGAACAAAGACGAAAATTGTTCACGAAAGAATGCGATATCAGCAGCGATTTCAGGTTCGTGCAGGGGATGGGTCGCGAGGTGAGCGAGGTCATCGAGTGTGACGGCGTTGTAACCTAATGAGGAAACTTCGCGCGCGAAATCGCGCATATCTTGGTGAATCCGCTGCCATTGCTGAGTAGCCTCAACGCCAGACGTGAGAAGATGAGAAAAAGGAATCTTCGACCAGTTGATACGGTTTTTTTTGTAGTTCCGAAAAAACGGACCGATAGCATCGATGAGAAATAGCTCCATGTAACGCTTTGGATAAAGCGTTCTGAGGGTGAACTTTGCTAGCGGGTGGGTGTGACGGGTTTGTCACGTGGGAGCGCCTCTTATGGGAGCACCGACGTCCTCGTCGGCTAATTATCTCTCACCGGCCTTCCTCATTCGCATGCCGACGGGGGCGTCGGCACTCCTAAAGGGATTACCAACCAAACACAATAGGCGGTACGATGATTTTCACGTTACCTGGGCCTTTGTCTTCCATTTCTTCGAGGGCGCTGACAGAGCCGTCTTTGAACTCGACGGTTGTTTTGCCGGTTTCTTCGCGGGTGATGTGGGAAATTTCGCGGTAGGATTGTCCGGTGACCGGATCGACTTTGGTGACGTAGTGTTTGATTTCGTCAAAATTGATGTATTCCCATGATCCAGATTCGCCAGTGGGTGTGATGCGTACGGTGGTTTTAGTGGGTTTTCCGCGAGAGAGTTCGACTTCTTTAGTCGTCATTCCGATAGCGAGTCCTTTGTTTTTTATGATCTCGTTGACTGATAAATGGCGTTCGTAAACTTTCTTCAGCTTTTCAACGAAGTCAGCGTCGGTGTGGGAAAATGCTTTTGGAGATACCCAGCCAGCGATGCCATCCTTGGTTCCTTTTCCCCGGACCCGATAAGCTTTTTCGGTCATGCCTTCGAGTTCGACGACTTGGTCGGCTTTCAAGAAGCCCAAGCGATGCTTTCCATCTTTGTCTGAAAATACCTGTGCTTGCTCGATGACGTTAAGCTTAACTGGCTTTGCGAAAACTTGATTGAGGTAAACGACGCCTGGCTCAGATTCTAAAAGTGATTCTTTGTCTTTTTTGATTTGTCCGTGCGTTGCCATGATAAGAGCAAAGCTAAACATTACGGAGATCGCCGTTTTCATGGATTTAAAATAGGAGTCGCTGGGAAAAAGGAAAGGTATAATTCCCTGCTCAGACGGATAGGGGACGGATGTATTCAAATAAAAATGAATGGTTACGAACGAGATAAAACCGTGTGATTCGATACCTCGAAAATGGGTAGGGGGGCGATGGGGCTTTTGGATTCCATCCAGCCGAGGTGGGTGGTGGTAATGAATTTCTGGGCGTTTGCTGGGAGGTGGTGAAGCAAGGCATTGCGGCGGGCGGGATCGAGTTCACCGAAAATATCATCTAGCAGGTAGATGGGGGTTTTGGTGCAACGTTGTTGGAGGAGATCACCTTGGGCGAGTTTGAGGGCGAGGGCGATGGTGCGTTGCTGGCCTTCGCTGGCGTAATCGGATGCTGGCATGCCGTGGAGGCGAATCGAGAAATCATCACGATGCGGGCCGACGACCGCTTGTCGTGTGTTGGTTTCGCGTTGGCGGGCTTGGAGGATGGACTCTTTCATCGATGGTCCGGAGGCGGGGAGATAGGAGAGGGTGAGTTCTTCGTTTTTCCCGGAGATATCGATCTGTGCGGAGGCGGCTAAAGGTGAGAGATCGGTAATGAGTTGTTGGCGAGCTTGGGTTAGATACTCGCCGTGCTCGATGAGGATGTCCTCGTAGGCAAGCAACTCGGGGAGGCGCAGTTTGGGTTCTTTGAGGAGAAGGTTTTTGGCTTTCAGTGCACGGCGGTAGCGGGTGTAAGCGGTGCGGTATTTGGGATCAAGCTGTGCGCCGAGGAAATCGAGGTAGTTGCGTCTGGCTTCGCCGGGGCCACGGATCAAGCCGAGATCTTCATTTCCCATCCAGACGATCAAGCCGCCATCGGCTAAATATTCGGTGCGTGAGTGGCGCGGTTCGCCATCGCATTTTAGCAGAAGGCCTTTGGAAGTTTGTTGGATTTTGCGTTCCTGCCCCCATGGGTTTCCGGCTATTCCGAATCCTGGTGCGGAAATTTTGGTGAGGGTATTGAGTCGGTTCGTGCGGGGAGATTGCAGGCGGATCAGAGTACAGATCGCTTCTAACAGAGATGTTTTCCCTTGGGCGTTTTGGCCAGTGAAAATCGCGCCTGAAGGCGAAGCGTCCAGCGCGAGAGAGCTAAAGCAGCGAAAGTCTAGGAGGCGGAGGTTCTGGAGCACGAAGGTAAGAAATTAAAGCCTTATTAAGGTTGATCGAGTGAAGGTGCTGGGAAGTTATTATTCTGGATGTGTGCTTTAGTTATTAGCTTTAGAAGCTCAGCAGTTTTTTCAGGATTTGCTTTCGCGAGGTTGGTTGTTTCACTGATGTCTTTGCTAAGATCGTAGAGTTCAATGGTGGTTTTTTCCGGGATAGCGAGGTTGTATTGGACAAGTTTCCAATCTCCAACCTGGATGGCGCGTCTGATGTTCATTTCATGGAACTCCCAGTAGAGATAGGGATGTTTGGGTTGGTCGCCTTTACCGAGCAGGGTATTGGCAAAGGAGATGCCATGAATGTTTTCAGGAATGGGTTTACCGATAAGATCACAAACCGTTGGGAGAAAATCCCAGAAGGCGGATGGGTGATCGGTGGTTTGGTTAGGTTTGATGGAAGCTGGCCATGAAGCGATGAAGGGAACGCGGATACCACCTTCGTAGAGATCGCGTTTCGCGCCACGAAGAGGAATGTTAGAGCCGAGATATTCTGGTTTGTAACCGCCTTCGGCTGATGGGCCGTTGTCGCTGGTGAAGATGATCAGGGTATCATCGAGAAGGTTTTGTTTTTTCAGGGTCGCAAGGATTTCGCCGACTGAATCGTCGAGATATTTCAACATGCCCATGTAGTTGGCTTTGACTTCTTGGGTCTCGGTGTAGTGATTTTGTTTGGATGAGACGACTTCGTCTTTCACGAGAGGGCGGACGGCTTTGAGGTCTTCTTCACGAGCTAAAGTTGATGCGTGTGGGATGGGGTAGGATAGGACAAGCAAGAAGGGTTTCTCGGAAGTTTGTTTAGATAGGTAGTTGAGAGTTTCTTTGGTGTAGAGTTCGGCATCGTAGTGGGTGCCGGTGTGGAATTTGTTTTCAGGAAAGAGGACTTTCTCGGTGTTGCGGTAGACGAATTCAGGGTAGCGGAAATGTCCATCTCTGTGATCGGTGGTACCGAAGAAGAAATCGAAGCCACTGCTAATGACGATTTCGGGTGTTTGAGTGTTTCCGGTGACGCAGGATTTTCCTATCATCGCGGTGTTGTATCCGGCGGATTTTGCAATTTCCCCGACGGTGATTTCCTCATCGGGTAGAGAGAATGAACCATTGCCGCGAATGGCTGCATGGCCGGTGTCTTTGCCGGTCATGAGTGTGCAACGCGAGGGAGAACAAACGGTCGAGCCGGAGTAATGGCGAGTGAAACGAATGCCGTTGGCGGCGAGTTGATCGATGTTAGGGGTGCTGAAATTTTTCTGACCGTAGCATGAAATATCGCCGTAACCGAGATCATCGGTGATGATGAAAATGATGTTCGGTTTCGCGAGAAGCTGGGTGATGAGCAAGAGCGATAGGATAAGCAATTTCATGGTGCTGAAAGGTGGTCGAGGGCTTTTTGATAAGAAGAGCTTGAGAGGTAGTGGCGGAGTTTCGCATCGAACTCTGCACGATGGGCTTCAGTATAGGAATCGATTTCTTGGGAGACGGATTTCAAAGCCTCAAGATGTGTATCAGGATCGCGATCGCGGAAGGCGTGGTCCGAGATGATGTTGAGTCGATTTTTCAGGAGGGTTTGGAGTTCGGAGTGCATGGGTTGCGGAAACTTTAAGTTTTAAGCTTTAAATCTCAAGGAAGAGATTGTGGAGATGGGAGAATTGCATTTAACCGCAGTGAACGCAGAGAACACAAAGGTTAAAATGAAAGTTCTTTTCACTGTGATCATTGAGTTCTTTGCGGTTGGTTATCATGGATATGATTTAGCATGTGTTTTATGATTGAGCGGGAATTTGAGGTTTAAAGTTTAAGATTTAAGGTTTAAATCCCTGCATGATTTCTTTAGTGATAGTGGTGGAGGTGAATCCGGAGCGGGTGGAGGAGTTTGTGGGTTTTCTTAGTGAGGAGGCGGCGGATGCGATTGCGAATGAGCCGGGGTGCCGGGATTTTGTGGTTTCACAAAGTGTGACGGAGCCGAATGTTTTCACGTTGGCAGAGTTTTATGATGATTTGGCGGCTCTGGAGGAGCATCGCAAGACTCCGCACTTTTTGTTGTTTCAGGAGAGGGTCAGGGAATATGACTTGATACTGAATAAGCGTGAGGCCGTGACGGGTGATGTGGTTTTCCCACGGGGCTGATTTTCATTTTCTTTCTGCTAAATAATGTCTACACAGTGTCGGGATTTTCGTTCACGGTTTCGCTATGGAACACGAACGTATTTTGTATGTGAAGAATGGCTGCCCTTGGTGCATTGAGGTGGAGCAGTATTTGGCGAAGCATCAGATCGAGGTGCAGAAAGTTGTGGTTTCTGGAAATGCGCAGGCGATGGCGGAGATGGTTGCTCTATCGGGGCAGAGCAAAGCGCCGACCTTGGATTGGGATGGCGAGGTGCTTGCGGATTTCGGGGTGGATGAGCTGGTGCCGTTTCTTAAAGGAAAAGTTGGCTAGTTTGCTAGTGTTCAGTTTTCAGAGGAAGATTTTCCTATGCGCCTAACTTCTGGTGGAAGGTGTCGGTGTCTTTTACGGACAGGACGAAGGCTTCTAACAGTTGGATGGTGGATTCGATGTCGTCTAGGTGGGCGGTTTCGACGACGGAGTGCATGCAGCGCAGGGGGATGGAAACGAGGGCGCTGGGGATGCCTTCGCGGGAGTTGAAAATTTTATCGGTATCGGTTCCGGAGAAACGGCTGGAGGATTCGTGTTGGATATCGATTTTCTGTTTTTTGGAAATCTCTATCATGCGCTTGACGATGTGCGGATGGTTGCAGGTGCCGTGGGTGAGGGAAGGGCCGTGGCCGAGTTTGACGTGACCGAATTTCGCGGGGTCGATTCCTGGGGTGTCGGTGGCGTGTGTGACATCGAGGCAAAGGCAGATTTCGGGTTTCAAGCGATAGGTTGCCATCATTGCGCCGTTGCCGCCGATTTCTTCTTGGATTGCGTTCAAGCAAACCAAGGTCACTGCGGGTTGCTTGCCGGAAGCGGCGATGCGTTTCATGACCTGTGCAATGATATATGAGCCGAGGCGGTTATCGAGTGCGCGGGATATGATACGTTTGTGGGCGAGCTCGGCAGGACCGTCTTGATAGACCATGGGGTGACCGACGCGGAGTCCCATGGCTGCGACTTCTTTTGCGTTGGACGCGCCGACATCGATCCAAAGATCGTGGACGGCGGGTGCTTTTTCGGCACCGAGTTCGTCGCGGCGTAGGTGGATGGCGGTGTTGCCGATGATTCCGGAGACGATCCCGTCATCGCCGAGGATGTGGACACGACGGCCACGAGCGGTCGCGGCATCCGAGCCGCCGATGCGATCGATGCGGAGGAAGCCTTTGTCATCGATGTGTTTGATGATGTAGCCGATCTCGTCCGCATGTGCTGCGAGCATGATGGTTTTCGGGGATTTGCCTTCAAGGGTCGCCCAAGTGGAGCCGTAGGCGTCGCACTCGATTTTGGTGGCGGTTTTCTCAAGATATTTGGCCCAGACATTTTGGCCCGGCATTTCGAAACCGGTGGGTGATGGAGTTTGGAGAAGTTCGAAGAGGAAGGCTTGGTCAGCTTTTTTCATATGCGAATAGTTGAAGCGCAAAGAGTGGGGTGCGCAAAGAAAGATTTCAGATAAAGAGAACCACGGATGGACACAGATGAACGCGGATAAGATTTGGTTGCAAAGTATGAATCTTAAAAATTCGAGTTATTCGTGAAATTCGTAGTTTACCCTCTCGATTTTGAGAATTTAAGTCCATTCGCGGTTAAATTTCTTCCGTTTTCTCGCATCAGAGTGGGGTTGTCAGTTTGTGGAGATTCATCTAAGTAAAGGCATGTATTTGGAAATTTCGACTCCGGCTTTGTTATTTCCGGCGATCAGTTTGTTGTTTTTGTCCTACACGAATCGGTTTTTGCATCTCTCTGCGTTGATTCGAAACCTGCACAGCGACTGGTTGGAAAAGAAAGACAGCCTGCTGATGCGGCAGATTCAGAATTTGCGGAAGCGCTTGGTTTTGATTAGGGGGATGCAGTTGTTGGGTGCGCTAAGTCTGCTACTGTGTGTGATTTCGATGGTGAGTGTGATTGGGAATCAGGGGATGTTGGCGATGACTACGTTTTCGATTGCCCTTAGTTTGATGGGGTTGTCACTGGCTTGCTTGGTCTGGGAGGTGTGGATTTCAGGCGGTGCGTTGCGGATTATGCTATCAGCCATGGAAGATAGTGAGATGAAGGGTTGATAATCTCTAATACGAGGGGATGTTGTCACTTATGGACAACAAACCAGCCTCTTTCAGTTTCGCATCGATCGTTGCGATTCTTGCCGCCATTCTCAGTTTTAACGTCGGCGCCATTTTCGGTCTCATCCTTGCGGCTGTGGCATTTATCTTCGGGCTCGTGGGAATTTTGTTTGCGGTGAGGCCTAACGTTCGCGGGGGTGCGATAAGCACTATTGCGATCATTCTGAGTTTTGTCGGGGTGGTCGCGGCGGTGATCAAAGCGATTATGTGGTTTTTTTAATAGGATCGAGTGTCCAAAGAATTGTTGGATTCCTGACTGGAGATTTTCTAACTCGTGTGTCATTTAGAGACTATGAGTTTAGAAATGAGTGATTACGAGAAGCTGGGTCAGTTCTATTTAGGGAAAGAGTATGATCTGGAAAGCAGTCAGGTCGGTGATGATTTGGTGCTGTATGACTCGAAAGACTTGGTGACCCACGGGGTGGTTTTGGGGATGACCGGGTCGGGGAAAACGGGTTTGTGCATGGCTTTGTTAGAAGAGGCGGCGATGGATCATATTCCGGCGATCGTGATCGATCCGAAAGGGGATATTGCGAACTTGATGCTGACGTTTCCGGAGCTAGATGCGGCGAGTTTCAAACCATGGGTGAACGCGGATGATGCGGCGAAGAAAGGGATCACGGTCGATGAGCATTCAGAAAAAACCGCGGCGATGTGGAAAAAGGGATTGGCCGATTGGGGGCAGAGTCCGGAGCGGATCACGAGATTGCGTGAGAATGTAGATGTGAATATTTTTACCCCGGGCAGCAGTGCGGGGATTCCGGTTTCGATTTTAGGTTCACTGTCGGTTCCTCCGGTGGAGGTGTTATGAGATAGGGAATTATTTGGGGATCACGTCAGTGGCACGGTGGAGAGTTTGCTATCGTTGGTGGGGGTCGATGGTTCGGGGACGCAGAGTCCTGAGGCGGTTTTGTTGGCGATGATTTTTCAGACCGAGTGGAGCGCGGGGAGGGGAGTGAGTTTGGAAAGTTTGATCACCCAGATCCAGCGGCCAAGTTTCAGCAAGGTTGGGGTGATGGATGTGGAGAGTTTTTATTCTGAAAAACAGAGGCAGGTGTTGGCTTTGAAGTTTAACAATCTGCTGGCCTCGCCGGGTTTTTCGAGCTGGCTTGAAGGGCCTCCGTTGGATATTGCCAAAATGCTGCATCGGGAAGATGGCAAGCCACGCATCTCGATTTTTTCGATCGCGCATTTGAGCGATTCGGAACGGATGTTTTTTGTGAGTTTGTTGCTCAATCAGATGTTGGGTTGGATGCGGACGCAACGTGGGACGACCTCGTTGCGAGCGTTGCTTTACATGGATGAGATATACGGGTTCTTGCCGCCGACCGCGAATCCGCCTTCGAAGCGTCCGATGATGACCATGCTCAAGCAGGCGCGCGCGTTTGGTTTGGGTTGTTTGTTGGCGACGCAGAATCCGGTGGATTTGGATTACAAGGCGTTGTCCAATATCGGCACATGGTTTTTGGGTAGGCTGCAAACCGAGCGGGACAAACTGCGGGTGTTGGATGGTTTAGAAGGCGCGGCGGGATCTCAGAACGCACAGTTTAATCGTAAGGAAATGGAGCGGTTGTTATCGGGTTTGGGGAATCGGATTTTCCTGATGAACAATGTCCATGAAGATCAGCCGGTGCTGTTTCATGTGCGTTGGGTGATGAGTTATCTAACCGGTCCGCTGACCCGTGGGCAGATCAAGACCTTGATGGATGGGAAACGCGGTGATTTTCATGCCGCAAAACCAAAGGTAGCGGCGGACGCGAATCCGATGTTGCGTGCGGCTCCGAGTTCGGAAACGGCGGTGAGGCCGGTGGTTGGATCGGGAGTCACGGAGCTTTTCGCGCAGGCAGAGGGAAATTCTTATCAGCCGTATTTGTTGCGTGAGGCGACGGTGCATTTTAGTCTAGCCAAGGCGGGTGTTGAGGGTTCGCGAAAAATCGTGAAGCTGAATCCGTTGTTAGAAAATGGGATCGACTGGGAGAATACGCTCAGTGTGGATGAGAAACAGTTGGGCGCACAGCCGGAAGATGGAGTGGGGTTCGGGAGTTTGCCGGGTTACGCGATGAACGCGGCGAATTACAAGCCGGTGGAAAAACAGTTTGAGGATGAGCTTTATCGAAACGAGCGGGAGGAAATCTGGTTTTGTTCAGAACTTAAAATGTGGGGTAAGGTCGGCGAAAGCGAAGGAGATTTCCGAGTTCGGATTTCCCAACAAGCACGCGAGGCACGGGATCAGGCGATGGAGAAACTCAAAGATTCGCTGGGTCGGAAAATCCAAACTCTGGAAGGACGTTTGCGCACAGCGGAGTTGCAACTAGAAAGAGAAAAGGCTGAGGCCACATCCGCAAAACTCAATGCGGGGGTTTCGGTTTTCGGTGGAATTTTAAAAGCGGTGTTCGGACGTAAATTGGGACTCGGCGGAACGACCTCGGGTTCGATCACCAAGACCACGAGTGCCTACAAACAGCATCGCGATGTTGGAAACGCGCAGGATAAAATCGAAGGCATCGCAGGAGAGAGACAAGCCATCGAAAGGGAAATGCAGGAGGGACTGGCGGAAATCGAAAGAAACTACGATTCATCATCGATTCACGTGGATAAGGAAACGCTCAAACCGAGAAGAACCGATGTGATGGTGGAGCGGGTGGGGTTGGTTTGGCGGTGAGGTGAGGGATTTTTAAAATACAGGCTTGCGGAGAGGCTGGTAGCTCTGTTGACTTTCGCATGGCAGAGATTTCTTTGGGATTGTCGTTTGACGATGTGCTTTTGGTTCCGGCGTTGAGCTCGGTTTTGCCGGGTGAAGCGGATTTAACGACCGAGGTTGCGCAGGGTATTTCTTTGAATTTACCGGTGATTTCCGCGGCGATGGATACGGTTTCCGAGCATGATCTTGCGATTGCGCTGGCGCGTGAGGGTGGGATGGGAGTGATTCATCGGGCGTGCCCGATTGATGAACAGGCGAGCATGGTTTCCAAGGTGAAGCGCTCGGAGAGTGCGGTGATTAACAAACCTTTCACCGTTAAGAGAACCGATACGGTCGAAAAAGTTCTAGCTATCATGGAGGCTAATGGATTTTCGGGTTTCCCTGTGGTCGATGAAAACGGGCGCTTGGAAGGGATGGTTACGGGTCGTGACGTGAGGTATTTGGACAGACCAGATGCGTTGGTGGGAGAGGTGATGACGCCGAGGGATAAAGTGATCACGGGTCCTCCGAATACGAAGATCGAAGAAGCGCGGAGAATTCTTTATCAAAACCGCATTGAGAAACTTCCTTTGGTGGACGCGGATAACAAATTGGTCGGTTTGATCACGGGATCGGATATTGAAAAACGCATCACCTTTACGAGTGCGGCGAAAGATTTGAACGGTCAGCTTCGCTGCGGTGCGGCGGTTGGCGTGGGTCCGGATGTCGAAGAGCGCGCGTTGGCATTGGTTGCGGCGGGTGCAGATGCACTTTTCATCGATGCTGCGACAGGACACACGCGACACGTGATGAACGTGATCGAGAAACTACGTTCTATTTGTAACCTACCCGTTGTGGCCGGAAATGTCGTGACCGAACAAGGTGCGCGCGATCTGGTCGCAGCTGGAGCAAGTGCTCTGAAAGTGGGCGTCGGTCCGGGATCGATTTGCACGACGCGGGTGATCGCTGGTGTGGGGATGCCGCAGTTTACAGCGATCCAAAACGTGGCGGGTTACTGCCGCGAGCGCGGGGTGAAAGTGATCGCGGACGGCGGAATTCGTTATTCCGGAGATGTGGTGAAAGCAATCGCAGCGGGAGCGGATCTCGTGATGTTGGGTTCATTGCTTGCAGGAACTCGTGAGAGTCCGGGTCAGAGTGTTTTCTATCAGGGACGCCGATTCAAAACCTATCGCGGCATGGGTTCTTTGGGAGCGATGCGCAAAGGCGCTGGCGACCGTTACGCGCAGAACAGTTCAGGTAAACTCGTTGCGGAAGGTGTTGAGGGACGCGTGCCTTACAAAGGACCACTTTCGGATGTGATTTTTCAACTCATGGGCGGATTGAAATCCGGCATGGGATACGTCGGGGCATCGACCTTGGCGGAACTTAGAGAGCGTGCGGAATTCGTGCGTATCACGCCGGGTGGTTTGAGAGAGAGTCATGTTCACGACATCGTGATGACCGAGGAGCCAACCAATTATCAGCCGTTGGGTTGAGATTCAGATAAACTTTAGAAATTGAGATTTAGAAATTCAGGATATGCACGATAAAGGACATGTAGCGGTAATTGATTTTGGCTCGCAATATACGCAGCTGATTGTGAGACGAGTTCGCGAACTCGGATTTTTTGCGATGCTCTATGCGTTGGAAGATTTTCCAGAAATCGGTGAGCCGGGAGCTATTATTTTATCGGGTGGACCACGCAGCACCAGTGAACCAGATGCACCGGATCTCGATTTTGAGGCGCTCAAAGCCTTCAATGTGCCTGTGCTTGGTGTGTGCTACGGCATGCAGCTATTGAATTTAAAATTTGGTGGCACGATTGAGCCGAGTGATCGCCGTGAGTATGGTCCGGCGTTTCTTTACCCGACTCATCACAAAGATCTCTACGAGGGGATTGCTGAAAAATCTCAGGTTTGGATGAGTCATTCCGATACGGTAAAAATCATTCCTGAATGTGCGGAAGTCATCGCGGTGAATCAGCATCAGACTCCAGTTTCTTTGAAATGGGGCGAAAACTTCTACGGCATTCAATTCCATCCAGAAGTAACGCACAGTCACGAAGGTTTGCGGATCCTGCACAACTTCTTACTGACCGGTAAGAATCTGATGCCTTTCAAAATCGAGGATTTCAAACGTGAGATGATCGAAGGAATTCGTGAGAAATGCGGCACCAAGCAAGTTGTCTGTGGCGTTTCCGGTGGTGTGGACAGCACGGTATTAGCGGTTCTGTTGAAAGAGGCTGGCGCGAATGTGCGCGCGATTTTCGTGGATCACGGTCTCATGCGTAAAGATGAGGGCGAAGAGGTTCGTAGTAACTTCCATCGCATGGGAGTTCCCATCGAAACCGTCGATTGCAGTGAGCGTTTCCTAACAGCTTTGGCTGGAGAAAACGATCCTGAGAAAAAGCGCGTGATCATCGGCAACTTGTTCATTGATGTTTTCTGGGATTCGGTGGGCGATGCTGAATTGCTCGCACAAGGAACCTTATATCCTGATGTCATCGAAAGTGCATCCAACGCAAAATCTAAAGCTTCAAAAATCAAAACTCACCACAACCGAGTTGACCGTATTCTCGAGCTTCAAGCACAAGGCAAAGTCCTTGAGCCATTGGCTGAACTTTTCAAAGACGAAGTGCGTGAGCTCGGTCATTCCCTGGGAATTGCTCCGGATATTTTAGGACGGCATCCGTTCCCAGGTCCGGGACTTGCAGTTCGTTGCCCAGGTGAAGTGACGCAGGAGCGCCTTGATATCATTCGCGAATGCGATGCGATCTTCATCGGAAAACTCAAAGAGCATGGTTGGTATGACAAAGTTTGGCAGGCGTATGCGTGTTTGGTGCCCGTGAAAACCGTGGGTGTCAAAGGCGACGAGCGCAGCTACGAATGGGCGATTTCACTCCGTGCTGTGGTTTCAGAAGATGCGATGACTGCCGATTGGGTGGAACTCCCTTATGAAATCCTTCGCGAGACCAGCCATCGGATTTTGAACGAAGTCAAAGGCATCAACCGCGTGCTGTATGATGTCTCGACCAAGCCACCAGCGAGTATTGAGTGGGAGTGAGAATAGCGGAGAGCGGTGAGCAGAGAGCTGGGAGAAAACTTTAAGCTCTAAGCTCTCCGAGTTACGGGGTTGCAAAATTGGTGGGTGAAATTATGGTGTCGGCCTATGAGCGAAGCGAAACCGAAAATCACCGCGTATTTGAAGACTTTTTGTGGCTGGAGCGAGGGCGTGCGTGCGATCATGCGCAAGTATGACCTGCCTTATGAGGAGAAGGATATCATCAAGAATCCGGCGTTCCGTTGGGAAATGGAGCAACGTAGTGGTCAGCCGCTTTCACCATGTGTAGAAATCAATGGAGAAATGCTCGCAGATATCAGCGGAGAAGAAGTTGAAAAGTGGATGCTCGCGCAGGGTTTGGTCACGGATAACGAAGTGGCCCCAGATGCACCGATTGATTCCGCATGCACGGATGAGCAGCACGCGGCGATGGCGGCTGGTAAGTTACCGGTTCCTGGGAAGATTCGGTTTTTTGATTAGTAGGTTCTTGGTTCCTTGTTCTTAGTTCTTGGTTGAAGAATTTGTTTTCAACGCAAAGTCGCTAAGGTCGCAGAGGGACGCAAAGCTATCTAAGCGAAAGTTTAAGTTCATTTATACTTTTATGCATTGGTTGATTAAATCTGAGCCGGATGTTTTTTCGATTGAGGATCTTGAGAAGGTGAAACAAGAGCCTTGGACGGGGGTGCGGAATTATCAGGCACGCAATTTCATGTGGCGTGAGATGCAACCGGGTGAGCTAGCGATTTTTTATCATTCCAACGCCAAACCATCGGGTGCGGCGGGGGTGGCGAAAGTAGCTTCCGAGCCTTATCCGGATCCGACGCAGTTTGATCCAAAGAGTGAGTATTTTGATCCTAAAGCGACAGAAGATAAACCGCGTTGGTGGTTGGTTGATTTCAAACACGCTGCTACGTTTAAAGAGTTGATTCCGTTAGAAACATTGAAAGCGGATCTAGCACTTGCTGAGATGCTGGTTTGCCAGAAAGGGACGCGGCTATCGATCAATCCGGTGGAGAAGAAACATTTCAGCCGAGTGATGAAGATCGCGAAGGTGAAACTCTAAAAAGGTGGGCGTTGAAGGTAGGCCCCACGTCCGTTAGAACGATACGGCGTTGATATTTTGAATTGGGTCGCCAGCGGCGTGGCGCCCCTACCGAAACAGGATGCAGACTGGGCTTGAGATATCGACGGTGGATTTGGGTTCACCGAGTAAGCTTGTTTCTGGGTTCAGGCTGAGGATGGATAAGGTGTTAGAATTTTGGTGACCGCAGAGGAGCCATTTGCCGGAAGGATCGATAGCGAAGTGGCGTGGGGTTTGGCCGCCGCAGGGAGCGTGTTGGAGAAAGGTAAGTTTGTCGGTTTTAGAATCGCGTTGGTAGACGACGATGGAGTCATGGCCGCGATTCGATCCGTAGACGAATTTTCCGTTCGGATGGACTTTGATTTCGGCCGTTTTGTTAGCTTCTTTAAAATCGGCTGGTAGGGTGGGGAGAGTTTGGATCTCGGTGAGTGCGCCGGTTTTTGAATTAAAGTCAGCGACGGTGACCGTGTTGGTCAGTTCGTTGATGATGTAGGCGTGCTTTTCATCTGGAGAGAAATCCATGTGGCGTGGGCCGGAGCCTGGTTGGGCTTTGAGGAAGGCGGGATCGTTGGGAGTGATCTCCGAGGTTTCGGGATTGAATTTGTAAATCAGGGTTTCATCCGTCCCGAGGTCGGGAGCGAAAAGAAGATTATTGGCTTTGTTAAAATACACGCCGTGGGTGTGTGCGGCTGTCTGGCGCTCGGGATGTGGTCCTGATCCTTGGATTTTGATATTAGAAACCATGGCTCCGATTTTGCCATCGGGATCGAGGCGAAATGTTGAGAGAGATCCACCTGCGTAGTTCGCAACGGCGACAGTTCGTGCGGTTAAATCGACGGCGAGGTGACACGGACCAGCGCCGCCGGAATCGGCATCGTTGATGAAGGTTAGCGAATGATCTTTCGCGATGCTGAATGCTGCGACCTTTGTGCCGAGTCCAACCGAGTAGAGAATCGGTTTTTCAGGATGAAGCGCGAGGAAACCTGCTTTCTCATATTTTCCGGCAAGGGCAGGTTTGGTTAGGGTGCCCTTGTCGGTGTCGAATTCGGCGAGGTAAATTCCATCCGCCATGCTGCCGATGTAGACCGGTTTGGTTTCGGCAGAAATCGCCAGTGTGGTGAGTGTGAGAGTGAGGAGGATGCGTTTCATGATTTAGTTAGACGTTAAATCCAAAATATTGGTTCGCGTTGTGGAATGAGATATCGGCGATGAGTTTTGAGAGGGTATCGAAATCATCGGGGAGTTCGCCTTTTTCCGCTTCGTCGCCGATGAGATTGCAGAGGATGCGGCGGAAATATTCGTGACGAGGGAAGGAGAGGAAGGAACGTGAATCGGTGAGCATGCCGACGAAGCGTGACAGCAGGCCGGTGGCGGAGAGGGCGTTGAGTTGCATTTCCATGCCTTCTTTTTGATCGAGGAACCACCAACCGGAGCCGAATTGGATTTTTCCGGGAATGACGCCGTCTTGGAAAACGCCGGTCATGGAGGCGAAGAGGTAGTTATCGCGTGGGTTGAGGTTGTAGAGAATGGTTTTCGGGAGAGCTTCACGGGATTCGAGAGCGTTTAGGAAAACGGCGAGGGCTTCACCTTGCTGGACATCGCCCATGGTGTCGTATCCGGCATCGGCACCGAGTTTGGCGGACATGCGGATGTTGGTGTTTCTAACAGGATTGAGATGGAGTTGTTTGGTCCAACCCCGTGCGGCATCGAGCTGACCGGAGAAGACGAGTAGGTAAAACGAGAAGCGTTCCTTATCCTCAGCGGAAACGGCATTTCCGGCGCGGGCCTTGTTGAAAATGTTGGCGGCTTCTTCGTCCGTGCATGGCAGAGCGGGGCAGCGATCCAGCCCGTGATCCGAGAGTCTCGCACCAGCGGCATGGAAATCGTCGTGCCGCTTTTGCAAGGCGTTGAGCAAATCCGAGAGCTGGGTGATCGAGGTGTTAGAAACGCTTTCCAGCTTCGCGATCCATGGATTGAGAAGATCGGGACGGTCTACTTGGAAGGCTTTGTCGGGTCGGAAGGTGGGGAGAACTTTTGTGCTAAAACCTGATGCGGCGATTTTCAAATGGTCATCAATCGGGTCGGCCGGATCATCCGTAGTGCCGACGACCCGGACATCGAATTTTTTAAGTAAACCGCGAGCGGAAAATTCTTTATCAGCGAGTTTGGCGTTGGTTTCTTCCCAAATTTCATCGGCGGTGTCGGGAGAGAGCAGGGTGTTGATGCCGAAGTAGCGTTGGAGTTCCATGTGCACCCAATGATGCATGGGATTGCGGAGGGTGTAGGGGATGGTCTCGGCGAAGGCTTGGAATTTATCTCTAGGGGATGCGTTGCCGGTGATGCGTTCCTCGTTGATGCCGTTTGCACGCAGCAGGCGCCATTTGTAATGATCGTGACCAAGCCACATATCGGCGATGTTTTCCCAGCGATGATCATTAGCGATTTCCGCAGGGGAAAGGTGGTTGTGATAATCGATAATGGGTAGATGCGCAGCGACTTCGTGAAACAGGCGGCGTGCGGTAGCGTTGTAGAGCAGGAAATGGTTGTCGAGGTAAGGCATGACGCAGGGATTTCAATCCATATGCCTGCGGAGGGAAAGACAGAAAAGTGGGGGGAGAGGAGGTAAGGTTTGACTTTCAATGTGGAATTCCTCATTCAGTTAACCATGGCTGATAAAGAAGAGTTGGAGAAATTGTTCGAGGCTGCACTTCATGGGCGAAAAGCACCGAGTCGGTTCGGCACACCTGAGGATCAAGTGAAAGCAGCTCCAGCAGCATTTCAGAAGGCAGATGATGCTCCCGTTAGCCCCTTCAAAGCTGATACCTCGGAGGCGAAGCCTTTCGTAGCATTTACAGCCAGCCCAACTCAAGCTGAGCCATCACAAGATGACGCTACATCCGAAGTGGTATTAGATGAAAAGGCCTTGTCTTCGCTGGATGAAAATGCGAACGCGGAGTTTGAAGCGATCACCGATAAGAAAATCGCAAAAGCTAAAGCTAAGAGACGCCGCGAACGAGTGGTCTTTTTTCTTTTATTAATTGGTTCTGTGGTGGGTGCAGGAGGGTGGCTAGTGACCAATCCTGATAAAATGGAAGCGGTTAAAAAGATACTCGTCCAATTACGTACATCTGTAGATCCGACTGCGGTTGCAGCAGGGTATGATGAGTCTTTGGAAAAGATCGGAGAACATGGAAATACATTGGATGATGCGACTGCAATGCTCGGTGGGAAAAAAGGCGAGGGGGACGACGAAAGTATGGATAAAGAGCTGCAGCAACTTGCAGGCGAAGAAATGGGTGGTCTATCAGCCGAGGAAAAGAAGAAGAAGCTTGATGCGTTGGGCAAAAAGGTGCCTATCAAGAAGAAGGATGAGAAGGCAGACGATATGAAGAAGTAGGGTGAAATCTATTTTCTTTCAGAGATGATTTTTTTAAGTAAATCGGCTTCGGGAGTTGGGTGGCGTTTTAGATCGGGATCGTTATCCAGATCGATGTAGTGGAGGCCAAAGTCGGTATTGAGATCGAAAGGGTGGCCCCATTCGCGGTTTGAAGTGATCGACCACCAGTTGTAGGCTCGGACTGGGACGCCTTTGGCGAGGGCTTTTTCAACTTCTGCGAGGTGCGACCGCAAGTATTCAGAGCGAGAAACGCCGCCAGCGGAGGGTGGACAGCCATTTTCGACGATGAGTAATTCTTGTTTGGGGAACCAACGATGGAGTCGTTGTAATGCATGGAAAAGCCCACGAGGCCAAACGGGAGCTCGGAGAAACCTGCCATGAGCAGCGTCTTCTAACAGCCGAAATTTATGCAGCCGATGCGTTGGGAGTCCCCAGTAGTAATCAAGGCCGACGAAGTCTTGCGCGCCGATGGCTTCCTCTGGACAGAGTTGATCTGCAAGTTTTCCAGCCATGCCGAGATACCACCAGTTTGAGTTTGCGATGAGACAGGTAGTTCCCCAGAAACGCCATGCCCAGTTGAGCCAACTGCGCTTTGATTCGAGTGCTTGGAATCGGTCAATCGGCTCGATGGGTATGATTTTAATTCTCGATGCATCTCCGAAAATCTGTGTGGCGATTCGCCCGGCGAGTTTAACTTCAAGCCCCGGGTCGGGAGCTTGCTTGGAGAGTCCGGGCGCATCGACTCGGATGCCGACACGGAGATACCCACGTTTCAGGATTCGACGGAGGCCGTGAACGGTATCGATGTGTTTCGGCGGGGCATCGCTGCCGTGAAAGACTTCGTAAAGAGAGGTTGGGAGGCTGGTTGGGGAAATGATGTTAGAAGGTTCGGAGAGCCAGATGACATCACAGTATTTCCGAAGATCTATTTGAAAATCTCGGATGGCTTGGTTGACGTGGGCGAGGAGTTGGGCGTGTCCGTGGGGGGCAAGAGCGACGTAATGTTCATCGCTCAAGCAGGTTTTTAAAAAGCGGAAGTTGCTGGAGTTTTTGAGTTCGGGAGGGAGTAGGTATGGAGCATCGCCATAAACCGCATCGACCTCACCAGATGAGAGTGCGGCGCGTGCATCATCGTAGTTTCTGAAAAGTTTTTTTCGGGAGGCTGAGGGAAGATCGCGTTTCCATGATTGGGGTTGATTTCCTATGGCGATGACTGCGACGATTTTTCCATTCAGTGATGAAATTTCATCTGAGGGATCATCGCTACGGATGATGATTGCTTTGCCGGTGCGGAGATATGGATCGCTGGATTCGAAGCGGGTTTGATCGTCCATGGTGACACCACCAATGATGAGATCGGCCGCGCCGTATTCGCTGACGATGGCTTCTTTGGTGGTGAATTTGAAAAGCGCTTCTGAAAGTCCGCGATGGCATGCGCCCCAGTCGAGGAGCATTTGGAGCCATGTTGGAAACCCGGTGATTAGGGGATTCACTCCGACTTTTGTGTCGGGATGGAGCGCCTTGATTTTTTGCCGCGCGCGGGCGTGGGCTGAGAATAAATGGGGAACCAATTTTCCCACCGCCTGCGCCTCGGCATCGACCGATGAGCTGCGCGGCAAGCCGGGCGGCATGTAGTATCGGTTTTGCCACCAAGGTTTGATGTATCCGAAGGTTAGCTGGCTGGGCTCGTTAAAAGTGATCCACCAATCGATTTTGTCGCCCAGTGCTTCGGCGACTTTTTCGGCGTAGCGAGCGAAGATATCTGAAAATTTATCACCTAACATTCCACCATGATCGCGTTCTAACCAAACCGGCCAGACGAAGTGGTGCAGGGTGAGCATGGGACTCATGCCGTGTTTCAATATGCATTCTGCGACTTCTCGATAATGTTTGAGTGCTTCTTGATCGAAGACTCCGTATTCTGGCTCGACGCGGGACCATGCGACAGAGAAGCGGAAAAGTTTGCAACCGAGTGTAGCGGCGGAGGCGATGTCTTCCTCGTATCGATTCCAAAAATCTGTGGCTTTGCCGCGAGGTGTAAGACCTTGAGAGCGTTCCCAAAGATCCCAAACATCTTCGCGCTCGGGGTTGTATGCCTCCGTTTGATGATCCGCGTTGGCGGTGCCGAAGATAAAATTCTTCGGGAAAGGCATATTACCGGGGGATTTTCAGGGTCTGGCCTAGACGAATGACTGAACCTTTGATGCCGTTGGCGGTCTGAATTTTTGAAACGGTGGTTTTGTAACGATTCGCAATTGAGGAGAGTGTGTCGCCGCGTTTGACCGTATGGCGAACGACGCTAGGTGGTTTAGGCTTCGGCTTGGGTTTGACGGTTGTTGGCGAGGTTCTAACAATAGGAGGAGGTGAAGTCGTCTCGATGAGAGGAATATGCGGATCTGGGAGTGGTTGTATATCTGGAAGAGGTTGAGTCTTCGAAGCGATCACTGGCTTCGATTTGTGATTTGTGCCAGGCGCTGGTGGGCGATACCATTTGTCCGGTTGATCGACCCAGTCTTCGACGTAGTCTCCTCGGCTATTAAAAGGTCCTGTCACGGTTTGTGTCTGAGGCGCAGAGCGCGAGCCGCATTGAGTGAGAAGCGGGACGGCAAGTAGGGCTACCAGTTTTCTAGGAAAGAAAATCATCGGACAGGAATATGTGGGAAATATTACGGATATGCAAAGCATTGTTCGAAAAAATCGCGACATTTCGGGCGAAATGGGAAAACAAGTGAGTGACAATTTCTCTGACCGCTGCCTATCAAGTGCGCCCCGATGTCGATGATTCTTGAATGCCGTCAGACGCTTAAACTGGCCTTTCCTTTGGTGATTGGCCAAGTGAGTCAGATGTTGCTCGGGGTTGCGGATACCGTGATGATTGGGAAACTCGGTGTGACGGAGCTGGCGGTGCTGACTTTTGCGAACTCTCTTTTCTATGTGCCGTTTGTCTTTGGAATCGGGGTTTTGACGGCGATTTCGGTGTTTACCTCGAACGCCCGTGGTGCGGGCGATGTTGCGGCGGGTCGGGCGAGCTGCAGGTTGGGCGTGTATGTTTCGGGTGTGCTAGGCCTGCTGCTTTTCGGACTGATGTGGCTACTTTCGCTTAACCTCGGGATGTTCGGGCAGCCGAAAGAGGTGGAGCAAAATACCGGGCCGTTTTTCATCATTCTCATGGCGTCTTTGGTGCCGGCGTTGATGTCGCTGGCTTTAAAAAATCATGCGGATTCGCTGGATAGGCCGTGGCCGCCGTTTTGGATTTTTTTAGGCGGAGTCTTGCTCAACGTGATTTTGAACTGGGTGATGATTTACGGAAAGCTGGGTTGTCCGGCGTGGGGTTTGGAAGGCGCGGCGATCGCTACGTTGATCGCTCGGATCGCTATTTTGGTGGCGATGTTTGTATGGCTATATCGCGCCAAAGGACTGCGTGAATGGTTGCCGTATCATTGGTTCCGTATGCCAGCGAAAGCCGAGACTCGGAAATTTTTAGGAGTTGGGATTCCGGCGAGCTTGCAGATGATTTGTGAAGTTTCAGCATTCTCGACGGCTGGCTTGTTGATGGGAAGATTCGGTGCAACTGCGATGGCGGCGCATCAGGTGGCGCTAATGTGTGCGGCAACGGCATTCATGGTTCCTTTAGGTTTGTCGATGGCATTGAGTGTTAGAATCGGTTCGGTGAATGGCGCGGGAGAGTTTCATCGCTTGCGAAAAATTGTGGTTTCCGGTTGGTGGCTGGGTGCGGGCTGGGCACTTGTTGGCGCGATGATCTTTTTCTTTTTTGGGGAATGGTTGGCTTCGCTCTATATCGATGAACTGCCAGTGATCAAACTTGCGGCAACGATGATGATCGTGGTCGGGGTGTTTCAGTTGTTTGATAGTTTGCAGATTGGTTCCGTAGCGATGTTGCGCGGACTACACGATGCAAGGATGCCGGCTTTCATGGGTTTTGTTGCCTACTGGGTGATAGGGATTCCTATCGGGGTTTACCTATCCATTCATCTGGGATATGGAGCTGTTGGGGTTTGGTGTGGTCTGGCCGTTGGGTTGTTCGTCGCGTGTGCTCTGTTAGTTCCAAGGTTGTGGAAGCTGACGAGGTAGGGTCAACCCCAACAAGTCGGGGTTGACCGTAGAATTGAAAAGGTTGGCGCTGAAGGGAAGTCGCACGCCCGTTAGAACGATCATGCTTTGAATATTTTTGATTTGGGTCGCGTACGGCGCCGCGACCCTACCGTGGATAAATGGATTTCTTTCCGCTGAGTTTGGTGGTGATCCAGATGATCAGGGCTAATGGGGCGAAAATCTTCCAGCCGAGGAGTTCGATTCCCATGATCCATGAAGCGTAGGGGGTTTTGGTGGTGGCTGCGAAGAGGGTGATCATGGCGATGCCGGCGAACAAATTTACCGGCGCGCCCAAAAACCATGCGACGGAATTTCCAATAGCTGCGCCGATGAAAAACAGGGGAGTGACTTCGCCGCCTTTGAAGCCCGCGCTAATGGTAACGATGGTGAATGCGAGTTTCCACAACCACGCATTGGCGGGTGCTTGGATTTCCGGCGAGAAGAATTTTGTTAGAGTGAGCGAAGATTCATTTTCCGCCATGACGCCGAGCCCGAGGTAATCGCCGGTTCCTGCCCAAAGAAACAATCCGATGATGAGTATGCCGCCAATGGTTCCGCGCACAGCTTCGTGGGGAAACCAAGTTTGAAATTTATTGGTGGTGTGGTGCAATGTGGAAATGAACAACCTGCCAGCAAGTGCGAGGATGGTGGCGAGAGCGATGCCTTTCCAAAGGAATGAGAAGATGTTAGATGGAAAAGGGATAGTGGGGTAGGGTGTGTGTGAATTTCCCCATGCGAGGCAGATATAATGCGCGGCGAGTGCGGTGAATAAACAGGGAATGAGCTTGTGGTTGATCAGTTGATGGCGGGTGAATTCCAAAGCAAACACAGCACCGGCGAAAGGGGTTCCGAATACAGCGCCGAAGCTTGCTGCGATGCCGCACAGGATAAGGAGATGGGAGGCT
>JANPMK010000040.1:0-138539 GCA_031422775.1 Akkermansiaceae bacterium | reverse complement strand
GCCGTTGCGGGCGGTGGATGATGTGTCGATCCGTATCATGCCGGGTGAGGTGTATGGGTTGATCGGGCCGAACGGTTCGGGGAAATCCACGACGATGAAGGCGCTTCTGGGTTTGGTGGCTCCGACAGCGGGCAATTGTTCGATTTTCGGAAAAGATTCGTTGCAGGTGGATTCGCGGGATGAGGTCGGATTTCTGCCAGAGAATCCGTATTTTTACAAACACCTCAGTGGTGAGGAGACGTTGGAGTTTTACGGAAAACTTTGCGGAATCCGTGGTACGAAGTTGAAGGGCCGGGTGGAGGAGTTACTGGAGTTGGTGGATTTGACGGATGCACGGCACCGGCGGATCGGGGGCTATTCGAAAGGGATGTTGCAACGGATCGGGTTGGCACAGGCATTGATTCAAGAACCGCGACTGGTGATTTTGGACGAGCCGACAGCAGGGGTGGATCCGTTGGGTTCGCGACAGATTCGGGATTTGATTTTCAAATTAAAAGAGCAGGGCATCACCGTGTTCTTGTGTTCGCACTTGTTAGAGCAAGTCCAGGAAGTGTGCGATCACGTGGGGATTATTTTTCGTGGAAAAATGGTCAAGGAGGGGAGATTGGAAGATTTGATCTCGATCGAGGATCAAACGGAGTTGGTATTGAAGGATGCGAGTCCGGAACTGATCGCGGAGATCGAGGCGTTGATCAAAAGGAGTGGTGGGGTGGAGTTGGTTCGCAAAGGTAGGCCGCGGACGACGTTGGAGCGGTTGTTCCTTCGTGAAACTAGCAAGCGGGAGGAAACCCATTAATTTTTTATAGCGATGAATCTGATTTCTAACATTCAACAAATTCCTGCACATGTGGGTCGAACCACAGTGATCGCGCAGCATACATTCACCCAATTGGTGAGGATGAAGGTGTTCTATTTTCTCGCATTCTTTGCGGTGATTTTGATCGCGAGCAACTTTTTCAATTTACCTCAACACGAAGGGCCGGAGTCGGTAGGGACGCATGTTTTGAGCAAAATCAAGGAGTGGTCTCTGGCGGCAATGACTTTGTTTTCATTGGTGATATCGATCGTGGCGACGTCTTTGCTTTTACCTAAAGACGTTGAGGATAGAACGCTTTATACTATTTTAGCAAAGCCAGTGCCGCGCATCGATTACCTTGCTGGAAAGTTGCTAGGGGTGTTGTTGTTGATTTTCGTTTCCCTGTTCATCATGGATGTTTTGATGATGGGCGCATTGCAATTGCGGACCAATATGGTGTTGGAGGAACAGACAGCACTTGCATTGAAGCGTGGTTGGCCGGCTGAGGATTTGGCGAATTTGAAAGCGGAGATTCTTGCGCAAGGGTCAACGTATTCACTGCAAGGTGCGGTGGTTGCGGTATTTTTACGCGCAACCGTCATCGCCTCGATGGCCTTGTTGATCTCGACGTTTTCAACCAGCACGTTGTTCACCACGATCGTGAGCTTTCTGATATTTTTCATGGGTCATTTCCAAGCGGATGCACGGGAAATGTATTTTGGCGACGATATAGGAATGAGTAATGGCTGGTTTGCTCAGTCGATCTCGCTGCTGGCTGCGTTGGTGTTGCCGGATTTCCAGCTTTTCAATGTGATCGATGAAGTCATCCAAGGCCGCGTCATGCCTTTATTGATCCTAGGTAAGCTGGTATTGGTCGGTTTGTTTTACTTTGTTTTTTACCTATTTGCCTCGTGGTTCATTTTTGCAGAAAAGGAGTTTTGATCGAATGACTCAGGGAAAAAGATACTGGGTGTTAGCGGTAGCGATTTTAGTGACTGGCGCGGTGCGTTTGTCTTTTGAGCGCCAGCTCACGGCGGATTTGCATAAGGAAAAATTGTTATCCTCTAAACTTGAAATCGGCACGGGTGAAAAACTGGGTCAGACATTTTATGCGGTATCTCTGGGTGGTCTGCGCACCTTGATTGCCACCTTTATGAATCTCCGCGCATCCGGAGAGTTTGAAAAACAACAATGGGCAGACGTTGTGGATAGTTATGATCTGATCGTCGATCTCGCGCCGCGCACGAGATATTATTGGGATACAGGTGCTTGGCACATGTCGAGCAACGCGTCATCGTATTACCTTTATGAATCGAAACTACCACCGCTGCGTCGCAAGCTTTTGTGGAAAAGCTACATTCTAGCCGGTCGTGATTTTTTAGAGAGAGGAATAAGGAACAATCCCGAGCATCCATTGCTGTATGAACGGTTGGGGCAGCTGTTGTCGGATCCTTATCGAATGAAGGCATTTGGAGATCCGGATAAGGCTTTCGCAGCTTCTTATGAGTCGTATAAAGCGGCAGTTGATACGGGACTTGCTCGAAAGTTCACCAAGCGGGCCGCGTTGTATTCCCTTGCTCGGGTTCCGGGGCGCGAAAAAGAAGCACTGGAGCTTTTGTTAGAAATTAAAGGTGAACTAAAAGCACTTCCGCCCACTGCATTAACCTTACACTATGTTTTAGAATATCATCGTGATCCTGAACAACCGGTCATTGAACTCGTAGATAAAGTTTTTCCATCGCGTAAAGTGGCCTACGATATCTTGGGGAGAATTTGGCTGAGAAGCAGAGATGGGTTGCCCATGCATGGAGTCGCCCGAGCTATCCGGCTTCTGGAACTAGAACTCGGGGTGGCTGAAGAAAAAAGCCTGCTCAAGCGCCCGCTGCCTCCCATGATGGATCCGGATGACTATTTTCGGAAGTGAAGATGCGACATTTCTGCGACCCTCTGCCGGGGTCGGATTTGTGGATCTTGGATCCCGGGGTGGTCGTCGCTAGCGCTCCTCGACCCCGCGCTAAGCTCTGAGATCCCGTTGGGATCTGGATTTTGTGTTCCATCCACCATTCTCCTCTTCTCCCTATCCTCCTCCCTCCCTGTAGAAAAATGAGTGAGACACTTGTTGCTCTATTATTTCATCTCATTCCATACGGCGCCCTCGGCGATGGCGCCCTACCTCACTAATCTAGGGGGATAACGTCCTAAATCCTTAACTTTTGCTGATTTTCACGGTATGAAAACAATCTTGCCCTTTTGGGGTGGGGAGGGGATGCTGTGCGTGTCGTAAATCAATGGCCAATCGAGAAAACAAGAAACGTGGGCAAATTGAGGAGCCCAAGCAGTGGTCCAGTGAAGTTGCTGGGGTCTGTTGGTTGGCGGGTGGTTTGGTGTTGCTGTTATCTCAGCTTTCTTACAGTCCCGCGGATTTGCCGGAATGGGGATTTTTGCAGAATTTCGCTGATAAGACCGATAAGGCTGGCGAAAACTGGCTGGGACCGGTGGGGGGGATTTTGGGTTTTGTGCAGATACTTTTGATAGGTGCGGCGGGTTGGTTGCTTTCGTTAGGTTTCATTTGGTTTGGAGTGACGAAGCTGGCGTTTCGCTGGTTGGTCTGGCCGAGGATTTCCATGGGTCTAATCACGCTTCTGATTTCCGGTGCGGTTTGGCTGCATGCGGCGGATTATTTTTTCACCGACTGGGCCGCTAGATGTAACATGAAGGATTTGCCGGGCGGTGTGATTGGCAATGGGATTGGCGGCTATTTGTTAGTGCCGTTTATCGGTAAGCCCGGGACGATGGGTCTGGCTAGCGTCGGTTATTTGGTGGGTTTGATTTGGTTAACAGGTCAGACGCCCATGGCTTTCGTGAAAGCTTGCCTGATGGTTTTCAAACGCAAGTTCGATGCATGGCGGATGAGCCGGACTGAGGTGGGTCGTGCTGAAGCTCGCGAGAAGGAATTGTTGCATGAGCGTGAGAAACAACGCGAGCAACGCCGCTTGGAGCGTGAGATCACGAAGCTAAAAGAGGCGGAAACGGATACCCCAGGACAGAAAGAACTGCCGATCCGTGAAACTCCTTTGCCGCAGATTATCGATGCCTCGCAGCGTCGCGCGGTGGAGCAGATGGAGTTCGGAGGAAAGCCGTTTGAGCGGAAGAAGCCGGGACATCAATCGCTTTCCGTGACGGGATTTGAAGATTACGAGTTGCCGGGATTTGATTTGTTAGATGCGGTTGAGGAAGAGGCGGAGGCAGCGGATCATGATGAGTTAATTTCGATCCAAACCACGATTGTTGATACATTGAAAGCATTCGGAATCGATGTCACACCGGGCGACATCACCCGTGGCCCGACAATCACTCGTTATGAGATTTACCCATCGACGGGTCTCCGGGTATCGCGGATTTCACAGCTTGAAGCAGACCTTGCGCGTGCGACACGTGCGGAGCGGATCAATATTTTAGCGCCTATCCCCGGTAAAGACACCGTGGGTATCGAGATCGCGAATTCTAACAAAGTGGCGGTTCCTCTGCATGAGTTGTTGCACGATCCGGATTTCCGTTCAGCGAAGAAGAAGATCCCGCTCGCGCTTGGGAAAGATGTATACGGCAAGACAGTGATCGGCGATCTCGCGGCGATGCCGCATTTGCTGGTGGCGGGTGCGACCGGTTCCGGTAAATCGGTTTGTATCAACTCGATCATCGCTTCCATTTTGTTCAAGTTCGGGCCCGATGAGCTGCGTTTCATCATGGTCGATCCGAAAGTGGTGGAGATGCAGATGTATAACAAGCTGCCGCACATGGTGGTGCCTGTAGTGACTGATCCGAAGAAGACTGTTGCTGCGCTTAAATGGGTAGTGAACGAGATGGAGAAGCGCTACCGGATTTTCGCCAAAGAAGGGGTAAGGAATTTCGATAGTTATAACAATCGTCCGCGTCCTGATAAAGTGGCGGTTGCGGAAATGGAAGAACCCGAAGAGGAAGAACCGGAAGTGGATCTCGACGCGATTGATGAAATCGCATCGGCTCTGGAAGATGGCGATCTCGGGCCGGAGGCGGATTTTGAGGAATTGGAGCTTGAGGACGATGAGATTCCGGATCGTTTCCCTTACATCGTGGTGTTGATCGACGAGCTTGCGGATTTGATGCAGACGGCGCCAGCGGATGTGGAAATGTGCATTGCACGTATCGCACAGAAAGCACGAGCAGCGGGGATTCATTTGATCATCGCGACCCAGACGCCGCGTGCGGATGTGGTGACGGGAATTATCAAAGCAAACATTCCGAGCCGGATCGCGTTCCAGGTTTCATCGGCTTTGGATTCGCGAGTTATTTTGGATACGAAAGGCGCGGACAAGTTGGTAGGCAAAGGCGACATGCTGTATTTGCCGCCGGGTTCTGCGAAGCTGGAGCGCGCGCAAGGTGCGTTTGTTTCTGATGCGGAAGTTGAGCGGATTGTCGATCACTGCGCGAAGCAGGCGAAGCCGCGTTATGAAAAAGACATCCGCGAAACCATCGACAACGCTGGGATGGATGAGGATGAAGATGTTTCCGATGCGGATGAAGAATTGGTCATCAAATGCATCGAGGTTTGTAGGCAGGAGCAAAAAGCCAGCACCTCGCTGCTGCAGCGTCGCTTGCGTTTGGGCTACACCCGTGCCGCACGAATGATGGATATTTTAGAACAACGCGGCATCATCGGCCCTGGCGATGGTGCAAAAGCTCGTGAGGTTTTTGTGAAATAAAAATTCAAGGTTCAAAATCCAAATCTCAAAGAAGAATTGTGACTTCAAGCACGAGACAGATTCAGAAACTTGGAATTTGAAATTTAAAAATGAATGACGATGTCGCATATTTCCTGGAGTTTCAGGAGACCGAGAAGGACGCCTCGCCGTTGACGATACGGAATTACTCGGCGGCGCTGAAAGAATACCTCGAGTGGCGTGGTGGTGATTTTGTTTGTTGGCGAAAAGAGCAGGGGAATCATTTCCGCGATTACCTATTTTTTCTGATGAAGGAAAACATGAAGCGCTCGACCATACGTTTGCGTTTCGCAGCGTTGCGTTCGTTTTACAAATACCTCGTGCTGCGGCGTGGTTTGGAGAAAAGTCCGGTGGCGGAGATTCAGATGCCAAAGCTTGAACGCAACATACCGGTGGTGTTGAGTTTGAAACAGATGGAGGCGTTATTGGAAACTCCTTTGAAAATGGATACGGATGGAAAAAGTCCTTCATGGCTCAAGCACCGCGATGTGGCGATTCTTGAGCTGTTCTATTCATCCGGCCTGCGTATTTCCGAGTTACTCAGTCTGGATGTGACGGATATCAATTTTGTAGATGACATCGTCAAAGTGACCGGAAAAGGTCGCAAACAACGCATGGTTCCCATTGGTGGAGTGGCGATCCGTGCGATTCAGAAATACCGACAGGAGGCAGTGGTGACAAATGGACCATTGTTTCGCAGCGTGCGAGGAACTAGGATCACTCAGCAAGCCGTGGATCAAATGTTGAAGAAGTATTTGAAAATCAGCGGGATTCACTTTGTAGTGAGTCCGCATAAGCTTAGGCATAGCTTCGCGACGCACATGCTTGATGCTGGTGCTGATTTGCGGAGTGTGCAGGAACTGTTAGGACACGCTTCGTTATCGACCACACAAATTTACACGCACGTAACCCGAGAAAGAATGAAAAAGGCTTATGACGAAGCGCATCCGAGAGCATGAAACCTTTTACCGAAGTATCCTGATGTTCGCGAAGATTTTAGCATTTTTCGGGTTGTCGAGTTGCGCGTCATTTTTTCCGCGCTCTGATCAAGATGCTAAGAAAAATGAGGATTTACGAGTGTTGTTCATTGGTAATAGCTACAGTTTCGGCGTTCCGCAAAGTTTCCGAGGGATCGCGCGTAAAAATGGGAAGAACGTCAAAGTTGTGAGCTCTACGTATGGCGGCTGGACGCTTGCTATGCACAAGGAGCATGAGCTGACCTTGAAGAAGTTACGCACGAAAAAATGGGACGTCGTGGTGATTCAGGACTTTAGTTTGAATGGCGCTTATCCAGAGAGTCGACGGCAGAAAGAGATGTATCCGTCAGTTGAGTTTTTCGTAAATGAAGCGCGAGCGATTGGTGCGCGTCCCATGCTCTATCAGACGTGGGGAAGACGTGACGGTCAGCCAGGTTTGAAAGATGATGATTTTTACCAAATGAATGCGCGTATCAGAGAGGCCTATTCACATGCTGCAGAACTAGCGGGTGGAGTAGAAATTGTTCCGGTGGGCGATGCCTGGGAAACGGAATTTCGCAAAGGTAACGGAAAGAAACTTTTCATCGAAGACGGCAGTCACCCAAGTGATTACGGAGATCGGGTGAGCGCTTTGGTTTTTTATGAAACGATCTTTGGTTATGAGGCGGAATTTACGAAGTGAGATAGGCTTATTATCTCACAACGAAAACGCATGATCCAAGATCACCGATTGCAAGCTGCAATAAAAGCGACTCCTTAGTAGCGCGTCATGACGGATGGGTTTTCGGTTTTTTGGATCGGATTCCGGGTTTTGGCCGAAGTGATAGATTTCTTCTAACTCAAGTCGCGCTTGATTGAGGGCGCTATACCACTTGTGCGCATCAGTTGGTGAAATCCAGATTGGAGTTTCATTGTCTTTGGGGAAAGCAAAGGCGGTTTCGATGGCTGCGTAGACGTGGTGGAGATCATCGGAAAACGATTCGCGCAAATCCGGAACCACGATGTCCTGCCAGTCTTCGGAAATTTTTTCGTGAGAAATCAGATTTCCCAAACGTGCAGCAAGATCCTGATTCGATGCGTTTGCATCAAGCATGATGGAGCGGAGAAGATGCCAGTCGATGTCGTTTTCGGGGTCGATTCTGAGGCCGCCCTCGATGGTGGGAGCGATTTTCATTCAGAGATTTCGAGAGAAGTTTTGAGTTGGTGGAGCTGGAGTTGTTGCGCGTAGAACTCGGCTTTTTCAAGTTCTCCAGACCAGACGACGGAGAGTCCTTGTTCGTGGACTTCGAGCATTAGCTTGGTGGCGTGTTGTTCGTTGTAGCCGAAAATTTTCATCAGTATGAACGTGACGTAACCCATGAGATTCACAGGATCATCATGTACAATCACGTTCCAAGGTGCTTGGGTCTCGGTGAGTTCTTTGGTTTGATGAATCGTGACGGTATCAGCCATGGCTTAGTCGGAAGAACTCGAGATCATAGGTGCGTCGATCCACTTGTCATGTTCTTTAATGAGATCAATCAGGCGACTGACGGCCTCGTCTTCGGGAATATTGAATTTCACGGCAGTTTTGCCGACGTAGAGATTGATTTTTCCGGGAGCTCCACCGACGTAGCCGAAATCGGCATCCGCCATTTCGCCCGGGCCGTTGACGATGCAGCCCATCACTGCGATGCGGACGCCTTTGAGGTGACCCGTCGCCGCGCGGATTTTCTGGGTGGTGGATTGGAGATTGAACAAGGTGCGTCCACAGGAAGGGCAGGCGACGTAATCGGTTTTGAAAATCCGGGTGCCGGCGGCTTGCAGGATATTGTATGCGATGCGGAGCGATTGTCCCGGAGCTGTTTCACCACGGATGAGGATGGCATCGCCTATGCCATCACACAGAAGTGAGCCGATGTTTTTTGCGGCGTTGAGTAAGGCCGATATGAAATCCGATTCGCCGCTAGGGGGTTGCAATGTGTCTTTGAGTAAGATCGGGTGACGTGGATCGGCCTGAAACGCGAGCATGCGGAACGCATGGATGGGGTTCATTTCTACCAGATCGGAAACGGTGATCAAGGTGGGTTCGGTGCGGTCGTTGAGTGCGGAAATGGCAGATGCATCGCGGGGATCGATTTCGATGACGCCGGATTTTTCATAAATGATCTCAGGCTTGTAATCGCCCATACCGGCGATCTTGTGAGCGAGTGCGTTCCAGTTGGCTTGTGTGGTGAAAACTCTAACTGTTTTATCCCCGCCGAGATCGTGGCCTTGGACGGTGAGTGGCGAGCTGTGGCGGCGCTCGTAGGAGAAGGGGTCGTAGGATGTTGATAATGTGGCTGGCGAGTCTCGCGCCAGGCCGTTATTGGGGACTCCGGCCCCAATATTTTCATATTTCGATCCCGTCCAGCGCTCGTCAGTATGAGCGAGAAACGGATTGTTTAGAACATATTTAACCTGATGTTGGAAATCCACGCCATCGCGGATAATGTGGTCGTAATATTCCGGTTGCCAAAATGCGCCCTCCCTAGCCAAAAGTTTGTTGGCCTCTTTTGCTGTGAAACTTTTCCAAGAGTATAAAATATTTTCCAGTAACTCATCATCGAGAGGTTTGACTATCACGTGAACGTGGTTGGGCATCACTGACCAAGCAATCAATTCATAACGAGAGCCATCGAAATGTTTTAGGGAAGATTCGACGAGACTTGCGATTTCCTCTTTGGCGAGATAGCAGTCGCCGTAAGAAGCGTTTTCTGAGTTGTCGATAAGTTCCTGATAGAGTGAGTTGATCTCTGAACGGATAGTCAGGAGTTCGGAAAGATGGCTGCGTGAGGAGACGGTGGATTCGTGTTGTTGTAGTTTACTGAGAAGGATTTCCTTGCGTTGGGTGTAGGTTTCGAGCGCGGATCTTGGAATGGAATCATTCAGGCGGAATGTTACGGCGTAAGTGGCACCGGGGATTCGCCAGTGAGGAAGGTGAGTCGAGTCTTTGCGTTGTAGATTGCTCCAGACTGGGCGGATATTCGCTGCGTCTTGACTGAACTTCAGGGGGCTAGAATCCCCCTGAACGGCCTGGGGCTGGAATCCCCAGCCACCGCTCGCCAAAACCAAAGCCTTCGCTACGGGGATCTCGTGGATGGCATCCTCTGTTAGCGAGACGCGGATGGTGTCGCCGATGCCATCTGCGAGGAGGGAGCCGATGCCGATGGCGGATTTGATACGACCGTCTTCGCCGTCTCCGGCTTCGGTGACGCCGAGGTGGATGGGGTAATTCCAGTCGGAACCTTCTTCGGTGAGTCTGGCGACGAGCAAGCGATATGCCTCAATCATCACTTTCGGGTTCGAGGCTTTCATGGAGAAAACGAAATTTTGGTAATCGTGATCGCGGGCAATGCGTGCGAATTCGAGAGCGCTTTCGCACATGCCTAGTGGGGTGTCGCCGTAGCGATTCATGATTCGATCTGATAGAGAACCGTGGTTGGTGCCGATTCTCATCGCGCGGCCGAGGTCTTTGCAAAGATGAACGAGCGGGATGAATTGTTCGCGGATGCGTTCGAGTTCGGCTTCGTATTGGCTGTCTGAATATTCGCGGATTTCGAATTTCTTTTTATCGACGTAGTTGCCGGGATTGACGCGGATTTTCTCCACCCATTTCGCTGCCTCCATGGCGGCGTCCGGTTTGAAATGGATATCGGCAACGAGAGGAACCGTGCAACCCGCGGCACGGACTTCACGGGCGATGTTTTCGAGGTTGGCTGCGTAAATTTTCGTCTGGGCGGTGATACGAACGATTTCGCATCCCGCATCGGCGAGCGCTAAAACCTCGGCGACGCAGGCAGGGGTGTCGCGAGTGTCGGAAGTGATCATCGATTGCACCCGGATCGGGTGATTTGCGCCAATGCCGACATTTCCGACCATGACTTCACGAGTATTCCTTCGTGAAAAGTTCAATAGATCGGGGCAGTAGTGGAGTGCGGCGTGGTCGCTCATGAGTGGGAAACTTAGACTGGAAATTTTACATGAGCAATGCCGAGATGTGGTTGATGAATAAATGATTCGCTATTCATGGCTTATCTGACAGTTTACCACTGACTGAATACCGACACTCCAGAACTGAAATTCAGACAGCTGGTTGATGATATGGGTGAGATAGGCTGGTCTGTATTGCCGGTGTTTCTGGAGGCCGATGTTGCTCAGGAGCTTTCAAGAGAAAGTTTGGAATCATGGCAGGAAGGTGAGTTCCGGCGCGCGGGTGTGGGGCGTGGGGAAAATTTGGTGATCCGAGAAGATGTGCGGACAGATCATGTGATGTGGTTGAATCACGAAAACATCACTACGGCACAGCAACGATATTTTGATTTGTTAGAAAAAATTCGTATCGAGTTGAACCGGAATTTCTTTATCGGATTATTTGATTTCGAGGGACATTTTGCGGTGTATCCGGAGGGTGGATTTTATAAGCCACATTTGGATAGGCATAGGGAATCCCGTGATCGCTTGGTGACGGTGATACTTTATCTTAATCCCAACTGGCAGCCGGGCGATGGTGGAGAACTGAAAATCTGGACGACTCCCGGTGATAAAGAAGGCGACCATGTCATCGTCGAACCGAGGATGGGTACTTTGGTGTGCTTTCACTCAGGTGATTACTGGCACGAGGTGCTGCCTGCAATGAAGACAAGGGCAAGTATCACGGGTTGGTTCAGGGGGAGGTAGGGTCAACACGCCGCTGTTGACCGAATAATGGCCGTAGCAGAGGTGTGAATGGTGTGGAGTGAGAAGCGCCGAGAGATCAGAGAAAGAAATCGCGTTGTATTTCACTTCACATCCAACAACTCATCTAACATTCCAAGCGTCACGCCGATGGAAATACTTAATGATTCAGGTGAAATGATATCTGCGTTGTCTCCAGGGGTGTGCCACCATTTGGTGCGGGAGAAGTCGCCGATGATGTCGAGGGTTGGGATATTGATGAGGTTGAGGGGGACGTGGTCATCCATGATCGTGCCGGCAGCGGTGCCAAAGTGAGAGCTGACGTTTTGCTTTTCAGCAACTGAGAACATGAGGTTTGAGAGATGTTTCGGTGAGTCAGATGGGATGCTGATGCTGAGATTTTTGTGTCCGATCATGTCGAGTAAAATGCCGAACTTGGGTTTGTCATCGCGGGTTCTCCAGGTGTTCGCGTAATGACGACTGCCGTAGAGACCGTCGAGGATGGTCATGTTGTTAGCGAATGCTTCTTCGCCATCGAAGAAAACGAGTTCTAGCTTTGCGGCTTGTTCGGGCTTTTCGGTGGCGAGGTGTTTGGCGATCACTACCAGCGCAGCGCAGGCGGATGCGGCGTCATCTGCGCCGAGGAAAACTTTATCTTTGTAGAGTTTGGAGTCCACGTGGGCGCAGAGAAGGCCATCGATCTTGCGTTGCCATGGGCTTTGATCTTTGCCTCGGTATCGTGCGCGGAGGTTCGCGAATTTGATTTTTCCAACGGCGGTGTCGCGTTCGAATTCTTGGAGCTCAACTACCCAGCCAGTGGCTTCGAGTTCTTTGCTAAGGCGGGACCGGACTTGATCGAGCGCTTCGCTGCCGGGCGGACGTGGGCCGAATTTTAGGATTTCGCCAGTCAGTGCCTGCGCGTCGTTTCCGAGTTTGTTGGCGTTATCGGGTCTGCCCAGAAACCAAAAAGCGACAACCGCAACAGCAAGCATCAGAGCTAGAAGGAAACGATTGGATTTCACTAGGTGGATTGGTGATGGGTTGTAGAAATAGTTTGGCTGGGCGGATAAAATCCACCGCCACGTTTACGCCGTCACCGCGCCGCGGTCGTCGCTGAGGCCAGATTTTTCGAGGAAGTAATCGTAGCCGCCGGTGTAGCGGGTGACGATGGCGCCGCCTTCGGGATCCTTTTCGTTGCGGGTCACGTGGAGGGTGGTTTCTGCTAGATTGCGGATAAAGTGCACGTCGTGGGAGATGAAAACGAGGGTGCCTTCGTAGGCTTTGAGCGCATTGACCAAAGAATCGATGGAAAGGATATCGAGGTGGGTGGTCGGCTCATCCATGAGGAGGAGGTTCGGCGGATCGACGAGAAACTTGACGAGGTTGAGTCGGGATTTCTCACCCCCGGAGAGCACCCCGCATTTTTTCTCCACATCCGCGCGACGGAAAAGGAAGGTGCCAAGGATGGCGCGGGCGTCTTCTTCGCGCAGGGTCGGGCAGGAGCCCATGACTTCGTCGAGGACGGAGTTGAATTCGTTGAGTGACTCGCCGCGGTGCTGGGAGTAGTAGCCGATTTTGGTTAGATATCCGACCTCCTTGTTTCCTAAATCGATATCGAGTTCACCGGCAAGGAGTTTGAGTAGGGTGGTTTTACCTGCACCGTTCGGGCCGACGAGGACGATTTTATCGCCGCGCTCGATGGTGAGATCGAGGTCTTTGTAGATGCGTTTTCCGGGATAAGACTGTCCGATCTTTTGGAACTCGATGACTTTTTGATTGGAGCGCGGAGGTTGCGGGAAAGCGAATTTGAAAGGCTTGCGCGGGGCTCGCGGTTTTTCTATGCGTTCGATTTTATCGACAAATTTGATACGCGACTGAACTTGCGCTGCCTTGGAGCCGACCTGACGGAAGCGCTCGATGAACTCCATGTGGCCTTCGATTTCTTTGTTCTGGTTGCGGTAAGCTTGGACTTGGAGGTCGTAGCGTTTCTCTCGTTGATCGAGGAAAGCGGTGTAATTTCCGGTGTAGGAAATGAGTTGCATCGCATCGGGATCGATCTCGATGACCGTCTCGATCATGGTGTCCATGAAATCGCGATCGTGGGAGATCATGAGGATGGCACCGGAATAGTTGAGCAAATAGCGCTGAAGCCAGAGGAGAGAGATAAGGTCGAGGTGGTTGGTCGGTTCGTCCATCATGAGCAAGTCTGGCTCCATGACGAGTAGTTGCGCGAGGTGCGCGCGCATCACCCAACCCCCAGAGTATTCATGGGCGGGCTTATTAAAGTCCTCTTGTTTGAAACCGAGGCCAGCGAGAATTTTTTTAGCTTTGGGTTCGAGTTGGTAGCCGTTGAGTGCGGTGAACTGGTCTTGGGCTTTGGCGAATTCTGGAGATGAGAGATCGCCGGATTTTTCACCCACACGGATTGTGCGCAGTAGGCCGATCATTTCCGGGGTGATGCCCATCGCGATTTCCAAAATGGTTTCATCGGTAGGTGCACCGGCTTCTTGGGGGAGATAGCCGACGATGGCGTATTCGTCGCGATCAATCGTGCCTTCGTCTGGTTGGTCCTCATCAAGGATCATCCGGAACAAAGTGGACTTTCCAGCCCCGTTCGGGCCGACGAGAGCGACTCGCTCTCCCCAGTTGATGGACATTTCGGCTTCGCGTAAGAGCGTTCTTCCGCCGAGGGTCTTGGTCAGTCTTTTGATCGTTAGCACGGGGATGGGGTAATCCGATACGGCGGGGAGATCAAGTGAAAGACGCTAGGCTTTGAGACATAAGAGGGGAAAGTGCCGAGTGATCAGTGATCAGGGTGGAGAGGGAGATTAGGAGATTGGGAATAGTTTAAAGAGGCAGCGAATCGAAATGACTATTAGAGCCAGTCCGAGAATAACCAACACAAGAGCTGGCAGCGACCAGATAAATAAGCCCCATCCATAATCGAGAGAGTCTCGCCATGTGCGCTCAGCGTTAGTTTCATACATCTGCTGCTGCGTGTGATAGCCGTCGGTGTAAAGGAACTCGCAGGAACGGAATAACAAACTTCCACAGACCAACAGGCCAGTGCCGATAAGCGCGGCAAGCACCCTAATGAGTATCTTGAGAATGAGCTTCATCGTTAAAAAGAGATAAAGAAATTCTGATCGAATGTAGATGGTTTTCGACAGAAAAATTTTTGGGCAGAAATACAAGAGGGGATGGAGTTTCTGCTAATAGATTCTAAAGTTGCGTTCCTGAACGTAAGGATGTTCCTTGCGGTGCGACTTATGAAGGGATCGACTGTATTTTTGGTGATGCTTGGGCTGGTGATTGCTGGTGTGGGAGGGCTATTTACGTGGTTGATGGGTATGAGTTACATGCGGGCGGTGGATCAACGCGAATGGCCGCAGGTAGAGGGGGTGGTGCTTTCCTCTGAGATTGAGGAATACAAGCATGATGAGTTTTCGCCGATGGAATACCGGATGAAATTTCTCTACGGATATGAGTGGAAGGGTGAGCGCAAGACAGGTGATCGATATGGTTTCCGGGGAAATCCGAAATACAACAAGCGAGATAAAATCGCTGGGTTGGTGGAGACGTATGCGGTTGGGAAAAAGATTAAGGTTTACGTGAATCCAGCGGATAAGAATTTCACGATGCTCAAGCCGGATTCCAAAGCAGCCGGATACTCGATCTGGTTTCCGATGTTGTTTGTCATCGGTGGGCTTGGAATTGCTCTTAGAGCCATTCGCGCAGAGCTGAGAGGGAAGAGCTGAGAGGGAAGAGCTGAGAACCCTACCCAACCACACCTTTCACCACTTTCGTGCCGGGTTTTGTGATGTTGGTTAGGCGTTGTCCGACGCCTTGGAAGGGGAAGGTGAGTTTCTCGTGATCGAAGCCTAGCAGGTGTAGCATGGTGGCGTGGAGTTCGTGGACGGAAACTTTGTTTTTGATGGCCTCGTAGCCGATAGGATCGGTTTCGCCGTAGGAGGTTCCTGCTTTCACGCCGCCGCCAGCCATCCAGATGGTGAAGCCGCCGGGGTTGTGGTCGCGTCCAACAAAAGACATTTCACCACCACCACGGTTCTCGCGCATGGGTGTGCGGCCGAATTCACCACCCCAGACGACGAGGGTGTCTTCTAACATTCCACGGCGTTTGAGATCTTGAAGGAGAGCGGTGATGGGCTTGTCGATGCGATTGCAGAGATCAGTGAAACCTCCTTTTAGATCTGTATCCTTGCCGGTTCCGTGGGAGTCCCAGCCCCAGTCGAAAAGTTGGATGTAGCGGACACCGCGTTCTGCGAGTCGGCGCGCGAGCAGGCAGTTGTTAGCAAATGATTCTTTACCGGGTTGTGTGCCATACATCGCGTGGGTGGCTTCGTTTTCTTGTTTCAAATCAAACGCATCCGTCGCGTGCATTTGCATGCGGTAAGCCATTTCGTATTGGGCGATGCGAGTGACTGATTCAGGGTCACCGGTTTGCTGCGCGATTTTTTGGTTGATGCGGTCGAGTGCATCGAGAGAGCGACGGCGCATGTCGCGGGTGACACCATCGGGATTTTGTAAGTAAAGCACAGGCTCGCCTTCGGAGCGGCATTGGACGCCTTGGTAAACGGAAGGGAGGTATCCGGAGCCCCAGACAGATTTTCCCGCATCTGGGTTTTTGCCGCCGGATGTTAGAACGATGAAACCTGGAAGGTTTTGGTTTTCCGAGCCAAGGCCGTAAGTGGCCCATGCGCCGATGGAAGGTGCACCTAGGTTTTGGGTGCCGGTGTGGACGAGGAGTTGAGCGGGGCCGTGGTTGAATTGATCCGTGTGCATCGATTTGATGAAGCACAGATCATCGGCCATAGTGGAGAGGAGAGGGAGGCGGTCGGAAATCCATGCGCCGCTCTCGCCGTGTTGTTTAAATGGGAATTGAGGGCCGAGCATTTTCGGAACGCCCTGAATGAAGGCGAACTGTTTACCTTCGAGGAATTCTTTCGGGCAATCCTTGCCGTTGAGTTTTTCGAGTTCGGGTTTGTAATCGAAGAGTTCGTGTTGAGATGGCGCGCCGGCCATGTGGAGATAGATCACTCGCTTGGCTTTGCCGGGAAGCAAAGGCATAGCAGGTGCGAGCGGATTGGACGGGTCTTTGATGAGTTTATCCGTAGCTCCGAGAAGTTTGTCGCCCAACATCGTCGAAGCCCACATCGCGCCTAGGCCGGTGGAGCATTTTGAGAGGAAATGCCGACGGGTGAGGTGGGAAAGTTCAGCTAAGCGGATTTCTTGATCGAGGCGGTTCATTTCGTGAGGGAGGCGTCGAGGTTGAGGATAGTGTTCGCGGTAAGGGTCAGGGCGGGATCTGGTCCCAATGAACCTTTTGCATCGGAAGTATTCTGTTTCAAGTCCTGATAGAGAGCGACTAATTCTTTGAGGATCTCTGGATCGGCTTGGCGTTGGGTGGCGGTGAGGTAAGCGAAGCTGATTTGCTCGGTTGGGGTTGCTGCGTGTCCGCGCATTTTTTCAGCGAGTGCGGCAGCGGCTTCGATGTGAGCTGGATCGTTCATGGTGACGAGAGCTTGCAGCGGTGTGTTAGAAACGATGCGGCGAGCAGAGCAGATATCGCGGCTCGGAGCATCGAATGTTAGAAATCCGGGGAATCCGCTGGTGCGTTTGGTGTAGGTGTAGATGCCGCGGCGGAATTTATCCTCGCCACTGGAGGTTTTCCAATTGGCTCCGCTGTAAACCGAGCTCCATACGCCTGCTGGCTGCGGAGGGAATACCGATTCGCCGAACATTTTCTTGGAGAGGAGTCCGGAAGCGGCAAGTGCCTGATCGCGAACCATCTCGGCTGTTAGACGATTTCTTGGTCCGCGTGCGACGAGTTGGTTTTTCGGATCACGTTCAAGCAATTCAGGCGTGGCGTTAGAAGATTGCAGGTAAGTTGAGGATAGGACGATTTCGCGCAGAGCTTGTTTGATTGACCACTTGTGTTGGCCTTGGAAACGCAGGGCGAGATGGTCGAGCAGGGCGAGATTGGATGGCAGTGTTCCGGAGGTGCCGAAATCTTCCATGGTCTCGACGATGCCGATTCCGAAAACTTCGCCCCACAAGCGGTTGACGATGACGCGGGAGGTGAGGGGATTTTCGGCGCTCGCCATCCAGCGAGCCATATCCAAGCGAGTGATCTCATCTTTTTTCGGGAAACTACCGCGCAGGAGATCTGGAATATCGGCTTTGACGATTTGTTCTTTGGCCATGCGATTGCCGCGGGCGAACAAGCGAGTTTCACGTTTGCCTGCGGTAGGGCGCTCAAGCATCACGGGAACTTCCGGTCCCTTCATCGCGGCTATCTGATCGAGATTTGAACACACTTTCTGCCATGTCTCGATTCGTTTGGGATCGGATCTCAGGGAGGTGTAGCGCGCGTCTTCGGCGACCTCGATTTTAAATCTTCTGACATAAGCGGTTTGGCTTTCGTTGGCGTTGGCACCTTGTTTGAGAGAAATTTCGATGGTTTCGCCGGGTTGCAACGTGATTTGATTTTCGGGAAGGATCACAAATCTGCGCGGGCCAGCGATGCGTGGAAATTCACCGAGGCCTGAACTTGCGCCGTCTCTGCCGGTTGGGTCTTTAAAGCGTTCGAAACGTTCGCCGATGCCTTTCTGTGCGAACGCACTCATTGGATCTGTCGAGCCAGAGAGATAATCTGCTATGACTTCGCCCATCGGAATCGGGGTGCGTTTGCCATCGGCAGAAATTTTATCGATGTTGAACAAAGTCACAAACGCACCGATCTCTGGCCATTTTTTTGGATCGTCGCTTTGCGGATAGATCGAGAATTTGAGTGCGTCGATTTTCGGGTAATGCCCCGAGAGTTTATGGGTGGTTCCTGATCGAAGATTGCCTTCGCTGTGAATCATACCGTCCTTGTCGATGCGCATCGTGCCGTGTTGCGGGGCGAAGGAAATATTTTCCAGTAACTGCCATTTAGTGTCGGGGATTTTATGACCTTCCGCATCGAGGGCTTCGCGCAGCTCGCGAGTTTCACGTTGGAGTTTCACCCATTCATCGCCAGCGACTTTGATTTTCGGGAATTCGTTTTTGAGATCGGAGTCTTCGGATTGGTTGAAGAAATCCATGAACTCGTAGTATTCTTCGTGAGTGATAGGATCGTAAGGATGGGAGTGGCATTGCACGCAACCAAACGTGGTGGCCTGCCATGTGGTCCAGACCGTGGAGACACGATCGATGACCGCCGCGACGCGGTATTCTTCGTCATCGGTTCCGCCTTCGGTGTTAGTTTGGGTATTGCGGTGGAAAGCGGTGGCGAGGATTTGGTCGGAGGTGGCGTTAGGTAAAAGATCGCCCGCCATTTGTTCGATCGTGAATTGATCGTAAGGCATGTCCGCATTGAGCGAGCGGATCACCCAATCGCGCCAAGGCCAGATATCGCGATGGGGATCTTTTTCAAATCCAAAGGTATCGGCGTAACGTGCAAGATCCAGCCAGACGGTCGCCCAGCGTTCGCCGTATGCGGGGGAGGCGAGTAATTGATCCACGATTTTTTCGCGAGCAGCTTTACCATCCGTGTTCCATGCGGCTTCGAGTTGTTTGAGGTCTTCGATGCTTGGAGGAAGTCCGGTGAGATCGAAGCTGACCCGGCGTAACCATTCGGCGCCGCTGGCTTGGGGAGAGGGTGCGAGGTTGCTTTTCTCAAGATTCGCTAAAATGAAGCGATCGAGCGGTTGGGTCTGCCATGTTTCGTTTTTGAGAGCCGGGATGTTTTTTTCCACTGGAGGCATGAAAGCCCAATGTTCTTCCCATTTCGCGCCTTCGGAAATCCATGTTTCAAGTAGGGCGATTTCCTTTTCTTTGAGAGGTGAACCGTGTTTGGGTTTCGGCATCATTTCCTCGGGATCTTTGCTGCGTATGCGGCGCATGATTTCCGAGGATTCGGGTTTTCCGGGGACGATGGCGATTTTTCCGGATTCACCCTCGATGAGCGCGCGATTGCGATAAATGAAGGAAATTCCGCCTGCTTCTTTCACCCCGCCGTGGCAGGCCGTGCAGTTTTTGAGGAAAATGGGGCGGATGTCGCGATTAAAGCTGATCTCGTCGGCCATCAGATCGAGGCCGAGTGAGTTCAAGCCCAAGAGCAGGCAGGATATCTTGAAGGTGCTTGTCAAAACGGTGGCAGAGTAACGTGAGTTTGGAGAATTTTCTTACAATTTAAGAGTGTGAAAATCTTCATTGAAGGTTGGCGTTGTGGGTTAGAGTGTGCATGTTCCCCGCACAGCCAACTGTATGAAGATTCTGTCCCACAAAGATGCCTCCTATCCCTCGTTCGTCAAGCGACTGCATCGCCGAGCGATTCCCGAGGATTCCGTCCGGGATTTAGTTTCCGATATTATTGCGAAAGTCGGCATGGAAGGCGACGACGCCTTGGTGGAGCTGACGCATCGTTTCGATGGTGCAAAGCTGGCGAAGAAGCAGTTGTTTGTGAGCGAGAAAGAATTCGCGCAAGCGGAAGCATCGGTTACCGCTGCGACGCGTGAAGCGGTTCGTCGGAGTTTGAAAAACATTCATGCGTTTGCGCAGAAAAGTATGCGCAAAGATTGGTCCGCGAAGAACGCGGAAGGCGCGGTAATCGGCGAACGATTCACGCCGTTTGATCGCGTTGGCGTTTATGTTCCTGGCGGAAAAGCACCATTGGTTTCCACGGCTTTGATGACAGCAGGATTTGCGCAAGCGGCAGGTGTCCCAGAAATTTTTGCAGCAACGCCGTGCGGTCCGGACGGCACAGTGAATCCCGCGTTGTTGTTTGCATTGAAACAAGCAGGTGTGCATCAAGCGATCAAAGTTGGCGGTGCGCAAGCGATTGCAGCGATGGCGCTTGGAACGAAAACGATTGCTCCGGTGGATCGTATTTTCGGACCGGGAAATCGTTTTGTGGTTGAAGCGAAACGCCAACTCGTCGGCGCGGTATCCATCGATCTTCTGCCTGGACCGAGTGAGATTCTAATTTTGGCAGATGCCTCGGCAAAAGCTGCCTACATCGCGGCTGACATGCTCGCACAAGCTGAGCATGGCGGCGATAGCGCGGTGGGTTTTCTGACGACTTCATCTGCGTTGTTAGAAAAAGTTCGCGTGGAGATCGAAAAGCAGACAGCGCAGTTGAGCCGCTCGAAAATCATCAAAGAAGTTTTGAAAACTAGCACGTTTTTGTTGCACGTGAAATCGATGGCTGAAGGCGTGGCGATTGTGAATGCGTTTGCTCCGGAGCATCTTTCCTTGATCGTGAAAGATGAAGACGAAGTGCTTGCGCAAATCCGCACGGCAGGTGCGATTTATCTCGGTGCGGATTCTCCTGTTGCGGTTGGAGATTTCCTCGCAGGGCCAAGCCACACCTTGCCAACGGGCGGGGCGGGTCGGTCGTTTTCCGGACTTCGTGCAGATCAGTTCCAACGCCGCACCAGCATTGTGAAAATGGACAAGCGGGCGGTTGAGAAATCGTTGTCGGTGATTGAAGAATTCGCGCGGCTTGAGGGATTGGATGCGCACGGGAAATCGACTTTGATACGTCTCAAACGTTAAAAGAAATTTTTTACCACTGAATGCACGGAGTACACGGAATGGGCGCTAAAGCGCTGGTTAGGTGCTTTGAGTTCGCTGTGTGGATAAATTAAGATTCAACGATCAGTGTGGCAACGAACATTCCGTGCATTCCGTGCATTCCGTGGTTAAAGTTTTCTAATCTCGAAATATCCCCGTTTGACGAGAGGTGGGTTAGGAGCTTTTCTTGTGGAATGAAAAAGATCATTTCCTTGGTTGTCGGTTTATGTGGTTTGATGCCTTTGAGCGCGGCGGTGGTTGAGCGGAGTGTGAAATACAAACTCGGCGATGTGGAGATGGAGGGATTCCATGCTTATGACGATAAGGTCGAAGGTAAACGTCCTGGGGTGTTGATCGTTCATCAATGGACGGGGCTTACGGATTACGAAAAGATGCGGGCGCGGATGCTTGCGGAGTTGGGTTACAATGTCTTTGCGGCGGATGTGTATGGAATCGGAATCCGTCCGCAGCCACCGGAGGCGGGAACGGTTGCTGGAAAATATAAAGGAGATCGTGAGCTTTTCCGGGCGCGGATGATTGCGGGTCTGGATGTTCTGAAATCCGATGAGCGCACCGATCCAAGTAAGCTGGCGGCGATTGGATATTGTTTCGGCGGGACCGGTGTGCTCGAGCTTGCCCGCGCAGGTGTGGCATTGAACGGCGTCGTTTCTTTTCACGGAGGCTTAGCAGCGGCACCGGAGTTAGCGGCGAAAAAAGGCTCGATCCCTGCCAAGGTGTTGGTCTTGCATGGTGCGGCGGATCCTTTTGTGCCGGCGGCCGAAGTTGATGCGTTTAAAAAAGAAATGGAAGCAGCGGATGCTAATATGAAGATGGTTTCCTATAACGGTGCGGTGCATGCGTTCACTCAAAAGTTGGCGGGCGATGATCCATCAAAAGGTGCTGCCTACCATGAAGAAGCGGATCAACGTTCGTGGGAAGATATGAAACGGTTCTTTGCTGAAATCTTCCCGAAATCTTAAGTCGCGATCTGCATGGATGAACTTTTCAAATGGCCAGATTTTCTCGATGAGTTCGCAGAGGCTGCGTTGCGTCAGGGATTTCGTGCCGATGTTTTATTAGATACGGAGGATGGACCGATGATGGTTTGGGAAAAGGAAGGTGAGGGTTCCGTGGTCTACGCTTCCTCTGGAATACATGGTGACGAACCAGCGGGTCCGTTGGCTTTATTAGAAATGATGCGTGCGGGAAGTTTTTCGGATAGTCATCATTGGTTGATTTGTCCGGCTTTGAATCCGGGCGGGCTTGCGATGGGTCGGCGTGAAAACCGGGAGGGGATCGATTTGAATCGCGATTACCTCCAGCAATCGACACCGGAGATCGCTGCGCATGCGCGGTGGTTGAAGCGGGATAGGGTGCCGGATGTGTTTGTCTCGTTGCATGAAGATTGGGAGACTGAGGGATTTTATTTTTACGAGATCAATTTGCTGGAAGACCAACCGCAGCGCGCAGCGGGGATTTTGGAGGCGGTGAGCGAACATTTTCCTGCGGAGTCGGGTGATGAAATCGACGGGCATGAACCGCGAGCGGCAGGTTGGATCTATCATGGGGCGGAAGCGGATTTACCGAACGAGTGGCCGGAGGCGATTTATCTGGCGAAGCAAGGTTGCCCGCTGTCGTTCACATTCGAGACTCCGAGCCAAGCGGATTTGGCCAAGCGCGTGGCGGCGCATGTTTCTGCCTTTCAAAGACTGCTGCGCCTGATTGGATGAGCGGGCAGTCGTTTTACCTTCTCTATGAAAATTCTCATCACCGCAGGCCCAACCCGTGAAGCGATCGATCCCGTTCGTTTCCTGACGAATCGATCCTCGGGGAAAATGGGCTACGCCATCGCGGATGCGGCGGTGCACGCGGGGCATCAGGTATTATTGGTTTCCGGGCCGACGGATCTCGATGTTCCGGCTGGAGTGGATTTTATTCCCGTGGAGAGCGCGGCGGAGATGTATGAGGTAGTGGCGAGGTATTTGCCTAAAATGGAAGCGGCGTTTTTTGCAGCAGCGGTGGCGGATTTCACACCTGCTGAGATTTCCTCCCAGAAGATCAAGAAGAGCGGGGAGAAGATGATTTTGGAATTGGTGAAGACCAAGGATATCCTCGGATCCGCCCGCCAAGTCATGGGTTTTGAGGGTTTTTTGGTGGGATTCGCAGCGGAAACGGAAAATCTCGAGGCAAATGCCCGAGCGAAACTTGAGAAAAAAGGCTGCGATTTGATTGTGGCGAACGATGTTTCAAGGAGCGATATTGGCTTCGATTCCGAGGAAAACGAGGCGCTACTGGTGTTTAAAGACCGCACCGAGGCATTTAATAAAGCCCCGAAGCATGATTTAGCGATGTTTTTGGTCTCGATGCTCGGGGAAGGGATATAACAAAAAAACCCACCAAGGCACTTGCCATTTGTGGTTTCCTGAGTGTATTAGCCTCTCCACATGAAAATACATTTCGTCGCAGCCATTACTTTTCTCGGAGCTATAAACGCGTATTCCGCGATTACGCTTAATACTTCAGAAAGTACAACTCAAGCACCTGCGCCTGCAGCAGCAGCTAAACTCGCACCAACCAGTCCAGCGGCAGCGGCTTACGCGAACTTTGATAAAGGTGAGCACGCCAAGGCAGTCGAACTTGCCAAACCACTTGCTGAAAAGGGCGATAAGGACGCGATCTATCTTTTAGGCTTTGCCTACGAAAATGGTCAAGGCGTGGAGGCCTCGGTAGATAAAGCGATCGAGTATTACCGCAAGGGCCAGGCAAAAAATCATGCAGACTCTATTTACCGTTTGGCCTCTATCTTGCTGGCTTCGGGTCAAGGCGATAAAGCACAAGAGGGCAGAGAGACTCTTGAAAAGTATGCAGTAACCGATCCGACGGTGGCAGGACGTATCCTCGGTGAAGCGTTTCTTCTCGGACGTTTGACCCCAGAACCTGCTCCAGAGACAGCTGTGAAATGGTGGTTGAAAGCAGCAAACGCTGGTGACGTTTTATCGATGGTTTTGCTGGGGCGTTTGTATGATGGTCAGTTCGGTCAAACCCCGCTCATCAATGCCAAGACGGCTTATGAATATTTCCTTAAAGCTGCTGACAAGGGTGATGCCAGTGCGATGGTTGCAGTTGGTATCCGACTTTTGAAAAGTGATGCCGTCGCCGCCGATGAGAAAAAAGGCACCGAGTGGCTCGTCGAAGCCATCAAAGCTGGGAATCTTACTGGATGGCTCTCCCTAGGCGACTATCAAGCGAACATCAAAGAAAACCCTAAATCAGCCTTGGAATATTACGTCAAAGGTGCCGAAGCGGGAAATGCAGAATGCATGCTCAAAGCAGCGGCTCTGTTCATGGAAGGCAAGGGCACGACAAAGAATGAAGAACGCGCTGTGGAGTGGTTAGAAAAATCAGCTGCGGCAGGAAATGCCCAAGCGCACATGTTTCTGTCCTCCTCTATCATGGCTGAGGAGAAGCCAGACGTCGGCAAAGCCTACGGACATCTTCTTACAGCAGCAAACGCAGGTTTGCCTCTCGCTCAGAACGAGCTGGGACTTCTATATCTCTCAGGAAAACTCGGTGTAGCAGATATTTCCGCAGCTACTTCTTGGTTCGGTCGCGCAGCCCAAGCTGGTTTGGCTGCTGCACAAAACAATCTTGGTGCGTTGCATGAACGCGGTGCAGGTGTACCGCAAAGTTACGAAAACGCTGCTAAGCTTTACACGCTCGCTGCCCAACAAGGCAACCCAAGCGCAACTCTCGCTCTCGCTCGTTTCAACGTAGCTGGTGCAGCGATGCCGCTCAATAAATCCCTCGGCTGGGCACTTGCTAAACTTGCTTCTGAAGCTGGCGAAAAATCTGCTGACGATGTCATCAAGCAAATCGAGAAGAACATGACCAAAGAAGAGTTGGCGAAGGCGAAAGAAGAACTTGCCCGCATCCAAGCAGAGCAGAAGAAGGCAAAGCCATAGGATCAGTTAGTGATCCAAATGCTTCAATAAATCCTCCACCACCTCATTCGGGTGGTTGGTGGAAAGCGTGATTCTCAAGCGTGCGGTGTGCTTCGGAACGGTCGGAAAGCGGATCGCTGGGATGAGGTAGCCGTTTTGTTTTAGCTTTTCCGCAGCATCCAGCGCGGTTTGGTTTTCTCCGAGGATAATCGGCAAAATCGCGCTCGGGTGGTTTGGGCGAAGGATGGAAATGGTTTGAAACAGTTTTTCTCGCAACTCCGTACCTTTCTTTGAACGGATCAGTTGGATTGCTGAAATAGCAGCGTGCGCAAGCGCAGGGGGCGGCGCGGTGGTGTAGATAAATGGCCGGGCGCGATTGATGATGAGTTCGATCCAATCCCGCGATGCCGCGAGGTAACCACCTGATAGCCCGACCGCTTTACTCAGCGTTCCCATTTGAAAATCGATACGATCTTGCAGCCCGAGTTCTTCGGCGAGACCCATCCCCGTCGGGCCGAGGACGCCGATGGCATGAGCTTCATCTAGCAAAAGTTGTGCGTGATGAGCTTCGCAGATCTCGACAATTTCGCGCAGCGGACAGAGATCGCCGTCCATGGAAAAAACCGATTCGGTGACGACCAAGATACGTGCGTCGGGATGTTTGCTGCGGAGTTTAGATAATAGAGATCCGAGATGAGTGACGTCGTTATGTGGAAAAACTCGCAGTGTGGCTTGGGAGTGGCGGGCGGCATCGATTAACGATGCGTGGGCGAGTCGATCTAGAACGATGTAGTCGCTTTTTCCAACGATGACCGGAATGGTTGAGAGCGCGGTTGAATAACCTGAACTGAATGTCAGTGCTGCTTCCGTGTGTTTGGCGGCGGCGAGTATATTTTCTAACTCTGTATGAGCGTTAAACGTTCCTGTGACGAGTCGTGAAGCTGCGGAGCCAGTGCCGTAGATTTTAATGCCCTCGATAAAAGTCGCAGCAATTTCCGGATGAGTGGAAAGCCCGAGGTAATCGTTCGATGCGAAGTTCCACATTTCACAGCCATCCCTAACGATGCGGAGATCATTCCCGGCATGAGCGATGGGTTGGAGCGAGCGCAATAGCTTGTCATTCGCCAATTGCTCTAACTGTTGGCGCGGTTCCATCGTGGTGAAATCAGAGAATGAAAATTACGGAGCTGTGGGCTGGTCGAGAGCCCAGCGCATGAGTTTCTCAGAATCGCTCCAGATGTTTGCGGTGTTCGATTTTAGCACCACGCAAACGACAGAGCGGCCATTGCACTCGCCCGTTGAAATCAGGCAGCGTCCCGAGGCATCAGTGGTTCCGGTTTTGAGTCCGTTGATGAAACTGACCTTTTTCAAAAGCTTATTGGTATTTTGAAGCTCGATCAACCGGCCATCGTTGTATTTGAAAAAGTAAGATTCGGTATTGCTGTAAGAGCGAAGCAAGGGGCTGCGGTAAGCCACGCGTGCCGCGATCGCCATGTCGCGAGCTGTGGAGAATTGGCCAGGCTCGGTTAGACCGTGGGGATTTTTGAAATTGGAATTTCTCATGCCGAGCTGTTGGCATTTGCGATTCATCAAGACGGCAAAATTTTCAACACTGCCGGCGACATCGCGAGCCAATGCGCGGCTCACATCATTCGCGCTTTTCACCATCAGGACTTTAAGTAACTCACGACGTGTATATTGCTCGCCGGGTTTGAGGTAGAGTTTGGTCGGCTCACAATTCGCATCGTAACTGCTGATGGTGACCGCCTTATCCAAGTTTCCTGCATCCAGAATACACAATGCGGTGATGATTTTTTGAGTCGATGCGACTGCACGTCTTTGATCGGCGTTTTTCGCGTAGAGATTGCGGTTGGTCGCCATATCGACCACGAGTACGCTTTCTGCGAAGACCGGTGGAGGGGGAGTCCGTGGAACACTGGGGATCAGGACAGGATCTGCCTGCACGACTTGACCCCGAACCGGTGGCGTTGGATTGCTGCCGCATGAGGAAAGCGCCATGGAAATCAACACACTTAGGAAAATGGGAAATGTGAGTCGACGGAGAGATGACATGGCGGGAAGATGTGGGAGGAGTTGATAATGGTCAATAGCGATTGGTTTCTGGGGATTTCAAATTTGGAGGAGATTTGGGAAGGTAAAGAGGGGCTGCTACGCCATGGGCATAGAAAATCGCCCTAAATTCCTTCTTGCACTTGACCTCGATTAGCGCGTATTTTGCCCACGTAAGCACAATTGCTGCGAGCTTTGATACGCAGCTACTATTTCAGTGATGACATTTTCGAAACGCCACCTTGCCCCAATTAACGCCGCTTCCTTTCGGTGCGGTGTTCTTGTCAATTTTTCATGACGCGCTGTTTCAGTCATTCACGTAAACTTTCTTCGTCCCGGTTAGCCGCGGTGCATATGCACAGTTGTTTGCCGGAACGTCGCATCAACACATCCGGAGGATAAAGCCATATCTAAGCCACCAAATAACAACAACAGGGGTCGTTTCCGTGATATGACACGGATTAACGATCGGATCCGCGCACCCAAAGTCAGAGTCGTTAATGCAAACGGCGAGCAACTCGGGGTGATGTCGTCACGTGAAGCTTTAGCTAAAGCCCAAGCCGTTGGTTTGGACTTGGTAGAAATCGCAGGACAGGCAGATCCGCCGGTATGTAAGATCATCGACTACGGGAAATACAAATACACCCAAGCCAAGCTTAAGAAGGGCAAGTCGAAGTCTGCGACCAAAATGAAGGAAGTAAAATTCCGGGTCGGCACGGGTGAGCACGATTACAACATCAAGCTCGGACGTGCGGAGACATTCTTGGACACCAACCACAAAGTGCGTTTCGTCCTGCAATTCAAAGGACGTGAAAACGCCCACAAAGAACTCGGATTCGTTGTTTTCAAACGCATCATCGAAGATTTGAAAACCATGGCGGCGGTAGACCAAGCACCACGCTTGGGAGGAAGAGCCGTTGCTATGATTTTATCACCGCTTCCATCGCATCAGCGGAAACGTCATTTCCATCTGTTCCATGGTGAGCTGATCGAAGAAGACGACCACGATGAAGAGGAAGAAGAAGAGTTCGTCGATCATGAAGATGCACCTGAAGCCAGCGCCGAGGATGAATCTGAACCCAAAGAGTCCTGAAAAATAGGTCTTATATGTCATATAGGACCTATGATCTAACGCGACGAAATCCACTGACAGATGCAAGGAAAGTTTAGTGAGCTGTTAGCAAGTCTGAGATCAGGAACGGAACCTTGGTTGCTGCTGTTTGATATCGACGGCACCCTTGTGGACACTGGCGGCAAAGGCATGTCTGCACTCAAGAAAACGGCGATTGAAGTTTTCGGTAGTGACGGCCCGCCGCTTGATCTCGCTGGATCGACTGATCTCGGGATTCTCGCGAATCTTTACGTTCATTTCGAGGTCGAGCCCTCTGCTGAACGGACTCATCGGTTTTTCGAGATCTATCACAAGCATTTGGAGGAGAGTCTGGAGTCGAATCCAACGGAGGGAAAAGTCTTGGATGGGGTGTTTGAATTATTAGAGGAACTGGCGATCAGTCAGCACTCACAGCTTGGATTGCTTACTGGTAACACAGCACTCGGTGCTGATATTAAACTCCGCCACTACGGCTTACATCATCATTTTAGTTTTGGAGCCTACGGATCGGATCGAGCAGATCGGAATTTACTCGGGCACATTGCGTTAGAACGCGCCTTGGCCGTGACAGGAAAAACCTTCACTCCCGACCGCACGCTTATCATCGGCGATACCCCAAAAGACATCGCCTGCGCTCACGCGATAGGAGCCAAATGCCTGGCTGTTGCTACCGGTCATTTCACCGCAGAGCAGTTAGAGCAAGCTGGCGCCGATTGGGTGCTGGGCTCGTTGCGGGAAGTTGTTTCGTGAATTTTCGAGCCCTACCAACGATTCCTAAACTTCCGGCCTATCCACTAATCGACTGAACGTTACTTCGAGTGCTCGCAGAGTATTGGGGTCTTCGATTTTTTTATCGTCTTGGGTTGTGATATAGAGGGTGTCCATGGCGACGCCTTTTTCGGTGCAGATACGGGCGTGGGCAGTGTCTAGTCCGGCTTCGTTGATCGTATGGAAAAGATCGTGGAGCAGGCCGATACGGTCGAGCGCTTGAATTTCGACGGTGGTGCAAGTGGGGTGGAGTTCGTTGGAAACGCGGGCGCGAACGGGAATGGAGACGCCGGTTTCGGTGCGAGGTTTGAGGAAATTAATTTTCCGTTTGAGGTAGTCTTCGGGCTGGTAGTTCTCGGCCTCGAAGATGGTGGTGAGTGTGTGGATGAAGCGATTGCGGGTCGAGGTGCTGGAGATGGGCTCGAAGTTGGTGGTGCAGACGCGGAACATGTTAAGCACGATGTTGTCGGTGCGGGTGAAGAGGTCTGCGGAGAGGATGTTGATTTGTTCCGATGCGAGGGCGCAGCAAAGTTTTTCTAGTAGAAGCGGGCGGTCGCGGGAGGCGAGGATCAGGGTGGAGTAGCCTTTGTCTGGGTGGTCGGTCCATTTCACGCAGTAAGGGTGAGAGGATTTGCCTTCTTGCTCGGCGAATAGGAAGTGTCTGACGGTGCGGACTTGGGTTTTGATTTCCGCGCCTTCGCGGTATGCAAAGGCGGCTGCGGGGGTGCGATCGAAGTGTTGGCGGATGTCATCGTGGTAATCCTCGCGCATCATGGAGATGACTTCGTCGCGGAGTTGGATGCGGTTGGCATCGAGCTTGCGTTGGAAGTTTTCGCGACCATCTGTTAGAAATGCGTGGGTAGCGGTGTGGAGTTGGAGCATGAGGGAGGATTTCCATCCGTTCCATGCATCGGGCGCGGTGCCGCTGGTGTCGCAATAGGTGAAGAGCAACATCGCATCGAGGTATTCCGCGTTTTTCATGATCGCAGCGAACTCTGCGATGACTTCCGGATCTTCGAGATTTTTAGTGGTGGCGAAGCGCCAGAAGGTGAGGTGGTTATCGACCAGAAACATGATCAGGGCGCGGCGCGGCCCTTTGATCTGCATGCGTGAACAAAGTTTGATCGCGAGCATGGCGGAGCCATCAATGTGCTCACGGACATTTTCGGAGCGTCCGGTATCATGTAAAATGAGAGCGACGTAGAGGGCGTAGGGATCGACGATTTCGAGGAAGAATTTCCTAAACATCGCGAGGCGCGGGTCGGTGGAATCGATGAGTTTATCGAGTTCATCGATGCAGCGCAGCGTGTGTTCGTCTGCGGTGTAGCGGTGGAAAAATTCGTGTTGGACGAGGCAATCGAGAGCTCCGAATTCCGGGAGGTATCGGCCGAGAAAACCGATGCGGTGCATTTGGCGAAGGATTCTGGCGACCTCGCCTTTGCGTTCGAGGATGGCTTGGAAGGTTTCGCGGTTGGCTTTGAGGTAGCGGAACGGTTTGTCGATGTCTTCCCAGTGGCTCGCGATGAGGCGTCGCATCTGAGGGGAAAGCCTGAGATTGCGAAGTTGGGTGTGTTGAAACAGTCGCATCATGCGGTGAGGATCATCTTTGAAAATGTCCTGGTTGGCTGGGTAGATGCGGCCGTCGCGGGCGATGAATTCATCGAACTCCTCGCGTTTTTTTCTGCGGAAAGTGAGGTATGAAGTAAGGCCGCTGTCCGCGATGGTTTCCTTCTGGATCTGGAAGGTTTCCATGATCGAGTTGGTGTGGTTGTAGAGGTGGCGGGTGTGGCGATAGTAATCCCGCATGAATGATTCTGTGCGACGAAGGATACTGCGTTCTGGATAACCGAAAGCGGTGGCGACGATGCCTTGCAACTGAAGTGTTAGGATATCAGTGGCTTTTCCGGTGTGGTAGTGGAGTTCGTTGCGAACACGCATCAGGAAATCGTAGGCTTCTTCGATTTCTTTGAGGGTGTTAGAAGTAATGATGCGATCCTCGGAAAGTTTTTTAAGATCGCTGCTGCCGGTCTTTACACGAGCGATCCAAAGGATGTTTTGGAAATCGCGCAGGCCACCGCAGGATTCTTTGACGTTGGGTTCTTGGAGAAAAACGGTGTAAGAACTTTTTTTGTGGCGAGAGCGGAGGTCTTGGCTGCGGGTTTCAAAAAAGGCGTCTTGTCCTTTGCGAATGCAGTTTTTTTCGAAAGCGATGAGAAATTGTTGATAGAGAGTGGAATCTCCTGAGATAAGGCGCGTGTCTAGGAGGGATGTGAAATTTTGTTGGTCGGCGCGTGCTTGTTCAATGCACTCAGCGATGGAGCGGCAGGCGTGGCCAACTTTGAAACCCATGTCCCAGAGAGGATAGAGGACTTGTTGAACGATTTCTTGGACATTTTTGGGAAGTTTGTTAGAAGCGCGTGGAACGAGGAAGAGAATGTCGATATCTGAACCAGGATTCAGAGTACCACGGCCATAGCCGCCGGTGGCGACGAGGGCGAGCGGTGAGGTTTCGGTGTCCTGTGAGTTGAAAGTGGCTTCGAGGATAGTTTCTAGGATCGTATCGATGAGTTTTGAACGCGCCTCGCAAATCTCGACCCCGCCTGCGTCTTCGCGGTGACGTGCGAGGATTTTCTTTTGCTCCAGTTCCATGAAACGTTGGTAAAGCGCAGTGCGCTCCGAGGGAGAAAGCTGCCCATCGATGGCAGGCTGGAGGGAAATGGATGAGGTGTCGTCGGACATCTAAAGAAGAGTGAATGGTGAAGAGAGAAGAGTGAAAGCAGAACGAGTGGTAACGAGCAAATATTCTTGTGGCAAAGCCGTGATGGCTTGGACGGAGCGTAGCGGAGTCAATGGTGAAGAGAGAAGTGTGAAGTGCCGAGTGATCAGTGGAAGAATGAAGATTAAATTTCCAAGCACAGTTTGCCGATGGTAGAGGCGGATTCAAGTTGGTGGTGGGCGGATTGGAGGGTTTTGGCGGTGAGGGCTTCTGGTGGGGTGAGGGTGAGTTTGGGAAAAGTTCCGGCGTCGCAGCGGTTGGCGATTTCTTGGAGAATTTCGCCTTGGCGTGACATGTCGGAGGTTTGGAAGCGGGAGCGGGCGGGCATGTATTCCCAGACGATGCGTGGGGATTTGAGGCGCAGTGGATTGCCAATGTCGATGGGATTCTGGGTTTCGACGATTAAGCCGATCGCACCGAGCGGAGCGATGAGGTCGGCGGTTTGTTGCCAGTAAGCTTCCGTGTCGTGGAGGTTGGCGATGAGGGGAAGATGTTTGAAGCCGAGAGCTTCAATTTGTGGGCGAAGCGGCTCGCGGTGGTTGATGATGTGATCTGCGCCGAGTTGCTTGCACCAAGTTCGGGTTTCATCTCGCGATGCTGTGGCGACGACGGTGAGGCCTGCAGATTTAGCGAGTGGGATGAGTGCGGAGCCTACGCCACCTGCGCCATTGATGATGAGGATTTCCGTGCCGTAAGGAATTTGGCCATCGGTCATGCGCTCAAAAAGCAATTCCCACGCAGTGAGCGCAACGAGGGGCAACGCGGCGGCTTCGGTGAAAGAAAAACTCTGCGGCTTCCTAGCCACGAGCGCGGCTTGCACGGTTTGGAATTCGGCGTTGGAGCCCGCGCGGGTGACATCGCCAGAGTAAAAGACTTCATCTCCGATGGAGAATGATTTCACGTTTGAACCAATGGCTTCGACAACGCCCGACGCATCGAAGCCGAGGATGCGAGGCGTGGTTAGATTTTCTGTGCCGAGAGATTTACGGACTTTGGTATCGACTGGATTCAGCGAAACGGCACGGACTCTAACAAGAATTTCATCTGCCGCAGGTGTTGGGATGGGCGTTTCAAATTCGATGATCGAATCGATGGATGAATTCAGTGCGCCGAAAGCTTTCATGGTTTGATGGGTGTGAGGTCTAGAAAACGCATACCATAGGTGATGATGTATGGCAGGGAAAAGATCGAGACAATCGTGGTGGCGATGATGACTTGGACCGCGACGGCGGGTCGTCCACCGTAGATTTTTGCCAGTAGGATGGGAACCATTGCCGCGGGCATAGCGGCTTGAACAAGGAGCACTTGTTTAAGCTCGTCGGACATGGGAATAAATTTTGCGCAGAGGATGAAGACGATAGGGGCGAGAAACATGCGCACTAGGATGGAGCCGAAAATAATTTTCCATGAAGGTTTTTCCGTGCCGACCAGATCTAGCATTGATGCACCAGTCATGACGAGTGCGATGGGAAACGCGCCAATACCTACCAGATAAATTAAACTGCGAGGCGGACCGGTGATCTTGTCGTCGAGGTGCAGTAGGACGAGTGATAAACCAATGACGACGGCAATGATTGGTCCGTTGATCATGCGTTTCCAATTGAACTTACTCTCTCCACTCAAGAGCATGACGCCGAATGACCAGATCGCGATTTCGACGCCGATGTTGTGAACGAAAAGCACAGCGACCGCTGAGGTTCCCCAGAGGATCTGCACAACGGGGACGGCGGTGTAGCCGTAGTTCTGGCAGCCAGAAGCTAGGGCAAACGTGCGCCTGCCATGACCGGGTTCTAGCCCGATGGCTTTTCCAACGAGATAACCGATCGCGATTCCAACAATGATGAGAAAAAAGCCGAGGCCGATGCCTGTGACGAGAGTGGAGTAGTCGCGTAGAATGACCGCACCCAGCATCCGATCGAGTATAAAGCAGGGTGTCATGACCCAAAAAATGATCTGCATGATCTTGGCGTCATACTTCTGTTTGAGGATTCCTATCCTCCGCAGGAAAGCACCACCGATAATCAGCAAATAAACCGGCAGAACCGATAGGAGAATGGTGGTGGGCGTGATCAAGTCGCGGGAAGTTTTAGCTTCGATTTCCGAAACGCCAAGGAAGAGTTGATAGATGTATAGGTCATATAGGACTTATAGGACCTATTAAGTAAGTGGTTTGGGGGTTGCGCTCGGGGAAAAATCGATGAAAGTGAGTCCGCGCTATGATGAATGTTGAGCAAATTAAAGAGGTTTTGAAGCAGGTGAAGTATCCGGGATTTTCTAGGGATATTTTATCATTTGGGTTGGTGAAAGCGGTCGAGGTGGATGGCGCGGATGTGACGGTGAAGATCGAGATTGCGACCCGGGATGCGAAAGTTCCTGAGCAAATTTTCAAAGACGTGCATGCGGTTTTGGGTGGGGTTGTGGGGATTGGCACGGTGAAAGTGGATGTGAATGTCAAGGATGCGCCTGAGGCTGCTTCTGGTGGGGTGGGGAAAAGTTCGATCCCGGGAGTGAAACGGATCATCGCGATTGCTTCGGGCAAGGGTGGGGTGGGAAAATCCACGGTATCGGCAAATATCGCGGTGGCGCTTTCCAAACGTGGTTTAAAAGTCGGGCTGTGCGATTGCGATCTCTACGGGCCATCGATTGCGCAAATGTTCGGCACCACGGAGCGGCCGGATGCGAACGAGCACGACGAGATCATCCCGATCGAGGCGCACGGCTTGAAGCTAATGTCGATGGGATTTTTGTTAGAAGATAAATCTCCAGTCATCGTCCGAGGACCGATGGCGACGCGTTACACTCAGCAGTTTTTGCGTCAGGTCGCTTGGGGTGAGCTGGATGTGTTGGTCTTGGATCTACCTCCGGGAACGGGCGATATCCAACTCACGATTGTGCAAACCGTTTCAGTGGATGGCGCGGTGATCGTGACGACTCCTCAAGAGGTCGCGCTGATTGATGCGCGTAAAGCGGTGGCGATGTTTGCGAAAGTGAATATTCCTATCCTCGGTTTGATTGAAAACATGGCGTGGTTCGAAGGCGACGATGGCAAACGTTATTATCTTTTCGGCGAAGAAGGTGGAGTGCGTGAGGCGGCGGATATGAATGTGCCTTTACTTGCGCAGATCCCGATTGATATCCCGACGGGGCGGGGCGGGGATGATGGCGTTCCGATTGCGCTGACCGATCCGGCGAAGAGCAAGGTTTCTGCCGCGTTCCATCAGATGGTGGCGGGGTTGGTGGTTTGAAGTACAGAGTGATCAGCCCCGACTTTTTCGGGGTGAATAATCAGTGGAAGAGTGAAGAGACTCTTTCACCACAGCACTTTTAGGGCGTATTCTGGTGCTGACCAATGCGAGTCGTTTGTGATAGCAACGAGTTTTTCTGCATGGCATTGGCTGATGAGTAAGCGATCGAAAGGATCGGCATGGACGCGTGGTAGTGAGAAGACTCCGGCTGCATGGCAGTAATTCACGTTTAGCAGAGTGAAACCGCTGCTTTCCAGTTTTTGTTCCAATCCGGATTCTAACAGGTCTGGTGCTTTGATTTTACCGAGGCCAGCTTTGATCGCAATTTCCCAAATGCTGACGGTACTGACGAAAACCTCATTGCTTGGATCTTCGATAGCGATGGCTGCGGTTTCAGAGAGCTCCGCGTCATCGCGAAGAAACCAGAGCAAGGTGCAAGTATCGAGCAGCAGTCTCATTGGTATTCGGCAAAGTCATTCAGTGGATCATTGAAATCGGACGGAACAGGTCCGAATGACTTTTTCATCATTCCGCGTTTACGTTGCGGAACTGATGTGGGGCACGGGCGTAACTCAGCCATGCGTTGACCATTCCGAGTGATCACAAAAATTTCACCCGCAGCAGCCTCCCGCAGGATTTCGGAAAATTTGGATTTGGCTTCATAGGAAGCGATTGTTTTCATGTGAGTAGGGTAAATCAACCGGTCAGACCGGTCAACTTATATTTTAGTCTCCTTGCTCAATCAATGGCTCACTCTTCCTTGGAAGGCGTGACAAGTTTGATCCAATTTTTCTTATTTGTGGTGACGCAGGGGATGGAACCTTTGATGAGTTTGCTGTTTTTTGCATCCCAGACGAATTCGCATCTGAGTTCGTTGTACTTAGGATTGACTGGAATGGGTTTTGATTCCACCCAGCCAGCTGCTTTGCGGAATGCCGGATATTTTTCAAGTTGGCTGTTTTCCATTCCGAATGAAACGATTAGCGGATGTTTTTCGGTGGGTTGTTGCGCGAGGATGAGTGCGAAAATGTTAGCCGCTAAAGATTCCTGCGCGCCGTATTGGTAGCCCATGTCTACCTCGGTTGAGGTTTCATTGTGTGTGACGGATAAATCCCTGGATCCTCCTTCGTGAATGGATGAGCTATTGGCATTTTGTACGCCGTCTGAGTTCCAAGCCGAATAGATCATATTGACTGAGTAATTGTTTAATTTGAGGAAATCTTCCGGATTCTCGCCGTTGCTCCAAACAGGCATAATATTCCATCCTGAATCTCCATCACCGGAGTTCTCTGAAATAATCAGCGCCGGAGATAGAGGTTTGAATGATTTATCTACCTTAGTTCCTGGTAAAATCACCCAAGCAATTCCACGGGCATCTTCTTCGATCGTTGTGCCGCCGACATTTTTAGTGGCTGCAATTTTCTTATCTTCATCTGGTTGACTGATATATTTTCCAGAATATTTTGCTTCTAACAATTTATCTTCAGTCGCTTCCGTAACGATTACGAGTTCAAGTGGGCGCTCTGGGCTGCTGCTTGTGTTGCGAATCAAACACCAGATCGTGGCAGCGAGAACCTGTTCTTTGGAGTAGGGGCTGTAGGCGGGCGGTTTCCATGCATTGAGTCGCAGGGTAACTGGCGCGACGAGGATTTGGCTTGAGTCGGTTATTTCCATAGAAATGCCGAAGACAGTGGCTAAATTTTGATCCAGCTCGGATCCGTTTTTCCATTTCATTCCTCCTTGTGGCGATGGTCGGGATTCGACGATTTTATAGTGAATTCCGTAATCGTAATTACTCATCACGCCGACTCGGCCAAGAGGGATTCTGGTGGGGTCTGAGTGGGAGACGAGATTCACCGGTTGCTCAATGGTTGAGATTCCAACAGAGGTGGCTAAACACGGGGTGAAGACCGTTAAGAGGTTGGCGGCGATAAGGTAAATGGGGCTGAGGGATTTCATTGTTATTTAGAATTAGTATCCAACCACCTATGGTGCGGCAACTTTAATGAGCGCTTTGAAGTCATCTTAAAACGGAAAGTGCGCGACTGGAGTCACGCGGTCCAGTCGGCAGCTACTTTGGTGTTGCGTGGGTGGGTAGGATCGCTAATTTGGCGGGACTATGATCGTTTCACCGAAAATTCGCGGCTTTATTTGCACCACGGCGCATCCAGAAGGATGTGCGAAACACGTAGAAGAGCAGATTGCGGTCGTGAAAAAGAGAGGACCGATAGCGCAGGGGCCGAAGAAAGTTTTAGTGATTGGTTCCTCGACGGGTTACGGCTTGTCCTCACGCATCGCTGCGGCTTTTGGATCGAATGCGGCGACCATCGGGGTGTTTTTCGAAAGACCTGCTTCTGAGGATAAATGCGCGACAGCGGGATGGTATAATACCGTGGCTTTTGAACGTCAGGCGAAAGAAGCTGATTTGTATGCGAGATCGTTCAATGGCGATGCGTTCTCCGATGAGGTCAAACAAGAGGTGATCGCTGCGATCAAAGAAGATCTCGGTCAGGTGGATTTGGTGATCTACAGTTTGGCATCGCCGCGCCGCACCGACCCGAAGACGGGTGAGGTTTACAAATCCGTGTTGAAACCAATCGGTGAGGTTTACACCAACAAGACCCTAAACACCACGACCGGTTCTGTGGATGAAGTGACGATCCAGCCAGCAGAAGGCGATGATATTGAGCAGACCGTGAAAGTCATGGGTGGTGAGGATTGGGAAATGTGGATGGACGCGCTGATGGCGGCAGGAGTTCTTTCCGAAGAAGTTCAGACGGTTTCCTATTCCTACATCGGACCCGAGGTTACTTGGCCGATTTATAAAAACGGCACCATCGGCAAAGCGAAAGAAGATCTCGAAACGGTTCAGCGTTCGTTGGATGCGAAGTTAGCAAAAATTTCCGGAAAAGCATGGGTCTCGGTGAACAAGGCCTTAGTCACCCAAGCGAGCTCGGCGATCCCTGTAGTTCCACTTTACATCTCACTTCTCTACAAAGCGATGAAAGCCGCAGGCAACCACGAGGACACCATCGAGCAGATGGATCGCTTGTTGCGTGATCGACTTTACAACGGACATCCAAAACCCGATGAGGCGGGTCGCATCCGAGTCGATGACTGGGAAATGACTCCTGAAATCCAAAGCTTGGTCGGGAAACGTTGGAATGAAGTGAATACGGAAAATCTTTCCGAGCTCGCCGACTTCGAGGGTTATCAATCCAGTTTCCTTCGCCTGTTCGGCTTCGGCTTGGATGGAGTTGACTACACTGCTGAAAGTGATATCGCGGTTTGCGTTCCGTCGCTTGCGTGAGATTCATGGGTTGAATTTCTAAACTCAAATCATGCCTAACAAATCATTTCTTCCCGAGCCTTACTCTCACCACTACCAGATCGCGTCGAAATTTTCGAAGAGCGCGGTTTATATTTCGTGTGAATTTGCCATCGATCAAAGTTTCAAAATTTACTCGGGAGGTTTGGGATTTTTAGCGGGTTCGCACATGCGCTCGGCGGCGCAGATGAAGCAGAACTTGGCAGGGGTCGGGATTCTTTGGACGTATGGATATTACAATCAGGTCCGTGGAGAAGAAGGCGAGCTTGCGGTGCAGTTTAGGAAACAATCCTACTCGTTTCTCCAGGATACGGGAATTCTGTTCACGGTGGATGTCCACGGTCATCCGGTTTGGGTGAAAGTTTACTATCTGCCGGGAGATGTGTTCGGTACAGTGCCGATGTTTTTTTTATCAACCGATATCGAACAAAACGACACACTATCCCGCGCCATTACGCATCGGCTTTACGATAGCGATGAGCTTCGCCGCATCGCGCAATACATGATTCTTGGGATTGGCAGCGTTAAACTGTTTGAAGAACTCGGTGTCTCGCCCGATATTTGGCATCTCAATGAAGCGCACGGACTTTCCGGTGCGTTTCAGTTGGTGAAAAAATACGGAGGATTGGAGGAGGTGAAGAAACGTTTGGTCTTCACCACGCACACACCGGAAGAGGCAGGAAATGAGAAGCACGATTTCCATCTGCTCCAGAACTTTGGTTTTTTCAGCGGCTTAGATGAAGGACAGGCTCGTCATATTGCCGGGGTGGATAACAACGTTTTCAATCACACTCTGGCTGCACTGCGAATGGCGAAGAAAGCCAATGGCGTCTCGAAGTTACACGGTGAAGTTTCACGTCAGATGTGGAAAAACGCGCCGGGAATTTGTGAGATCACGCATATCACCAATGCGCAGAACAAAAAGTATTGGGCGGATCACGGGATTGAAAACGCGCGTTTGCAGAAAGATACAGAGGCGCTCACTCACCGGAAGCGAGAATTGAAAGAGCGCTTGTTTCGAGTGGTCGCAGATCAAACTGGAAAATTGTTCGATCCAAATGTGCTCACGATTGTTTGGGCGCGTCGGTTCGCGGGTTACAAGCGTCCGGATCTCATTACGCATGATATGCGCTTGTTCCGTGAGATGCTCAACACCAGCAACTATCCCGTGCAAATGATCTGGGCGGGGAAACCTTATCCCTTCGATTACTCGGCGATCAATACGTTCAACCACTTGATCCAACTCACCAAAGATTACCCCAACGCGACCGTGCTCACCGGTTATGAATTGGAGCTTTCAAGATTTTTGAAAAACGGCGCGGATGTTTGGTTGAACAATCCGGTAGTGACCCGCGAAGCATCCGGCACCTCAGGCATGACCGCAGCCATGAATGGCGCTGTGAATTTCTCAACCTTCGATGGCTGGGTTTGTGAGTTCGCTAACGATGGAAAAAACAGCTTCATCATCCCACCAGCCGAATCAGGTATCCATTGGGAAGAACGCGATAAGCACGATCTGTTAGGTTTTTACACAAAGCTCAATAATGAGATTCTGCCGCTTTATTACGATAATAAGGCGAAGTGGAATAAGATCGTGATGAAGTCGCTGAATGATATTGTGCCGTATTTCGATTCAGATCGAATGGTGACGGAGTATTATGAGGTGATGTATCAGTAGCATACAAAAGAGTTTAACCGCGAATGAAGAATGGGTTTGAACCACGAAAGGTAGGGTCAACAGGCCTCTGTTGACCGTGATTCTTGCGGATGGGGAAGCGGAAGGATGACACTGTATGGCATTCTTCCTTGGCTTCTGATTCCTAACGAGCTAGAAATTCATCAATGCACGGACAACCCAGAGCTAGGCCTTTCCGAGTAGTATTTGCAGGTATTGTGCTGCGTTTTGTGTAACAAACTGTTCGACAAAATAATGTTTAAATGAAAAGGCTTCTCAAATTTCAACTAGCAATAATACTGTTGATGTCGAGTTGTCAGGAAGAGAATCGTAAGATTGTCGCTGGAATTTCATTGTCCGAAGCATCTAATCTGCTCAGAAAATCTGGATATAAGGAGATCTCAAATTCCGTAGGGATAAAATCTAGATCTTACGCATCGTGGTGGATCTCACCAGATAACACGTGTGTCACTGTATTACACAGTGACGAGATCGGAAGTAACCGCGTCGGAGGTTTTTTACTTGGAGAGAATGGAAAAGGATATGTTGATAAAACCCAATGGCTTCCCCAAACCAAGGTTCAAGTAGACGATCTCCGTCTAAAAAAATAGGTCGAACAAGAGTCATGGATGTCAACCGCCCATATTTATCTCAATTTACTCCTCATTTTCATCGCAATGACGCGGTGAAATTACATCCAACGTTGTAAAAATAATGGCAGCTCTCGGAGAACTAGTGTTGGCAATTGTGATATTCATCTTCGATGTGACGATGCTTGCCATCGTGTTCATCTTTCTTCTTGTGATGTCGATTTTCAGTCCACGATATCGCGAGAAGTTGAGAGAGGAATGGGAGACATCTATATGGAAGAGGTTCAGTATTGTGCTGGGGGTGGCAATGTATTCGGTAGCTTTGATTTTAGCGCTGCTCTTTTGGATTCCATTTTTGTTGAGGCCGTCTTCTGTAGTAGCGGAACAGGATGAGACTTCTTCAGCTAAAATTGAGTTCAGCAGTGAAGAATTGCAGCGAATGAAGGACACTAAGGAGATACATGAACTTGTGGATGTGGCTGGAGGTATCATCAAGCGCAAGATGGAGGAGCGGAAAGAAGATGAAGAAGACCATAAATAGCTTTTGAGCGCGACTGGAGTCGCGCGGTCCTAGGTAGATTTGCGGGTCACATTTCTTTTCAGGTGATCGTGCGACTGGGGTCTGAATTATGGTCGAGCGAGCCGCTCGACCCTACCTTCAAAGGGTAGGGTTAACCAGCTTGGTTGACCGTGATGTCGATACCTTTTCAGTTGTCATAACCAAACTTTCGGCAAGAGTGTCGGCATGATCAGTATTGAAGTTGTCGGGAGTGTGGTTTCGAAGTGGGGTGAAGGTCCGATTTGGTGGGAGGGGGATTTGTATTATGTGGATATCGAGGGGAAGAAGGTTCATTGCTACACGCCTGAGACGGGAGCTGAGAAAAGCTGGGATGTGGGGCGTCGGGTGGGGACGGTGGTGCCGCGTCGATCGGGTGGGCTGGTGATTGCGGGGGATGATGGGTTTCTATTTTTGGATACGAAAACGGGTGAATTAATACCGATTGATGATCCGGAACCGGAGAAGGTGGACAATCGTTTCAACGATGGTAAATGCTCGCCGGACGGGCGTTTTTTTGCAGGGACGATCAGTTTGGTGAAAAAGGCGGGGGATGCGCGCTTGTATCGGCTCGATCCGGATTTGAGTTTGCATGAGGCATTTGGTCCGGTGACTAATTCTAACGGAATCGTTTGGTCGGAAGATGGGAAAACAGTTTACTACATCGACACCCCGCGCAAAGAGGTTCTGGCGTTCGATTACGCCGATGGACAACTGCAAAATCTGCGCTCCGTGGTTTCGACGAAGCATTATGAATCTTCGCCAGATGGCATGGCGATCGATGCGGATGACAATCTCTGGATCGCGTTTTGCCATGGGGCTTGCGTGACGTGTTTCGATCCGCGCACAGGCGAGGAATTAAGGAAAATCGATCTTCCGTGTTTGGAGACGACCGCGTGTGCTTTCGGCGGACCGAATCTAACCGATTTGTATGTGACGACAGGAATTCATAAATCCGAAGTGGAAGAACATGCGGGTCGGCTTTTGAGAATTGTTGGTTTGGGCGTGAGGGGATTGCCGGCGCATGCGTTTGAAGGTTGATGAAATTTTTATCATGAAACTGATCCTTGCATCCGGTTCACCAAGGCGCAGCGAGTTGCTTGCGGCGGCGGGTGTTGAATTTGAGGTGATTCCTTCGCCAGCGGAGGAGATTCATGATCCAGCGCTGGGGATGGCTGGGTTGTGTGAGGAAAACGCGCGACTCAAAGCGAGTGCGGTGGCGATCCATCATCCGGATGCGGTGGTGATTGGAGCGGATACTTTGGTGTTCTTGGATGGAGAGCCGCTGGGGAAACCCAAAAACATGGCCGAGGCGGAAAGCATGTTGCGTCGGTTGTCTGGAAAACCGAATCAGGTCTGCACGGGGGTCTGCATCATGGGTCCGGGTGAGAAAGTGACATCGCTGCATTGTGTGACGGATGTGTTTTTCCACGAGCTCGATGACGAAACCTTGTTTGGCTATTTGGCGAAGACCCAACCGCTGGATAAAGCGGGAGCTTATGGGATTCAGGATTACGGGGAAATGATCATTGAGCGAATCGAGGGGCCTTATGACAACGTGATGGGGTTACCGGTGGCGCAGGTTTTAAGCGTATTGGTGGAAAACGGGTTGCCGATTCGGCAGAGATAGGCGAACAATCCCCGCATGTCTCTGCCACGGCGATATCCGCTAATCTTTAATCCGAGAGCCCGTAGTCAAAAAGGAGCGCGGACGCGGCAATTTTTGATGCAGCACGCGAACCGGTTTGCGATGTATGCGACCAACACTGGCGAGGAAGCCACGGAACTCGCAAAACGATTTGCACTCGATGGCGAGCCGGTGGTGATCGCGGCGGGCGGCGACGGCACATTGAACGCTGTGGTTTCCGGACTTGCCGGAAGCCGGACCGCCATCGGCGTGATGCCGGCGGGGACGATGAATGTGTTTGCGCGCGAACTCGGAATTCCTTCTAACAGTTTGGACAAAGCTCTCGAAGTGATCGATCAAGGATTGATCCGAGAGATTGATTTATTTTCCGCAAACGGTGCGCCTTTCGTGCAAATGGCCGGCGTGGGATTTGATGCGATGGTGATCGAGGAAACTAAGTGGGAGACCAAAAAGCTGTTAGGCCCGCTGGCTTATCTTTTGGCCGCCGTGAAAGTGCTGGGTGAAAAACCACCGATCATGGAAGTAGTTACCAACGATGGCCGCCGTGAAAAAGGCGTAGCGGTGCTTTGCGGTAACGGATCGCTCTACGGCGGCCAGTTCAAATTGTTCAGAAACGCCAGCAACCTCGACTCCATGCTCGATGTGATCGTTTTCAAAGAATCCGGCTACCGACTGGTGATCGATGCGTTGCATGGCATCGCGCAGGGTGGGATTGATCTCGCGGAATCAACGAGTTATTTCCAAACTGAAGAACTCACCGTGATATCGGATCGACCCGTTCCAGTGGAGATTGATGGTGAGTTGTTAGGTCGGTTTAACGAAGTGCATTTTCGTGAAACCGCGACGCGGCTTCGCGTGTTAGCACCAGAGCTTCCGTGTGCGACTCCATTCACCGATGCTGTGAAGTCGCTCTTGCAATGGCCACCTCAAGGCTATGAAACTCCTGCGATCGAAATAAGGTGATGCAGAAAGTGAAATCAAAATGGTTTATTTGGCTCAAGCGCATCGTACTTGTGGGCTTGGGATGTTTGTTGTTAGGCGTCGCGTTGATTGGGTATACGTATTACACCGCGAGTTGGGCGTCGCGTGGAAAACTTTTTGACGATGTCGCCAAACTGCCTGCTGCAAAAGTGGGTTTGGTTTTCGGAACATCTGACCGTTACAAGGGGCGAGAGAATAAATATTTTCGTTATCGGATCAATGCCGCTGTGGAGGTTTGGAACGCGGGGAAAGTTGAGACCTTGATTGTTTCAGGGGACAATCGTGAGGAGGATTACAATGAGCCGGAAAAAATGAAGGCCGCCTTGATCGAGGCTGGGGTGCCGAAAGAGCGGATCGTCTGCGATTATGCGGGATTGCGCACCTTGGATTCGGTGGTAAGGGCGAAGAAAATTTTCGGAGCGAGCACGATTCTTGTGATCAGTCAGAAGTTTCAAAATGAGCGTGCGATTTATATCGCCAAGGCGAATGAGATGAAGGCATACGGCTACAATGCTCAGGATGTGCAGTTTGATGCCGGTTTCAAAACCAAGGTCCGCGAAATCGGCGCACGGGTGAAGATGTGGTTGGATGTGAATTTCCTCGATACAAAGCCCACCTACCTCGGGGATAAAGTTCCGTTGCCGGAGTAAGAGGGGAGAGCATGGAGCGTAGAGCGTAGAGCTTAGAGTTGGGAGCATGGAGAAAGACTATGACTCTTCTCTTTCTTTAAGCTCTTCTCTCTCTGCTCTTCGCTCTTCGCTCCCTACTCTCTTCGCTTGCGGAATTCCAAGGATGGGTTTACACGGTTCTCGCTGTTTGGCAGCTGTTCATCATTTTAAATCCTTATCACCATGTCTGAATTTTTGACCGTCGCCCGTGAAGCTCACGACTCACTTGTCATCGCCGCCTACAAATCCCGTGGTTTCACGGAGGAAGAAGCGGTGCTTGGAACCAAACTCGCGGCAGAGGCTGCGCGCCACGGGATTCGCACGCACCATGCGCTCAAAGCTCTTCACCTCGACCATTTGTTTGGCTCCGCAACCGGTGGCTGCGTGCCAGGTGCGGAAATCGAAGTTTTGCCTTCACGTTTTCCTGCTTCCGAAATTTGGAATGCGAACAAAAAACTCGGTCAAGCAGTGGCTTACCGCGCGATCGATCGCGCGATCGAACTCGCGGACCAATACGGCATCGCGCAGATCTCCGTGGACAATTCCTTCCATTATCTCTGGGGTGGCGGTTATGTGATGGAAGCTGCGGAGCGCGGCTATTTCGCTTACACGAATTGCACTTCCACGCTTGCCGAAGTGGTGCCGTTCGGTGGAAAATTTCCGACTCTTGGAACCAACCCGCATTCATGGGGCATTCCTTCCCAAACAGCCAACGGTTTCCCCATCGTGATGGATTGGGCAACATCGACTGTGGCGATGGGTCGCGTCCAAGCTCTTAAACGCGAAGGCAAACAACTCCCTCCGGGTGCTGCGGTGGACAAAAACGGCCAGCCAACTACCGATCCTCATGAGGTTGTCGCCTTGCTGCCTTTTGGTGGTCATAAAGGTTACGGAATGTGTTTGTTGAACGAAATTTTCGGCGGACTGATCGGTGGATCGATCCCTACGATCCGCGGACGTCAAGTCGCTGACAAAGAGGAAAAAACCACCACGGTGTTCTATTTCCACGTGATTCATCCGGATGCGCTGTCCGGTAGAAACTTTGCGAAAGGTCGCAGCCAAATCGATAACCTCAAAGCGGTGTTAGATGATATCCTTGGTCACGGCAATGACAACGCGATGTTGCCCGGCCAAATCGAAGCAAATGCCCGCAAAGCATCCGATGCGGCAGGCGGCTTGCATTTCACCCCGGCAGAAATCGCCGAGTTCAACGAACTCGCCCGTGAATTAGGCGTGGCGGAGTTGGTTGGGAAGTGAGGATTTTAAATCATAAAAAAGCCCGACTCCACTCAAGGTGTCGGGCTTTTTTGTTTAAAAGATGATCAATCGTTCGAGCGGCCTTGGTAGCTACCGTCTTCGGTTTTAACGAGGATGCGTTCGCCTTGGTTGATGAACAGCGGAACGTTGACGTTCAGGCCGGTCGACATCGTGGCGGGTTTGTAAACGTTGTTGGCGGAATCGCCTTTCACGCCTTCGGATGATTCCGCGACGGTCATGACCATGGTGAGTGGAAGCTCGATGCTGACCACAAGTCCATCGGCGATAAGAAGAGTGTAAAGCTGACCTTCGATGAGGTAGTTTTTCATCGTGTCGATGAGGTCTTCATAAACGACCATGTCATCGTAGGTTTCTGGGTGAAGGAAGTGGTAGCCCTCGGTGTCTTTGTAGGAATACTCGTGAGCGATTTTTTCAAGATGCACGCCTTCGACCGAGTCGTTCGACGTCAGACGAAGGTTGGAAACTTTCTTGGTAGCAACACTACGGATCGACATCTGAACATAAGAAGCCATCCGTGGAGGAGTTTTGAGTTCGTGTTCGATAACGACGCAGACTTCGTTGTTGTGACGGACTGCATGTCCTTTGCGGAGGGTGATTACGTTGACGCTGGCCATAATTGTGTGCGCAGTGGGTAAGGGGTCGCGCAGGGATTGGCAAGGGATTTTCCGTGGCGGCGGATTTCATTAGCCATACTGGGTTATCGTTTATGGGTTTTGGGAGGGGAGATTGGGCGTTTATAGGGGGTTTTCCTCAATCAAAAATCAACAAAGCCGTGTGAGCGCTAGTGAATCTTGTATGAGAGACGAAGTCCTTGCCGCTTGGACGGAGTCAATCGAAAATCATCAATCGTCAATCGATTCTGGGAAGGTTGCGGTTTGGTAATTCGGTTTAATTGACGATTGATGATTGATGATATGTGATTTTTGATTTGGAAGAACCTCGTCAATTCCAGGGGCCACATGCCCACATTTCTGGGGATTGTTGGTTAAAAGTAAATTTTTGGGAAAAAACTGACAATGCCCTTGCGATAGAGGGGGGTTTGGGTGCTTATTCGCTGCGCGCGAACGTATGAGTATTTCCACCGAATATGAGTCCCCTGACACGCTGGGCAAAGCAGCCAAAGCGGTCGAATCCTACCATGACCAAACTGACGATTTAGTTGGTGAGCGAATGGTGCTTAACATGGGGCCTTCCCATCCTGCCACTCACGGAGTGTTGCGGTTGATTTTAGAGCTCGATGGCGAGGTGATTCATTCGGCCGACCCAGATGTGGGCTTCTTGCATCGGGGTGATGAAAAGATTGCTGAGAACATGCATTACAACCAGTTCGTGCCTTACACGGATCGGTTGGACTACCTTGCACCTCTTGCGAACAACGTGGCGTATGCCTGTGCGGTTGAGAAATTGATGGGCTGGGAACTTCCACCACGCGGTCAGGCATTGCGGGTTCTTTGCTGCGAGTTGGCGCGAATTTCCGCACACATGCTTGGGGTTGGCGTCTGCGCGATGGACGTCGGTGCGATGACGGTTTTCCTCTACACTTTCACGGAGCGCGAAAAAGTTTACAACCTCTGCGAGCAACTCACAGGTGCACGGTTCACGACATCATACACACGGGTCGGCGGACAAGTGCGCGACATGCCACCGGGCTTCGATGCGGCTGTTAGAACTTTCCTCACCGAATGCGAAGTGGCGATTGGTGAAATTTCCAAACTCCTCGATAACAACAAGATTTTCCGCGACCGTATGGTGGACATCGGGGTGATCACTCGTGAATCAGCAATTTCCTTCGGCATGACCGGACCCAACCTGCGTGCCTCCGGTGTGGATAGGGATCTGCGGAAAAATAGTCCGTATCTGGGCTACGAGAAATATGATTTCGATATTCCGATCGCTGATGAAGGTGATTGCTTTGCGCGCTACTTGATCCGGATGGAGGAGATGCGTCAGTCGATACGGATTTGCCGTCAGGTGTTAGACACCATGCCAGATGGTCCGGTGAATGTGGCGGATTCGAAAGGAATGTTGCCGAATAAAGAGCGGGTGATGATGTCGATGGAGGAGTTGATTCACCATTTCATCATCGCGACCCAGGGCATCAACGCGCCAGAAGGTGAAGTTTATTTCGCTGCGGAAAACCCGAAAGGTGAGCTTGGCTTTTACATTCATTCCAAAGGCGGCGGCGTGCCGAACCGCCTGAAAATCCGCAGCCCCTCGTATTGCAACCTTTCGATTGTTTCCAAACTGCTTCCAGGTCACATGGTGTCCGACATTCCTGCGATTTTAGGATCGCTGGATTTCGTGATGGGAGAGTGCGATAGATAAAATTTGAGAAAAACGAAATACCGATGTCTAATCCGACCCTTGAAGATTCGCATGCGCCAGCATCCAGCGGACAAAATTTTTTCCCACCGTTTTCAGTATCCACGGAGTTAGAATCCGAGGCCGATGAGCGCATTTCCCATTACAGTGAGAGCAAACGCTCGGCCGTGTTGCCGTTGTTGCATATTGTGCAACACAAGTTCGGCTTCATCTCAGAGGAAGCGATCGATTGGGTGGCGGCGAAGTTGGATCTTGAGCCTATCAAAGTGCTTGAGGTCGTGACCTTTTATCCAGGGTTCCGTCAATATGCTCCGGGTAAATATCACATTCGTGTTTGCCGCACGTTGTCTTGTGCTTTAGGCGGCAGTGCGGAGTTGATGGAAGACCTTTGTAAAGAGTTTGGCATCGATCGCACGGCAGCAGATCCGCATCATCACCCGATTAGCGTTTCACCATGCGGAAAATACTCGGTCGAGTTCGCGGAGTGCTTGGCTTCATGCGGAACCGCTCCGGTTTGCTTGGTGAATGATGATTTCTACGAGGCGGTCGACGTCGCGAAAGTCAAGGGAGCTTGCGGAGAATAATTTCCGCAAGAATCGCGGTGGCTGTAATCAATACCATGCCACCGAAGATTCTTTGAATGACTAGTTGTGGCAGACGATTCGCGATACGTTTTCCAAGAATGGTACCGATCACTGCAATCGTTGCGAAGATTAGGGTGAGTCGACCGTTTTGTGAAATGGCGGCTTGATGAGCGAAACTCCCGACCATGGAGTTCGCAGCGATCACCGCCAGCGAGGTTCCGGTTGCCATGGCGATGGGGAGGCGTGCAAATCGGATCAAGGCGGGCATGAGGATGAAGCCACCGCCGACACCAAGGAATCCTGTGACGATACCGGTTCCCGAACCTGCGAGGATGCAACGGACGGGTTTACATTCCGGAAGGGGATCGATCTGTGTTGGGCTTTTGAAAATCATCCGCAGTCCCACAACGACCATTAGTAGAGCGAAGAGAATCATGAGGAGACGTTCGTCCACAACATGGGTGAACTGCGCACCGATGGCGGCTCCGACCATGCCAGCTCCGCCGAACATGAATGCGGCTTTTAAATGGATTTCACCACAACGCCAACGCTGCACCGCGCCGACGCCCGCGGCGATCGCGACGATGCACAAGCTGACACCGACCGCTTCCGCGGGCGGGAGGCCGACGAGATAAACCAACACAGGAAGCGTCAGGATGCTGCCGCCTGCACCTGTTAGGCCGAGGGAAATTCCGATGGCGATGATTCCTGCTATGGCGAACGGGTTCATTCGAGGATGTTTTTGGGAATATCGCCGAAAGCTCCGTCGACATAGACGACGTCGTGGCCTTGTTTGGCGAGGAAGGCGCTCGCCATGGCGGCGCGAAGTCCGCTTCCGCAGTGAATGAACAGGGGAGATGCTTCAGGAATCCTTGAGCTCGGTGCGGCGAGTCGGGTGTGGGCGATGTTAGAGGCGGATTTTACATGAGCTGCTTCGAATTCACCTTTGCTCCGCACATCAATTACTTTTGCGTTGGGTTGTTTGGCGAGATGTTGATCGAGCTCGCTCGTGGTGACGCGGCGTATCGATTCCGTGGCTGATTCACACGCCAAAGCTTCATCAACCGGAATCCATGCCACAACCTGATCAAGTCCGATGCGGATTAGCTCGCGCACGGCCGGATCGATCTCATTTTCATGTTCAACTAACAAAAGGATAGAATCGTTTTCGTTCACGTATGAACCGGCAACTGTTGAAAAATATCCGCCCGTAGCTGGGGCGAACAACGCGCCTTTGATGTGGGTATGCATGAACGCCTCGCGATTTTTCCGAAGATCGAGGATGCTGTGGTTGGGTTTTGAAATCCATGCATCGAGTTCTTCAGCCTGAATGCGTTTCGGTTTCGGAAGTTCGACATTGGCTAACAGTTTCGGACCTTGGCGGTTGTCACGTTTCATTCTTGCGAAATAGAGAGGTGGTTCGGGTTGGCCGGAGAGGATGGTTTTCACAAATTCCGTTTCGTTTCCACCCAATGCCTGGCTGAACGCCGCGTTGTGTTGACGTTCGTAGTCCAACACACTGGTGGGAACAGCTCCCAACGATTTTCCGCAAGCGCTACCGGCACCGTGAGCGGGCAAGATCTGAATGAAGCCGGGAAGCTCTTGGGTGTTGCGAAGGCTTTCGTAAAGCTTGCGCGCGGAAGGTTCCATGTTGCCGATTTGTCCGGCGGCACTTTCCAAAAGATCAGGCCTGCCGACATCGCCGACAAAAAGAAAATCCCCGCTGAGCAAGGCAATTGGAACATCGGCTCCTCCACCCTGATCGGTAACGAGAAAACTCATGTGCTCGGGTGTGTGTCCGGGTGTTAGAAGGGCTTTGATCACGATGTTGCCGACTTTGAATGTGTCTCCATCTTTGAGTAGCGTGACGTTTTGCAGGTTCTTTGCCCATTCAAACTGCCAATCCGCGCCGCCTTCCTGAGACAGGTAGCCATGTGCGCCATGGGCTTCGATCAGCTCGCGCGCTCCGCTCAAATAGTCGGCATGAATATGGGTGTCGGCCACGGCGGTGAGCTTGAAACCGTTTTCCTTGGCGGTTTGCAGGTAGCGATCCACATCGCGTTCGGGATCGATGACGATGGCTTCACCGCTGCGTTGGCAACCGATGAGATAGGCGTTCTGCGCGAGGGCAGGATCTGTGATTTGACGTAAAAACATTTTTTAAAGGGGTTGGTGGTTTAATTTGAGCAGGACTGCTTCTCGCAGGAGGAAGTGTTGCGTTGGTTCCATGGAGCTTTAGCGAGCAACATGCCCATGCCGCACCAATCGGTGATGCCGGCGAAGGTCAGTCCGGCGCCGACGAATGCGGCGATTCCGTAGAAGTAGGGATTTACCCATGTGCCGAGAATGACACTTGTTAGAACCATCAGTCCGGCGGCGATTCTGACTTGGCGTTCCAGAGAAACGCCCGCTTTGCCGCGTTTCACCGGATGCCCTGCCTGCTCCCATGCGGTGACTCCGCCATCCAGCACAGCGACCGATTCACAACCGGCTGCTTGCAAACGCTCTCTAGCCTGCTCCGCGCGCTTGCCTGTGCGGCAAATCACCACGCAGGGACCACCGGATTTCACTTTCTCCGGTTCCAAGCGATCCAATGGCATCAGTTTGGAACCCTTGATATGAAGTTCCTCATACTCCATCGGTGTCCGCACATCGATCAATTGCAACTCGCCTTGTCCCAGTTTCTCTTTCAGTTCGTTCGGATGAATTTTCATATATGAAAATATAAGCACACAGTTATATCTTGCGCAAGTGGGGATTTCACCTTATAGATGAATCATGAAACTTCAATTAACGGATCTGGATCGGGTGGCTGCGTTTTTCCGCGCGTTTTCCGAGACGACGCGTTTGGCGTTGCTGCAGGAATTGAAAAGCGGGCCGAAAAATGTGGGGGAGTTGGTGGAGGTGCTACCTTGCACGCAGGCGAATATTTCCAAACAGCTTCAAGTGCTGCATCAGGCGGGGATTTTATCGCGGGAGAAAATCGGCACGAGCGTGGTGTATGCGATCTGTGAACCCATTGTTTTGGATCTTTGCAAGATTGCTTGCGACAAGCTGAATCGTGAGACGAAGCGCAAGCCGTTGGCGTTTTGAAAATGTAGCCAAACGGCTTATTTCAAGATGAGAAAATTTCGAACTTGGCGGTTCATGAGGCTTTTTCGTTCAAGGTTTCCACCTGAGATTTTTGAGGAGATGAAGAGATCGGTGGAGCGTCCGCCATCGAGGTTGAGAGCGTGGGAGATTTTCCAATCGGCGGGGGATTGCGTGGAGAGGGCGCGGCTGAGTTCGGCAAGGCTGCAGGGTGATGTGGTGCCAATCCACCAGCGATTTTCACCATCGTGGAGGAGGATAGAACGCATAGCGACTTTGCTTGGATCGAGGCCGGTGATGGGCTTGTGGTTTTCGATGAGCAAGGGACCGGCTTGGAGAAGTTCTTTGGAGTTGGATACGGCGCTTGCTTGGGTTCGCCTTGAGATGGAAGCGTTGCCTGAGGAGTCGATGCGATAGATTCCTGTTCCGAGCGATGAGCTGGAGTTCCAAGAACCAGAGTGTTTGCCTTGGGATATGACGAGGCCGAGGGGATTGCCTTCCGGGGTAAAAAAGCCGGCGTTGATAGCGAGCAGGGCTTGTTGTTTGTCTGTGCAATCGCGTGCGGAGAGATACTGGCTGCCGGGGCCGTTGGTTTGATCGATGGGTTTCAGGGTATGCGATCTGGAATCGAATGAGACGCCCTGGAATTGGATGTTAGAAATAGATCTGCTTACAACTTTCGGGGAGGAGATGGGATGGGTCGGTAAAGCGGATGGGATGATTTCAGGTTGGGGAATCGTGTGGGAGATGGCGGGTGGAGATGGCTGGTGGTTTGGGATTGGGGTGTGATTCGGGATTTCCGGAATGGGCGTGCAGGATGGACCGCATGCAGCTAAAAAGAGAACGAGCCAGAGTTTGGGAGCGGAGTGCATGGGGTGATTGTCAGAGAGTTTGCGTTTGGAGAGTTTCGGTGTCATGATAGTCGCATGACGGGTTTGAATCTGCCTAGAAAATGTGGAGTGATGATTTTGCCGGACTGCACTTTGTTTCCGCATGGTGGGTTGCCGTTGTTTATTTTTGAGGAGCGGTATCGGGTGATGCTGGAAAAGGCGTTGGAAGGGGATTGTGTGTTTGCGGTGGCGCGTCAATCGGATTCGCATGCGGCGAAGATTGGGACGGTGGGGTTGGTGCGGGCATCAATGGAGCGCGAGGATGGAACTTCTGAGCTTTTGTTGCATGGTGTGATCCGTGTGCGGTTTCAGGAATGGCTGGAGGATGAGGTGTTTCCGATGGCGATGATCGAGCCTTTGTTTGGTGAACCGCTTGGAAAAATTCAGAATCATGCGGCGATAGTGGCGTTGAAAGGATCGGTGGAAGATTGTTTGTCGGGGGTGCCTGAGGAGGTTCGGGATGGGGTTTTGCATTTGTTGAATCAGGCGGATGAGGCGGGATTGATGGCGGATCTGGTGGCACAGCAGTTGATTCAGGATCCGAATTTGCGGCAGTTGTTGCTTGAAACGATTCCGGTGGGGGAGCGGGTGGCGTTGTTGTGTGGATTTCTCGAAAAGTTGAAATTTGGGGCGTGATTCGACTGTTTTTCGGGGTTGCTAGGCAGGTCGTTCAGCAGTTATCTTGGAGGAACGATGATATTGGCATTGTTGGATGGATCGGAATTAATTGAAAAAGGCGGACCGCTTGTATGGGTGCTGCTGGCATTGGCTTTCTTCGGCGCGATTTTTATTGTGGAGCGGTTGTTCTACTTTCATCGAGCCAGGATTAACGTGAGTTCCTTATTGGTTGGGCTGGGTGTGCACATCAAACGCAGGGCGTTTGCCGAGGCCTTGCATGAGGCGGCAAGGGCGCCGGGTCCGGTTGGGCGGGTGGCGCATGCGGGCTTGTTGAGATATTATTTGGATCGTAGGGATTTGAGCGATGTGGTGCGTGAGGCGGGTCAGCTTGAAGTGCCGCGAATTGAAAAGAACATCCGTGCGATTTTGGCAGTGGCGTTGATTGCTCCCTTGGTTGGAATGCTCGGGACGATGTTGGGAATGATTGATGCGTTTCAGCGGGTGAGCGAGCAGGGAGGATTGACAGGGCCGAATGAACTTTCTGCAGGTGTGCTGAGTGCTCTGATTACCTCGGTGATCGGGCTCACGGTTGCGATTCCGATGTATATTTTCTATCTGTATTTTGTGGGTCGGTCAAAGCGTTTGGTTTCACGAATCGAGAGGGCGGGGATTGAGGTTGTTCATCTGATTGCGGATGCGCGTGAAGAAGAGGATTATGCTCCGTTTCGGGGAGAAACCACTGGCGCTAGAAAGCATTCTGCAAATAACAAAAAATCAAAAGCTTCCGATACTGAGTGAAATTAGAAACGACATTAGATGAGCGCCCGGGCTTCATGCATGCGCTGCCGTTGTTTCATCTATTCTTTACGGTGACGATGATGTTGATGCTGGGGCCGGTTTTTTTGAGTCAGAGTGGGATAAGCGTTGAGCTACCAGCGTCGCAGTTTCAGATGCAGCGTTATCAGGAATCGATTGTGGTAACGTTGCATTCAGGAGAAGCTGGGCAGCAGATTTATCTGGGTCGGGAAGCGGTGAGTTTGGAGGAGCTCCAAGCTAGGCTTGAGGTATTGAAAGCGGACGAAGTGATGTCGCGTGCGATAGTTTTATTGAAAACGGATCTAGGTAATCCATCTGGAGTACAGTCGGAAATGATAGATCTCATTTTACGGTTAGGCTTCAAAGTGGCGTTGGTTGGAAAGACAGTTGCGGGAATTTCTGAAAGCGAGCTGGAGGATGAATAAGAACGATCTGATTTTTGATTGGAGTGATAAGGAGGCGCACCGAGGCTGGAAGGGTGCTGCGGTGTTGATCGTTGCATTAGGGTTCGGATTTTTTTTAAGTTTGCTTCATATCGAATTTGATTTCAGAGAAGTTTCTTCAGTTAAAAGCGCATCGGTGCTGTATTTACCAGATCAAGGGGAAGGACAAACATGGCGAATCAAAGCAGAGGAAGAGGGGCCGTTTCCTGGGAGGTTAGAAATCAGCGGCATGGATGATCCGTTCGAGGGATTCGGGGCAGGGGAGATTAACGAAGACGATTCATGGAATCCGTATAAGACTAGCATGAGATCGTTAGAGATGGATTCGTTGAAATCGATGCATCGAATCTCCGTTCAAGGGCAGAGATACTTACCAAAAATTTACAAGTCCACTGGCGTAGTTAAAGATCATCAAAAAACCGAAGTTGTGCTGAAGCCGTTATTGATTCCTTATACAAAAGAATCAGAAAAGTGGTTACCTACTCAATTTCCTCCATTCCTCATGGAAATGAAGGGAAATTTGGATTCTTCCGAATGGAGGTTTGTGCTGAATTTGAGTGCGGATGGAAAAGTGAAAGAATGTTTATCGTTAAGTGGTGGGGACGAAGTTGGTTTGGCAGAGATCACTGAGTGGTTGAGAGGGTTACGGTTTCAGGAAGTAGCAGATGAGGAGCGGTGGATGGGATTACGAGTGGAGATATTAAACGAAAAAAGCCATGGATCTGACCCTGAATGAATTGGTATTGGGTGTGCTTTTTGCGACTCTAATTGCAGTGGCGCTGATTGGTATGACCTCTAGATTTTTTCATTGGAGGAATGAGCGGAATCTTAAGCGTTTAGTGACGGTTTGCCGACTTTGCGGGCATGTGTTTTTGAATCGGGAAAATGCCGATTTTGTTGACTGCAAGGCATGTCATGCGGTGAATCGTAGAAATGGAAATGGTAAATTAGGCTGAATGTGACTAAATCGTCACATGCAGTTCGTTTGCAAGATGGTGTCAAAGATTTTACAAAATAAGTAATGCAAAAAATCTTGGTTGTTGAAGACGAAGTCGATATTGCGGATTTAATTCGTTTTAATTTGGAGCGGGCTGGATATCAGGTCTCCAAAGCTCACGATGGTATCACGGGTACAGATGTCTGCATTAAGGAGCGCCCCGATTTGGTGGTTTTGGACTTAATGTTACCCGGGCGGAATGGCTTCGCAGTTTTCAAAGAAATCAGGCGTGATGCTAGGACCTCGCATATTCCAGTCATTATGCTGACGGCGCGGGCGCAGACGGAAGATCGTATCGAAGGATTGGAAGCTGGCGCTGATGATTATTTGACCAAGCCGTTTAGTCCCAAAGAATTGGTTTTAAGAGTGAACGCCATTTTAAGGCGTGCTGACACGACACCGGGTTTGGTGGAGCTTAAGTTCGGGCCATTTAGGTTCGATAAAAACTCGGTTAAATTTTATCTGGATAATGAGCCGGTGGATCTTACATCGACCGAGTTCAAATTGCTTTTGTATCTATGCGAGCGCCCCGGAAAGCCACAGGATCGCAATGATCTATTGCGTACGGTTTGGGGATATTGTGACGAGGTTCACAGTCGGACTCTGGATACTCATATGAAACGCTTGCGACAAAAATTAGGCGAACATGGCGCATTGATTGAAACCGTGAGGGGAGTAGGTTATCAAATGGTCAGCTCAATTTCATGACGAATTGCCTCACCATCATTTCGGCACTTTGCGTTGTCATCGTCGTATTCGTTATTTTCACATATCGGATCCGAGGCATGAAGCTTGCCAGCGAAATGCAAGTAACTGAGTTAAAGAAAAAGCATGAAAATGAGCTGAGCCAAGCTCAGGACAATCGGAATCATTTGTTAGATGCGCTTGGAGATGCATTTCTTATCGTTGATTCAGATGCGAAGATCCGTTTTGCGAACGCGATGGCGCGTGATCTGTTTAGTGGGCGAGAGTTAGTGGGAAGGCAAGTAAGAGAGGCGTTTTTGGATCCTCGTTTGGCGGAGGCTTTGGTGCAATGTCTTGAGACGGGAGAGCCCGTTCAGCAGCGTGTGGTTTTGCCGCAGCAGACATCTCCGCTGGGGGATCTTGAGACGCGTGGAATCAACGCATGGATCATTGATGCAGCGCAACTTACGGATTCCTCGGGAAATGCCCCAAACACGCGGGTGGTGATTCGAGATGTGACATCTGAGTATCAGTTGGATCAGATCCGCAAGGATTTTGTAGCGAACGCGTCGCATGAGCTTCGGACACCGCTTGCGATTATCAGTGGATATTTGGAAAATCTTTTGGATAAGGGTGCTTTGGATGATCCTGAAATGGCTACTCGGTTTTTGTCTGTGATGAAAAAGCACGCGGAAAGAATTTCGCGTATCGTTGAGGATATGTTGGTGATTTCAAAATTGGAGTCTGGCGAGGCCTCTGCAATTAACATAGAGCCGTTTAAAATTCATTCTTGTATCAAGGATGTGTTAGAGCGTTTGGAATCGGTCATTCAAAATCAGCAAGCGCTTGTGAATGTGAATCTACAGCATGATAAATTGATTATGCATGGAGATCGCTTTTACTGGACTCAGGTGCTTTTTAATCTGATTGAAAACGCGCTTAAGCAAAATCCTTACAAAGATTTAAAGATCGAGGTGGGAGCGGAGGAGACGGATAAGTGTGTGCGGATTTGGGTGAGTGACAATGGGGTGGGGATTCCTAGTGCGGATCTTTCGCATATTTTTCGGCGATTTTATCGGGTGGAGAAACATCACTCGCAGATGGAGATCAAAGGTACAGGGTTAGGTTTATCGATTGTGAAACGTGCGATCGAGGCGCATCATGGAACTATCTCGGTCAGCTCCACTCCTGGGCGGGAAACGAAATTTTTGATGACCATTCCGAAAGAAGGGGTGTAGGTTACATTTATGATAAAGGAAGATCATCCGAATGAAGTTTTGGCATCACGCTGCAAACGGATCGGGATTTTCGGAGGTTCGTTTGATCCGGTGCACGAGGGGCATATTTATTTGGCAACTCTGGCGAAAAGCGCGGCGGATCTTGATGAGGTTTGGTTTTTGCCGTGTCAGATTTCTCCACACAAACTCGCAACGCCGCCATCATCCGGGTCGGAGCGGATTGAGGCTCTGCAACTGGCGATTCGGAATTTGTCATGGGCGCGGGTGGATGTGACAGAGACCGAAATCGATGGTCCGTCATACTCGTATCAAACCATGCAGAAGTTGGATACGAAGTTTCCCGGGCATGAATGGTTTTGGATCATGGGAGGGGATCAATGGGCAATGTTACCTAAGTGGATGCATCCCGAGAAGCTGGCTGAACTGGTGAGTTTTATCGTAATGGCGAGAAATGGAGCCGTTGTTTACCCGATGCAGGGGTATCGTATGCAAGTGGTTACGGGGGAACATCCGGCATCTGCGACTAAGATTCGTGAGTCAATTGCGAGAAAAGAGCAGAATATTCCCTATCTGGATCCCGAAGTGGCGCGTTTGATTCGGTCTCGTAAGGTGGACTTGTGAAAAAATTCACAAACTTGGAAAATCCCATTGGCGATCCGGCTTGGAGTGGGCATATTTCCGTGCGTCGCCCATGATATCGTATACCAAGCAACCCCACGCCCGAGAATACCGGCTCATTTTCAAGAATATCGATCGCAAAGGATGGGATCCTTCGATCGCGACCTACATGGCGGATGGTGGCTATGATGATTTGAAGAAAGCGTTTACCATGGCGCCGAAAGATATCACCGAAGAGGTGAAGAAATCAGGGCTTCGTGGCAGGGGCGGTGCGGGTTTCCCGACGGGCATGAAATGGACTTTTATTCCGCCGAATAACACCAAGCCAGTTTACCTGATTTGTAACGGAGATGAATCCGAGCCTGGTACGTTTAAAGACCGTTACATCGTCCATCAGGATCCGCATCAACTCATTGAGGGGATGGTGATTTCGTGTTTCGCGGTGGGTGCTCACAAAGCTTTCATTTACCTTCGGGAAGAATTTCCAGAAGCGGCACTCATCGTTGAGAAAGCGATTGAAGAGGCCCGCGCAAAAGGGTTTGTGGGTAAAAATATTCTCAACTCCGGATTTGATTTGGAGATCTATGTGCACCGTGGTGCGGGTGCATACATCTGCGGAGAGGAAACCGGGTTGATTGAATCTCTTGAAGGCAAGCGCCCGTATCCGCGCATCAAGCCTCCGTATTTTCCAGCTGCTCTCGGACTCTACATGTGCCCGACCATCGTCAATAACGTTGAGTCGCTCTGTCATGTGAAACACATCATCCGTATGGGTGGCGACGAGTATGCAAAACTCGGGGTGGCTCGGAATACCGGAACCCGCATTCTCTGCGTTTCCGGCGATGTGAAAAACCCAGGGTATTTCGAGGTCGAGGTTGGCAAAGTCACGATGCGTGAATTGCTCTACGACATGTGTGGCGGGCCGAAAGAAGGTAGGGAAATCAAAGCGGTGATTCCTGGTGGTTCTTCCTCAAAAATTCTCAAAGCCAACGAAGTTTTCAAACTCAAGAATCCGGACGGAACCGAACGCGAACTGGCGTTTTGGGATATCCCGATGGATTTCGATTCGTTGGCGGCTTGTGGATCGATGGCCGGTTCTGGTGGTGTGATCGTTTTGGATGACACGCGTAAAATGTCTTGGGTGCTTAATAACCTTAACGCGTTTTATGCTCATGAATCCTGTGGTCAGTGCACTCCGTGCCGAGAGGGATCAACCTGGATGAAGAAAATTTCCGACCGATTGGTGGACGGAAAAGCGACCGCTAAGGACATCGAGACCTTGGAAAGCGTGGCTTATCAAATTGATGGTCGCACGATTTGCGCCTTCGGTGAAGCGTCTTCATGGCCGGTTGAGGCTATCATCGCCAAATTCCGTGACGAGCTGTTAGCTGATACTGTGGAAGAAAACGAACTCGATGATGTAAATCCTGAGGCTGAAGCGCAGAGAAAATTTCTGGTGCACTGAGATCGATTGGTCCGAGTTTAATAACTCGGGACGGGGATGAGTTTAGAATATTGGTAAGAATTTTCTGCGATGAAATCGCTCAGTTGTACAGCAGTGAAATTCCTCCCACGTAATTGCTTGATTGCGCCGTCTGTTAGGACGGTCAGCGAAACTTCCACGGCAGTGAGTCTTCCAGTTGCCAATTGAGCAGGAGAAACCGTTGAGACAGCGGGGCTCGTTAGCCCATTTCCTGTAACGATAAACTGTTCTGCGGTGTTCAGGCTGACAGATACGTGTTTCGTGATGGTTTTAGTTGCATCGGCGGGATCAGGAATGATCACATCGATATGAAATTTCACGGTGAATTGATAAACGTTTTCACAAACAAAGTTTTCGACAGCATCAAGGGGTTCTGCGCCTCCTGGTGCGTAAGGTACGAATGCGGTTTTTAGTCCGGGCCTTCCATTCAAACCATCCTTACCAAGTAAGTCTTTAAAAGTATCGTCTGGATTAACTAGTTTACGATAGAGGACGAAGGTTTTGTAGTTATCTTTGGTTTGATCGCTGATGGGGTCTTTGTAGACGAGTTGGTATCCGATACCTGAGATGTCGCCTCCCAGATCTTCAGCCTCACCAACTTTTCCATCATATCGATCCGTGGCGGCAGAGAAAAAGATAAGATTGAGAGCGCTTGGGCTTTGGTTGCTGTTTGGACCATCGGCTGGAGGTGCGAATTCAGCAAAGAGCCATTGGTAATCATTGCCACTGCGGACGACCATGGATTCGAAATCGGCGGCCATGGAATCGATCATTGCCTTGCCTTGGAGTGAGGCGCGGACTTCAGCACGGTTGCGGTTCCAGATATCCAAGGACGTGACGGTGACGGTGACCAGCACGGAAATAATAATGGTGGTAATCACCATTGAGACAAGTAGCTCGATTAAGGTGAAGCCGTTAGAAGTCTTGTTGTGATGTGGTTTCATAAGACGTTGGTTCAAATTAACGGCGAACAGCGAGGTTGCGGATAAAGACCGGTTTAAGTTCGGAGTTGGACTCGGCAGCTAAGGCAAATTTACTAGCGAATCCAGGGCCCTCTAAGTAAGCTTTCGAAACAGTTGGAACCATGTGAAAGGCTGCGGAAAAAGTGATGACGGCATCCGTGTAATTAGTTGGAGCTGCAGCAACTGTGCCATCGGAATTTTTGATTTCACCCAGTGCGCCGAGTACTAATTCATTGCCAACATATACGAGTTGGGTGGGGATGATATAAAATAGAGGTCCAACGAGTGCATCAAGGTCACCAGGATTCGTTGAGGTTCCAAATAATGCAGGATCATCTACACGTCTCGCAGCGGTTTGAGTGACGTAATCGATACCGGGTTTTCCTTCGATTCGGCCCATGGGTTTCAAGGTTCCGTCGGTGCGAGGTGTTTGAGATTTATCGCCGCGGTATTGATAAACGAATATAGCGGTTGCTGGCGCATTGCCTTTTTGGATCCATGTGAATGCTTTATCGAATCCGGTCGTTACACCAGTGATCGTTTCTCCTTCGCGTAGGGTGGACATGTCTCTCTGCAGGGTTGCATTGAGGCGATCTGCCTGTTGGGTGCTGATCGAACGTCTAATTCCCTGGGCTGCAGGAGTGAATACGGTAAGGAAACCCGTTAGCAAGACTGCTAGAACCAGGATCGCAATCACGGTTTCCATGAGAGTGAATCCACGCTGAATCGAGCGGGATTTGTTTTTTTGAGATAGGTGGATTGAGGGTTTCATGGGTTCAGAAATTTTTCTTGGATGTATCGATCTCCATCTGTTCAGGATTGCGATAAGTGGATGTTCTTCCGTTTTTCCAGACGACGAATCCTGCAAGATCTTTTTCAGCATCACTGATCAATCGAGGTTCCTGTCCTTTGGGACGGATGCCACCGCCGATGATGAAGCTTGCGCCTGGGTTAAGCGAAACGCCTTCAGCATTGAATTCGTAGTAGGCGTAGTTTCCAGCATAACGCGCCGTGAAGTTCTCTCCGCTCATATTTTCTTCGAGAATATCTGCGCCAGTAGCGAGTTTGGAGTATTCGCGGCTGTAAAATGTTGCAGCGGGAATGGTGTAAGCACGGCTGGCGAGAATCCATGCAGTCGGATCGATGGTGCCATCATCGTTGATTTTTTGATGAGCAATGACGACTCGGCGCAGGTAGTCGTCACTGTCGTTATCATTGACATCGATCATCAATCGGCTTTTGCAGCGTTTAGAGATAGCGATGGTGCGGGCTTCGTTGAAAAGTGATTCACAGGTGGCAATGGCTGATGAAGTGCCTTTACCTGCAGAGAGATTTTTCAGCCCCATGACACCTGCTGTCATGAGGATAGAGATGATTAAAATGACGATCAGAATCTCCACGAGAGAAAAGCCTAGAGAAGCTTTTCGAGATAAATGGATCGGCTTGAGCGATGCTAGAGGGGTTTTCATGGGTTGAATTGGATGGGTGTATCCCTAACGCTAGTCATAACTTCGTGGATTTTCCCTCTGAGGGCAAGAAGTAATGTCAATACATGGCAGTTACCATGGGATTATTTTTCAAATCTGCCGCCACGAGGGCCATTTAGCCAAGCCCATGCCGAGCCAACGATGTCGAGAACATCGCAGCGCTGGGCTTTCCAGCCGAGGGTATTGCGAACATGAGTGGGATCAGAAACCAATTCTGGTGGATCTCCCTCGCGTCTTGGGCCGTAGCGGATTGAAACTTTTTTACCAGTGACTTGTTCTGCTGCGGCGATGATTTCTTTGACGGAAATACCTTTGCCGGTGCCGAGGTTGCACTGGATGGATTTATCATGGGTCAGGATGTGTTCTAGGGCGAGACCGTGAGCGGCGGCGAGATCCTCGACGTGGATGTAGTCGCGAATGCATGTGCCATCTGGAGTTGGATAATCTGTTCCGTAGATCTCCAGGGTGTCAATTTCGCCGGTAATAGCCATCAGGACTCTGGGAATTAGGTGGCTTTCTGGGTCATGGTCTTCACCGATCTTGCTGTCTGAGGAGCAGCCGCTGGCATTGAAATAGCGGAGACAGGCAGAGCGCAAGTTCCATGCTTTATCACAATCGCGGAGGATTTGCTCGACCATGAGTTTACTTTGGCCATAGGGATTGATGGGGTTCTGAGGATTGGATTCGTCGATGGGGATTTTTGCCGGAGTGCCGTAAGTGGCGCATGTGGATGAAAAGACGAAGGCTTTGCAGTTATTTTCCTGCATGACTTGGAGCAGGGCAATGGGTTCTGCGGTATTGTTCCAATAATACTTGAGAGGATTGGTCACGGATTCTCCGACATAAGCATAAGCGGCAAAGTGGATGACAGCACCAAACTGGTGTTTCTGGAAGAGCTCGCGGAGGAGCTTTTGATCGCCGACGTTACCGATGACTAGTTCGACCGAAGGATCGACTATTGCGTCTTGGTGACCGAATACGAGGTTGTCGAGGACAACAATTTTTTTACCCAATCCAACCAAGTATCGAACGGTATGAGAACCAATGTAGCCTGCTCCGCCGGTAATAAGAATGGGTGAATCTTTCATGTGACGGCGATAGCAAAGCCTGTGAACTTCGTTGCTGCAAGTACGGATGCCAGTAAACTAGCCAATCAAAATATTTAGAATGATAATGAATAGATTTTTTTGAACTTCGGTCTATAACGTTACTATGAAAGTAAACCGTGTGATTCTCGCTGCTACAGTTGCTGCAATTTCCGCTGTGGCGGTTTCGTCTTGTGCTTATGATCCTTATTACTCTGGATCACCTTATTCTTCTGGACCCTCTTATGCTTCAGGTTACGGAAGGGGTTATGGGTATGGAGGTAGAAATTTCACTACCACATATTTTGTGAGCACAGGCAACTCACGCTGGGGATATGACCCCTATGCACGTTGCTATTACGATTACTCGAGACGCTGCTACTATGACCCTTATCTTTATGGGTATTATCCGGTGGGCTACCGCCCAAGATACGTCCACGGAGCACCCCATCCCCACGGATGGAGTAGCCGCAGCAGATACATTGCACCGCCAAGCCGGATCCGCGATTACAGGCTGGATAACTATGAAAATAGGACTGACGGCTATCGTAGTTTAAATAACGATTGGTCGCGCAATGTTCAGGTGAATTCTCAGACGCGGGTAGCTGAGTCGTATCCTGATCGTCGCACATCGAATGATAGGATGATGGAATCTAGGCAGCCGTCATATCAAAGATCAAACCAAGTAGATCCCCGCAGTCGGACTAGCGATAGAAGCCGTGAGACTTATGTGAATGAATCTCAAAATTCACGACGCACGGACTCTAGAATGGTTCAACCACCACAAGAATCGCCTAGATCTTCACGTCCGGAGCAAATGAATCAGACTGAACGCCCGACTCGTTCGACACGCCAAGCAGAACCCCCTCAAGAGCGGGAGAGCCGTAGAAGCGAAGCTGTTAGTCCAGAAGCTACGCGTCAGTCAGGAAGTCGTAGTGGCGAGAGCCGAGCTACGGAGAAACGTCAGAGAGAGCAATCCGATAGCAGTAGCACTGAAGGTGTTGACGACCGATACAACAGAAGGCGTTAGATCTAATGATGGAGCGTAACGAAGCATCTTCGTTACGCTCACTTTTCATGCGGGTTTTGCCGAGCCTTTTGGAATCGTCAAAAACCAGAAAAATACGAGAGCTAAGAGGATGGACGCTAGGCCAACGTGTAGGACTTGCACCCAAGAATAGATGTGGATTTGCGCCATGATCAGGCCGAGAAACATTTGGGAGAATACGATGATTAAGGCGGCCCATTGAATCTTCGTGACTCCACCGTTTTGATTTTTTCTAGCGATCCAAAACGAGCTGATGGTTAAAATTAGAATCAGCCATGAGAAGCTGCGGTGAAATAGGTAGAGCCATGAAGATTCGAGTTCGCCAATCCAGGTTTCGCGTGGGGAATTGAGGTGGGATTTTGCCAATTTATCGGTCATTTCGCGGATCTGTGCGCCCGAGATTCCTTCGACAATAATCACAATAAATAAAGCCAGAGTCGCCAGGAATGCAGGTTTGGATTTGGCGAGGAAGGTGAGATGTGTTGGCTGATTGCTACCCGCCCATACGCAATAGATGAGGGTACAGATCAAAAGCATCGCAAGTGCGAGGTGAGCGGTGATAACGCCCGGTGCTAAGCCACTGTATACGACACGCGCGCCCATGATCGCGTTTGCTAAAACTAGCAGCAGAGATGTAAACGATAGCCAAAAAATTGCAGGCCGTTGTTTTCTGAATGAAAATGAAGCGATGAATGATGCGAGTGTGAAAAATCCTACAGGCAGGCTGCAAAGTCGGTTGATAAACTCGGTCCAAACATGTCTTGGATTGAATTCATTTTTCAGGCTCTCCACCGTGATCGACTTAGGATCGCGCCCCATTCGCTCGGCTTTTTTTTGAAATTTTTCAATCGGAAGCTTGTTGAAGTCGACTTGATCGACATGAGTTGGTGGGATCAAAAGCCCCCAACACGTTGGCCAGTCTGGACAGCCCATGCCAGCTCCCGTGACGCGAACGGTGGCGCCGACAAATATAAGCAATAGAAGGGAGATTAAGGCTGCAAACGTGAGCTTTTGGAAAAGATTGTATTTCATTTTAACGCAATTTTCGGCGCCTTATTAAATACTTCGAAAGAGGTATTTAGCATGGATGTTTAGATTAATAGAGCAGTTACCTTTAGTCGCAACTTAAAACACGGATTGACTACTGTATCACGAAAAAACGCCTACCTCAGAAGAGGCAGACGTTTTCGGTAAATCTTTTAAAGCAGATTACTTTGTGCGCTCAACGTGAATTTCACCCATAGGAGCGGCCTCAATTTCTTGAAATTTTGGAAGAGGGCGAAGGGGAGGGGTCTTTGCATCGCTCGTGCAGCAACCGCATGAGGAGATAAGAATGGTGGCGAGACTTGAAAAAGTTAAAACAAACAGGCGGATCATAACGGATGTAGGTTTGCGTTAGCGCTGATATTTAAATGTTTATTAGGAAAGGAGAAAAGCCCCACCCACAAAGATTTTCGTGAGTGGGGCTCAAGTTTACTTATTTAGCAGGAGGTGCTTGATAGGTAGTCTTTGGTGCAGCACTTGGGCAGCATGAGGCTGCGAAGAATGCTGCGACTGTTGCAACGATAGCGATTTTGATAATGTTCATAGTTATTGGTAATGTTGTTTTGGTCATCAAACAGTTAAGTAAACCATCTGATAATTCGGAGACTAACTGCCGATCCCTTTGCTGCAAGGTAAAATAACGGGTTGATTGATTTTGGTTTTAGGCAGGGAATGTGAGTTGACCCTCAGGCTTGGAAAATCTAGGTTATTGCCGATGGGATATGAACGATTATCAAAGCCATTTTTAGAGGCATGGCTGCGTCGGACAAGGAAGCAACTGTCCGGAAGCGGCAGGATTACTGAGCTGTCGCTGATATTGGCTAGGGACGAGCCACAGTTTTCCCAGGATAATTGGCGCATGAAGCTTCAGGCGATTTTCCAAGGGGACGAGGAGCCTAGCATGGAGTTTCTGACTCAGATTGATTCATTGTTAGCCAAGCCTTCTGGAAAGGCAGTTTCAGTGAAATCCGAAGCTTTGCTGTTTTAGTAAATCATTCCACGGGCTTGGCGCGAGGAGGCGTGTCATCCACGGGAGTAGCACGAGGAGCATCTTCGTTAACGGGCTGAGCGCGCAAAGGCTGATTGGATGGGGCTGGGGATGGTGGATCGTAGGGTAGGGCGCGTGGCGGTTCAGTGGGATTTTGGGGAAGGTTGTTCTCATCGACAGCTTGTGCTCTAGCAGGGTGAATTGGGCAAAGGTCGCCAAGAGCGGGTGCGGTGTCTGCTGGGATTTGATCGACATAATTTGTTCCTGCGGAGTGACATCCCGCGGTGGCGCGTTTGCCGGAGAGTCGGCATAAATCGACAGCTACAAGCTGGATGTTGGTATGGAGGTCGCCGGCTTTATAGCCGAGTCGATCCGCAGTTTTCATAATATCGACCCATACCGGCAGGGAGAGAGTGGAGCCGTAGCCGCCGCTAATGGTTTTTTTCGGGGTGTCGAAGCCGACCCAAACGGCGCAGGTCAGGGAAGAGGTGTAGCCGGTGAACCATGCGTCTTTGAAGTCGTTGGTGGTTCCGGTTTTGCCTGCGGCTGGTTTGTCGAAGCCGAGGCGTTTGATTGAGGCGGCGGTGCCGGTGGTTGCTACTTCTTTGAGGATTTTTGAAACTGACCATGCGGAGCCAGTGTTTGCGGCTTGGTAGGGGAGAGGGGGGGTGGCGTAGAGGACATTGTTAGATTTATCTCTAATTTCAGAAATTACAAACGGGCGATAGCGAACTCCATCGTTAGGGAAAATGGTGTAAGCGGTGGCGACTTCCCATGGGCTGGCTTCCCATGAGCCGAGGAAAGAAGAGGGAGTTTCGGGCATGGCGGTGCCGAAACCTGCGTTTTTTGAGACTTCTTTAACTTTTGAAACTCCTGCGTAGTTTCCAACTCGAACAGACATGGTGTTGCGAGAGCGGATGAGACCGTATGAGACTGGATGCATGCCACCATATTTGCCATCGGAGTTGTCGGGTTTCCAATTGGCGGCACCTTTGATTTCTCCTTGGCGGATTGGGCCGTCGGAAATTTGGGTGCTGGGCTGCATGCCTTTATCGAAAGCGGCGAGGTAGACGAAAGGTTTAAAAACGGAGCCGATTTGCCGTCGGGCTTGGATGGCGCGGTTGAATTTGGATTCATTGGCATCGCGACCGCCGACGAGTGCGAGGACAGCACCGGTGCGATTTTCGATGAGCACTGCGGAGCCTTGGATGTATTCAGGGTCTTTGCGTTGTTCTTCTGGGATGCTCTGCCATGCGGCACGTGTTTGGTGGCGGTATCCAGACATGCGTTCAGTTTCGCGGAGTTTTTTATCTAGGGCTTCCAGTGCGATATCTTGGAGGCGTTGATCGATGGTAGTGACGATGGTGAGTCCGCCTAGTTCGATGTTTTCTTGTTCAAGAATGATTTCGAGATCTCTGCTGATCGCGTCCATGGCATAGGATTCATTCGCTTCGCGGCGCCAGGTTGGACGGACGCTGATGGGTTCCTTTTTCGCGGCGTCGGCTTGCTTTTGAGTGATTTTCTTAGCGGTCACCATGCGGGCTAGGGTGGTGTTACGCTCGCGCTCGGCGGCTTCCATGGAGCTGAAGGGATTGTAGGCATCTGGACCACGGACGATTCCGGCGAGGAGGGCGGACTCAGACAGGGTGAGTTGTGAGGGATGTTTTTCAAAATAGATGCGTGAAGCTTCACCGATGCCTTTGATCTGTCTGCCCCAGTTGATTTGGTTGATGTATGACTCAAGGATGCGGTCTTTCGAGAGGGCTGAATTGATGCGAAACGCGATGGCAATTTCTAAACATTTCCGATCGAGTTGGCGTGGCCAGTCTCCGCGCTTTTCTCCGCGTTTGAGTTGAAAGACATCTGATGTAAGTTGTTGGGTGATGGTGGATGCACCTTCGCGCTTGCCTTGGATGTTTTTGATAACGGCGCGACCGATGCCGATGAGGTCGATGGCTCCGTGGGAGTAGAAGCGTTCGTCTTCACGGGCGAGAATGGCTTTGCGAAAATCTTCTGAAACTTCGTTCAATGGGATAATGACACGCTTTTCTCCATGAATACGTCCGATCACAGTTCCGTTGCGATCGAGAATGATGGTTCGCTCGGGCATTTTATTGATGCGGTTGAGATCGAATTTTGCGGAGCGAAAACCGTAGATGACTGCCAGGATGATTAAGGTGCACAGCCCTGCGACGACAGGTGTTCCAATGCTTAGGATGACGAACCTTTTGAATCCGGTGAAACCTCGTGTGAGGTAGAAAAACAGGTGAAATGGCCAGAACAGTAGAATAGATATCAGACTGGGACGGCTTCTGTTTGCCGTGGATCTTGCACGCGGTCGGTTAGTGTTTTGCTTGCGTGATGCCATCGGAATGCGGGCAAGATACGCTGCTTTCAATATGGAGGAAACCTTAACTTTTCATGTTTCTAAAGTTTTTCTGGGAATTGGCAATTTGCCACCTGGGTAGTAGAAAAATGAAATTCGCCTAGACGAATCGTCAGCGTGGTGTCGATTGTTGAGTAATGAGAAGTTTTGGTATCATTTTGATAAGCGGGTGGGCTTGCTTTGGGTTGCAGGCGCGAGAACCGGTGAAAAGTGTTGAGGATTTGTTAAAACTGGAAAAGCAGGTGCATAAGGTGGCAGAAAAAGCGCTACCGGCCACGGTTGCGTTGGTTTCTAATGGGACGGGTTCCTCGGGTTCGGGAGTGATTGTCAGTAAGACCGGTTTAATTTTAACAGCGGCGCACGTCATTCAGGGAATGAAAGAAGTGGATGTCTATTTTACAGATGGGAAAAAATGGCAGGGCAAAGTTTTAGGTGCGAATTATTCAAAAGACATAGGGATGGTGCAAATGGTCGATGCCGGGCCGTGGCCGTTTGTGGAGTTGGGTCAATCTAAGCCGCTGGCGGCGGGAGATTGGTTGGTGGCGATGGGGCACTCAGCGGGATTTGATCCAGCGCGCACACCGCCGGTGCGTTTCGGTCGCTTATTGTCGGATGGCCCGGGAAATTATTTTACTTCTGATTGCACTCTAATCGGTGGCGATTCGGGTGGGCCATTGTTTGATCTCGACGGGAAATTAGTTGGAATCAATTCTTCGATCGGATGGTCGTGGAAAAATAACAATCATGCGGGTGTGGATGGTTTCCGAGAAGATTGGGAGCGATTGTTGGCGGGGGAAACATGGGGTGCATTACAGATGAATCCGTTAGCAAATCAGGAGACACCTGTGCTGGGAATTGTGATGGGAATGCGCGACGATGGCCGGGGTGTCAGGGTGCAGAAAGTGGAGCCAAACTCTCCAGCAGCAGCAGCAGGTTTGCGGGTAGGCGATACGATTGTCGCGGTGGATAATGTGCCGGTTCTAGGCGGAACGGAATTGCAGCAAATTTTAATCAAAAAGGAAGCGGGCGATCTGGTTTCGCTTGGGCTGATGCGTGGTGCAGAAAAACTCAAGATCGATGTGGAGTTGGTGAAACGGGAGGAACTTTTTAAATTACGATGAAATCGATGAGACGATTATGGACTGTTGTATGCGCGCTTGGCTTCGTGACGAGTGCATTTGGGCAAGATCAGTATGTGCCATTGATGCTCCCGGAAGAAGAGAAGGCGATCAATGCGCAAAACGATGCATTTAATGGAGTGCTAAGTGAAACGCTAGCCGAGGCCTCGAAATCAACCGTGCGGATATGGGGTATTGAAGGCCGATCCAAAATACCAACCGTGTTAGCATATGGCACGGTGGTGGGTGATGGGACTCAGGTTTTAACCAAGTGGAGTGAAGTGGAGCGGGCGGAAAATACTTTGTTTGTGCAAGCGGGTGGCGAGGAATCCTTCAAAGCTGTAGTGTCTGGAGTTTTCAGCGATGAGGATCTTGTTTTGTTAGATATTACGACACCTGTTGGTGCGAAACGTGCAGTGAACCATGTTTTAGCGCCCGCAAAATTTTCTGAAACGGAATGGACTTATGGACGATTTGTTACCGCATCACAACCAGATGGCCAGCCGGCGGGTTTTGGGGTGGTGAGTGTGTTAGAAAGAAATCTACGTGAAACAGATCGTGCGCATTTGGGGATCATGGCAGATCAAGAATTCCGTGGTAAGGGAGTGAAGATCGCAAGCGTGCAGCCAGAACACGGTGCGGCAGAAGCTGGGATACAATCTGGTGATGTGATTCTCGATATTGATGGTAGAGAAATTTCTGGTCTGCAGGAGCTAAGAAATGCACTCACTAACAAACAGCCAGGTGATACAGTGAAAATTAAAATTGAGACGGCTGGGAAAGAACGTAGCTTGGAAGTTTTATTATCCAATCGTCCGTTGTCTGGTCAGTTTACCGAAGAGCGTCTGAATCAAATGGAGCGCATGGGTGGAGAACCAAACCGCGTGCGCAGCGGATTTTCACAAGTCGTCCAGAGTGATATGAAAATTCAGCGAAATCAGGTCGGCGGTCCAGTGGTGGATCTCCAAGGCAAAATTGTGGGAATTACCCTAGCGCGTGCAGATCGGACTCGTACTTATTTGATGAGTGGTTCTACAGTTACTAAACTTTTGAAGGGGAAATCCGATACAGTGGCTGAGGCGAGGGTGAAAATGGAGTCGCGGCGTCAGGAGTTAGCTCAGCAACGTCGGGAGCTTATGCCGAGAATGCGTATGCCGCAAAAGCCGATGGACCCAGAGCGAGCTGAACGGCACATGAGTGATTTGGAGCGCTTGCTTGGGCGGATCAACCGCGAGTTGGACTCGCTCGAGGGACAGAGATCTCGCTAGTTTTAATTTCATCCATCACTGGGTTGCGTTTCGCTTGGGAACGCGTTTATCTTCGGACGCGATGAGCGAGAAGGAATTTTTCTATCAAGATCCGTTTCCACTGGGAGCGGACGAAACCGAGTACGAATGCATCCATGAAGGGTTGGTCGATACCTTGGATTTTCAGGGAGAGAAAATTCTAAAAATCGATCCCGTGGCGCTGAGCTTATTGGCGGCGGAAGCGATTAAAGCGATCAATTTCAAGCTCCGCAGCAGTCATCTCGAACAAGTTGCGGCGATCTTGGATGATCCTGAAGCGTCGGATAACGATCGCATGGTCGCGCTCATGTTGTTGAAAAACGCAGAGATCGCCGCACGCGGGATTCTTCCTGCGTGTCAGGACACCGGCACCGCGACGATCATTGGCAAAAAAGGACAGGGAGTGTGGACGGGTGTGGATGATGCGGAGTTTTTATCCAAAGGCATTCACAAGACATACACGGAGGAAAACCTGCGCTATTCGCAAACCGCTCCACTCAACATGTATGACGAGGTCAACACCAAGACCAACTTACCTGCCCAAATCGATCTCTACGCGACCCCAGGTTCCGAATACAAATTCCTCTTTGTCAGCAAAGGTGGCGGCTCGGCGAATAAGACTTTTCTCTATCAGGAAACCAAAGCGCTGTTGAATCCGAAGCGACTCAAAGAGTTCTGCATCGAGAAAATGAAATCGCTCGGGACGGCGGCTTGTCCTCCATACCACTTGGGATTTGTGATCGGTGGAACCTCGGCGGAAAATAATTTGAAAACCGTTAAGATGGCGACGACCCGTTATTACGACAGCCTACCGACGACTGGCAACGAGCACGGTCGTGCGTTTCGTGATATTGAGTTGGAGAAAGAGCTGTTGGCAGCGGCGCGTGAAATTGGAATCGGCGCACAGTTCGGCGGTAAATATTTCGCGTTGGATGTAAGAGTTGTTAGACTGCCAAGGCACGGGGCGTCGTGTCCGGTTGGAATTGGAGTTTCCTGTTCAGCGGATCGTCAAGCGAAGGCGAAGATCACCAGCAAAGGAGTTTTCTTGGAAAAACTTGAAACGAATCCGGGTCGGTTCATCCCTGAGAAATATCGGGATTGGAAATTCAAAGGCGTGGAGATTGATCTCGATCAGGGAATGGAGAAAACCTTGGAAACCCTTTCCAAATACCCCGTCACCACCGCGCTGGCGTTGAGTGGAACCATCATCGTGGCGCGGGACTCCGCACACGCGAAGATGAAAGAGATTTTGGATGAAACCGGCGATTTGCCAGAATACTTCAAAAAATATCCGATCTATTACGCCGGTCCGGCGAAGACTCCGGCGGGGATGCCATCAGGAAGTTTCGGTCCGACCACGGCGGGGCGCATGGATGGTTATGTCGATCTGTTCCAATCCAAAGGTGGATCCATGGTGATGTTGGCGAAGGGCAATCGTTCCCAGCAAGTGACCGATGCCTGCAAGAAGCATGGCGGATTCTATCTCGGTTCGGCAGGTGGACCCGCTGCGTTGTTAGCTAGCGATCACATTCGCTCGCAGGAAGTTGTTGATTTCCCGGAACTCGGCATGGAAGCCGTTTGGAAAATCACCGTGGAGAACTTTCCAGCATTCATTTTGGTGGATAACAAAGGCAACGATTTCTTCCAGACCATCAATCAGTGCCCAATCTGTTAGGTGATTTCATGAAAATCACTACCACACTCGCGACTTGCCGGACTCCAGATGGTACTCAATTGGTTCTTCAGGAGCACGATGGTCAGTATTATTTGAAAGTGGGTGGGGTTCAGTTGATGAGCACCAATGCTTCGTCTTCCGAACAACAAATGGCGGAGCTTGCTTGTTCTCATTTGCCGCCGAAACCGCGCATTTTGATTGGTGGACTCGGCTTTGGGTTCACCCTGCGGCGGGTACTGGAACTTTGTCCGCCGGATGCAATTGTCGATGTGGCGGAACTTTTGCAGGAAGTGATCGATTGGAATCGCGAGTTTCTCAAAGAGGTGAACGGATTATTGTTAGATGATCCTCGGGTGCGCATTCACAAACGAGATGTTGCGGATTTGATCAATGGCGTTGGCAAAGACCCTTACCACGCAATCCTGCTTGATGTAGATAACAGCCCGGATCCACTGGTTCAGAAAGGCAACGCCGGGCTTTACGATCGGAATGGCATTGGGCGCGCGAAAGCCGCGCTGCAACCCGGCGGTCGAGTGGTTTATTGGTCTGCCAATCAAGACAAAGCCTTCGCCAAATCACTAAGCAACGTTTTCAAATCCGTCGAGTGCATCAGCGCAAAAGCCTATCCCAAGGCGAAACGCTTCACGCATACCTTGTTTGTCGCAGATCGGGATTAATCTACCACAGTACCGGTAGCTCGATTATTTAGCGGTAGCTTCCTATACTTTTTATACCAGCGATAATAATCGAACCGCGAATTTGACATATCACCCGAATTTTAAAGAATAAAGACTCATGCTCACAGAACTCAACGAAACAAATTTTCAAACCGAAGTCCTCGATTCACCAATTCCCGTATTGGTCGATTTTTGGTCAGTCGGTTGTGGCCCGTGTATGCAACTACTTCCCGTCATCGAACAACTCGCAGGCGAGATGGATGGGAAAGCCAAAATCTGCAAAATCAACGCCATTGATAACATGAAGCTTTCCGTCAGTTATGGCGTGCGCTCAGTGCCAAACCTGCTGTTCTTCAAAAATGGCGAAGTGAAAGACCAAGTCATTGGTGCGAATATTACGAAAGATCAGTTGAGGGAGAAGTTGGAGGAGATGATCTAGATTCAATACTTAGATGAAGAGTGAATCCAAAATCGATGAACCCGTGCCAGAGGACGAACTCTTGGATTTGCTCTCGGAACATATCATAGCTCCGGCGAAAAGACCCAAGAAGCTCAAGTATCAAGACAAAGGATTTCGGATCGAAATATCGAGAAAAGATGGTGAATGGAAGTTGCTGAAATATTATCGCAACGAGGTGGATATGCGCGCCGCATATAACGGACTAAATGAGGCGCTCAGAAGAGCCGCGTGTGATCCTAAACTAAATTATCGTATGGTATTTGGACATTGATTGATCGCTTGGAATTGTCGTGTCGCAGGATACGGGCACTCTCAGTAAGTCTATAAGATCGAGTGAATTCTTATATTATTAACCATGAAAGCCTCTTGGCAATAAGGCTTCTAGCCCATTTATTCGTCGTAAATCGTGTTGATTGTTGCCGATATCCCCACTCCTGTGATACCTTCTCGCCGTGATCTTAACCAAAACATCGATGGCTCCCTTGAGTAGGGGAGTTTATTTGCTTCCTGATGCGGCACGTATTTTACGCCTGCCTGCATCAAAGCTGCGTACATGGGTGAGCGGTAGATTGGTGGATGAACTCCGTTATTTTCCAGCGGGCGTATTTGCTACCCAAGGAGAAGGAGCTGATCGCCATTTTGGGTTCCATTCACTTATCGAGATTTTTACGATCGCCAAGCTGAGGGAGCGTGGAATCTCCATGAAAGCGGTGCGTCAGGCTAGGATTGAACTCATGGAAAGATACAATACTCCCCATCCATTCGCTCTTAAAGGCTTGATGACCTCGGGGCGCACTCTGATTAAGTCACTGGATGAAGATACTTTATTGGAAATAGGCACCACAGGTCAAACGGCATTCAGCAAATTAATCGAACGATTCTGTGCGAGCTTGGACTTTGATCAGGAAAGTGCACTCGCCAGTCGCTATTTCCCGCTTGGTCGTGATAAGCCCATCGTCGTGGATCCTCGTCATGCGTTTGGACGTCCAGTTATTCAAGGCACCAATCTTACCACAGAGGCCATTATGTCCCTCCTGCGTGGGGGGGAAACGGTGGAAAACATAGCCGAGTCTCATCAGATAGATAGCCAAGCGGTCTTGGCCGCTAAGGCTTTTGAACAACTGAAGGCTGCATGAGGATTTATTTTGATGAGAATTTTTCCCATCGGGTCGTTGCTGGGATGCGTGAGTTTCAAGACGCAAGACCGAGTGAGGGAGTTTCGGTTATTTGGAACGCTGATGAATTCGGCAAAGGGGCGGCCGATGAAGATTGGATTCCGCAAGTTGCTTCAAAGCACGGTGTCGTATTGACGCAGGATCTGAACATTCACCGGACTCGCGCACAATGGGATTTATGCCGTGCTAACAAGATCGGAATATTCTTTTTCAAACCGCCTAAATCTGGCTGGAGTCATTGGATTATCGTGCGCGAAGTCGTGAATCGTTGGGAAGAGATTAAAAAATTGGCGGCAAATCCCCGTCCCTTCGGATATGTAATCGAACAGAGAAAATCAAAAATTCTTAAATTACAGTAATCTTTAATGTCCTACTAATACTAATGGGGTTGTAGGCGGAACCTTGCGAAATCATTCGATAGTCATCTGGTTGGTAGATGGTGGGATCATTTGTCGATACAGTTTGGCAACTGAGTCCAAGCGGGCGCATACGGCTGTCACGCTATCGCGAAGCTCCGGGTGGTCTTCGTGGATGAAGTTGCGGCGCTCCTGAAGAAGGCTACGGACGCGTTCGAGTTCCGTGATCTCTTCGGGAAGGGAAATCTGGAGAAAAGTATCGAGAGTTCCGGCTGCCTGAGCTAGGGCAAGGTGAATCGCGATACTCCCACTGATGAGATGGATTTCTGTATCACATGCAGAAACTGTTGATACCACTTTCTGATCCTTTCCCTTCCTAGAAAGTGATTGGTAGCCTTTCAGAAACCAGTTTTTACTTTCTTCGGTTTTTTGCAAATTACCTACATGAAAGGCAATTTCCCTTCGCCATGCACTGCGTATTTCGAAGAGTTCGCGTCCAAGGCGATGTAGCTCCCAGCGTGTTTGGTCATTTTGTTCCATGTGCTGGAGTTCCCTAGCCTGACGGTAAACGCCTTCGATGCGCGCTAATTGATCTATTCGATGGGCCGCTACAAGAAAATCGACCTTGGCATCCAGTTTGTTTAGCTTCTTCGCCAAATCCGCGCCACTCACGACGTGTGCGACCGTTACAACCGCCGCCATAAGATTTGCTGCTACGCGCTGCCTGTTCTCAGTGGTCCTGTTAGTTTCGCGTTCTCTACGGTTTTTCCAGCTTTGTTTATAAGAGTCGGGAATTTGCCCATCAATCTCAGTTCTTTGGCTTTAAGAAGTTTCGAGCTCTCCGTTGAAAATCTTACTATAACTGTCCCGCGCTCTATTATGATCGATGCGCCTGTCAGGGCTGCTGCCAATATATCGCCGCCATGTGAAGCTAGGTGTCTGGCTAAATCGAACTGCACCTGTTTGCCGAGTTGCTCCAAAAGTGGATTAATTTGAATCGCCTCATCGAATGAAACCGTGAGCATCAATTTCTGCTGATAAATGCTGGTGAGAGGCGGCTCTAGTTTTTTGATTGCCGCCTCGACAGGTGGCACGGTGTTATCAATAAGTTCCATCTTCTTGGTCGTCTTCCTCGGCGAATGCGTTTTTCGAGGATTGTTCGCAACCGGCTTTGTTCGCTTTTTGGTCTCCTTGGGTGTGGTCTTCTTAGCTGGCATGGTGATCGTTTTGTATCGGGTAATTGCCTTCTCACATCTGCCCCAAGCCCTTCAATGTCTCGATAATCCCCTCAATCTGCTCGGTACGTTTTGGGTTTTTACGACCGAATTGATTTGAGAGTTGTTCGTGGGTGGCGGTTGGCGATTGGGATAGGAGTTGGCGGATGAGTGCTACTTGTTCTGGTAGCTTTGCAGGCCAGGTAGAAGAATTGACGATTGATGATTGATGATTGTCGATTGTTGATTTTGTAGAAGTCTCTGTTCCTGCTAGCTCTTTTTGGATAGGTTGGTTGCTAGCCGGATTTTGGTATTCGGGACGTAGCCAGCGGATGAGGCCGGATTTTTCTTCGGAGGCGCGGGTGTGGTTGAGGACGACCAGGCGGGTGAGGAGTTCGGGTTCGTTGGTGGAGTTGAGTGGGTGAAGATCACTCCAGCCGTAGGCTTCCAATACGGCGGCATTGAGGTCGTAGTGGAGTTGTTGTAAGAGCGTGACGAGGCCTTGGTCGTGGATGGTTTTTTCTTTGGCGTTTAATGTTTCTCCAGAGCGTATTTTTTCTAACACGTTATACATGCCGGTGAGCGTAAGGCTGGGGTGTAATTCTTGCTGGCGTTTGCGGTGGGCGTCCAGACGTTCGCCGAGATCGCGGATTCGTTGCTTTAGGTCTCCCTCATCGAGCACGGGGAAGGGGAAGGGCTCGAAGCACTTGCTTTTGTTATAGCGTGGATCATTGCCCATGCCGAGGCGTCCGCCGGACGAAAGCGCCCAAGTGACGTGAATGCTTGATGAAAGAACACCGAGGTCATAGGCATCGTCGCTGGCAATGCAGACGAGCATGTTGTCGGGGAGGATGTTTTGATAGAGGAAAGTGAAAAAGCGGTGTTTGCTGGTTTCTACGGTGGCAATGTAGCGGGCGAGTCCTTTGACCATTGCACGCCAGTCCTCTCGAGAGCGGCGATGGAGCCACCAGAATTTACGAAGTCGTGGATCACGGTTTGTGGCGCGTTCCGGTTTAACACGGTTCAATAGATGTTGATAAATGCCGGGATATCTGTCCCGCAGTTCGCTCTCATTCAAGCCGTCTGCGTCGATAAGTAGGACACCACGGGGACGATCAGTTAGATCACGCCCGTTCAAATATGGGCGGATAATTTTTGAAATCTCATCCGATGGGAAGGACTTTAAAGATTCTGCCTCATCGGGCGTAAGGATGAACCCCGCACTTCCAAGCTCATGCCCACGGCTACATATTCCATTGTTACTTCGTAAGCCAGTTACAGATGTTAGATCTGATCCGAGCTGGAGATTTGCGGCGAGATTTCCTGTGGCGCTTTCAAGAGAAACTTCGCATTCACCGTGTTCCATCGGGCGCTCGGCGGTTACTTTTTCAAGGATGCCATCGCCTTTGCCGGTGGTGGCGACGGTCATGGCGATGCGGACGGCGGCACCATCGGCGGAGTCGATCCAAGGGTGGTCTGGGATGGCGTAGGCGAGGTGAAGTGTATTTTTTGTATCTGATAGAAAGGCTTCAATGACTCGGCGATTGAATGTCTGGTGAATCGAGTTGGTGGTGATGAATCCGAAACGTTTGCAGCGACCTTGTGCCGTTTCTGCGGCAGCCTTGCACCACCAGAACATGACGAGATCGGCGGATTCTGGGACATCACCCTTCCATGCTTTTCTCAATGCTTCGGTATAACCATCGCCGAGGGCTTCGCGCATGCGGGAGGCTCCGATGAACGGCGGATTTCCAACGATGTAATCCGCTTGCGGCCATTCCGCGCGGCGAGGGTTGATGTAATCGAAGAGGACGGTTCTCGCGGTCTCGTCGGGGACTTCTTTTCCGGTGATGGGGTGAGGTTTGGTGGTGTAGCCGTTCCAGATGGTCAGGATTTCGCCAGTGTTTGGATCTTTGCGAGGGATGCGTTCGTCGTAGGCGAGGACGGCATCTTGTTGGCGGATGGATTGAGTTTTCGGAAGAAGTGGGCGGTCTCCGGTGTCGGCTTTGCCTGTGGTTTTGCGTTGCCATTGGAAGTAACCGATCCAAAGGACGAGTTGGGCGATGGCGACGGCGTTGTGGGAGAGTTCGAGGCCGAGGAATTGTTCGGGTCGGACTTTGTATTCGTTCATCTCAAAGGTGGCATCGCCGCCGAGTGCGGTGATGAGTTCAAGGACTTCCGCTTCAAGGCGTTTGAGGTGTTCGAGCGTGACGTAAAGGAAGTTGGCCGTGCCGCAAGCGGGATCGAGGACTTTGATGGCGCAGAGATGGCGATGGAATGTGGTGACGAGTCTCAGGGCTTCGGCGTCTTTCTTTTTCGCATCGGCGCGGAGTTTCACGGCGGCTGCACCAGCTTGCTTGGCGGCGGTGGAGTTCCCATTTGCGAGAAGTTGTTTGGCTTCTTCGTCTTTGGTTTCGGCGGTTTCCAGAGCGAGTTCAGCTTCGCGGTGTAGACTTGCAGCAGCGATGCGCGTGGCTTCCCATTCCTCACGCAGAGGCTCAATGATAGTTGGGCGGATGAGGCGTTCGACGTAAGAGCGCGGCGTGTATTCCGCACCAAGCTTGTGGCGCTCACGTGAATCGAGTGCACGGGTGAGCAAGGTGCCGAAGATGGAAGGCTCGACATCTGACCAATCGGACGCGGCGGCATGTGCAAGCATATCAAGCTGGGCAGGGGTAAGAGGCAGAGCGGAAGTAGATTCGAATAAGCCACCGTTGAAGTAGGCGATTTCCTGGAAGAGCAGAGCAGAATACTGCGTGCCAGTTGCCATTTCACGCCACAGGCCGGAGATTAGGACGGTAAATCCTTGGGGTGAGGATTTAACTTTTTCTAACAAGTTACGAAAACCGTTTTCCGGAAGTAGTCCGATGTCCTCCGCGAACATCGTGAAGAGGCAGCGCTGGAGGAATCCGGCGATGATTTGTGGATCGTAGCCGTCGGCTTCGAGGGATTTTGCAAGCTTGGCAAGGCGGGTTGCGATGTCGCGCGTGACCTCAGCCGCGCGTTTCGATGGATCTAGCGCGAGCGGATCGGTGAAGACGAGACGCAGGCGTTCTCGGATTTTGGGTTCGCGCAGATCGGTTAGGAGAATGCGGTGGTGAGTGGGATCTGGGAAACGCTCGTAGCGACCGCCGGTACAGGTGAACTCCGAGTAGAGATCGATTGAATAACCGACATCGCAAACGATGAGGAATGGCGGACGTCCGTGTGATGCTGGGAGAGAAGTGATATAGTCGCGGCCTTGGTGATAGGCGCGTTCGAGAGCTTTATCGAATGCGCTAGAGCCACGCTTGCCATGCCCGATTTTGGAAGACGGCGACCGAGGATCGCCGCCACTATCGCCGCCGCTGCCTTGTTTCGTTTCACAGACGAAGTGACCAGCTTTGTAGAGGTCGATGTAATTGGTTACAGCTGAGCCATCAGGAGAAGTGCGTGTGATGGCACGGTCGAAGACGTAGAGATTTTTCTCGGGATCAGGCGAGGTGGGATCGGGGCGAGGGACTTCAAGTATCTCGCACAGCTCGGCGAGAAACATCTGGTAGTTTGCACGTTCCGCAGCACCCGAGTTTTCCCAGCGGGAGATGAAGGCGTTGATTCGATTGTGATCCGATGAGCTCGCGGATGTAAGGGTGGCTAATGGCTCATCACTGTTTGACATGTTTTAAAAGCTAACGCCTTGCAGCGGTGCGAAAAGCGGAAAAATCAGATTATTATGCAACTCGGCACAAGATGTGGTGGTGTGTTTTTCAATGTGCGCTAGATGGTGATCGGGTGTTTTCTTTTTGCTAGTATTCTTATGCGTATGATTAAAATAACGGAAATAACTTATCATGACACCGATTGAAGCCAGTGCCCTATTTGCGACCCTAGTCGGGCTGATCTGCAACTGGAAACAGGAACGTGCAACGCAAGCAGCAGACCGATATCAAGATTTTATGGCTTGGTTGGTGCAGCATAATTTCAATTCAATTAGCGAGCGGATTTACGACTCTGAAGAATTGCAGCGCGAATTGACTGCGCTTCTTCATCAGGATCTTTCCGTTCTCAGTTCTAAGTTAGACATAATTACGGGTGCGATTTCGGCTGTTGGGGACAAAATTGATTGCTTGTCACAAGTCAGTCATGCGCTTGGTGTGGACAAACAGACGCTATCGGAACAGGCGGCGGAGATTCTCAAGGTGTTTGACCAACTTGGAGCGAGCCGTATGCTTTTTTCAGACATGCCACTTGCTTGCGTCTTTATGCCTGAGAATCAGGTCGTTCAGTTCTCGGAAACTCGATTCATGGAGACAGATGTAGCCGCACTTGAGTCGATGGGTTTCACTAAGCTCGTAGATCACAATACCAGCGGGAACCCGATTTATGTGATCACGCGAGCTGGAACTGCATTTGCCGCGACTCAGCCAGAAGTGGCGCTGTGATTGTTAAGAATCCTTAATCAAAGTAAAAAATTAACCTTTAAGTTAAAAAAGCATTGGAAATTACGCTGAAAGAGTTGCACTGTGGGTCGTGCCACACGTTCGTCACCCTCAAATTGGATGGTGACGAGAGTGTGGATGCGTTTCTCGATAAGCTCATCAAGTCCAATCCGAATGCGGCAAAGAGCCTCCAAACCAGCATGAAAACCATCGCCTCTACTGAGATTATAAGGAATAAACGGAAGTTTAATCCTGTGGGAGACGGGATCTATGAAATCAAGGTTCCTGGGTTAAGGCTTTATTGTTTTAAAGACCGAATTGAAGGACATGACTCAAAACTCATCATCGCGACAAACGGAGGAACCAAAAACAACAAGAAGGAACAGAATTCCGATATCAAAGGAGCCGAACAACTCAGAGACCGTTATTTTGCGGCGAAAAGAGCGGCTAATTTAGAATTTAACTACCAAGCACTACCATGAAATTGAACATTACCAAACAAGCGCCAGATGCGGTGCAGCAATTCTTCTCTAAGGAGCTTGATTTCAGCCAAAAGGTCGTAGTCAAGAAGTTGGGGATCATGGAACAAATCCTCGGGCGTATGGAGGCACTCGGGATCAAGCGCAAGACGCTCGCTCAAAAAATGGAAGTTTCATCGGCACGTATTACCGCGATGTTGGATGGAACTAACAATTTTACAGTCGAAACATTGATGCGTGCAGCTGATGCTCTGGATGGAGAGCTTTGCCTGACGATCGCTCCGAAGGGTCAGGTCGTGAAATGGATCCATTACGTCGAAGAAGACATTCACGTCTCGTTCCGGCCTGAGCCTAAGGAGCGCATACTCCCCAAAGCGAACTTCACGATGAAAGAACCTGTCAAAGAAGACTACACTGATGCCGCATAATACATCACCACTGGCGCTTCTCAATCATCGGTTTATTTCCATCGAGTGTATTGCCACGGAAGGTAATACAACGGGAGGTAGTCTTGCGTTGTCCACGAATCACGAGATCGAGGTGAATGCGGAAAATCCATTATCTCAACGAGTGACGCTTACCGTCACCTTTGAACCAGAGGATCCGTCCAAGCCATCAACATATAGAGGCAGCATTAAAATTACCGGAGAATTCCGAATTCACGAAACCTTTGAGGAAAAAAATCGTGAGGCATTGATTCGTGTTACAGCAGTATCGATGCTTTACGGAGCTTGTCGTGAAATGATTGCGAATTTCACGGCTCGCTCCACGCATGGAATTCTCTCTCTACCATCGATTTCTTTCAGGAAGCCGAAGGTGTGATTTGTTAAGGGAGCGCGGGCGGTCCCGCCCGCAATTTGAAGATGAAGATGCGGGAGGGACGCCCGCGCTCCTTTACCACTGCACTGGCAGCTCGATCATTTTTCCGGCATCTTCGTATCTGATGTGTCCGTGCTTCATGCCGTATTCGTGGACGAAGCGGGTGACTTTGACGTCGTAGGCGCAGTATTCGGCGATTTTCCTTAGTGGCTCGAACTCGCCGGTTTTTTTATGTTCCTGCCACCAGCGTATCGCGTCCAGGCCGTCGGCGGATTTTCCAGTGCCGAGGCAAGAAGAAGCGACGTTGTCGAGTTTGAGGAAACGTCCCATGCGCTCTTTGACATCGAGCATCATGTCGAGGTTGAGGGTTTGCTCTTCGAGGTTGGGAAGTACGTAAGCTTGCAGCACGGGGTAGTCGAAACCGATGTGATTCCAGCCGACGACGAGATCGGCTTTGAGAAGTTGATCAGTGAGCGCGTCGAGTTCGGTTTCGCTGTAGATCACGTATTCATCGGTGGCGGTGGAATAGGTGGCGGCAACGGAGATGCATAGCTTGGCTTTGTTCGAAAAGCCGCCGACATCGCTGATGCTGCGTTGGGTTTCCAAATCGAAATAGACGATGTTTTTGTTAGCCACGGGGAAAAATGTTAGGGGAAAAAATCAACCACGGATTTGGCCGTTGCCGCGAATGCGGTATTGGTAACTGGTGAGTTCGCGCAGACCCATTGGGCCGCGGGCATGGAGTTTGTCGGTTGAGATGCCGATTTCAGCGCCGAAGCCGAACTCGCCACCATCGGCGAAGCGGGTGGAGGCGTTGTGCATGACGCATGCGGAATCAATAGCACGCAGGAATTTCTCGGCTTCCGCGACATCGGTGGTGACGATGCTATCGGTATGGTGCGAGCCGTAGGTGTTGATGTGGGTGATCGCTTCATCGAGTGTATCGACGATTTTGATCGAAAGGATTTTTTCCAAATACTCGGTCGACCAATCTTCCTCGGTGGCGGGAATGAGATCGGGGAGAATTGCCAAACAGTTTGCGCAGCCACGAAGTTCGACGCCGTTTTCGCGGAGGGTGGCGGCGACTTTCGGGAGGAAATCTTTGGCGATGGATTTCTGGATGAGTAGAGTTTCAAGCGCGTTGCAAACTCCGGGTTTCTGGATTTTGGAATTCAGCGTGAGCTGGATCGCCATTTCGGGATCGGCTTTCTCGGAAACGAAGATGTGGCAGATGCCGTCGTAATGTTTGATGACCGGCATGCGGGCAAGGGAGACGACGGTTTCGATCAAGCCTTTGCCGCCGCGAGGGATGATGAGGTCGAGCCATTGATCCATGCCCGCCATGGCGGCGACGCTTTGGCGGTCGGTAAAAGGGATGAGCTGGATCGCGTGTTCGGGAAGACCGGCTTTCGCGCCGCCTGAGCTGAGGGCGTTGGCGATGGCGCGGTTCGAGTGAATCGCCTCGCTGCCACCGCGCAGAATCGTGGCGTTGCCGGTTTTGAAACAGAGAGCGGCGGCGTCGGCAGTGACGTTAGGTCGGCTTTCGTAAATGATGCCGATGGTGCCGATCGGCACGCGGATTTGTTCGATGTTTAGGCCGTTGGGTTGGGTCCAATCTTCAAGGACTTGGCCGACGGGATCGGGGAGGGTGGCGACGTGCTCGAGGGCGCTGGATACGGCTTCAAGTCTTATAGAATCGAGTTTCAAACGATCGATCATAGCGATCGTTAGGCCTTTTTCCTGAGCGGCGGTGAGATCTTTTTGGTTCTCGGAAAGGATTTCCGCTTCGTTGTCACGGAGACCCTGCGCCATCGCGCGAAGGATGTCGTTTTTCTGATCGGTGGAAAGAGCCGCGAGTTGGTAAGCCGCAGCACGTGCCTGCTTGCCCATGGCGTGGATTTGCTCGGTGATGGGATCGGACATGGAAACTTACTTTTTGGCGATGAAGTGGGTGGAAATGCCTTTTCCTGCAAGGATATCCGAGAGTCGCTCAGGGCAGCGGCCGTTGGCGATGTGGACTTCGATCCCGGCGTTGGTCGCGAATTTCACGGCTTCGAGTTTCGAACTCATACCACCCATGGAAAATTTTCCTTTGTCATCACGGACATGACCGAAGGCGGTATCGATATCGCTGACTTCGGTGATGAGCTGGTTATTAGATGGATCGAGCAAGCCATCGACACTGGTGAGGAGGATCACGCGATTGGCACCCACGAGTTTCGCGACATGGACCGAGAGCATATCGTTATCACCGAAGCTGAGTTCACGGATCGCGACCGAGTCGTTCTCGTTGATGATGGGGAGGATGCGGGGCTCTTGGAGGAGGCGGTTGAAGGTGTTGAGGAGATTGGTGGCGCGGGTCTCAGATTGGATATCTTCGGTGGTGAGGAGGATTTGGGAGACGAGGATGTCGAAGTTGGAAAACAGCGAGCTGTAGGTGCTCATGAGACGGGCTTGGCCGACAGCTGCGCAGGCTTGGCGGGTGGCGATGTCGTTAGGATATTCGGTGAGGCCCATGGCAGAAACACCGGAGCCGACGGCACCCGATGAAACAAACAGGCAGCGATGTCCCTCGTTGATGAGTTTGGAAATGGAAGCGACCAAATGCACCAGCGCTGCGCGATCGATGGTGCCATCGGCGGTTTTGGTGAGGACGCCGGTTCCGGCTTTGATGATGGTGAGATCGCTGGTCATGTTTGCGGGAATTGCAGGGAAAGAGGCATAAACCGTAGCGCCAACCTTGCCAATCCAAACCTTGGGAAACCTTCATCCGGCATTTTAGTTCCTCTTGCGGAGGGCTGCATGCAGTTCTATAAGACTTTTTTCTAAGCGCCAAAAACGATGAAAGCTATTACCTTACTTGTTCTCTCAGTTTTGATTTTTAGTTTTTCACCGGCGCTGGCTAGCGGAGGCCAAGGTGTTGAGCCGGCTTACCCGGAGCTTGCGGATGGCTCCGCTCAATATGCGGCATTTCCGAAGCCTACGGAAACATACAAGGAAGTAAAAGGTGATGCTATGGATATCATCAAAGCCAGAGCCAAAGAAGATCCGTTCAACGTGGCGGCCACGATCATTTTTTTATTAGCAATTTGTCACACCTTTGTTGCTATTCCATTGGGTAAATTGGCTCATAACTACGAACATATTCATCAGGAAAATCTCAGGAAACGCGGGCCTCGTGACCATGACCATCCGGATGGCGAACCTGAAGTTTCGTTCAAAGCGACATTTTTTCACTTTCTCGGAGAAGTTGAGGCGATTTTCGGAATCTGGGTGATCGCGCTGGCAGGTACGGCAACGTATTACTATAGTTGGGATGATTTCAAATTGTATCTCGGCAAAGACAAAATTTTCACCGAGCCCTTGTTTGTAGTGGTGATCATGGCGATCGCCGCAAGCCGTCCGGTTCTGCGCTTTGCGGAAAAATTGATGTCTATTGCTGCATGGTTTGGAAAAGGAACTCCTGCCGCGTGGTGGCTGAGTGTTTTGATCATTGCTCCGGTTTTAGGATCTTTCATCACTGAGCCGGCTGCGATGACGATTGCGGCAATGTTGCTAGCCAAGAGATTTTATAAACTCAAGCCTTCACCGGGTCTGGCTTATGGAACAATCGGATTGCTTTTTGTTAGTATCTCGGTCGGCGGGACATTGACTAATTTCGCTGCGCCACCTGTTCTGATGGTGGCTGGCACATGGGGATGGGATACCCTTTTCATGCTGGAACACTTCGGCTGGAAAGCCGTTATCGCGGTTGTGATTTCGACGCTTCTTTACTTTGTGATTTTTAAAAAGGCATTGCATCAAATTGCTGACCGTGCAGATGGATTGGAAGACGGCGAAATCCATACGAAATCATGGCAGGAAAGGGAAACGCCGATCCCGTTTTGGGTTATATTTGCACACTTGGCATTCCTTGGATGGACCGTTTATGCCGCGCACGAGCCGGTGCTTTTTGTGGGAGGCTTCTTGCTCTTCTTGGCGTTCATCATGGCGACTCGTCATCACCAGAATGCGGTTTCAATGAGAAGTCCTATGATGGTTGGTTTCTTCCTTGCTGGCTTGGTGATACACGGTGGCTGCCAGGGTTGGTGGATCGGTCCTATCATTCAGACGCTTTCAGATGATGCATTGATGTTGGGAGCGACGGTTCTAACAGCATTCAATGACAACGCTGCGATCACTTATCTTGCTTCCCAAGTTGAAGGGATTTCATTCAGTGCCAAACACGCGGTCGTTGCTGGTGCGGTGACAGGTGGTGGTCTCACGGTGATTGCCAACGCGCCTAACCCAGCGGGTCAGAGTATTCTATCAAAATATTTCGATGGTGGAGTTTCCCCACTCAAATTATTCCTAGCTGCTCTTATACCAACGATTATCGTCTATGCTTGCTTTGTATTCCTACCGAGCGGCCCTGCTAAGGAGCACAAGCCTAACAATAATCATCCCAGTGCAGTGATCGAAACCGTAACTCCGGCTGAAACGGGGCATTGATTTTCACCTCCGCCTCCAGATTAACAAGTTCATTGTGAACCTTCGCTAATCGAGATCGATGCTCAATTTCCGGCGGTGGAAATTTTATTCATGTGGTTGAGGCGATCCACGAGAATCTTCATCAGGTGTCTGGCGAAGAAGGGGTTTTGCTGAACGATGAAATTGAATCGGTGCTCGTCCACTTTGGCAAGACGGGATGGAGAGGTGGCGGTGACTGTGGCAACTCGGGGTGAGATGTCAATGAGTGCCATTTCGCCGAGCACTGCGCCACGCTCGGATTGTTCCAAGGCCTTTCCGCCGATCGTGATGTCAACGGTGCCTTCCAATAAGACGAACATGCAATCGCCGAGATCACCCTCTTTGAAAAGCACTTCGCCAGCGGCGAGATTGGTGGTATCGGTTTCGTGTTTGAAGAGATCAGCGGCGTTCATTTTTTTGAATGCTGTATTGAAGTAAAATCAGCACAATCCGTTCAATGTATCGAAATTGTAACAAAATCATTCTGCAGGCGATGGGGGCAAATAGAAACCTCGGAGTAACCCTTTATACTCTCCAAAGACCATTGCTTCAGGTCATTTTCCGCGCAGTTGAAAAAGCAAATTCCTAGAATTTAACCTTTGATCTGAAAAAGCTCTTCTGGGTGATCGAAGAGGTAGGTGGGTTTGGCTTTTGCTAGAGATTCGCGGGAATTGAATCCCCAGCTCACGGCGGCGTGGGGAATTTTGGCTTTTTGCGCGGCTTTCACGTCGCGCAATTCATCGCCGATGTAAATCATTTCGGAGTGCTCTAGAGAAAAGGTTTTTCGAATCGCGCGGAGATGGCGGGATTTTCCGGTGAGTTTTGAGGTGGAGGATACGAAATCGAAAAGTTCACGGATTCCGTGATTTTGCAGAAACACATCGACGTTCGCGGTGGTGTTGGATGTTAGAATGCCAAAGCTATCCGTGTGTTCTCGTAATTCCGTTAGGGTTTCTTTCATGCCATTGATGAGCTGTAGGCGATCAATATTGTTCCGCATCATTTTTGTGCCACGGGCAATGATTGATGGGACTCGGCGACTAGGGATTTTAAGCTTTGAGAGGATCTCTTTCAGCGAGAGATGTCTGAGCTCGGAGACCTCGTGTTCCTCGACTTGGCGGATTCCGTATTCAGGAGCGAGCTCATTGAAAATTTTCCGAGTCTCTCCAAGCGTATCAGCAATGGTGCCATCAAAGTCAAAAACGAGAGCTCGGTATTTCATTCAAAACAAATTGAATGACGGAGAGGGCGGAGGCGAGCTTGAAATCTGCGGAAATCAGAGCTTGAGATTCGGATCGATATCGCCGTCCAGCGGGTCGGATTTTCCTGATAGAAAACGCAGTAAGCCTGCGAAAGCGATCATGGCGGCGTTGTCGGTGCAGAGGGAGCTTGTGGCGATTTCGAGTAGGAGGCCTTCTTTTTTGCAACGCTCGGTGAAGGCTTCGCGGACTTTTTGGTTGAGACTAACGCCGCCGGACAGGCCGATGAGATGGGCGTTGGTGGCTTTCGCTGCGCGGATGGATTTTTCAACTAGGACATCGACCACTGCGGCCTGGAACGAAGCGGCGATGTCTTCGAGTTTGGCATTTGGGTCTTTTTGCAAGGTATAGAGCACGGCGGTTTTCAGGCCGGAGAAGGAAAAATCAAGCTCACCGCCCTGCATCATGGAGCGGGGAAAATCGTAGGTGAGGGGATTCCCATTGCGGGCGGCTTTTTCGATTTCGGGTCCGCCGGGATAGGGGAGGCCGAGCATTTTTCCGACTTTGTCGAACGCTTCCCCAGCGGCGTCATCGCGTGTACTACCGAGTTTTTGGTAATTTCCTGGAGAGAAAACCTCCATGAGTTGGGTGTGACCGCCGGAAACGATCAAGCCGATATGATGAGGGACATGGGTTTGTTCGATGAAAGGCGAAAGCAGATGGCCCTCAAGGTGGTTGACGGCGATGAAGGGTTTACCTGAAACGCAAGACATCGCCTTCGCAGCGGTGCTGCCTACGAGTAGGGACGATGCGAGGCCGGGGCCCATGGTCGCGCCGAAGACATCGATATCTGCCATCCCGATGCCGGCGATTTCCAATGATTTCTCCACCAATCCATTGAGATTAAGGGAATGACTGCGTGAGGCAATTTCGGGAACGACCCCGCCGTGGACCCGATGTTCTTCGATTTGAGAAGCGACCACACTGGAGAGTAGCTCGGCGCGTTGGTTCGGTTCACCGCGGAGGATTGCCACCGCCGTTTCGTCACAAGAGCTCTCGATTGCTAAAATAACCGCCACGCCGGGATGATTCACGGGCACGGCGGTTTGGGCAATAGCGAAGGTGGAGAAAGGATTTCAACGCAAAGCCGCAAAAATCGCAAAGGGGCGCAAAGTATGATGAATGAAAGTTGAATATTGATGTAAAAATCCAGATTTCTTTGAAAGTTGGACGATAGAGGTTGGACGTTGGGCATTTCCTATTTCAGGTTGGGTCGTGCTGTTTTCCGCTGTTTATCCTGACCTGCTTGCGAACCCGACGCCTCTGATGCGTCGGTTCATGAGTTTGTTGGAGGAAAATGTGTCGTTGGAAAAGCTCGCGGCGAAAAGTCAGCAAGTGACGCGTCAGAATTTCGGCAAGACGATGAGGTTGTTTGCGCCGCTTTATGTCTCGAACGAATGCGTGAACAACTGCTCGTATTGCGGGTTCTCGCGCGATGCTGCGATTTTACGGACGACGCTCACCGTTGATCAAGTGGTGACAGAAGGAAAATATCTGCACGCGCAGGGATTTCGGAATTTGTTGTTAGTGGCGGGGGAACATCCAAAATTTGTTTCCGAAGGATATTTGCAGAAATGCTTGGATGCGTTGATTCCCTTGTTCCCGACCTTGGCGTTAGAAGTAGGGCCGATGGAGGACGATCAATACCGGGAGTTGGTCGATCACGGAGCGGAGGGTTTGATTGTTTATCAAGAAACCTATCATCGCGAAACCTATCAGGCACTCCACACCGCGGGGCCGAAGAAGAATTTCGATTGGCGCTTGGATTGTCCGGAGCGTGCGTATGCCGGCGGGTTTCGTCGGATCGGAATCGGTGCGCTATTTGGATTGGCCGATTGGAAACATGAGGCGCTATCGCTCGCTGCGCATTTGGAATATCTCTACAAGCATTGCTGGAAAGCACAGTTCTCGGTGGCGTTTCCTCGGATGCGTCCCTACGCAGGGAACTATCAATACCAAGCCGATCCAGATCGCTTTCTACCGGATGAAGCTTTGCTGCGTTTGATCACGGCGTTCCGCATCGTTTTCCCACAGGTCGCTATCGTGCTCTCTACCCGTGAGCCAGCACCTTTACGCGATGCGATGGCGTCATTGGGCGTGACTCACATGTCAGCCGGAGCACGCACCGAACCCGGCGGCTACACCGGAGCGGGATCGGACGATCTCCACCTCACCGTCAAAGGCCGCCGCGTCGAACTCACCGAGCGCAGCGGTAACGAAAAAGCCACCGAACAATTTCAAATCCACGACACCCGCAGCCCGGCCGAAATCGCCGAGATGTTGAGAAATCAAAACATCGATCCAGTCTGGAAGGACTTCGATCAGGCTTTGGTGCAGGTGGGAGGGTAATTGAAAATCATTTTTTATCAGGTGCCTTGCCTACTTCTACAGCAACTCTTTTCCCGTTGAGAACTTTGAGAACCAGATCTGCGTAAATCGCATTCAAGAAATCGTTCGGATGATTCAGGTTATTGCCACTGATATCCTGGAACTTTTTCTTTTCCACAATGCGGCGGGACACCATGCCGACGTCTACGAATGCGGTGTTATCGTATTGCTTGTGCAGCTCCTCAAGCGCATCACGATTCTTCGCACGTAACGGATAATTCGCTGCCGGCCATTCAGGGTTCGGGGAAAACTCGGCAACGAGTATGATGCTGACGTTGGGATTGGCTACTCGCAATGCTTTCATCATGCCTTCGATGTTAGATTTATAGGTTTGGGTTGGCATTTTCCCGCTACCGTCATTCATGCCGAATGCCAACACCACAAGATCCGGGGTTGTGCTCACCACTTGCTTAATCTCTTCTAATCCCCATGTGCTGGTTTTTCCGCCGACGGATGGATTGGCGTATTGAATTTCAGCATATCCGTAAGTGGACTTGAGCGAGTTGATCACCTGCATCGGATAGGCCGGAGTAAAGGGATGACAACCCGGAGCGAGCGATGAGGCCTGCGCTCCAAAGGTGATGCTGTCACCGTAAAATGTTAGATTCAGAGGCTTTCGGGATTTAAGTTTCTCAATGGAAGTCGTCAGGCCTGCGTGCCAGGCACCCTGCATGATCTGATCGAGCGATCCCTTGCTGTAGTTGTAAGTGACAACGATATCATAATCTTTGTGTTTCATCGTGCCACCGGGGGAATAAATCGGCCGACCTTTTACATCCGCAAAACCATACGTCTTTTTTTCGATCGCTTTCCCATAGTAGGTCAAAACAGGAATGCTGCTATTATCTGTAAGAGTCATTCGCCCATCAGGATCGATGCGATAGTCCACTCCTTCCTTGAAAGTCTGCGACCCATCGGCACGGCTGACGCTTTCTATTTTGTCTGGCTTGAACAGCAGTTGCGCAGTGCGAGGTTGGAGGTCGCTGCAAAAAACCACGGACTCAGTTTCCATGCGTTCGGCGTGAGCGGTGATCAGGCTCAGGCAGATAGCAAAAATTCCGTAAATTCGTCTCTTCATGCCTATTTTCTGTAACCTTCATGCTGTTTTAGCAAGAATGCTATTATCGCTACTGAAAGTAACTTGTATGGAAAATTGATGGCTTGCTCTCTAGCTGATTCGGCGTAGTTGTAATTCGTTCAATTACAAATCCTAAAAACGATGAAGCATTTCCTATTCGCCACATGCGTCACCCTGATCTTGGGTGGACTTCCACTTTCCGCCGAGGATAAAGTTCCGAGCGGCTATCAACCGATTTCGGAATATAAAGAAGCGATCGCCAAATCGAATGGCAAAAAACTCATCGTGCTGGTGGTGAAGGGTTTGGACGACAAATGCCCGAATTGTAGAGATGCCATGAAAAATGGTGAACGTGCGGTAGGTTCTGAAGTGATCAAAATTTTCGCGCGCGCTGAAACCCTAAACAAGGCCGACCTGAGCACCTATCCGCAGGCGTTGCAGGATCGTGCCAAGAAAACATTCACCACCAACGCGTTCGTGACCTTCTTGGTCTTTGATCCCAAAATGGAAAAAATCGTCGCAGAATCGTCCCGCACCGAACTCCAGAGCAATAAAAAGCTCATCGCTGAGTTCAAAAAGGTTGTCCAAGACGCGCAGGGCAAACTTTGGTGAGGCTTTTAGGCTGAAGGAACTGCTGGTCAATTGCTGAGATCGCGCTAAATTTTCCCCCGTAGAAACTTTCCCCAAATATGGCACAGCAGATTGATCAATACGCCCGTAATATTTCCGATGAGAAGCAGCACTCGGTGATCGATGGATCATCGAAAGGAACCGATAAGCGGTATTCCGTTTTGTTTCACGATTACGAGGATCCGAATTCTTTGAGGAAACTCGCGGGAGCGATCAAGGATCACACCTTGCATCATTTGGATGAGTATTTGGAGAAGGCTGAAAAGGCTTTGACCGATCGGGGAGTGAATGTGCATTATGCATCGACGGATGAGGATGCGCGTCAGGCGATTCTAAAAATTCTTCAGGAACACGGCGTCAAGCAGTTGACGAAATCCAAGTCAATGGCGGCGGAGGAAATTCATTTGAATCCATTTCTCATTGAGAACGGGGTCGCGTGTTTGGAATCGGATCTCGGGGAATTCATCATTCAGCTCGATGGCGATGAGCCGTCCCACATCGTGAAACCGATCATTCACAAGAATCGTCGTGGGATTGCGAATACGTTTTTGCGTGAAGGGATCGCGCCCGATTACAACGACGATCCGGAAACCATCACGCGTCGCGCACGGGTGCATTTGCGGGAAAAATACATGGTGGCAGAAGCTGGTATCACCGGCGCGAATTTCGTCTGTGCGGATACGGGACGTTTGGTGTTGGTGACTAACGAAGGCAACTCACGTTTTGGTATGGCTCCCGTGAAACTGCACATCGCATTGGTCGGGATTGAAAAAATCATTCCACAGGAACGCGATCTCTCGGTGTTTCTCAATCTGTTAGGCCGATCCGCCACGGGTCAGCAACTCACGGTTTACACCGAGTTCATCAACGGACCTAAATCCGAAAATCAACCCGACGGACCTGAGCACATGCACGTTGTGTTCATGGACAACGGCCGGACGGATGTTTTAGCATCGAACTGCCGAGAAATTTTGCGCTGCATCCGTTGTTCTGCGTGTCAGAACGTATGTCCGGTTTATCGTCAAGCATCGGGTCACGCTTACCGCTCAGTGTATGGCGGGCCAATCGGTGCGGTGCTTTCGCCTATTCTTTTCGGAAAACGTTTCCCGGAGCTCGCTGATCTCCCGAAAGCATCGTCCCTGTGCGGAGCATGCAACGAAGTCTGCCCCGTGGACATCCCGATTCCCGATCTTTTGCTTCGACTTCGCGACAAAGCGAAACGCGAAGAAGTCCCCTCCGATGGAGCGATTCCCATGTCGCCCTTCGCAACCCTCGCCACTTCACCATCCCTCTGGCGCACAGCAATGACCATGTCCAAGGCGATGAATCATCTGCCGATTCAGGTCGCACCCATCAAGCCCCTGCAAGACTGGCTGGGCCAGCGGACTTTACCTGAGTCTCATGGTGGGGATTTCCGTAAATGGTTAAAGGCGCGTAGGAAGTAGTCGGGCTATGAAGAATTAAAACGGAGGAACGGAGAAAACTGAGGTAACGGAGAAAGAGTATGGAATTAATTCATGAAGAACTTTCGGGGCAAATTATTGCTGCTGCCATCACTGTACAACAAGGACTCAGGCCGGGTCTAAATGAGAAGATTTATGAAAAGGCGCTCTGCATTGAGCTAACGGAGAGAGGAATCAGTTTTGAGCAACAAGCTAGATATGATGTATTCTACAAGGGTCAAAACTTGGGTTATTTAATTCCTGATCTAGTGGTGGAAAATAAGATCATCGTAGATCCAAAGTGCGTTGAATTATTTACTCCGACTCATGATGCCCAGATGCTAGGTTACCTCAACATTACGGGTTTAGATTTGGCTCTTCTCCTAAATTTTAAAGTTTGGCCTCTCGGTAAAAGACGCATCCTCAGACCACAATTCAATCTTCCACAACCCAGCAAATTCAATCTTTCACAACCCTAGCTCCGTTTTCTCCGTCCCTCCGCTTCTCCGTTTTAAATTTTTCTAAAACCATGTCCCGTTCACAAATCTTCTCCAAAATCCGCGAAACGACAGATCATCTTGCCGATAAGGCCGCATATCCGAGTTATGAGACTTCCGTGATGCATTCCAACGTGAAGCTCAAACAAGCGGATTTGTGGGATGCGTTTTCTGAAAATTTCAAAGCGGTCAACGGCCGACCCATGAACTCCGTGCAGCAATTGGCGGAGTTTCTAGATGGAAACAACCAACGCGTTGGTTACTGCGATCCGGCTTTGTTTGAAAGCATCGGTAAGGTGTTGGTGGAAGCGGGTTTGAAAGTGGAAACGACCTACGACAGGGAGCGCTACGATGACTATCAATTCGGCATCACCCGTGCCACTGGTGCGATCGCGGAGTCAGGCTCATTGATTATTGATGATTTCAAAACCACCTATCGACTCGCAGCGCTATCGCCATGGGTGCATGTTGGTGTTTTGAAAAAGGATGAGATTCATCGGACGATTCCGGATGCGATTGAGGCTTTTGGAGATGCACCTAACATCATTTGGTGCACAGGCCCTTCAAAGACCGCGGATGTTGAAGGAATTCTGATCGAAGGCGTGCACGGCCCCGGAGAGCAGATCGCGTTGTTAGTTTAAAATTTTAAACGGAGATCACGGAGGCAACGGATAGAACGGAGAATACTGTTACTCTGATCTTAATTTAGATAATTACTCTTAGTCTTCTCCGTTTTCTCAGTTCCTCCGACCCTCTGTTTAAAAATAAGTGAGAGGCTTATTTATACCTCAAAGCGTATGTCCCATTCTTGTGCGCTTGGTATCCAGATACTTTTGGTTATGGATGTTGGCGGGTAGTGAGAGAGGGATTTGCTCGGTGATTTCCAAACCATAGCCTTCCAGTCCGACGACTTTTTTTGGGTTGTTGGTCAGGAGTTTGATGCGGCGGACGCCGAGGTCGTGGAGGATTTGGGCGCCCATGCCGTAGTCGCGGAGGTCGGATGCAAAGCCGAGTTTTTCGTTGGCTTCGATAGTGTCGAGGCCTTGCTCCTGGAGTTTGTAGGCGTGAATTTTTGCAGGCAGGCCGATGCCGCGTCCTTCCTGACGGAGGTAGAGCAAGACTCCGCCTTCTTCGGAAATGCGTTTCATGGCGGCGTCGAGTTGCGGGCCGCAATCGCAACGTTGCGAGTGAAAGACATCACCTGTTAGGCATTCGGAATGGACGCGAACGAGGGTGGGTTTCTCGGGATCGATTTTACCATGCGTGAGCGCGAGGTGATGTGAGTGATCGAGCGATACGGTATAGAGATGGCAGTCAAAATCGCCGTAATCGGTAGGCATCAAAACCGTGCTCTCGTGTTTCACGAATTTTTCGGAGCGTCGGCGATATTCAATGAGTTGAGCGATCGTGCAGGCTTTGAGGTTGTGCTTGGTTTGGTAATCACCGAGGTCGCCGACGCGTGCCATGGAGCCATCTTCGTCCATGATTTCACAAATCACGCCAGCGGGCGGAAGGCCGGCGAGTTTGACGAGATCGATTGCGGCTTCGGTGTGGCCGGCGCGACGCAGGACTCCGCCGGACATCGCTTGTAGCGGAAAGATATGACCGGGTTTAACGAAGGAATTGATGTGTGCAGATGAATCCGCAAGGAGTTGAATCGTATGTGCGCGATCGGCAGCGGAAATTCCGGTGGTGATGCCTTTCGCGGCATCGACCGAAATCGTGAAGGCGGTTTTCATGCCTTCGTGGTTGCGCCGAGTCATTTGTGGAAGATCGAGTTCTTCGGCACGTTCGGAAGTGATGGGCGCGCAGATCAGGCCGCGACCGTTGACCGCCATGAAGTTGACCATTTCCCGTGTGCACAACGAGGCCGCGCAAACGAGATCGGCTTCGTTTTCGCGATCCGGATCATCCGCGACGATGACGATTTTTCCGGCGGCGATTTCACCGATAATTTCGTCGATAGGATGGAAGGTGAGAGCTGGCACGGGAGAGGAAGAGTGAAGAGTGAATGGAGAAGAGTGAATTTCTTAAATCAAAAATCAACAATCGGAAATCATCAATCGTCAATCAATTGTGGGAGAGGTGCGCCTTGGTTATGCGGTTTGATTGACGATTGATGATTGTTGATTTTGGATTTTTGAATGAAGAGGAAGAGCTGAGATTTAATTCAGCATCGGATTCTTTGGCGCTTGGGACAACAGAGCGTGATAGGGAGAGATGCCGCTGAGAAGTCTTTTCCAGAGGGTGAGGTCGTGGGGGTGGCTTAAAATATCGATAGGCGGCTGGAGGGTGAACCAGGTATTGCGCTCAATTTCATCTTCTAGCTGACCCGGTGACCACGCGGAATGGCCGACGATGGCTTGGACGAGGTGATCTTTTTTATCGACCAATACCTCTGCGTCTTCGGCGGAAACCCTCGGCATCAGGCTCGCTCCCTTTTTTGGATCCATGTAAATGACGGTGAATGTTAAATGCTCCGTCCCAACCGGCCCGCCCTGCAACACCGGGAGTTTCGATAGCGGAGATTTTTTTAACTGTGAAACCAGCGATCCCACCGTGGTGCCAATCGGATGGTTGATAATAGCGCCGACAGCACCGTCCTTCGCGTTGTGCTCGGCGATGAAAATGACCGAGTGATCGAAGGTGCCATCGCTAAGGGACGGCGTCGCAATTAGCAACTGGCCGCGCAGTGAGACGGGTTCGGGTTCGGTGGTGTTGAAGTTCACGGAGCTGAGCTTAAACGGGATGTGGGGAATATCAAGATAAGCAAATGAATCAAATTCACGACAAAGTCTCGCGAGATGAAATTATTCGTATGTCTGTAATTTGGCACGCGAAGGGCTGCTAATAGATTATGAAAAAAGGATATTTGCTAGATATGGACGGGGTGATCTATCGCGGTGGTGAGGTCATTCCGGGGGCGGTGAATTTTGTGCGGAGACTCCGAGAGACCGATACACCCTTTTTATTTTTAACCAACAACAGCCAACGAACGCGCCGTGATGTGGCGACGAAGTTGAGTCGGATGGGCATCGATGCGACGGAGGATGATGTGTTCACTTGTGCGATGGCGACAGCGCGATTTCTTGCGCGGCAGAAGCCCGGCGGCACGGCGTATGTGATAGGCGAAGGCGGATTATTGAACGCCCTGCATCACAATGGATATTCGGTGGTAGAAGATTCACCGGACTATGTGGTGATTGGTGAGGGGCGTGCGTTTACGTTTGAAATGATTGAAAAGGCCGTGCGCTTGGTGGATCGTGGCGCGAAGTTGATCGCGACGAATCTCGATCCGAACTGCCCGACCGATAATGGGATACGCCCGGGTTGCGGAGCGATTGTTGCGATGATCGAAAAGGCCACTGGTAAGCAGGCGTTTTCGTTAGGCAAGCCGAGTCCGCTGATGATGCTGGAAGCGAGAAAACAACTCGGTCTTTCCACCGCCCAGACGGTGATGGTCGGTGATACAATGGAGACTGATATTTTGGGCGGCGTGCAGCTTGGATTCCGCACGGTGCTCGTGCTTTCAGGTGGAACCAAGATATCTGACCTCGCAAATTTTGCCTACCAGCCAGACATGATCGTCAACGATTGTGGCGAGATCGAGCTGGATCAGGTGTTTCACCGGGAATTGCTGGAATGTAAGATTGCCTGATGAACCACGGATGGGTTCAGAAGCGCAGGAAAAACGATTCTCTTGTGGGGGTCGTTTTTCTGTAAAACTTGCTGTCATTTTCGGGAGGTTTTGTCATGTTCGGTCGTTCAATCTGAATATGACTCCCCAAGATATTTCTAACAACAGCCAAGCGGTCGCGAAACAAACAGCGAAGGTCGAAATGGCGACCTTGGATGATCTTCCCGCATTGACGGAATTAGTGATGGATTTGTTCTCGATGTCCGCTGGAGATTTTATCCCGGATTGCGCGCTACAAGAGCGCGGCTTGCGGTTGATTCTTGAGCAGCCGAATCGGGGTCGGATCGCAGTGATCCGGAATGAAGATAAAATTTTTGGCATGGTCAACATGCTGTTCACGATTTCCACCGCACGCGGCGGATTTGTGATTTTGATGGAAGATGTGGTGATTCATCCGCATCACCGCGGACAAGGTTACGGCACGATGTTAGTGAATCATGTGATCGAATTCGCGAAGATGAAAAAGTTTTTACGCATCACCTTGCTGACCGATAAAATCAGCGCGGAGTCGCAGCAGTTCTTCCAGAAGCAGGGATTCAATTATTCCAATATGATCCCGATGCGGTATTTGATCGAAACGGATCAGTAATTTGTGAGGTAGGATTTTTTACAGAAGGTAACGAAGTCAACGAAGGGGCTTCGCTCTGTGTCTTGGCGTTACTTTTGCGATCCTCTGGCAGGAGATTTGAAAATAAGGGGTTGGAACATCCTTCGTTCTCTTCGTTACCTTCTGTGAAAATCTTTGATTCTAAAGACCGCAGCTCTAATTGTGAATTTGAGGCTTACTCGCGTTTAATTCATTCTACTTAAAATTCGCGAGATGCTTCGTAAGCACGGGGGTGAGGGCGTCTTCGATGTCGGAGTCTTTGATGACGTGGAGCAACGATTTCATCGCGGTCGGGATGTGTTGGCGATACCACTCGTCGTGGCGGTTTTCGATGATGTTTCCGAAAGCGCCGAGCGCTTGCATGAGGCGCTGAGCAGCGCATTTGTGGAACAAAGAAGTTTCCGGTCTTTCATCGGAAATATCCTCCCAAAGATCTAACAGTAGATCACGTTCGTCTGCGGAGTGATTCATGTAGGGATCGAAAATCAGTGATGCGAGATCGTATTCCTGCCTACCACGGCGCAGGCCTTGGAAATCGATCATGTAAACTTTGCCATCTTTGATCATCAGGTTCTGCGATTGGAAATCGCGATGCACGAGATGCTTGTGTGTTGCGCCAAGCGCCTCCGCCATTTCGACGAATGTCTCATTTTTTTCCAAAGCAACCGGGCTTTCTTTCAAGAAATCCTCAATGAAGTAATCGAAGAAATATTTTTGCTCCCAACGATAGAGATCGGCATCGAAGGGCGGCATCAGTTCCAAGTCTTTCGGGACTTTGGTGAAAAACAAGCGGTCGACCTGTTCCAATGCGGAGCGGTAAAACGGCAGGCGCTTTTTGAATGGCTCGTCTTTCATCGAGTGCAAATCGACATCGCCGAGGTCCTCGATCAGCGCGACGTTGTGTTGCGATCGATCGTATAAAATTTCCGGGACATTGAATTTCGCTTCTTTAAGGAATTCCGCGATCGGCACGAACTGTGCGTTGTCCTCGCGCTCGTCGGTCCAATAAATCCCGATGAAATCATCGTGCACGGGGGTTTTCACCCGAGCGATGGTGCGGCCGGACGCACCACGTTTGATCGGAATCATCGTGATCGGCGTGGTGGGGTCGACTTCTAAAAACTGCCGGGTGGTGGAGAGGATGGCTTCGGTGGACATGGGCAGCGGAACTAAATCTGGGTTTTGGGAATTAGGGAAGAGAGATTTTTAAGGAGTGAAGGGTGAAATCTGAAGAGTGAAAGGTGGATTTTAAAGGTATGGTCAACCCTTTTGGCAGGCTCAGGACTATGTGACCTCAGTCGACCGTGATTTCCTTAGAATGGGGAAGCGTAGTGTAGGGAGAAGGTGAATGTCTCACTTCTTCTAAAGTGATCGTGCCCGTGCGTTTTGATTTGGGTCGACTGCGGCGAGGCGACCCTACCAGATTTTAATTCGAGATCCGATGGGATCACGTGATCACAGATCGTTGATGGAGCCAAAGTCTGGGGAGAAGAGGCGTTTGTAGGTGCGGGCGGCGTAGCCATCCGTCATGCCGGCGAGGTAGTCGCAGATGAGGCGGGCGCGGGTGGCGGGATCGGGGGCTTGTTGGATTTCTGCGACGGTATCGTTGGGGAGGAGTTGGAAATCTTGGCCATCGATGGGTAAGCCGTGGATGTAACGGGTTTCCAAAATTTCCCAAAGTTTTCTGAGCATGTATGAGCCTTTGTGTTCGAGTTGTTTGAGTTTTGGAGAGAGAAAAACTACGTCGTAGGCGAGGCGTTTGAAGAGGGCGGATTCGGCTTGGACGGCGGGATCGATGACGAGTCTGTAGTGATAGCGGTTGGTGGTGGCGGAGAGGAAATTGACGTCCAGTTCGAGGTGGGTGGAGGTGATGTATTTGCCGATGCGTTTGCCGACGAACGGCTCAACTCGATTCGCGCGAATGGCTTGGATGAGATCGCCGAGAGGAGTTTTCTCTGTGTAATCGATTTCTTTTAATTTCGCCCATTGTTCAATTTTCTCGATGGGGAGAAATCCTGCGCGGACGCTATCGGAGAGATCGTTGAGTGAGTAAGCGGTATCGTCCGCCCAGTCCATGATCTGGCATTCGATGGATTTGAATGCATCGCGAGATTTTCCGGGTGTGAGTTCGATGGGGAAATCGTTTCCGCCCATACTCCAATCGAGGTAGCGGTGTTGGGAATCGTAGATGAAATGATTTTTCGGAGGTTTGCCATCGGTGATGAGTTCCGACCACAGGGTTTTGTATTTCAATATGCCGTCGAGAAATGCGCGCGAAGGCGACATGCCGGTGTGTTTGGCGGAAAAGATGCGCTCGGTGAGGAGTCGCAGGGTTTGGGCGTTTCCTTCGAACCCGCCGTATTCGCGGTTCAGGTGATTGAGAGTTTTTTCTCCTGCATGGCCGAATGGCGGGTGGCCGAGATCGTGGGAAAGGCAGATCGCTTCGACGAGGTCGGTATCGATGAAGAAATGATCTGAGAGCAGTGAGTTAGGTTGGCGTAGGAGCCAGGTGCAGATGGATTTTCCAATTTGAGCGACCTCAAGCGAGTGGGTCAGGCGGGTGCGGTAGAAATCATATTCTCCGGACCAGAAGACTTGGGTTTTGTTTTGGAGTCGGCGGAAAGTCGTGGTGTGAAGGACGCGATCGCGATCGATTTGAAAAGGGCTGCGATAGTCCTCATGGGTTGAGGTTTCCCCTAAACGCTCGGTATCGAAGGAGTTGTAGAAGTCGTTCCGCATGGTGGGATTGTGGGGAGTTTCGGAAAGTTGTTTCAAGGGTAGAGTTTTTTGATTCGATCGGTTGCGGATTGGTTCGGCATCTGCTACTAGTGCTTTGCATGTTACCAAAGCAGATCATTAGAGCGGCATCGGGGTGGTTGGAATTAGGGATGCCGGAGGATGCGCTCAATGAGTTGAAAAGCCTGCCGAAAGATCATGTGGGAGATAAGCTTGTGTTGGAGCTGAGGTTGGCAGCTGAGATGGCATTACAAAAATGGAAAGAAGCATCTGAAACGGCTAAGCGGTTGTGCATGGAAGCGGTTGACGAACCGGATTTTTTTCTCAGCGCGGCGTTTTGCTTGCATGAATTAGGCGAGACGGATGAAGCGCGGATATGGCTGCTACGCGGACCGGATGTGCTTTCTGAAATGGCGGTGTTCCATTACAACATGGCCTGTTATCTTTGGACTCTTGGTGAAAATGAGCGAGCCCACAACCATCTCGCAAAAGCGTTTGAGATGGATGAAAGCTTCAAGGAGTCCGCGCGTCATGATAAGGATTTGGTCGGGATCAAATGGTGATTTTCTAAACTCAAATCGCGCTTTGACAGATTGTAAGTGTTTTGCGAGTTTATCGAGATGCAGCCAATCCATTTTGAAGAATCTGTCGTTTCAATTTTGAAGCGGGATCAACGCTATGAGGGACAGGCTTACTTTTTTCTCAAAGAAGCGTTAGATTTCACGCTGAAAAGATTTTTAGATGAATCCACAGGCCGTAATCGGCATGTGAGTGGAAAAGAGCTATTGGAGGGGTTTCGCGATTATGCGCTAGAGCAGTATGGCCCGATGGCCGCGACCTTGATGGAGGAGTGGGGGATTCGAGAATCTCGTGATGTGGGGAACTTGGTATTCCGGTTGATTGAGGAACAGGTATTTGGAAAACAAGATTCCGATAAGCCCGAGGATTTCGAAGGATTGTTTGATCTGGATCAGGCGTTGAGAAAACCGTTTTTACCGACCTCAGCGGATGTGCATGTGGGTTGTGTTTGATCTTGCGCAATGCCCTTTGAGCGCAAGAAAATTTCTCAACTAGAAGAATCGCTTGAGGAACTGCTTGATGAATCACTGGATGAATCACTCGACGAACTGCCAGAGGAATCACTCGACGAACCGCTTGAAAAATCACTGGACGAATCGATTGAAAAATTACTTGGCGGATCATATGTCGGAATAGATAGCTGATCATACGTCGGAGTGGATGGCGTATCATTTAGCGTAGTAATTGGCGTAGTAAAATGTGTAGTGCCAGGCGGAAGCGGTGGAGGGATGTTGGCTTTTGGGGCGACCATCCATTTAGGGGCTTTGGGGGTCTTGTCGGAATTCCATGCGAGGTAGGTCAGCAAGATTGTTCCGACGATGCTGCCGAATCCACAAGTGAATGCCGCGCACATGCCGACAATGAACGGGGCGAGTCCGATGATGACGACGAGCAGGGAAGAGGGTTTGATTTCAAAATTCATCACCGCAAGCCGGAGTCGAGAACGGGCGACAAGTAGGCCGAGAATAACATAGCAGACCACTACGATCAGTGCGCACATGTGATAGAATGAAATGGCGAGTGGTGCCCACACTGTAGTCTTGGCCATGTTCATCCACATTCCTCCACCAATCATACTCAAGCCCCCGCCAACGACTGAGGAAAACAGCATCACACAGAAGATGCCGAGTTTTGATGCAAGTGTGGGAAATCCGGAGGCCGCGATGGAGATTGCCGAGATGATCGCCGCGACAGAGATGACGGTGCCAGTGTTGGCGATTTCATTGAACCACTCGATACCACCGATAAAGTAGCGGATGATGATGTAGGGTAAAAGCGATGTTAGGGTGAGTAGGCTTAGTAGCCAGAGGGTGAGAAATTTTCCGAAAACGATATGCCAGCGATTGAGGCTAGTGAGGAGTAACATCTCGTGATTTCCCTCCTCGATTTCCTGAGGCATTAGCAACAACCCAGCTAACGGCATGAGTATTCCGCAAATGCCCATAGCAACCCACCAGAACGGGCCGATGTATTCTGGATCCCATACAAAAACTCCAGCCATGGCACCGCCGGATGTGATTTTTAATTCGAACTCAAAGAATACCGCTGCGGTTGCGAAAAGATGAATACAAACGAACGGATAAACAAAACTCGCGCGGCGCAGGCTTTGGCGCAGTTCCTTGACCTGCATGGGGCCAAAGCGATCGGGTAGATCTGTATAGGTATTCTGACTCACTGCGTTGATTTAAGGAAGGATGTCGCAATAGACTCCGGGGTCGCTGCCTGGAATTTCAATGGCGCCGCAGTTTTTTTCGTAAAACTCACGAGGACCAACGCCGCCGATGATGCCGTAGGCGTAGCCTATATCGCGGAGGGATTCCAAGGCTTTGAATAAAAGTGCTTTTCCTAGGCCAGTGCCGCGGGCGGATTCGATGACTCCGGTGGGCCCGAAAAATCCGCGCTGGGTGGTTTCGTAGCAGGAAAAGCCGATGATTTGTTTGTCGCAAGTGGCGATCCAGCAAGAGACCGGCTGACGGGTGATGGCGACCTCGACCTCGCTCGCCCATTTCTCTGAGAAATGCTGACGTGCGAACGCGGCCACCGTGTGTTTTTCAAAGGCCCGGGCTCTGCGCAGCGTGATTCCTTGGTCATGGATTTTCGCATACAACTCCACAGTGTCGGGTAAGTCGTAAAGGCGCACGAGCATGTCTATCATATGAGCTATCAAAGAGATAATTTCGGTATAGGTGAAGCGTTGATTTTCTGAATTTTATGCTTTTTATTAAAAAGCTCATCGGATAGCCATGCGAGATGAATCGATTTATTACCCCCTTGTTGTTTGTTGCAACAATTCAGACTCTTTCCGCCCAGAATAAGCCCAAAGGTGGATGGCATGAGAAAATGGATTTGGGTCCTGCTTGGATGAATACCTTTGGCGATTACGAGGGAGAGCAAAAGCGGGTCGCTGCACTCAAGGGAATTTCTATTGATTTAGGTGAGGGCTGGAGAGGCTTATTCGATACCGAGACCTTGCGTCTCGTCAGAGTTTCACCGGAAACCATTGAATGGGCCGGCACGCCATGGACGGGTGCTCACGGTCCTATCGTCAGAATGGCAAACAAGAATCCGTTGCAAACCACCGCAACTGTTTCCGGTTGGGCGGATGCTGAAGGTTCGTTTGAGGACAAGCGTGAGCTCAAAGGTTTTGGAAACCTGCCGCACGCGAAGTATGCGGGTTATTATCGCCATGGACGCGAAGTGGTTTTGGAATACACGGTCAACGGCACATCGGTGCTGGATCATCTGACAAGAGAGGGTTTGATCGTAACGCGTTCACTCAAAATTTCTTCGCGCGAAAAGCCACTCACGATTTTGTTGGCGGATGAGAAGGGTGATTTCCAGATCGCCGCGGATGGGAAATCTGCAGAATCAGCCGATGGCTTGGAAGTTGTTGTTTCTTCAGATGTGAAATTGGTAGCGGCTCCGGGAAAAGCCTCACGCTTGTTGGCTGAGATTCCGGCCGGAAAATCAGAAGTCACCGCGCAGATCGGCTTAGTAAGAAACCAAGTTGCCTTTGCGAAAGCCGCCGCGCCGACCTTGGCTAAAGCACCGGATTTCAAAAAGCTCACTTCGGGCGGTCCGGGGATTTGGCAAGAGATCATCACAACTGCAGGGGTGGTTTCCGATAAAAAGGACAGCGCTTACGTGACAGATGTGGCGACCCTTCCTGAAAATAATCCATGGGGCGCGAATCTTCGTTTCGGAGGATTTGATTTCATCGATGAAGATTCCGCCGCTCTTTCCTCATGGAACGGTGATGTATGGGTGGTGAAAGGACTCAAAGGAGATTGGAAAGAACTCAAATGGCAGCGGATCGCGGCGGGTTTATTCGAACCGCTCGGACTGAAAGTCGTCAAAGGCGAGATCTATGTGAACGGTCGTGATCAGATCACTAAGCTCATCGATCTCAACAAGGATGGTGAAATTGATCATTTCAAGGTGTTCAACCGCGATGTTTATATTTCCCAAAACTTCCACGAGTTTGCTTTTGATCTCCAGACAGACAAAGCGGGAAATTTCTATTTCTCAAAAGGCGGACCTGTTAGAGGCGGCGGACGCAACTTCGAACAAATTTTGCCGCACCACGGGATCGTCGCGAAAATTTCCCCTGACGGAAAAAAATTCGAAGTCATAGCCACAGGATTACGTGCGCCAGGTGGACTCAGCGTTGGACCTGAAGGACAAATTACAACGGGTGAGAATGAAGGCACCTGGCAGCCATGCTGTAAAATTAACTACATGAATGCCAAGGACGCGCCTGCGTTTTTCGGGACCGAGCCAATGCGCCAAACTCTAACTGACGCACCTTACACTGAACCTTTGGTTTATCTCCCGATGGATGTCGATAACTCAGGTGGTTCACAAGTTTGGGTGCCGGATTTTGCGAAATTCGGGCTCAAAACAGGTGAGCTCATCCATTTGTCCTATGGAAAATCTTCGTTATATCGCGTTTTGCCTGTGCTGCAAAACGGCAAGATGCAGGGTGGTGTGGTCAAGCTCCCAATCACGCTCCAGTCCTCCGCGATGCGCGCGCGCTTCAATCAGGATGGCTCGATGTTTGTGTTAGGTTTCCGTGGATGGCAGACCAACGCCCCAACCAACTGCGCGTTCCAACGGATTCGTTACAACGCGGAAGTTGGCGTGAAGCTGCCTGAAAAACTCGAATACACCGATACCGGTGTGAAACTTCATTTCTCCACCAAGCTGGATGAAGAACTCGCCACGGATATCACCAGCTACTCCGCCCAGCGCTGGGATTATGTGCGTGGACCACAATACGGATCTGGCGAATTCTCCGTCGATACCCCGGATAAGGAAGCATTGGAAAAAGCACAGACCTCGGAATCGCAGAAGCACCGCAATCGCGATACGGTAAAAATCAGCTCAGCCAAACTTTCCAAGGACGGAAAAATCGTCGAGCTGGTTCTCGATGGGATGAAGCCTTCGATGTCACTCAAAGTTGCCTACGACCTGGAGGACCCCGATGGCGCTGTCATGATCGGTGAATTACACGCAACGGTTTACGGAAAATAGCCCATGAGATTTTTAATGCCTTTGCTGCTAGGCTTGATGGTGGGTTCGGTTCAGGCGGAGCTCGTTGCCACTTTCACACAAGAGGGTGAACCTGTGGATAAACGTTTGGATCGGCTGGCGGCTTTGTCGGTTCCGGCAGGTCAGGTAGCGACGCCGTTTTTGAAACCCGGAAAATTCGATGTCGAGTGGACAGGTGGACTGAAAATCGATCAGAGACGTCGGCTATATTTTTCTTTTGAAGGACAGGGAACGAAGGCTGAATTGACTATCGATGGTAAAGTCGTCGTGACCGAATCAGGAAAATTTGGCAGCGTGAAATCCGAGCGTCTACGGCTCAATCCCGGTGTGCATACGGTATCGGCGAAATACCAGAGCGCCGATGACGGAGCGGGGGAGTTTCGTTTGTATTGGGAAGAAGAGGGTATGGTGCGTCAGACGATTCCGCCTACCGCCTATGAAGTTGCGTCAGATGATCAGGTCGCTGCTGGAGAGATGAAGCGTCACGGGCGCATGGTGTTCGCCCAACAGAACTGCGCGAAGTGCCATGCACCGGAATCCGGTTTTGGAGCTTCACCGATGCCTGAGCTGTTAGAAATTTCGCCCATCCTCGCCGGAATAGGTGAAAGGGTTTCTGAAGAATGGTTGATGAAATGGATTGCCGATCCTAAAGCGATGAAGCCCACGACGAAGATGCCGCAATTGGTTGATCCATCAACTCCCGAAGGGCTTCAAAAAGCCGCGGATTTGGCGGCGTTTCTGGTATCGACCTCATCCAAAAATGAAGTCAAACCATCCGCTCTCGATCCAAAGTTGGTGAAAGCAGGCGGTGCCGTGTTTCACGAGCTCGGCTGCGTGGCGTGTCACTATCTTGTGGGTGAAAATGCTGGCGATGAAACCAAGCGAATTCCACTTAACAACGTTGCTTCAAAATATCATCCGGGTCAGTTGACGGCGTTTCTGAAAAAACCGGAAGCCTATCATCCTTTCACGGCAATGCCGAATTTCCATTTGTCGGATGAAGAAGCCAATTCACTTGCGGCTTTCCTTGAATCGGAATCGTTGGGGAAAGAAACCAAACTGGCTTACGCATTCCCGAAAGGTGATGCGACACGTGGTGCGGCGGTTTCTGAAAGCCTGCAATGCGGAACCTGCCATCCCGGTATGCCCGGTGGAGTTTCGAAAGCGATTTCTCTGGAAGGAATATTCAAACTGAATTGGGCTGAGAAAGGTTGTGTCGCTGAGAATGACAAGCGGGCCAACTTACCGCATCCGAACATCGACAAGAAAGAGTTAGAAGCGCTTCTGGCGTTTGCGAAGAGCGGTCACGGATCGCTGAGCAAAGACAGTCAGGCCGAGTTTGCGGATAGGCAGATCGATGCGAAACGCTGCACGTCATGTCACTCGATAGATGAGGAATCTGCGGTACTCAGTTCCTTGCACGGATCCACGGCGAAACTCGCGGCACACATCAAAGGCTTGGAGGAACGGGTCGATCAATCACGGCCGCAGCTCACTTTCATCGGTGAAATGCTGCATACCAGTTACATCGAAGCGATGTTGGCAGGGACCGTGAAAGAGCGTCCTAGACCTTGGCTAGGCACACGCATGCCAGCGTTCAATGCGCATGCGAAACCTTTTGCTGAGGGATTGTCACAACTTCATGGCTTCAGCCCAAGCATACCTCAAAAAATCGAAACGAATCCTGAGTTGGTAAAGATAGGTCATTCATTGATCGGTGCCGAAGGCTTCGCTTGCACGACCTGTCATGGTGATGGCGACAACAAACCCACAGCGGCATTCGAAGTGGGCGCGATCAATTTCTCTCAAGTCTCCGAGCGTTTGCGAGATGGTTATTATTATCGCTGGATGGATCATCCTGCAGCAGTGATGCCAGGAAATAAAATGCCAAGATACGCAGAAGGCAACGTATCAAAACTTTCCAATGTCCTAGATGGCGACGCGACGAAGCAATATGAGGCGATCTGGAATTGGATTCAGGAGAAGTGATTCACAAGGAGGGGCTGCATTCTGCTGCCCTCTTCAAAAAAATTCTCAGGTTGTTGGGCAGCAAAATACAGCCCCTCCTTGTATAAAAACAGCCCCGACCCAAGGATTGGGGCGGGGCTGTAGTAGATAGTGAATTTCGCTCAGAGCGCTTCGTTGACGAGCTTCTCGAGTTTGACGATATCGGCGGCGAAGTTGCGGATGCCTTGGGCTGTTTTCTCGGTGGCCATGGCGTCTTCGTTGAACATCAGGCGGTAGGTTTTTTCATCGAGGGAGATTTTCTCCACGGGATCGCTTTGGGCGGATGCGGCGGTGAGTTTTGGTTCGATGGTGTCCTCCGATGCGGCGAGTTCTGCGAGCAGGCCGGGAGAGATGGTAAGAAGATCGCAACCGGCGAGGGCAATGATTTCGCCTTTGTTGCGGAAGGAGGCACCCATGACTTCGGTTTTGTAACCGAATTTTTTGTAGTAATTGAAGATGGCCTTCACAGAAATGACGCCGGGATCTTCGTCACCTTGGTAGTCTTTACCGGTGCTGGCTTTGTGCCAATCGAGGATGCGGCCGACGAATGGGGAGATGAGCTGCACTTTGGCTTCGGCACAAGCGACGGCTTGAGCGAAGGAGAAAAGGAGGGTGAGGTTGCAGTGGATGCCTTGTTTTTCGAGGATCTCGGCTGCCTTGATGCCTTCCCATGTGGAAGCGATTTTGATGAGGATACGATCGCGAGAAATGCCTTCTTTTTCGTAGGCGGCGATGAGTTGCAGGGCTTTGTCCACGGTGCCTTGAGTGTCGAAGGAAAGTCGTGCATCGACTTCGGTGGAGACCCGACCCGGGACGATTTTGAGGATTTCCAAACCAAACAAAATAAGAATGCGGTCGAGGACGGCATCGGTGAGGGCTTGTCCGGAAAGTCCGCTGTTTTTGTGTTCGTTGATCGCTTGGTCGATGAGTGGGCGATATTCCGCTTTGGTTGCGGCTTGGAGAATGAGCGATGGGTTCGTGGTCGCGTCCTGAGGCTTGAAGGATTTCATGGCCTCGAAATCGCCGGTATCGGCGACGACGGTGGTGAGTTTCTTGAGTTGGTCGAGTTGTGTCATTGCGGGGTGGTTCTAATACGAGTTTGGGAGTTAATGAATATTAATTTTCGGGTTCGGGGGAGATAGGAGATGAAAATTTGAGAAGGCAGCAATGAAAGTAATTTGCGATGAGCACTCCCAGTGAGGCTCCGAAGAAATCGGCGAGCCAATCGTAGAGATCGTTTCCAGAGCGTCCGGGGGTGAAAGTTTGGTGGTATTCGTCGATGGCTCCGAAGATGCTGAAAAAGATAATGGGTAAAAGATAGCGAGTGAGGCGAGAGGTTTTGGGGCTGTATTTGAGCAAAAGCCATGTGGTGAGGATGATGCCGCCGCCGAAGAAATATCCGAAGTGGGTGATTTTATCGAAATGCGGAATTTTCGGGGCTTCTTCGGGAAGCTTTGTATTAAACGATGAGGCGATGCAGATCGTAGCCAGCCACAAGATGAAGAGCATTAGCCATGGCATGGGCTTGGTGAAAATGGAGAGAAGGCGTTTCAAGGTATAATCGCTGATGGATGGATTACGGTTTTTTCATCTCATCCTCAAGACGCTCGGCCAGCCATTGTTTCATCATCGACTGATAGTTGAGGTAGCGTGAGCGCGCGATGCGTTTAATGCGGGAAAGCATACGTGGATCGAAGCGCAGGGTGATGGTTGTGGATTCACGGACGTGGGCTTCGTGGATGGAGCCGTTCATGAGTTTCGGGTCGAGCTCATGGTCTTGCCAGAAAGCATTTTCCGCCGCGTCGTCTTCGAAGTTTGGAAGTTGATTCCAAGAAGTAAGGATTTTCATGATATTAGCGGGTTTCGTTGTAGTTGCGGTCGTAGAAACGGCGTTCTGCATCGCTCATTTCTCGCGCGGTGATGACGCGAGCCACTTTGCCATCGGTGGAGAAGCCGATGAAAAGGTGTCTGTCTGTCACGGTGCGACCCAGTGCATAAAATCGGGAGGCTCCGTCATCTCGATCGTTATCGGGAAGGAAACGAATACCGAAAGGATCCTCGAGGATTTCTTGGAGTTCACCGGGTTTGATGAACTTCAAATCGAAGGGGGCGTTGATGAGATCGAGTTCCATGACTTTTTCAGTGGGAGTTAGTAACCGGTAATCGAGATTCAATCTAGATTTACTTCGATATCTTGAGGTGTGGAAGGATTTTGTCGAGAGCTGCTTGAGGACTAATGTGGTGGAGTTCTAAGAGGATGTCTGGCTTGCCGTGTTCGACGAATGCGTCTGGCCACCCGATGCGTTCCACTTTGGTTGAAATCCCTGCGTCGTGGAGGTGCTCGATGCAGGCGGCGCCGAAGCCGTGCATGAGCACGTGGTCTTCGAAGGTGCAGACGACTTTTGCGTTGAGTGCGACTTTTTCGAGCAAGGCGGTATCGAGGGGTTTGATGAAACGTGGGTTCACTAAGGAAACCGTGTAACCTTGTTTTTCTAACAGGTCTTTGGTTTTCACTGCGAGATCGAAAAACGTACCGAGGCCGATGAGTGCAACATCGGTTCCTTCTTGGATAAGTTCGCCTTTTCCGAGTTCGATGGGGGAAACGGGTTGATCGAGAGGTGTGCCACTGATCACGCCGCGCGGGTAGCGGATAGCGGTCGGGCCTTTATCGTATGCGGCCATCCATTTCAGCATGGCGACGAATTCGGGTTCGTCCTTTGGCTGCATGTGAATGATGTTAGGAATGTGGCGGAGGTAGCCGATATCGAATAGGCCGTGATGGGTTGGGCCGTCATCGCCAGAAAGTCCACCGCGATCCATGCACATGCGAACTGGTAGGTTTTGCAGAGCGATGTCATGAATGATCATGTCATAGGCGCGTTGCATGAAGGTGGAGTAGATCGCAAGAAACGGGCGGATGCCCTCGGTGGCCAGACCAGCGGCGAAGAGTGCGGCGTGTTCCTCTGCGATGCCGACATCGAAGTAGCGATCGGGTAAGGTTTTTTTGAAAATATCGAGTTTCGTTCCGCCCGGCATGGCTGCGGTGATGGCGACGATTTTCGGATCATCGATCGCGAGGTTCGTTACCGTCTGGCCGAAGATTTCCGAGCAGGTGGGAGTCGAGACAGTATCGGTGGAGCCGTCTTCGATTTTGTATGCGCCGAGACCGTGAAATTTCCCTGGGTTATCCAGTGCGGGCTGATATCCACGGCCTTTTTCGGTGATGATGTGAAGGATGGCGGGTTCGTTGAGAGTTTTGAGGTGCTCGAATGTTTTGACCAACAAGGGGATGTTGTGGCCATCGATGGGGCCGAAGTAGCGGAGGCCGAATTTCTCAAAAAGGACGTTGGGGAAAATGAGGTTTTTCGCACCTTCTTCGACGCGGTGTGCGATTTTTCTAACAGCCTTTCCGAGGACTCGTTCGACGAAGTCTGCCGCAGTGGTTCTAACGGCGGAGTAGGTGGCGTGGGTTTGTAGAGCGTTAAAATAGCGAGCGATTGCGCCGACGTTTTTATCGATGGACCATTCGTTATCGTTGAGGACCACGATGAATTTTTTCGTGGTCTCAGAAATGTTGTTGAGAGCTTCAAGGGTTGGGCCGCAAGTGAAAGCGGCATCGCCGGCGACGGCTACAACGTGGTTATCGGCTCCGATGAGATCGCGCGCAGCGGCCATGCCGAGTGCGGCGGAAAGGCAGGTTCCGGCGTGGCCTGCACCGTAGGAATCGTGCTCGGATTCAGTGCGTAACAAAAATCCATTCAGGCCTTTGTAAGTGCGGATCGTATCAATTTTCGATGCGCGGCCTGTTAGCATTTTGTGAACGTATCCTTGGTGGGAGACGTCGAAGACGAATTTATCTTTCGGCGTTGAGAAAACTTTGTGCATCGCAACGCAGAGTTCGACGACGCCGAGGTTGGGGCCGAGGTGACCGCCGGTTACTGAAAGGCAGTTGATGAGGGTGCTGCGTATTTCTTCGCTGAGAGTGACGAGTTCATCGTCGGAAAGTATTTTTACATCCGCTGGTGATTGGATCGATTTTAGGATCGGTCCGAGTTGCGGATGGTTAGGGGATTCAGAAGAGGCGGATGTCATTAGGTTCGTCGGAAACTTCGTCATTTTCTGACGGAGTGCTTGATGCGGATGTTTGCGCTGTCTCCTGCCCGCTATCCTCGCGATTTGCAAGAGTGATTAGTTCGATTCGTTTGCGGGCGGATGATAAAACGCTTTCGCAGTGTTTGAGAAGCACAGATCCTTTTTCGTATTGGGTTACGAGATCTTCGAGCGGGAGTTGCTCGCCTTCCATGGAATCGACGATTTCTTCGATGCTTGCGAGGGCGTCTTCGAAGCTCAGGGAATCGGCATTTTCAGGGAGTTTTTTACGTGCGGGCATGTTTGGAGAGTTTGGGGTTAGTTTTCCTCGTCTGAATCGGTGAGGGAGCGATCTGAGTAATAGATCATTTCCTTTAATATCAATGGATAACGATATGGGTAGCGGACCATGATTTCTCTGATTTTCGGGTCATCTTTGGCAATGGAAAGGGTTTCATTTCCATTGGCGCCGAGGACTTGGCCATCGAGGATCAGAGACGCGAAGTCTTTGTTTTCCTTTACGACCTCGGAAATGATGTCTGAGCCGTGAGACGAAGGGGAAATGAGGATGCTTGCGATAGGTGTTACGAGGGTGTCCGCAATCGTTTGATGTTTGATGAAATCTTTACGATTGGAAGGTAGCCAGATGGAGATGCGATCGGCATACCAAGCGATGGCCCAAGGTTGATCGGAGACGCAGATTTGGGATTCGGTAAGCCATTTATTTACGCCTAAGTTATGAACTGGTGCAAAGTAGGGTGGCCAATGAGGAACTCCGCCCATGTCTTTGCGGTGGAGTCCGACTCTGACTTTGTAGGGGAGAGAGAGAATCAAAGGTAGGGCGCAAATGATGATGATGATCACGTGATGTAAATTCCGGATCATGGGGGCGTTCATGACGATGGGGAGTTTGTTCCAAAGGATGGAAATAAATGCCAAACCGTAGGCGGTCATCACTGGAGCGAAGAGAAGGTGGGTTTGATTGGGGTCTAGGTTGTCTGCGCTGACTCCAAAAAACGCAAGGCCGAGCGCTGAGATGCCGAACATGCATAGCAGAGCCCAGCGAAAGTTGGCGATGGAAGGGCGTTTGAATGGATGAAGTAGTGAGAGGAAAAACAGGGGAGCGACGACGATTCCGCCGAGGAAAGGAATGATATCGGTGGTTTGAACGAGTATGGATCTCAGGATGGTGGTGAAGAAACCACGATTGATGAGATCTGGTGGGACGGAGCTGCGTAGGGCGAAGCTTTCTTTATCTCCACCGATGCCGTTGTAGAGATTGTAGAATGCAGTGCCGAAGGGAGTTCCGGAAATGTCGTAGTTGCGCAGCATCACGAATACCGAAGGGATGATCAAAGTAACGAGGATGGAGACGCCAACCACGCCGCGCGGACGGAAAGCGATGGCAGCGAAAATGATGTAACCCAGCGCGATCCAAACCGTTAGATAATGCGTCATGGCAAGCAGAGTAAAGAATACCCCGGCGATAATTGCGGAGCTCAGCGGAATACGGCCTTCGCTTGAATCCTCCACAGCTCGGTAGGCAAAATAGATACCGCTGGTGAACAACAGGAGCATGAACATTTGAGGTAGGCCACTGAGTGAGTAGTTCCAGAACGTTTCACAAAACAACATCAGCACCGCGGTGACTCCGGCGATCTTCGGATCGAAAATCCTGAGGATCAGCAAGTAGGTGACACCGATCGAGAGTAGGAAACATATAGTAGAGATCGCAGCTACCACTCGATCCAATGGAAACACGATTTCTTTTTTCGACATCCTCCAGCGCTCGAAATCGTCTGCGCCGATGATTTTAAAAACCGCCGCATTCAGTAGAGGGTTGAGCGGCGAGTGATAAGTGTCTTGGAAGCCAGTGTAGGGGATGACGCGTTTTTGATGTTCCGTATTTTTATGATAATCCAGTGTGCGAATGACTTTGGTGGTGAAGCCGTTGCCGCGTGCGATTTCTCGGGCGATCTGGGCTTGATCCATGGCGTGCGGTGAGTTCAGGCCACGGAACAACGTGAACAAATTTCCGAGAGTAAGTAGGACAAGAATAACCAGAAACAAGCTACGTCTGACAATTGGGCCGGGTTCTAAAAGAGATGTAAAAAAGTTCATGCGTTGGGGATATTCTGCTGAAAATCTAGATGCCTAATTCTTTGAGTTTTCGTTGGAGGGTGCGTCGGCTGATTCCGAGGAGTTCGGCCGCTCGGGAGCGGTTTTCTTGAGTTTGGGCTAGAGCGCCTCTGATCGCCGCAGTCTCAAGGTGATGCAAGTTGAAATCTGCCTGACCAGCAAGGTTGTTCTGGGCGATATGGCTGTTTTGTTGCGGGGTTGACGGGCTCTGGTTGAGGAAATTGGGGAGATGATGGATATCGATCTGGTCATCATTCGACATCACCACGCCGTGCTCGATGGCGGTGCGGAGTTCGCGGACATTTCCCGGCCATGGATAAGAAAGAAGTAGACGCAATGCTTGATCCGTCAGCGTTTTAAATGGTCGTTGGTTTTCCTCGGCGAATTCTTTGAGGAAGGCATTCGCTAGCAAGACAATATCCTCGGGGCGCTCACGCAGGGTAGGCATTTGGATCGAGACGACATTCAAACGGAAATACAGATCTTCGCGAAATTTCTCGGCATCGACCATTTGGCGGAGGTTGCGATTGGTCGCGGTGATCACCCGGACATCGACTTTGATCGGGGAGTTGGAGCCGACACGTTCGATCGTGCGCTCGGAAAGGGCGCGCAGGAGTTTGACCTGAGTGGCGGGGTCGATCTCGCCGATTTCATCGAGAAACAAAGTTCCGCCATCGGCTTGTTCGAAGCGGCCGATGCGTTTTTGCGAGGCACCGGTGAACGCGCCTTTTTCGTGACCGAAAAGTTCCGACTCCAGAAGCTGCGGGGAAAGCGCGGCGCAGTTGACGACGACCAGTTTTGAGGCGGGTCGGCCTGAGAGGTGATGGATTGTGTGAGCGACGATTTCTTTTCCCGTTCCGGATTCGCCTTCGATGAGAACCGTGGCACGGGTCGGCGCGACTTGTTCGATGAGATCGGTGACGCGTTTGATTTCCGGAGATTTCCCGATGATGCGCGACAGGCTGCTGCCCTTTTTGACCTGTTGGGTGAGCTGGACGTTTTCGGTTTCCAAGTTGCGGCTGCGCAGGGCGCGTTTGAGCAACATTTCCACCTCGTCCAGATTCAGAGGCTTAGTGACAAAATGAAACGCTCCGCGGCGCATGGCCTCAACCGCGGTGTCGACCGAACCGTAGGCGGTCATCATCAGGATGGTTGGCGGAGAGGAAAGTTTGGATGCGGCATCGATGAGATCCATCCCTGAATCGCCGCCGAGCCGGAGATCGGTGAGGAGGAGCTCGATGGGTTCATTTTTCAGGATGAACAAGGCCTCGGTGTTGTTGGAGGCGAGATAGACATCAAAATCATCCTCCAACGCCGAGCGCAGCCCCTCGCGGGTGGCGCGTTCGTCGTCAACGATGAGGAGGGTAGGGTGCATGGGAGAGTGGAAAGCAGTGTGAGTTGTAACGAACTTAAAAGAAATGACGAAGTCGTGATAGCTTGGACGGAATGGAATGGAGTCAAAGTGCCGAGTGAACAGTGATCAGTGGAAGACTAAGAGAGGTGACAAGTTGACGCAGTATAGTGACGGGAGCTTGTGCGTCAATAGGAGGCTTTTAGAACAGCCCAAACTTTCCCCAAAATAAGAGCAATAAGTCCTATACGACCTATGTGTCATATTTGAATGAAGATGTTTCAGTCAGCATCAATCACCGGAGCAGGCAAAAGCCTTGGACTCGGAGCGGTGTGTGGGAGATGAATCAAAATAGATGTCCCTTCGTTCGGATTGGAATGGATTTCGATTTCGCCGCCGTGTTCGCGGATGATGCGGCGGACGATGAGTAGGCCAAGGCCGGTGCCGGCGGATTTCGTGGTGCGGTAGGGCTCGAACAAACTTCCCATTTGCTCTGGAGGAATGCCGATTCCGTTATCGGAAATGGAGATGAGGAAATCAGTTTCGGTGGAGCGGGTTTTGATATCGATCAAGCCATCGTCGCCAGAGATGGCTTGGTAGGCATTGCGGAGAAGGTTGTAGAAGACTTGTTGGAATTGATCTGGATCGATGACGGCATTGGGGAGGGTTTCTGATAGATGGAGATTCACCACGATATGGCGGGAACTGATTTCAGGTTCTAACAGTTTGAGAGTTTGGCGAAGGATGGCGTTGAGGTTTTGTGGCTCGCGACGCGGAGTGGTGGGGCGGACGGCGTGGAGAAATTGTTTGAGGATGGTATCGAGCCTCTGAATTTCCTGGCGTGCGGTGTGCATGTTTTCCGTCAGGCTCTGGCGATGGGAGGGAGGAAGTTTGCGGATTTTCCGCTCGATGAGCTGCAGGTGGATATCGAGGGAGTTGAGGGGATTGCCGATTTCATGCGCGACTCCTGCGGCAAGTAAAGTCAGTGCGTTGAGGCGTTCGGACTCGATGTTTTCCTGGGTCTCCGCATGGGTGCTGGTGGTGTCGCGGATCAACATCACGTGACCGAGCGGGAGCTCGAAATTTTTCGGGTCGTCGATGGGGGCGAGGTAGAAATTGAGCCGGCGGTGCTCGGGATAGAACACCTCGATGTCGCGAGAAACCGATTGCGTGGAGCCGCTAAGCGAAAGGTTATCGAGCCCACGGATTTTCGACGAAATGGTTTCGCCCAGCGCGTTCGATGGATCCAGTCCGAAGAACTGGCAGGCAGCTCGGTTGAGGAACATGATTTTTCCCTCGGGATCGAGGATGATCAGCCCCTCGTGCAGAGACTCAAAAACGTTCTCAAGAAAGCCCTTTTCCTGAATCAAACGCGTGACGATGTTTTGGATCTCACCGGGTTCGACGCGGTCGAGGCGAGATACAAGTTTTTCAAGGAATCCAGACTTCACGGCGGGGATTGTGGGGAAATGTCGGCGAGATGGCGAATTGAAATTATCGAGGAATTTTCCCGAAGATTTCAACGCACAGCAGGATGAGTGTTAGCAAGTTTCATAGAGAGGCGAAGCCAAATAGCTTGGACGAGATGAAATGGAGTCAAAGCCGCGAAGAACGCCCTTCCGCAACCTTCCGTTGTCTAGTGGGTTTAGCCTCTATGATAAAATTTTTATTCTTATTCTGTGTGACCGCGATGGCTGCCGTCGCGAAGCCCGCTGCTTACGATCCACTTGTGGTTGGGAAATCTGAGGTGAAATCCGTGACCTTTGAATTGCAGGACGCGAAGCGGAATAGGGAGGTGCCAATACGCGTTTATCTACCGGATACGAAAAAACCTGCACCGGTGATTCTTTTTTCGCACGGCCTCGGTGGTTCACGGGACAATAATCCGTATCTCGGAAATCATTGGGCCGGACGCGGCTATGTGGTGGTTTTCGTTCAACATTTGGGCAGCGATGAGGGTGTTTGGAAAGATGAGCGAATGGCGAACCGCATGTCGGCAATGAAAAGCGCGGCTTCGGCGGAGGCTTTTATGGATCGTGTGAAAGATGTGCCCGCTGTCATCGACGCATTGGAAAAGTGGAATGAAGAAAAAGGGCATGAGCTGTTTGGGCGCATGGACTTGGAGCACATCGGTATGTCTGGTCATTCCTTCGGTGCTGTTACGACCCAGGCCATGGCCGGGCAGAGTTTTCTCGCTGGAAAGATTTCTTACCTTGAGAAACGGATCGACGCTGCGGTGATGATGAGTCCCAGTTTGCCCAAGAGAGGTGATGCGGACAAAGCTTTCGGAAGCATCACCATGCCATGTATGCTTATGACCGGTACAAAGGACGATAGTCCGATAGGGGATAGCAGTCCCGAGGATAGGCTCAAAGTTTTCCCTGCTCTAACAGCTGCACCCGCATGGCAAGTTGTTTTTGATGGAGCTACCCACATGGATTTCGGTCAGCGTGAGAAGGGTCTGAAAAAGGGGGAGCCTAGCCGCTACCACAAGGCTATATTGGCTCTTACGACGGCTTTTTGGGACGCACATCTGAAGGGCGATAAAGCTGCAATGGCATGGTTGAAGGGAGCGGGGGCGAAGTCCGCTCTAGTGGAAAAAGATGTTTGGGAGATGAATAGCAAGTAAATGAAATAGTTCCGGCTTTATTCTACAGGGAGGGAAGAGGAAATGGAGGAGAGGAGTGTTTATTTAGCTAATGAATTAAACAAAAGACTTATTTTCATCATTAGAGCTCCTCTTCTCCTTTATCTCCTCCCTCCCTGTCTAAAAAAAGCCCGAATCTAAGGGATAGGCATATCATCCGATCCAATCTCCGTAAAAAAATCAACCCAGCTCGATAGGATACAGCAGGGGGATTTTCACTTCGAATTCTGGCATAAAAATCTGGGTGTCATGTGTACGGCGGCGGGCGGTGATTTCTTTGGATCCCGGTTTGAATTCTAATAGATTCGACTGGCTGCTGCCTGTCTTGTAAGCGTGACTCATCGAAGCAACGTTGATGTATGTCGTGTTCTTGACTCTCGCAATGTGTTTTGGACCATAGGGACCGTGGTGTTCGTGTCCACTCATCCAGAGTGCGATGTTTGATTTTTTAATGATTTCTGAAATCCGATCTGCAGGATGGATGTGACGTTGGGCGTTATCGGTATTCAAGGTGGTGTTTTTGATTCCTTGATGTGAGCAGACGATGATGTTTTTGCCCTTGTGCTTCGCGAGTTCGGTTTCCAGCCAATCACAACTCTCCGGAGTGAGTTCTCCGGGGACGCCCGCTTTTTCATCGGAAAGAAAAATCCATGCAAGATTGCCATCGACCACCGAATAAGGATCGGTGCTGCGGATGAGTTGTTTGAAGGAATCCGCCTTGCCATCGTGGTACTCGTGATTGCCTGCTATTTCATACCACGTTTTGATTCCACTGGCATCACGGGTGGTGATGTAGTTTTTGAGTTGTTGCTCGTTGCCGCCATGGGTGATGTCGCCGAGTGTCATGGCGTAGGCGATGTCCGCGTGTTCTTGCTGCATGTCTTTGCAAGCTAAAGTAAACCATTCCGCGCCATCTTTTCCGCCTTCGGTGTAGCCGCAATGTAGGTCGGACATAACCCAGACTTTGCGGAGTTTGGAATCGGTGGCTGCGGGTGATGATTGGATTCCGAGTGCTCCAACTGCAGCGGCACCTGTGGTGATCTTGATGAAATGGCGACGGTTTTTCATGGAAACGAATGCAGACGTTCAAACGAGTAAGCGCAAGCTTGATCATTTGGCGATGTGTGGAAAGCTGGCGGCGCATTGAACGAAGAATCACAAGTTGAGAGTTACTCAGAGATATCGCCGCACCCAGCGTTGGGTGTGGATTATGGTGGATCGCGGATCGGGATCGCGGCGACGGATGATTTTGGAATCATGGCGCATCCGGTTGAGACGATTGATCTCACGCATGGATCAGATGGCTTGGCGCGGATTCGAGACATCGCTGCGCTGCGGAAGGTGAAGACCTTGGTGGTGGGCTTGCCGTTGCGATTGGATGGATCTGAAGGGGATTCGGCGAAGAAAGTCAGGGATTACGCAACCAAGCTTTCTCGGATGTTGCCGCATTTGACTCTGGTTTTTGTGGATGAAACCTATTCCACGATGGATGCGTCTGAAAAATTGCGTGAGGCGGGTAAGAACGCTCGCAAGCAAAAGGCGATCATCGATCAAGTGGCGGCGGTGGAAATTTTAAACCGATGGATGGAGGAGATTTCATGAGATTGAAACTGACTATAGCGTATGACGGGCGACCGTTTCTCGGTTGGCAAACGCAGGCTGGGGGTAACACGGTGCAGGATTTTTTGAACGAGGCGTTGGAAGTGACCGCGAAGCAACCGATCAAGATGCACGGGTCGGGTCGAACCGATACGGGAGTGCATGCGGTCGGGCAGGTGGCACATTTCGATGCGCCGGCCGACTCCACGATGAATCCCTACAACTGGGTTCCGGCGTTAAATACGAAATTACCGGCGACGATACGGGTGATGGCTTGCGAGGAGGTTTCGGCGGATTTTCACAGCCGGTTTTCGGCGATTGGGAAACGTTATCACTACGATGTTTGCACGGATCCAGTGTTACCGCCGTTGAAAGCAGGTTTGGCGTGGCATTTGCCGAGGTTGCTGGATGCGGATGTGTTGGAGCAGGCGTTGAAATGTTTTGAGGGAAAACATGATTTCCATGCGTTCGCGGCGTATCGCGGAAACGAGGACGAGGAGACGGATTATGTGCGCAACGTCTTTTCCGCGAAGCTGACGACGCTTCCCGACGGCTATCGGATGAGTTTTCATGGCGATGGGTTCCTCTACAAAATGGTCCGGATGCTGGTGGGTTCTGCGATAAAAGCCGCGCAGGGAAGGCTGAGATTGGACGATCTCGCGTTGCTTTTGGATCAACCGTCAGGTTTGCCGCATGGAAAAGCACCGTTGTGCGCGCCCGCCGACGGGCTGTATCTGGAAGAAGTGATTTATGGGGTTTAACTCACTAAAAACCGGAAAAACCCGCCAATTTTCAACTTTTTCCAAATAATTGCGAGTTTACGCTTGCACGGTTGGCTGTGTCGGGTATCAAACCGCCCCGAATTATGGCTAAGAAAAGTTGGATCGCACGCAACAAGCGCAAACAGAACACCGTTGATAAATACGCAGACCTCAGACACAAGCTGAAGGCTGAAAAAGACTATGTTGGTCTTTCGATGCTTCCACGCGATGCAAGCCCGACTCGCGTTGTAAATCGTTGCGAAGTCACTGGCCGTCGCCGTGCATTCCTTCGCCGTTTCAAACTTTCCCGGATCACCTTCCGTGAATACGCATCAGCAGGACTTCTGCCAGGTGTGACAAAATCCAGCTGGTAATACAGCTGGTTCATGCGGTTCCCCTGCCGCATGAACTAAACGTGGCACGGAAACTACCCGCTTCCACGTTTCACCAATGCCAATTTACGAATACGTATCCGAAGCCCCTGACGATCCAGAGCGATCGTGTAGAGTGTGCCGACGTGGATTTGAGCTGAGACGGCCTGTTGACCGTGAGGCTCTGGTGTGCTGCTTGATTTGCAAGCACCCGATCAAGAAAGTGATTTCAAAAATCAACACCCCGCGTGTGACGAAGCCACTGTCGGTTTCTGACGCGAAGAAAGCCGGATTTACGGTCTTGGAAAAGCGCGACCAAGGGGTCTACGAAAAACTTTAATCATCCAGTGAATCCAATTTTCCATTTTCTAGCCCACGTAGAGGGCACCGCAGTGATCCACAAGTTTCCGAGTGCGATTGAGACAGTTCTCTATTTGTTAGGGATTGCCTTCTTCCTATTATTAAACGCGTTCTTCGTCGCATCCGAATTTGCGATCGTGAAAGTGCGGCTGAGTCAGTTAGAGTCGCATGGAAAAGAAACTGGAGCGGATACCTCGCGAGCGATTCATGTGGTGAAGCATTTGGATGGTTATCTTTCGGCCAACCAGCTCGGTATCACTTTTTCCTCAATGGCATTAGGTTTCCTCGGTGAACCGTTTGTTAAAGCTCTGATATCGCCGTTTTTGGCGCTACTAGGAATGCCTGAGATCGGCATTTACTGGGTCGCTCTAGTCATTGCTTATGCCTCGTTCACGTTCTTGCATGTGGTGGTCGGTGAGTTAATGCCGAAGTCGATTGCGATACGCCGTTCCGTTGGCACCACGTTGTTGTTGGTTACCCCATTGCATGTGTTTTATAAAAGTTTCTACTGGGTCATTCGCTTTTTTCAAGGAACGGCGAACTGGTTGTTAAAGACGCTTTTCCGCATCGATCCCATTAGCGAAAGCGAGCATGTCCATTCGGCTGAGGAGTTAGCGATTTTGGTGACCCATTCTGGAAAATTCAAAGAGGTCACTGATACGGAACGCGAAATTTTGATCAATGCGTTAGAGCTCAACGAGCTTTGGGTGCGTGATGTCATGACACCGCGCAATGAGGTCGTCGTGCTCGATGCAGATGAGCCGTTTGAAAAAACCTTGGCGATTGCGATCCGCAGCAAGCACACCCGTTTCCCTCTGGTGAAAGGACATATCGACCAATCGATTGGTCTGATTCACATCAAAGATTTGTTCACACTGATGAACGATCCCGATCCGGATCTGATGCGGATCAAACGCGAATTGAAAATGGTTCCAGACACCATGCCGTTGGATAGTTTGTTGAAATTTTTCCTTAAAGAGCACGCGCACCTGGCGATGGCAGTCGATGAGTTTGGAACGCCTGTGGGCATCGTGTTCCTCGATAACGTGATCGAGGAATTGGTCGGCGATATTCAAGATGAGTTTGATAACGAGCACTCACCCTTCGTGCGGATCAACGATGAAGAATTTGTGGTGGAAGGCTCCGTCACGCTGAACGATTTAGAAGGCTACGTTCCAGAGCTTTATCTGGAAAGTGGTGAAGTCACGACGGTCGGTGGTTACATCACCCAGAAACTTGAGCGCTTCCCCGAGGTCGGCGAAACCCTTGTCATCCTTGGTTACGAAGCCAAAGTCACCAGCACCGATGGCCGTCGTGTCGGTCAGATTCATTTCCGTAAACTCGAAGAAGACGAACTCGCAGAGGATGCGAATGGGAGTGCGGAAGATGTTGCAGATTGAGAAAGAGGCGGGTAGATATCTTGCATGTTGGAAGAGATACGGGGATTGTTGGTTTTACAGGATAGGGACAAGCGCTTGCTGGTTTTAGCAAAAGACTTGGCGAAGTTACCGCAAGAAGAGGCTCGGGCTCGGGCGAAACTGGCGGGGGATGAGGAGGCTGTTAAACAGGCGAAGGATGCCTTGAATGCGGTTGAGTTGCGGGTGAAGAAGATCGAAATGGATGCGGAAACGCGTCGGACCACGGTCAAACGGTTGCGCGTGCAACAGTTCGAGACCAAGAAGAACGAGGAATACAATGCATTAGGTCACGAGATCACAAGGTATGAAAAGGAAGTGGATGAGTTTGAAACTCAGGAGCTTCAGGCGATGGAAGAGGTCGATGCTTTCCGAGCCAAATTTCAGCAAGCCAGTGAACTGCTCGGAAAAACTCGCGCGGTGGTCGAAGCCGATCTCGCGGCGATTCGTGAGCGTCATACGCGGATGGAAGAGCAGCAGAAAGAGGTTCGTGCTGAACGCGATAAACTCGTGCAATCGGTTTCCGAAGACATCCTGCCGCTATACGAAAAATTACTAAAATCCAAAGAAGGCACTGCAATCGCGACACTTCACAGCGGACAATGCACGGGCTGCAACATGAAGGTGATCGCCTCGACAGCGATTGCGGTTCATAGCGAGAAAGAGATCACGCAATGCGAGAACTGCGGTCGAATTCTTGCCATGGATGAGTGATGCGAGCGGAACTTGAAACGGAAGTTCTCAAAGGGGTATCGCGTTCGTTTTACCTGAGCCTCCGTTTACTGCCGCGTCCGATGCGACGCGCGGCTGGGATTGCTTATCTTTTAGCAAGGACCAGCGATACGATCGCAGATTCTGTGGATGGATCGGCTGAAGAGCGTATCGAATCGCTGTTAGATTTTTTAAAACAGGTGAGGGGAGAAATCGCCGCGCAGGCATTTCCTGAACATTTTCATGCGGGAATCACCGATCCGCGGGAGGCGATGTTATTGCTGAGCCATATGGAAATTTTGGAAGGGCTGCGTGGATTAGAATCGGGTGAGATCGCGCTGATTCATGAGGTTTTGGAAACCATCGTCAGTGGGCAGATTCTGGATCTTGAGCGGTTTGGAAATGCTGGCGACGAACCAAGCAGTTTGAAAAGTGCGGAAGAGTTAGAAGATTACGCGTGGCGGGTTGCGGGATGCGTCGGGCTGTTTTGGACACGTTTAGGTTTTCTGACGATGGGGGAGAAGTTTTCCACTTATCCACAGGTCGAGCTGGAGCATTGGGGGGTGGAGTATGGGAAAGGACTCCAGTTGGTGAACATCCTGCGGGATTTCCCAGAGGATAGGCGGATGGAGCGGTGTTACCTGCCGATGACAGATCCAAAGGATGACGCGGCATGTTTTACAGAATTTCAAAAATGGAGGAAGGTCGCGCTGGAAAAAGTGGCTAACGGACGGGCTTATGCGGAAAAACTACAGGGATGGCGTCTCCGTTTGGCGAGCGGACTGCCGGCGGTGATCGCGGAGGAGACGTTGGAACGCTTGGATGTGAGGGGATTAACTGATTTGGAACTGAGGGTCAAAGTCCCGCGTTGGAAGATCTATCAGTTACTTTTTCAATTTATTTTAACCTGAAACCAGAAATGGAACCGCAGATGTCACAGCCCTCTGTTATCTCCGTTTGCTCCTGAAAAAATATTTTTGAACAGAAGGTAACGAAGAGAACGAAGGATGTTCCAGCACCTCATTCTCAACTCTCCTGCCATAGAATCATAAAAGAAAAGTCAAGGCCACTGCGCGAAGCCCCTTCGTTGACTTCTGTAAAACTAAGATTTGCGCTCCTATTCAACAACTTTAACTGCGAATTAGAGGATTAATACGTGACGCGACATTTTCCTCCGATTCACTCTTCGTCTGTTAGGTGTCTGGGGAAATCCATCGCTGCGTGAAGTATTCTAACAATCTGTAACTCTGTGCCGTTGATGCGGAAGAGAATCACGTGTTTTGCATGTGCTGCGATTTGGCAGTCGGGAAATAGATCGGTTCGCTGCCTCCAGCGTTGGGGAGATGCCAGCAAATCCCCGAATTTTTTCCATAGGGAATCGAGGTAAATCTGCTCCTGTTCGGCACCCCACGTATGCAAGGTGTAGGATCGGATAGATTGAAGATCCGCGATGGAGGCTTTGGTGAATTCAAGGGTCATGCTTGGCTACGCGCTAGAGCCTCGAATTCGGCTTTGCTGCTGACACGAACGGTATTGGCAGCCTCAAGTTGTAAGTAACCGATCGCGGCTTCGCGTTTCAGCCATTCATTTTCGGCCTCGGCTTTGAGTGTCATCCGCAACGCCTCGCGAATGACTTCGCTGGCATTGTTGTATAGCCCAGACGAGACCTTCATTTTGACGGCATATTCCAATTCAGGAGTTAATGAGACGTGCATGACAATAGGGGAAGTGTTCCGACAGAGATTGTCAATCTTTGAATCTATGCCCTGTGGCGCTTTTAACTTCAGTGCCTGTTTGACAAGGGGCATTTGAGAAGAGAAAAACATCGCATCTTATGAGTTCACTGAAATTACACAACGCTATGTGGCCGGGTCTGGTTGGAAAAGAACCAGGCACAGATCACCCCCCCATCTCCCTTGAGCACATGCTCGATCTCACTGTGGCCGCTGAGGTCAATGGTCAGAAATATGACGGAGTGGATCTTTTCATATTCCATCCTCACACCGATCCGGATGCATCTGATCTTGAGCTGCGCAAAATGGCAGACTTGATCGCTTCGAAAGGACTTTCCGTAGGTTCTCTGGTTGCTCCAGTTTGGCCGGGCACGGTTGGTGGTCCGGCGTTTGGTAGCGACGAAGACATGAAGAACTTCGTTCTCGCTGTTGAGAAAACCTGCCGCATTGCAAAGATCCTCAACGAGCATGGTGTCAGTAAATCCGGAATCATCCGTGTCGATACCGCAGGTGGTACCTCAGACTTCGCAAAAGACCCTGCTGGCAACACCGCCAAGGTTGCTAAAACTTTCCGCGAGGCTGGTAAAGTCGCCGAGCAGTTCGGTGAGAGAATTGCCGCTGAAGGTGAAATCTGCTGGGGTGGCTTCCATTCATGGAAAGCAGCCGTCGATACCCTGGAAGCGACCGCAATGCCAGGCGTCGTTGGCTTCCAAGCCGACCTTGCGCACACCTACCTCTACCTCATGGGCTACAATGCTCCAGAGGCCGCACTTCTCAAAGCAGGTTACAGTGATGAAGAATTTTGGCCCGCATACAAAATCATGACCGATGCGCTGCGCCCATGGACACTCGATTTCCACGTCGCTCAAAACGACGGTTCCGTTCACGGCACTGGCTCCCACGACAAGACCGGACGCCACTGCCCAGCAGACGATCCGAACGGTAAACTCGATATCGCTAAGTGCTCTTCCTACTGGCTGCAAGGCGCTGCAGAACGCGGCATCAAGCACATCTGTTGGGATGGTTGCATGTTCGATAACTCCGTTCTCGAAGCTCCAGCCACTTGGAACGCGATCCTCAAAGCCATGATCGATGTCAACAAGGCTATCTAACGTTTAAAAATCAGAATCAAACAGTATGTCTAAGAAACCAATCCGCATCGGACTCATCGGCTACGGCTTCATGGGTCGCACGCACTCAAACGCCTACTCACAGCTCTCGCACTTTTTCGATACCGAGCACGTTCCTGTCCGCCAAGCGGTCTGCGGTCGTGACGAAGAAAAGGTCAAAGCTTTCGCTGAAAAGTGGGGCTATGCTTCTTACGAAACTGACTGGCGCGAGATGGTGAAGCGTGACGACATCGACGCGATCGATATCTGCACACCTAACAACTCCCACGCTGAGATCGCTCTCGCCTGTATCGCAAACGGCAAGATGATCCTTTGTGAAAAACCGCTGGCTCTCAACGGAGTCGAAGGTGAAAAGATGGTCGAAGCTGTGGAGAAATCCGGTCTGCCAAACTTGGTTTGGTACAACTACCGTTTCCTTCCTGCCGTGACGCTTGCGAAAAACATCGTCGCTGCGGGTGAGTTGGGTCGGGTTTTCCATTACCGCGCAAACTTCCTACAAGACTGGACGATTTCCGAAGATCTTCCGCAAGGTGGTGCCGGACTCTGGCGCCTCGATGCGGCAGCAGCTGGCTCCGGTGTGACTGGCGATTTGCTTGCTCACTGCATCGATACCGCACGTTGGATCAACGGCGATATCGTATCCGTTTCCGCGATGACCGAAACGTTCATCAAAGAGCGCGTGCATACGGAAACTGGTAAGAAACATCCGGTGACCATCGATGACGCATGTGCATTCCTTGCACGCTTTGAAAACGGCTCGCTCGCGATTTTCGAATCGACCCGCTATGCACGCGGCCACAAAGCCTTGAACACCTTCGAAATCAACGGTGAGAAAAAATCTCTCGCATGGGATCTGCATGATCTAAACTACCTTGAGTATTTCGATCACGGCGTTCCAGGCGATCGCCGGGGTTGGAGCAAAATCCATTGCTCCGATGGTGATCATCCATACGCAGGCAACTGGTGGGTGCCGGGTCTTTGCCTTGGCTACGAACACTCGTTCACTCACGCGCTCGTGGAGTTCTTCAAGTCGCTCGATAATCCATCGGCACCGATCAACTACCCAGACTTCCGTCATGCGTTAGGCACTCAATATGTCTGCGATGCGGTGTTAGAATCCGCTAAATCCGGACAGTGGGTGACCGTTAAGAAAGCGTAAGAATTGCTTCTTTAAAGCCCTCGCGGATCTATTCCGCGGGGGCTTTTTTTGTTACTAAATCTATCAAAATAAAATGTTAAAAAGAAACATCTGATCCGAACGATAAACTTGACCCTATCAAATTGAGATGAGAGGTTCGACCCGTCAGAGTAAAAGCGCTCTGAGCATACCTAACTAGGCACATCAATATGAAATCCCCCAATTACTTGAAAATTTTTGCACTCATTGCACTTTTGATTAACTCTGCAGGACTAGCGCTTGGCCAAGAATCTTCTTCCCGTCGAGAACACATTCTAACCATCGCTATGACATTAACTGGACAAGGTCCAGAAGCTTACAAAGAAAGCAATACTGGCTACACATTATCTACTAAAATCATCACTGAAAAAATCTCGAACAAAAACTTTCTACAAAGCTTTATTGATGAAGGGATAATCAACGAGATCACTGGCTGGTCCATTGTCAGTCTTAGTGAAGAAGGTGATATAAAAGGATTTTATCTTAAGAAAAAAGGTGAGGATTCTATAAATGTCAGTGATTTTTTCGATTTTAAATATGAATCTGCAAACGTTCCTTACACATTGAAAGAAACATACTCAGAAACCAATACTAGCATAAGCATCAGTATGGAATATAGTGGTCGTTGCCTTGGAAATCTTAATTTCTTAGTCTCCGGAGATGTAGCCGAACTCAATCTTTATGGTATATTTTCATTCACGGGGTATGAGCGCGTTACGGGTACTGTAGGTCAGGATGATCCTGTAACAGAAAGTGTCCTCACCTCATTCAGCTTAGAAAAGGGAACCGGTGAACTTTATCTAGAAGAAATGGGTTTCGTCGGTGTCATCGATGGATATTACAAAGCAGGAAAAGGAATACCCACACTGCTTGGAACTGAGTTCTTGCGGTGATGATGAGCACTGTAGCGGCGATCTTCGGTCGCCGTCTTTTAAAAAATATCACAATGAAAGAAGAAGGTATCGCCCATCTAGAATCAATTCGGAGAGGAATCTGGGTAATTCTCGGAATGCAATTATTGATGTTTGGATTCAATCACACCCAGATTGCGCGCTCCGAACCTGGTGAAGTGATTGCAATTCTTGGGTTAGTGACTGGAATTATTATGATCACTTACGCCGTTGCTTCGATGGTATTTCGATTCCTGATGAAGCTCAAAAAGATGGCGGACGACGACAAGAATTCATGAATCCTAGAAGATGCCGAACTAAAAAGGCCCTGGTGGAGAATCTGGTGAGGCTAATTGGAAAAGGCAGCAGGATGCAGCCTCTCCTTGTGTTTCTGGAGCTGAGCAAACGCATAGATCACTTGCGATTGGGGGGAGTCTAGCGCGGGAAGGAAATGATAAGTTGAAATAATCTTTTTTCTATGGCCGTATCTCAGCGATCTTATTGAAACTCCGAATCCAATTATGAAAACCTTCTCGTCCTTATTTTGTTTATTACTAATTTCTCAGAGCGCTTTCGCAGCTGAGCCAAATACCCTGACCAAAGAAGAAGCAGCACAAGGTTGGGTGTTGTTGTTTGATGGAAAAGACGCGTCGCAGCATCTTCGCGGTTACAAGAAAGAGAAACTGCCGGAGCAGTGGGTGGTTGAGGATGGGGCGCTTTGCCGTAAGGGTGGGGGAGATGTCATCACCAAGGAGAAATATGAGAGCTTCGAGTTTTCGATTGATTGGAAGATCAGTGAGGGTGGTAACTCCGGAATCATGTTCAAAGTGGTGGAGTTACAAGGTCCTCCATACAAGTCCGGCCCGGAGGCACAGATCATCGACAATGCGAAAGGCAAAGACGCTCAGAAATCGGGTTGGATGTATGAGCTCTATGCCGCTGACAAAGACACCACCAAGCCTGCGGGAGAGTGGAATCATTTCGTGCTCAAATGCCAAAAGACCGCGACCGGCACCTACAAGTGCGAGCATTGGATGAACGGCGAAAAATACGTTGAATACGAAATCGGATCTGAAGACTGGAAACAAAAAGTAGCGAAATCCAAATTCGCGACATGGAAAGAATTCGGCACCGCGGATGAGGGTCACATCTGCCTACAAGATCACGGAAATCCTGTTTGGTTTCGCAATATCAAGATTCGGAAACTTGAGGCGTTGAAGTGATTACAAAGTGCCGAGTGCCGAGTGATCAGTGGAAGAGGTCGCTTCGACTTCTGATTGAAACTTGAGATTTGAGATTTGAATTTTAAGCCTTCGCTACTTCTTCCGCGATGATGGTGAGTCCGTCTCTGACGATGGATTCCTGCATGGCGAAGGAGACGCGGATGCATTCTTGGCGGTGGCGCCAGTTGGTGTCATCGCAGCCGAAGAAGAAATGTTCTCCGGGGATGATGAGGACCTCGCGAGCTTTGAGTCGCTGATAGAGCTCGGCGGAAGTGATGGGGAGATCGGGGAACCAGAACCACAGGAATAAGGCGCCTTCGCTGCGGTGCATGTACCATTTGAAGCGATCGCCGAAAATCTCACGCGCGGCGGCTTGGGCGAAGAGCGATTTTTCCCGGTAGTAGGGACGGATGACGTCTTCGCTGAGTTTCAGGATATCCCCGCTGCGGATCAATGGCAGGGCAATTTGTTGGCCGATGCTTGGGTTCGATAGCCCAGTGATAGCGGTCATGGAAGAGAGAGCGGAAATGATTTCCGCAGGAGCAATCACGATCCCCGTGCGTGTTCCCGGTAAGCCGAGTTTGGAAAGGCTGAGGGTGAGAATCACGTGTTCGTCCCAATGCGGTGAGGCCTCGGTGAAAATGATTTTAGGAAACGGAGCGCCGTAGGCGTTGTCGATGATGAGCGGAATGCCTTTGGCTTTGGTGAGTTCGGAAAGGCGTAGGACTTCGGCGTCACTGAGGACGTTGCCGGTTGGATTGGTGGGCCGGGAAACGCATACCGCCGCGATGTCGGTGCCGATCTCGAGCTTATCAAAATCGATGTGGTATTTGAACTCGTTGGGGCCGGTGTGTTCGATGGTCGGTTTGACCGCGACAAACATGTCGGCATTTAAGCCCTGCGCGGCGTAGCCGATGTATTCGGGGACGAGAGGGAAAAGGATTTTCCGCTTGCTGCCGTCTGGCATTGTGCCGGCGAGCAGGTTGAAGAGATAGAAAAACGCGGTTTGTCCGCCGCTGGTGAGGCAGATATTTTCCGGACCAACGTTCCAGCCGAAGGTATCGCGCAGCATGTCAGCGATGGCTTGGATGAACTCGGGATTTCCTTTCGGCGGATCGTAGGTCGTGAGCATCTTACGGGTCGCCACATCGTCTGCGGCGATTTCAGCGAGTCGCTTTTGCCAGATCGCATTCACCTCTGGAACTTGGGCTGGCTGACCGCCGCCGAGCATTTTCATGTTCGGACCAGCGTTTGCGAGAGCATTGCCGAGATCGTCCATGAGATCGCCGATGCCACTACCGCCGCCAAGACGCTGGCCGATGTTTGAAAAAGAGTGGTTCATTGCTGGCCGGGATTGTTTTGGATTGGGGCTGAAAATGAAACCTCAAATCCACGTGTATTGGTTTCTTTTTTCAACGCAAAGTCGCAAAGGACGCGAAGTTACGCAAAGCTTGGGTTGTTGTGTTCTTAAAGAAATTGAATAATATGGATCGAAGATATTGAGTTTATTAAACCTTAAAATTTTATCGTGCTGGCTCTGCGTAACTTCGCGTCCTTTGCGGCTTTGCGTTGAAATTCTTGTAGCACTTTGAGACTCGCTCATCGTTTGGCGGTTGCAAAGCGTGGGGGTTGGCGGCAGTTTTGGCGTGATGAAATTTGATTTTGATACGGTGGTCGCGAGGAAAGGAACGGGCTGCATCAAATACGATCGCAGGCCGGAGCTTGATCCGTTCTGGGTGGCGGATATGGATTTCGTATCGGCTCCAGTGATTTTAGACGCCTTGCATAAGCGGGTGGATCACGGAGTGTTTGGCTACGCACAGGCGCATACGGGCTTGATGGATGCGATCGCCGACTATTTACAAAAACGCCGTCACGTGGCGTTGAATCCGGATCACCTCGTGCATCTCGGTGGTTTGGTTCCGGCGCTTTCCCTAGCAGCTCGGGCTTTCTGTGAAGATGGCGGGGAGCTCATGACCTGCACGCCGGTTTATCCGCCGTTTCTTGGGGTTCACAAAGATGCGGGTGCAAAGTTACTCACGGTCGATCACGTTCTCGTCAACGACCGATGGGAGTTCGATTGGGACGCGATGGAAAAAGCAGTTTCGGCGAAAACCAAAATCTTCCTGCTTTGTAATCCGCAAAATTCATTGGGTCGGGCGTTTTCAAAAGACGAAGTCATCCTACTCGCGCAGTTCTGTGTGAAGCATAATCTTATTTTGGTCTCGGATGAGATTCATTGCGATCTGATTTACGATGAAGTCGCCACCCCGCATTTCTCGGCCTTGCAGCTTTCTGCAGAACTCGCTGCAAAATCGATCACTCTGCTTTCACCCAGCAAGACCTGGAACATCGCTGGCTTGGGATATGCGTTTGCGATTATCCCCGATGATTCGATTCGCAGAAAATTCAACGCCGCAAGAGGACATACCTTAGCAGAGATCAATGCGCTTTCCTACTACGCTGCGGAAGCGGCTTACCAACATGGCGAGCCATGGCGTCAGGAATTGATTTCATATCTGAAAGGAAATCGCGATGAGTTGGTTCGCTTCATCAATGAAGAATGCGAAGGTTTATCAGTGCGCGCGCCAGAAGCGACGTATCTGGCTTGGATCGATGCGCGGAAACTGGATGTGAAAAATCCTGCGGAATTCTTCGAGAAAGAAGCCGGACTATTCCTATCCGACGGAGCGTCCTTCGGCTGGCCCGGCTGGGTGAGGTTTAACTTCGCTTGTCCAAGAGCGAGAATGATTGAAGGTCTGGAGAAAATGAAGAAGGCGCTAAGGAAACTATAACAAGTAGAGCATACCTCTCTACTTGATAATTGAAATTTGGAGTTTGAAATTTAACCCACCATCCTCAACCACTCAGCGAGGTTGTAGTAATTCGTAATGCGGCTAATTTTTCCGTTGGTGATTTCAAAAAACGCGCCGATGCGGAGGTGATAGGTTTGGCCTGTTGCTTCGGGTAAGCCTTCGTCTGTGGAAATGTAGGTTCCGCGAATAAAAAATTCTGCTGCGGCGCGGTTCGGGTTGTCGTTACTGAAGACGATGAGTTCTTCGACCTGTTCTTGATAGCAGCGATCCATACGATCGAGAAACGCGCTGAAGGTTTCACGTCCGAGTTCTGGAGTTCCTTCGTTGATCTCGTGGACGACATCTTCAGATAACATTTCTAAAAGAGCTTCACGGTCACCCGAGTTAAAAAGGTCGTAGTAGCGTTGGATGAGATTTTTCATGATATGATTTGTTAGAGACTGTTGGCGAAGGATGAAGCCGGCATGCGTTTGGAGCCTTCGGGTTGAACTTCGGAAAGAACGAGGGATTGATTGCCGCAGCCGATGAGGAGTTCGTTGTTTTGGTAGAGAAGTTCTCCGGCGGGAAGTGGGTGATCGCTGATGTTGGTGGGCGGGAAAATTTTAAGGCGTTTGTTTTTTCCTTTCACAGCGACCTCAGTAAACGTGCCGGGCCATGGATCGTAGGCGCGGATGGTGCGTTCTAACGCTTCTGCGGGCTGGGTGAAATCGAGTCTGCCTTGCTCGCGCAGGAGTTTTGGGGCGTAGGTGACTTCAGCGGGATTTTGGGGTGTGCCTGATTTTGGATGTCCGGATAAAATTTTCAGAGCTTCGGAAAGCGCCGCGGGGCCGAGTTTGGCGAGGCGGTCGTGAAGTTCGCCGCCGGTTTCATTGAGGCCGATATTAATTGTTTTGGTCAGGATGATATCACCAGCATCGAGCTCACGGATCACGTGCATGATGGTGATCCCGGTTTCGGTTTCCCCATCGCGGATGGCGGACTGGATGCATGAGGCTCCGCGGTATTTGGGGAGGATGGATGCGTGGAGGTTGATGATGGCTTGTTTTGGAGCTTTGCGGACGGCTTTGCCAATGATTTGGCCGTAGGCCATGACGACGGCTATGTCCGGGCGGAGTGCTTCGAGGTCGGCTGCGATTTCGGAAATTTTTTCTGGCTGCCAAACAGGGATGCCGTGCACGAGGGCGATGGTTTTGATTTCCGGAGGAACTGCGCTGCTCTGGCTGCGGCCGACCGGCTTGTCTGGCTGGGTGATGAGGACACAAGGCTTCGGGCCGTGATCGATGAGGTGGCGAAAAGTGGGGATAGCGATATCTCCGGTGGCGATGAAAGCGAGGGTCATTGAAGAGTGAATGATGAATAGTGAAGAGTGAAGGTAGGGTCAAGTGGCCTCGCTTGACCGACTGATGGCCTTAGCAGAGGAGTTAATGAAGAGTGATTTAGAAGAAGTCTCGCGCAAAGCCGCATAGAGGCAAAGGTGGAGTGGCTTGCCTCAGATCAAAAATCAAACATCAACAATCATCAATCGTTAATCCATTCTGAGAGAAGCGCGGTTGGGTTATTCGCTTTGATTGACGATTGATGAATGACGATTGTTGATTTTTGAATGAAGAGTTGGAAAGTTTATTGGCTTAACCATTTTCTAACAAAGAAGCTGCCATTGCTCTGGCTTGTTCGCCTCCGCCGCCTAGCATGCGGACGAGTTCGGTGATGCGTTTTTCTCCTTCGACGGGATAGAGTTTGGAGCGGGTGCGACCGCCGACGACTTCTTTTTCGACGACAAAGTGGGCAGCTGCTGTGGCGGCGACTTGTGGGAAGTGAGTGATGGCGATGACTTGGTGGAGTTTACCTAGTAGGGCCATTTTTTTACCAACCGCACGGGCGATTTCTCCGCCGACGTTGGCATCGATTTCATCGAAGACCATGAGCGGGGTGGCGTCTTGTTCGGCGAGGGAGGATTTGACGGCGAGCATGACGCGTGAAATTTCTCCGGAAGAGGCGATCTGGCGTAAGGGAAGCAGCGGTTCGCCGGGGTTGGGGCCGAAGAGGAAATTGCATGACTCCAAGCCGTGGAGTGAGGGATCTTTAAGTGCTGAGAGTTCGATCTCGAAAGAGGATTGTTTGAAACCGAGTTCTTTGAGTTGAGAGGCGATGTCTTGCGCGAGTTTAGGTGCGGATTTTTTCCGAGCGGTACTGAGTTTTTTTGCGATGGCTTCTAACTCTTTACGGGATTCTGCCAGAGCGAGCGTGAGGGCTTCGATTTTTTCGGTGCGGTTGTCGATGTTGTCCAAGCGGTTCGCGATCGTTTCCTGGCGGGAAAGCATGTCCTCAATCGTGGGGCCGTATTTGCGTTTCAGGGATTCGACGAGATTGACGCGTTCTTCAATCGTGGCGGCTTCCGAGGGGTCGATGTCGAGCTCTTCGGCGTAATCTGTTAGAGTGGCTTCGAGATCTTGGAGTTCGATGGATGCGGTTTCGAGAGAGGAAACTTTTTCGGCGATGGATGGATCGAATTTCTCGAGGTCGCGGACAAGGCGTTGGAGATCGGAAATGCGGGAGAGGATACCGTCTTCCGATGAGAGAGAAGAGACAGCTTGTGCGGCTAGCTCGACCAAGCGTGAGGAGTTGGACGAGCGGTGATACCTTTCCTGGAGCTCATCACCATCCCCAGGAGTGAGTTTGGCGGATTGGATTTCATCGAGCTGGTAACGCAGGAGTTCGAGCTCTTGTTCGGAAGCGTTCTCGGCGTTTTGGATTTCCTGAAGTTCCTGAGATTTTTCCCGCCAACTGCGGTATGAGTTGCGGTATTCGGTGATCAAGGAATCGTTTGCGGCAAAGGCATCGAGCATGGCGAGCTGACGCTCTTGGGAGAGCAGCGACTGGTGATCGTGCGGACCATGGAGATCGACGAGGCGTTCGCCGATCTTTTTCAAAAGTGTGAGCGTGACCGGGGAGTCGTTGATGAACTGGCGGTTGGTCGAGGTGCCGATGGAGCGGCGGATGATGATCTGGGTGTCATCGCAGGGAGGAAGTCCGCCTTCTTCGAGGATGGCATTGATTTCGGAGGTATCGGAAAGATCGAAGACGGATTCGATGGTGCAGGTGTCCTCACCAGTGCGGATGAGGTTTTTATCTGCGCGCTCGCCGAGAATCATTTTCAAAGCGCCGACGATGACAGATTTACCAGCGCCGGTTTCACCAGTGACCGAGATCAGGCCGGAGCCAAGTTCCCAAGCGAGTTCGTCAACGAGGGCGAGATTGCGAATTTTGAGGAGGGTGAGCATGCGGTTTGCATGGGGATTATGCAGGTGCGAAGGCGGGAATCAATGTTTTGAAATCAAAACTGCGGATAGGTCGTATAAGACTTATATGACCTATTGCGGCGTCGCGGCTTCCTTTTTTCCGCCGACGGCGAAGCGATAGCGATTGATGGCATCTACCATCCCGACCGCGAGGGCGTTTTGGTAAGACTCATGGGCGATGAGGCGCGCTTCGTAAGGGTGGCTCATGAAGCCACCTTCGAAAAGAACGGCGGGATGCTTGACTCCGGAGAGGACGCTGAAGCGGGCGCGTTTGATGCCACGATCGAAAGTGTTTTCACCAAGGCGGCGGAGGATGGAGCCGTGGATGGCGGTGGCGAGGGCGATATTCGCCGAATCGTGTTCATTGCCGGCTCTGGTTTGCGCATCGCTGGCTTTCAGGTTGCTGCCATAATGAGAAACTCCGGGAGGCGAGAGGGTAAACGTTTCAATACCGCGAGCGGCCTTGCCGCCAGAGTTAAAATGGAGACTGATGAAGATGGCTTCATCGTCTACTTTGTTAGCGATATTGACGCGTTCTTGGAGGGTGTAGAAGATATCTGTTTCGCGAACCATAACAACTTTGAAGCCTTTTGCTTCCAGTAAGGTTTTAAGCTTTTTTGCGAGGATGAGATTGTATTTTGATTCCGTTCCAATGGGGTTGCTTGCACCGGAATCTTTTCCGCCGTGTCCGGCATCGAGGATGACGGTGCGGAAGTTGCCGGCGTTTTTGATGTAACTTGGGCGTAGGACGGGATCGATGAGTTTGGCGAGGTCGATCCGAGAAACATAAACCCCGTTTCCAGAGGCGACGACGGGATCGGAGAAAACGAATTTAACGTTGTTCATCAGGCATTCGTTGCCGCCGACGGTGAGTTTCATTTCGACCTTAGTGTTTTCTAGGGCGACTTTATTACCAGTGCGGGTCAGGCCGGTGAAGTTGTAGAAGCGCTTTATGTCTTGGACGGACAGATAGTCTTTGCCTTCAATTTTGACCACATTCCATCCGTTGTTTTTTGGGGCTTCAGAATACCCATGAGTGATGGGAACGAAAAAGAGTGAGAGGCCTAGGAGGGCTCTCATTGCTTGATTTCGAAATGTCATGCTCGTTGTGAAGTGCATAAAGCAATCGCGCTAGGATAGGGAATCTAGTCTTTATCTCTGGCGGTGACAATGGGTTTTTCTGGGCGAGGCAAGAGAGCACCCAGCCCGCCCCTGCATTTTTTTCAAAGATTCACTTGCAAAGCTGCGGCGTGCATCCTATTTCCTGCGCCCCACCAAACGGTAAAGCTCGGATGGCGGAATTGGTAGACGCGCTAGACTAAGGATCTAGTAGGGTAACCTGTGGAGGTTCGAGTCCTCTTTCGAGCACTTTCCTATATGGAAGAAAGAAATCCTGAGGTTTTAGACCTCGGGATTTTTTGTGTCAAACAATCGGATCACGGATCGGGTCTATTTCTACAATCTAGTAGATAAAAGGTTGAAGAGTTTTGAATCACGAAAGACAGGCACGAATAGTAATAGTCTTTTGTCTTTATATCATTGATGTCGTGCATTGAAGTGTGTGGGTAGTTATGCCGGATTTTTCACATGAGGATGAGCTAATCGCCCGCGGGTTTGTTCGGGTGGCGGGGGTGGATGAGGCGGGGCGCGGGCCGCTGGCGGGTCCTGTGGCGGCGGCGGCTGTGATTTTGCCGAGGACGTTTTTCTGTCCGATGCTGGACGATTCTAAGAAACTATCGAAGAAAAAGCGTGATCTGCTCTATGAAGAAATCACCACGAATCCCGAAGTGGTTTGGGCGGTGGCAACGGTTGAGGCAGATGAGATTGATCGGATCAATATTTTACGTGCGACGCATCGTGCGATGGGCTTGGCGTTGGAGGCGTTGAAGGTTCGTCCCGATATCGCGTTGATCGATGGCTTGCGGGTCAAAGGTCTTTCGATGGAGCACGATGCGTTGGTGAAAGGGGATGGGCTGTCGTTATCCATCGCTGCAGCGAGTGTGATTGCGAAGGTGACAAGAGACCAGATTATGGAGAAGATCGCCGCAGAATTCCCCCTCTACGGTTTCGAACGCCATCAAGGTTACGGCACACGGGAGCACCTCGAAGCAATTAAAAACCATGGGCCTTGTCGCTATCATCGTCGGTCGTTTCAGCCGATATCTCAACTCTCCCTACCTCTCTAACAGCGGGCCATCGGGTGCGCGGAAATGGATGGGAGACTATGGGGAAAGCGTGGCGGCGGATTGGTTGCGGGCGAACAACTGCAAGATCCTGGCGCGGAATTTCAAGGGTCGGAAGGGTGGGGAGGTGGACATCGTGGCAAGCAAGGGCGGGCAGTTGTTGTTTACCGAGGTAAAGACGCGCCAGAAAGATTCGCTGATGCGGGGTCTGTCGGCGGTGAATCGCAAGAAACAGGCGCTTATTTTACGCGGAGCCAACGAGTGGCTGCGGCGGCTAGGAACGCGCGAGGTTCCGTGGAGGTTCGATGTGATCGAGGTGGAGGTTTCCGAGGGTGAAAAACCGGTGGTGCGGCGGATTGAGAATGTTTTCGGGAATTCCAAGCCACGGCGAAACCTAGGTGGAATGAGCTAAAGGCGACACGTTTACTGGGGAGTTTTTAACCGCGAATGGACGCGAATGAACGCTAATTTAATAATCGTGCCCATTTTCATAGGTGAAAAACTTACTCGTATTATTTTGGAATCCAGGTTTACAAAATTGATCTTATTCGCGCCTATTCGCGTTCATTCGCGGTAAGATTTCTTAAATTTGGTCACCGTGCGGAGAAAAATGGTGATTGCCAATTTTCCGGCTGCATGGTTGTTTTTCCGCCCAGTCGTAAGGCTGGCCTAAGTGCGCGCGTGGCGGAATTGGTAGACGCGCTAGATTCAGGTTCTAGTAGGGGCAACCCTGTGTAGGTTCGAGTCCTATCGCGCGCACCATTCT